>JBAZWJ010000021.1:0-80036 GCA_041660385.1 Desulfobacteraceae bacterium | reverse complement strand
CACAGTCTTGTAACGTCAAACAACAATTATTTTTACCTTTCCGAAGCCTTTCCAAAACAACAAGGATTGAAACATGTGGATAAGGAAGGCAATATCTGCACCTGGAAGGCTTTCCGAAGCCTTTCCAAAACAACAAGGATTGAAACTTATCCCCTCAACCTGCAACGGTTGCCGTGTATGCTTTCCGAAGCCTTTCCAAAACAACAAGGATTGAAACTAAGGGATTGATATGAATACATATACAGAAGGAGTTCTTTCCGAAGCCTTTCCAAAACAATAAGGATTGAAACTCGATTGTGTATGGTGGCCCGGCTATCTATAACGCAACTTTCCGAAGCCTTTCCAAAACAACAAGGATTGAAACTGCGGGGTATGATCCGAACCGGCATCGGGCGGGTGGTCTTTCCGAAGCCTTTCCAAAACAACAAGGATTGAAACTTTTCATGCCATAAAACAACCGCCGTTGTGTAGTCTTTCCGAACAACATGGTTTGAAACCTCCATTCAACAGCAAATCAACTTGAATTTGAAATTTATTCCGAAGCCTTTCCAGCACAACAAAGCTCATCCGGGCCAATATTGTGGTGCGATAAATGGGATAAGAGTCTCATCAAAGAGGGCTTTTTAACGATCATTACGGCGAAAGCGAAGACATGCAGCCGCTGGGCGCAAGCTGTCAGGCTAAATTTTGCCCCAACGGGGCTGCGTCATAAAGCCCAGGGTCGCGGCGATGCTACCCTGGGACATTGCCGATTATGATTTTCAACCCCAACGGGGTTGCGTAACATTCGCATGAACCGCCCATATCCAGACGCAACCCCTTTGGGGATGGGGATGTTCGCCGGTGATCCCAGGGTAGCGGCGTTGCCGCAACCCTGGGCTATGATGCTGAATCCCTTTGGGATTCGATGCTGGTTGTATTATTTAAAACCTTAGCCTGACGGCTATGCCGCTGGGCGGTGTCGTTTTCAGGTTGGACAGGAAAGTGTGCTGGCCAGAAACATCTCCAACAGGGAATGTTCACTGTTAATATAAACAGGGTGGTTAATTGGAATACAGGTGCATTAAAAAAACACACCCGTTGAAAGATTTATAAACGTGTTACTTGTACTTCACGGTCTTCAAACTTTTTGTAAAGTACTTTGCCGCTTTGAGCATAAACAGTCTCGGCTGACTCACGTCTTCTTTTTTCTTGATGAAATCAAGCTTGATCAGGACGTCGTATGCTTTTCCAAAATCATGGTCCATGGAGCCGGACTTCTGGCTTCCGAATATCAGCATGGCTTTGGTCTGAACGGCGTCAGCCACCAGGAAGCCGATGGAGTTGTCACCTTTAAGGGCAAACAGCTCTTTCTGAACAATTTCGCGGTTTGAAGCAAGAAAGTCTTCCGCTGTCTTTCCAACAGGTTTTTCGTTGAAAAGGGCGTTGGTGACCGCAGCGGCAAGGGCACCGGAAAATTCCCTTTCAAAACGGTCCAGATATCGGACAAAAAGAAAATTGTATGTGCCGTGTTTGACCTGATTGATGGCTGTATCTATTTTCTGGAAAAATTTCTTTTTCCTTGTCCATGACGTATGAAATCAAACCCATGCTCGTACCCCGAATCTGTTGTTAAAAGAAAATGTTTCATATCCTATACCGGATTCAAAGTCAAATATCCATGTGAGACGAATGGTTTACCAGCTCACGACGCCAAAAAAAGAAGCCTGATAAAATTCCGTTTGAATAACTGAGAACATTTTGATAGGGTACTTTTTCTTTTTGATTAAGGGATTTTGACAATCACGGCCATTGTTCGACAATTACGAATACCCATCAGGAACGACTCGCAGCGAGATGGCGCATCTGACAACAGGCCTTTGATTTCTATAAAATGATTTCATAAATTCGTAACAAATTTCAGCACAGGATACGCGACGTTTCCCCATCCTCAGGATGATGAAAACAAGGGCGCAGTTGATCGTGTATTTTGGAGGAAGTATGAGTAATCTTATTATTACCCACCCGGGCTCGGCGCATTTCGACGAATTTTTCGCCATCTCGCTCATTCTTGCGAAAACGCCTGGCGAGACGTTCAGGGTAGAACGCAGGGAACCGAAAATTGAGGAGCTAAACAACCCGGATATCTGGGTTGTGGACATCGGCGAAAGACTTGAACCCGAACTGAAGAACTTCGACCACCACCAGGACATAGACCATGCCGCAAGTTTCGTGCTTGTTTCAGACTACCTGGGACTTGCCGAGGATCTAAGAACCCTTCCCTGGTTCGATTTCAAAGATAAAATTGACCGGTTCGGGCCGGTAAAAACCGGGGCTGAAATCGGTACTCAACGGTTGCGTATTACTTACAGCCCCTTTGAAGAATGGTACCTTGAGCTGTTTGCGGCAGACCCCATGGCCTGTACGCCTCTCATGCGGTCATTCGGAATCAGTATGATTAAAAACGCAGCGGATATGGCATCTCAGTTTAAATTCTGGGCAAAATGCAAAAAGGTAACCATTGGTGGGCATACCGTGGTAATTGGCCATACGGACAAGACGTGCGGCTCACAGGAATTCAACGAAACACTGGAAAACCCGGCCGCCGTGCTTCTCACCCATGACAGCAGGGGTAAAGGGTGGAAAATGTGCCGCTTTGATCATTTTCCGGAGGTGAATTTCTCAGTCCTCGAAGGCCACAAAGATATCAAATTCGCCCATAAGACCGGTTTCGTCGCGAAAACCCATGAACGAATTCCCATGGACGACATTCTTGATCTTGTTCGTAAAGCTTTGCCGGAGGGATAAGACCGCCGATAATTCAACCGTTCAGCAAGAGGTTGTTCAAGGGTAAAAAAAATCTGCCGGATTCCGGTATGATATGCAGAATCCGGCAGAAAAAACATTTCAAAACAAATCAAATCAAGCACTTAACAATTCATAAATCACACGGCGTTCTCCCACGGATTGTGTACCCAGGTCTAATGCACGCCTTTCACCTTTGATGCGTCTGTCAATCCCTGCTCGCCGGTCCGGGTTGTAATCCAGATCGGTCAACTGGCGTCTGTCACCTTCAAGACGACGTCCTCCTTTGTCTGACAAATTGATCATCATGGTCTATCCTCCCAAAAAATTGTTTCAATTTCCCCCTAATGCACAGATATACATATGCAATATTTATGCAAACAGACCCCCGCCTGTTACATCCCAATATATTCAATTTGTTGAACGCCGCTCAGTTTTTTACACACGCACAACAAAAGCAATAAAAACAAATTATTGGGGATATTATTCCACAAAAATACAACGCTGGATACATATTTTTTACATAAATAACGGCGATAAGGGGAGACGTGCGTCCTTCATGATTCACAATTTCTGAAGCGCTTGCGGTAATCTCTTGGGCTAACCCCGGTGTGCCGGGCGAAAAGCTTGCGAAAAAAACCAAGGTCCTCATAACCCACTTTTTCTGCGAGGACATTTATACTTATATCGTCACGTTCAAGAATTATTTTAGCTTTTTCCATGCGGAGCTTCTGAAGATAGGCAAGAGGGGCTTCGCCTGTGGCTGCCTTGAACCTTCGCTTGAAGTTTCGGAGGCTCATCCCCACATGATCGGCCACATGGTCCATGGCCAGATTGTCTGCAATTTTATTTTCAATATACTGCTGAGCCTTCAAAATGTAACCATCCTGATGATTCTTGTTAAAACGGCTTTCCATGTATGGACTCTGGTCGTCCCTGCCGCGCTCCAGAAGCAGCATTTTGGAGAGACGCCGGGCTTGTTGTTCACCCATATACGTTTCAATGAGAAAAAGGGTCAGATCCACACCGGCGCTTCCTCCCCCGGAACAGAACACGCCCTGGTCCTTTGTGATCATTTTTTCAGGCGAAAACAAAACCTTGGGAAACTGTTTTCTGAAAACATCGCTGAACGCCCAGTGAGTGGTGGCCATTTTGCCATCGAGAATTCCGGATTCCGCAAGAAGAAAAACGCCAGTACAAATCCCGGCAACAGGCACACCTTTCTCGTGGTTCGCTACAATCCACTCTTTCAATTTTTCAGGGTAGCGGCTCAAGCGGTTGACTCGGTAACCACCTGACGGAACGACTATCATATCAACAGCCCCTGCTTCGTCTATGGATGCATGGGGTTTGATCTCCATAAAATTTGAGTAACTTATGGGTTTGCCATCAATCGAGACGATATGTGTTTGACACGCCGTGTCGGAATAATTCTCCCCTGCCGCCGAACGTGCCGTCCCTGCCATGGAAATCATATCCCACACCACAAGAGCCCCGGTGGGAGCCGAATGCTCAAGAACGAGAATTGCAACGCGCATGTCAACACCTCCTTTAGGGACTCGGGAAATATTAATTTACCATCACGCAACCCGCCTTCAGGTCATATTCTGCCCGTGCCTCACTCTCAAGATCCTCAACGTAGCTCTGGCTACGCCTGCGGTCTTGAGAGCGAAACCCGTGCAAAATCTGCCTCTGAATCCGGGCGCGATCCAGGTAAATTAATATTTTCCGAGCCCCTTAATTGCCCGATCACCTATCTACAATGTCCTTTATGCCACTTTCAGAAATTCAAAGCAAGGTGTATATCAATATAAATCAAAACACTTGAAACAAGGAGAACGCACACATGATCACCGAACAGGACATCATTGACAAAGCCAGAGAATTAGGATTTGCAGATACGGGTTTCACCTCGGCTGAGCCATTTAACGAGCACAAACAGCTGCTTGAATCCATGCCGGACGAATACGGCTGGGCTGATAAGGTGGGCCTTGACCTCAAGAACGGAACAGACCCGTCAACCATTCTGCCCGGCGCAAAATCCATCATCGTTCTTCTTGAACTGTATTTCAAAAAATCCTATCCCAGAAGCGTTGAAGGGCATTTTGGCCGGTGTTATCTGGATGACGACCGAGTGACACATGACGGCCTGAGCCTTCGAATCAAAGCATTCCGAGCATACTTGAGGGAAAACGGCATCGACTCCAAAGTTCCGTTCAACCTTCCCCACCGGGTTGCAGCGGCCAGAGCGGGTATAGGATCATTTGGAAAGAACTGTCTGTTCTATTCCAACTGCGTGGCCCGACAGAGTTCATGGACTCTGCCCATTGCCGTGGTGGTCGATCATGATTTCAAACCCGGCAATCCCACCATCGAAACCAACTGCCCTGAATGGTGCAGAAACGCCTGTATCGCCGCCTGTCCCACAAGGGCCTTGAAAGGCAACAGCCGCATAGACCCCCGGAAATGTATCTCGTTCCTCAGTTACTTTGGTCAGGGAATCACGCCCCGTGAATTCCGTGAACCCATGGGCATGTTCGTCTATGGCTGTGACCGTTGCCAGAATGTCTGCCCCCGTAACCAGGCATGGCTTGCCAACGATCTTCCCATAAATGAAAAGGTGGTGGTCAAAGCTGATAATTTCAACCTGGTCTCCCTTCTCCACATGGACAAAAATTATTTCGAAACGAAAATCTGGCCCCACATGTTCTATATGTCCTACGAAGATATCTGGCGCTGGAAAATGAATGTAGCAAGGGTCATGGGCAACAGCCGCGATCCGAAGTTCATACCTGAACTCGCCCGTGCGTTCAGAGAAAACCAGGATGAGCGTGTTCAGAGTATGGCAGCCTGGGCCATCGGCAGAATCGGCGGGGATGAAGCAAAACACCATCTGTCTGAAATCAGTCAAAACGCAATTTCAAGTGAACTGGTCAAAGAGGAGTTGAATTTCGCTCAGGGTCTGGCGGGTTAACAACTCATTGTAAGTTAATGAAACCCTGAGCTTGTCTCTATCGGTTCTTCTGGCAGGGTAATCGCATCGCGCAACAGCCCCTCGTTCCGGGGATTCTCCCCGGAATGCTTCATGAAAGCGGCAGAGGTGGTTCTGCCATTATTCGATGTTCGATGTTCAAGAATCCTGTCACTATGTGTTGAGGCTTAATAATTACTTGCTGTGTAAAATCTATCGGGTAAAGCCAGGGAGAATCCCCAGGAACGCGGATTTCGTCCGACATCAGTCATAGTCATCCTACAACGGCAGCTTAGGTAACACCTCGTCGAACAATATCTTCCGGCCAAGAGGAATGGTGCAGCGGACCACCTGAACGCCGGAGCGGGCGCTGTGATTTTCTGTAAGTGTGGCCACTCCGGTTCCCGGGCCAAAATCAAGAACGTAACGGATTCCTGTGGGTGGCAGTACCGGCTTGATCTGACGTCTGAAATAAGCGGGATGGAGGAAATACGCCCGCATGACTTCATCAATGATGGGGTCAAGATTTCTCAAATCTTCTCCCGTATCGTTTGACCAAACGGGGATTTTCATATCATGCCCTGAAAAGGAAATGCCGAGAGCTTTTGCGTCCTTGGGAGATGTGGCATTCGCATGGGCAAGAAACGGTGAATGAGCCCCGATGGTTGACGGAATAAATCTCCAGGCCACGTTATTGGCAGCATACCGTTCTTTCAAAAATCCGTTAAACGCCTCAAGATCGTCGGGAAGCCCTGCGATGATCCAGCGTCCGGGAAAAAGCTCGTAGGCCGGATAAACCGCCCCCAAATCTGAAAAAAGGGAAATGGCCTCGTCAAGACGGCTGCGGGGAAGATTCGTAACGCTGGCCATGCAGCTTGGGCTGCCTTCAGCTGACTCCAGAAGGTCTGCCGAAAGCTTGGGGTTCACCCCGAATGTCAGCATGGATTCCTGACATCTGACACCCTGCCAGAAAAACATGGCCTGAACTTTCAGTGCTTCGCGGATAAAATCATCATAAGGAAGCCCCAGCGAAACCAGAATGGCTGCCACAATTCCCGTTGAAAAACCTGTGGCACTGTGGGTATTGGCCAGGAGCCGTTCCTGATCCATCCCGCCAAGAACCAGAGAAAGATAACTCGAAATCTGGGTAAGATAAATCAATGGATGGGAAAGGGTCGATGAAAGAAGATAAGCGATGTCCGGGGTTTTTTCAGGTGAAATGATCCACTGGTCCACATCAAGCCCTTTTTCAAAAAAACCTGTCCGGGAATCGTCATACGCAGACGCCTGCCGCTTGATTTCGGCAACAGCCTCCATCATGAACGGGCGGATACCGGGGGTCGATGTGTATATCCGTCTCAGGTCGTCCATATACTTCACACCCTGCCCTGCAAACTGAATAAACAGGGATGGCCCGGCGTCGCTGTCTTTCATGCCTTTCTCCTCGTATGGTTTTGGAATGTTACGGCGTGATTTCCACTTTTTCAGTATGGATTTGATTCATAGCCAAAAACGCAGCGGTTGTCAAAAACTATAGCTCAATGCCGTTTGCTTTAGATATATTAACCCGGCAAATAAATAGACCAACAGGTTGTTGTTGGTTTATGGCAGCAACCTACTGGGTGTATTTTATTGCCGGGTTAATATGTAACCGGCGATACGTTGTAGGGGAGACCTGCTGGTCGCCCACACCGATTTACAATAAACGTTTATGGTTACGCGGGACAGGGCGACCAGCGGGTCGCCCCTACGACCTGTTGTTATCATTCATTTTATGTTTACAATCCGGCTGTCTCAACAGTTGCAATCAGTCTTGAATCCTCAAGAGCGGCGGTTCTGTGCTTTACAACGGCCTTGTAGGATGGCGATTCGACCATCTCGATGAACACAGGAACAGAAGGATACCTGACAAGAAGAACTTCGTCCCAGGATTCATCCGGCGGCGAAATCAGCAATCCATGGACATCACCCAGATAAACCACACTGGCGCCATAGGTTTTCAGCATGGTCACAAGCGTTTCAGCATAATACCCATACGCTTTCCGGCCCGAATAATCCGCCGGTCCGTCCTTGTAAACGGCAATTTCCTTGAACTTCAGAAGATTCACCATGACAATGGGTTTGTCCATGGGAAGCTTTGAGAATATGTCCGGAAGCTTTTCCATATCAGGGTGGATGGTTTTCATGTGTGGCCCCCTTTTTAGCCTTTTGATGTTTAAATATTAGGATATGACCAAGAGACGCGCTCTTTTTGGGGTGGGTTCCAAACCTACTGCACGCCAAAGCTGACTCTATTCTTTCATATTAAACCGGCAATAATATACATCAATATTTCAATGCCCTTCCTTCAAGAAGTAGAGCGGGCTTTCGCCCGCCATTATCGTCGGGCGTGAGCCGCCCGACCTACCGACGTTCACTGATGTATTTATTACCGTGTTAATAATTCCCACTCCAGAAATTTCCGAAACCCGTTCCCCTCAAACTTTCATAAAGAGCAATGCCCACGGCGGTGGACAAGTTCAAACTTCTGATATCGCCTGTGATGGGAATATTGAAAAGCCTGTGGTCGTTGGCTTCAAGAAAAGTCGAAGACAGTCCTTTTGTTTCTGAACCGAACACCAAAAACAATCGCTTTGAAGTCGGCAGATCAAAAACACTTCGCCGTCCCGTTTTCGAAAAAAAAACCAGCTCGTCATTCTGGGGTGTCATCCCGCCTTCGAACGAACCGTAATCGTCCCACACATGGAGCTTCACTTTGTGCCAGTAATCAAGACCGGCCCGTTTGACTTCTTTGCTCCCCAACGAGAACCCCAGAGGTTTAACCAGATGGAGAAACGCCCCGGCTCCCAAACATGTCCGGCCGATATTGCCGGTGTTCCAGTGGACTTCAGGCGCAATAAGCACCACATGGCGTTCACATCCGTTCATCACCCGCATCACCCGGCAGACTGTGATCTCATCCTGATGATTTCCCCTATTTTTCATGGGTATTTCCATTTGTTTTTCCCTGCATGTTCAAAGGGTTAAACCCGTCAAATCCTTTTTCCCATCTTTTTTCGAAAGATATATCATAAAAAAACAGCTTATCATATTGACTATTCAGTGCGATGGAGATTAGAAACCATGAAGGTGTCGACAGGCGTTCACGGAGATGCCTTGCGTTCACCTGATATGAAATCACCCTTATGTCATCCAGCAACGATCAGTTTGGAGAGGACCATTATGATTATCGATTTTCATACCCACATATTCCCCAAAACAATGATAGAAAACAGAGAGCGTTTTTTTCATAACGAGTCGGCATTCAAGCTGCTTTACGATTCGCCCAAATCCAAAATGGTTGGGGCTGATGATCTTATCCGGGTCATGGACGAAGAAAATGTGGACAAGTCGGTGGTGTTCGGCTTTCCCTGGGTCAGCGCCGATTCCTTCAAGCTGAACAACGACTGCATCGCCGAAGCCGTGGCCAAATACCCGGACCGGCTGATCGGCATGGGCTGCTTTGACCTTTCCGGCAAAGATGTGGAAAAAGAAACTCAGCGCTGTCTTGACGCCGGGCTCACCGGCATCGGCGAACTTGCCTTTTACGAATCGGGCATTGACAGCGAAGCCATCAAGAAAATGGAACCGGTCATGGCCCTTTGCGGTGCGAAGAATTTCCCTGTTCTTATCCACACCAATGAACCTGTGGGCCACATGTATCCGGGCAAAACGCCCATCACCCTGGCCCAGATTTATAACCTTGCCTTGGCCTACCCGAACAACACCATCATTCTCGCCCACTGGGGCGGCGGAATTTTCTTTTTCAATCTGCTGAAACGGGAAGCCAAAGAAGTCCTCAAAAACATCTACTACGACACGGCCGCGTCGCCTTTCCTTTACGACCCTTCAATTTACAAGGCAGCGCTCACACTGGCCGGTCCCGGTAAGATCCTTTTCGGCAGTGATTATCCCTTGCTTAAACCGTCCCGCTATTTCAAGGACATTGACACATCAGGCATATCGGCTGAGGATAAGGCGGATATTCTTGGGAACAATGCGGAGAAACTGTTCAACATTTCCATGTGATACAGTAACATTTTTCTCTCTGGGGCCGCTGAATGTGACTCAGTGATCCCAGAGACGTTATTCCTTTCTGAAATCATCACCCCGAATATCGAACCGTTTCATAATCTGCTGGAGAGCCTGGCGTTCCAGGCCCATATTCCGGGCGGCCTGGCTGATGTTTCCCTGGCATTCGTTGAGGTGGTTTGAAAGAAAACGCTTGTTGAATTCGATGAGTGACTTTTCTTTGGCATCTTTGTAGGACAGGGTTCCGTCGAAAGCAGCATCTCTCATGACAAAGGATGTGCGTGAATCGGCAAGCCCGGCATCAGCCACCGTGATAATTGAAGATTCGGAATAAAGAATCCCCCGGATGATCACGTTTTCAAGCTCCCGGATATTGCCTTCCCAGGGATTTGCCATGAGGGCATCCAAGAGTTCCTGAGACAATGATTTCATGGGTTTTCCCAGTTTCTGACAGTGTTTCTCCAGAAGATGGTTTGAGATAAGGGGGATATCCTTCACCCGCTCACGTAAAGGCGGCATAGTGATGGGCAGTACGTTCAGCCTGTAATAGAAATCCTCGCGGAACAGACCTTTTCTGATCAACTCGGGCAAGTTCTGATTGGTGGAGGCGATAATCCGGGTGTTCACCCTGATCACCCGGGTGTCGCCCAGAGGTTTGATTTCCTTGTCCTGAAGAACCCGGAGCAATTTGGTCTGGATAGATGGACTGATCTCGCCGATTTCATCGAGAAAAATCGTGCCGTTTTCCGCTTCTTGAAAAAGGCCGGACTTGTTGCCGGTGGCATGGGTGAACGCTCCTTTTTTGTAGCCGAACAGTTCGCTTTCCAGGATGGCCTCGGGAACGGTGGGACAGTTCACTGTGATAAACGGCCCGCTACGACGCTCGCTCATGCCGTGAATAGCCCGTGCCACCAGATTTTTCCCCGTCCCCGATTCCCCGGTGATAAGGATGGTGACGTCCGTTCCCGCCACCATGGTGATGGTTTCATAAACCTTTTTCATGGCCACGCTTTTACCCACCAGATCCTGATGAAGCTCTCCGCTGAAACAGCTCCTCTGAAGCATGCGGTTTTCTTTGAGAAGGCTGCTCCGTTCCAGTGCTTTTTTCAGACTCACCACCAGGGTGTCGTGGTCAAAAGGTTTGGTGATGAAATCGTAAGCCCCTATTTTCATGGCGTGAATCACCATGTCAATACTGCCAAAAGCCGTCATCATCACCACGGTCTGATCCGGCCTGTTGTCTTTAATTCGACGGAGGAGTTCCAGACCGTCCATTCCCGGCATTTTGATATCCGACAGCACAAGATCAAACCCATCCTGTTCCAGAATTTTTAATGCCTCATCCGCTGATCCGGCGATCACAATGCGGGCATCAAGCTCGGGAGCCAGGGTTCTCGACAGCAAATGAAGCATGTCCGGCTGGTCATCGATTATCAATATGGCATGTTTCATGGTGGTCCTTTATCGTGTTTAGTGTGCGGGGAGAAAGAGGGTGAACGTGCTCCCCTCGCCCAACCGGCTGTCCACATGAATGTCTCCAGCATGGTCTTTGATGATTCCGTATGTTACCGATAACCCAAGGCCCGTTCCCTGACCTGTGGGTTTTGTGGTGAAAAAAGGGTCAAAAATACGGGTGATATCGCTTTCGGCAATGCCGGAGCCATTGTCGGCAATCCGTATCACCGCCCGTCGGTCAGCCTCTGAATACTGTGTTTCCAGAGTCAGCACTCCTCCCATGCCCATGGCGTATCTGGCGTTCATCACAAGATTGATGAACACCTGCTTGATTTTTTCCCTGTTCAGATGGAGCTGCGGCAAACTTTGATCGTATTTTCTCACCACGTCCATATGACTTAAATCCGTGTGTTTGCTTATAAACTCGATCACATCATCAAGGATCTGATGAACATCACATGGAGCCTTCTCAGTGCCAGCACTTCGTGAAAAGCTCAGAAGATCAGCCACAATCTGCTGGCAGTGTTTGACATGTTTTTCAATGGTTTTAAGATCGTCCTTCCTCTCGGAATCGGTGGTTTCGGCACGTATCAGAAGCTGACAATACCCTAGAATAACACCCAGAGGGTTGTTGATCTCATGGGCCACGCCAGCGGACAGTTCGCCGATGGCCGCAAGTTTTTCCGTCTGGGCCATGTGTTTTTCAAGGGACATCCGCTGGGCCGATTCTGCCGCAAGGTCACGGGTTCGCTCTTCCACACGGGCTTCCAGATTCTGGTTGAGAGACATCAGTTCCTCGTGGGCCAGTTGAAGTGCTCGTTTGTCTTTGAGAATCTGTTTGTATATTTTCCAGATCTGACGAAAAAACAAGGTGATGGAGGCCACAAGAATCAGAGCCATGGTGTTCACAGCCCCGGAATAGGGCTGGATGGCCACCCAGACCTCATCAAAACCATCAAGGATCAGCAATTGCTTCACGATATGCCCGGTGCTTCTGGACACAGCAAAAATCACCAGCCCGGAACAGACCCAGGCCAGATAAATCCATATCGCGTTGCCTTTGTCGTGGGATCGGATATTCAGGGCAAGCCGCAAGCAGAGCAAGCCCAGAATGATCATGGCAAGCGAGCCTACGACATCCACAACAAATATGGGAAGATAGCTCAGTGTCATCATATCTCCTTGCCTGAGTTGCCCGATTCAAGGGAACTCTTGATCCGCTTCAAGCCCAGATAAAGGAAAAAAAGGGCCGGAACGCAGAGCAGATGGTCCAGTTTCCCAAGATAATAAACCATGGACAACATATCGGAACCTGTTGCGCTTTTTATCATCACCGTCCAAGGGCCTGTTTTGGTCACTTCGATTAAATGCCCCTGTTCATCAAGGTAGTGCATCAGGAGCACATCAAGATTCCACACCCCCATGAGCAGGGCGAACACCATAATATACCACCAGCCCGCATGACCAAGAATACGTCCTTCTCTCAGCCAGTAAACAAAGGCCCCCATGGACACGAAGAAAAAAATATGCCCCAACTGATGGACCACAATGCCCTCGTTGCCCCCATGGGCCTGGATAGCAAGGAGTTCGCCTGGCACGAGAGCCGATATCAGACAAAACAGGGCTGAAAACAAAATGACATTGTATTTTTTCATGATCCGATCCTTGCTCATTTTGATTTTCGCGATGACCAAAGGGGCGACCCGCTGGTCGCCCTACAACGTTTCGCCGGTTAAATATCTTAAGGAAACGGCATTGCCGTTATAGTTCAATCAGCAATCCATATGCCACAGAAATAGAATCATTCAGAACAGTATGGATCATCAAAAGATACGGACACCTTTGCCGGATTATTTTTTTGCACCGCTGCAATGTTAACGACCATAATGCGGGCAAGGTGTGCATAAAAAAATATGCACCCAACTCCAATTCAACGAATAAGCCCGGATTCCATGGTTTTTATTGTATGCCATAGTTTATAGTCACAGCAATATTTTTATTGCAGGTAGCCCCCATAAAAGAACATTCATTGCAGGTATACGGGTTTTATTAAAAAGGTCATCGAGTTTAAAACTCTGGAATAGCAAGGCTTTGGGCTCCAAGATATGGATAGGAACCCACACGGATAATCAAACACCCATGGTATGGAATTTGCTCTTTATGCCGCCGGTCAACACACAACGTTCATTATATGGAGACAAACAACATGAATTACACCGAAGCGATGGAAACACTCATCTGGAATTTCAGGCTTGATTACGATCCCGTGGGCATCCGGTTCGTTTTCGATGAATCGGAAAAAGGCTCTCTGGCTGTGACCCACTCGGCCAAAGCCAAATTATCATACTGCCAGTATCTTGCAGCGGCACGCTCTGCCAAACACGCCCTTTTCATGGACAAGGACCGTCTTTTGTGCAAAAACGCCCAGCCTGTGTTCGGATTCCGTCCCCTTGAAAAGGAGATAGACGGAAAAAACCACGAGAAATACCTGATCGATTCTGACCTGTCCTGGCAGGCTCCACAGGAAAAGGAGCGCCTTGCCGAAGGAGCGTGTAAAGGGATCTACATGGCCCCTCTGGAAAAATTCGATGCAGCCGCAGGTTTTGCTCCAAGCGTGGTGTTCCTCATGGTCACACCTTATCAGGCTTACCATGTTCTTAACGACTATATGGGAGCCATGAACAAACCCAACCTGACCTTTTTCGCCACACCCAATTCGGCGGTCTGTTCGGGAAGCGTCTATACTTTCAACAAAAACACCGCCAACATGACCACCATGTGTGCCGGTTCTAAAGCTTCGGGCAAAACGGAAATGAACTACATGAATCTTTTCATTCCCGGTGATCAGATTATTCCCACCGTTGAGCAGCTGGTTAAACGCATTGAAACAACGGGCGGTCCGTCCCTTCTTGGAAAAGGCGGCCAGCCCTGGCCCGGTCTCGACGTGTGCTCAGGCTGCCCCATGGTAAAATTCGAAAAAGTAGAAAACTGATTAATATATAATGGACTGATTTAAGGAGAGGAACATGCACAAACCACGTAAGTTTATCACGTTTTCCGTCATCGGGCTTGCCCTCATGGCTCTGTCTCTGACATTCGTCTGGGCCGAAGACACGAAAGTCACCCCAACAACTGATCCGGTTGCTGTGGAAGCACCGGCCCAGCCTGCGGACCCCGCAGCCGTAGCATCTGATGCTGCTGTACCGGCAACGGAAGCCCCGGCACCGACAGTTGATGCATCTGCTCCAGCGGCTGATGCTTCTGCACAGGCGGTTGTCCCTCCCACCGTTGAAGCTGCGGCCAAACCTCAGTTTGCCGCAAAAGGGAACAAGCTTGAACGAGCCATTGCAGGCGCTCCCCAGGGTACGGGAAAAGGCCAGATTGACCCAGGCAAACCCGCAGGTTTTCTGGGAATCCCCGGCGGACCTAATGTTAACGTGGTTCTTGCTCTTTTATGGGCTGTATGGGTGGGCTGGATTTTTTCAACCGTGGGCGCATTCGGAGGCGTGATGGCTGGCGTGGGGCACATGAGCGTATTCGGCTTCGGAAGTTATGCCGGTTCATTCAAACAGACAGCACCTGATCTGGGCAAAACCATCACGGACTCCATCAAAGCATCGAACCAGTTCCTTGTGGGACTTTCTGCGGCCATCAGTTCTTTCAACTATCTGAAAATGAAACGCCTTGTTCTTCCTCTGGCCCTCAGCCTCGGAGCAGGCTCTCTTCTCGGTGCCTGGGGAGCTGCGGCTCTTTCAGCCGGAAAGCTGGATTTCAAATCCTATCAGGGTTACTTCGGACTGTTCGTTCTTGCCCTGGGCTGCTGGTTGCTCTATGAAACAACTCCAGCCGGTCAATCCAAGAAAAAAACAGCCAAAGAAGCGGCTAAAGCCTTTGAAGACAACGCAAAAAAAATGAAAAACGGCGAACATGTAGACTCGGCCAATGCAGGGCTTCACATCAATAAATTCTCCATGACCACCTGTGAATTCACGTTTTTTGGTGTACCGTTCCGTTTCAACCCGGCCATTCCCTTTCTCGGCGGCATCGTCATTTCAGCTGTAGCCGCTTTTCTCGGTGTGGGCGGCGGTTTCCTTCTCGTGCCTTTCCTCACCAGCGTAACCCAGCTGCCCATGTATCTTGCCGCAGGCACCTCAGCACTTGCTGTTCTGGTCAGCATGATCACCAGCATCGCCACCCTGATCATGAAAGGAACGCCCATCGACTGGATGCTCATCGGGCTTGAGCTTGTGGGCGTGGCCATCGGTTCTGTCATCGGCCCCATGACCTCACAGTACTTTTCCGATGTGACCCTTAAACGGATCTTCATCGTTCTTGCGTTCTACGTCGGTGTGGGTTACCTGTTGGCGGGGTTCTTTGGAGTCAAGATTCCGGGCGTGTGATAGTCATTCCATTTTGCAATCAAGATGGGGCATCCTGTCGGGGCGGGTTCTAAACCCGCTCCTATGGCATATAAACCATAAACGGACAAACATTATGACATTTTCGAATCTGTTTTTCACACTGGACGCCTGGTTTATCGCCCCATTCAGGTGGGTCGCTCCGGCCCATATGGGTTTTTTGGTCGGAACGTTCGTCCTCGCCCTCCAGAGTCTTCTGGTTGGGCATCTCTGCCTTCTTCTATTGAACAAGGTCCAGCGACGCCTCCGCGATAAATACGATGTGGAAGTGGACCAGCGGCAGCGGCTTTCTTTACAGGCCATTGCCGCCCAGAACAAAACCGCCTATCTTGCCCAGAATGATCTGGCCCAAGAAGCTTACGGACGATCCATGTCCCTTGCCATGGGCAGGATCTGCGCCTCTCTTTGGTCCGCCGTCATGGCCCTGGCCTGGATGAAATCCCGTTTCAGCGACGCCCCCTTTCCCATTCCCCTCTGGTTTTCAGATAAACCGATCAACCTGTCCTATGCCGTTGTTTTTATCTTTTTCTACATTTGCATCAGGATCATCTTCAATCGCATGGAAGCACAATTCGCGAAACAATCAGAGCTCAAAGCCCTTACCTGATCATTTAGATAAGGGGTATCCATCACGGATCTGCCGCTTATTGACCATGCTATAAAAAAAATGGGCGCGTAGATAAGCTTTTACAAGAAAACCTGAAAATTCAACGTCATCATGATGGATGACGCCGGTCCTTTGTTGGGAATTATTTCATCGGCTTTTCGTTCATACAGATCTTCTCCTGCTTCATTTTCAATCATGCGAATTGTGTTTTCCATATGATTGATAAATTCTTCCGGCTGCATCATTTCGCCGTAGGTCCTGCTGAAAGAGTAGATGCAGGCCCCTTTTTTCTCAACGTCTTCTGCAATGGCTTTGGCTTCTTTAATCAATTGGAGAATCCTCAACGTTGTCTCCACCGTACGGACAGGTAAAAAATCCCACAGGACCACAGCATGACAGAAATGAGTTGTGGGGAGGTAAGCCTGAAGAGAGATCGAATTTTCATGAATTTTATAGGACTTAACGATTAATTCTTTTGCGAAATCGAATTGAAGATCAGGAGGTATGTCGTTTCTTCGAAAACCAAGTTGCCATTGAACGTCTCCTGATGGTTGCTGCACAATAGCAGGTGTTGCATCAAGCGATTTTTGTGGATTGATAAACATATCTTCATCACTTTTTAAAATCACCTTCAGTGTTCGGACAGAGCTCAGCAAATAGGAAGACCTGATTCCGGAAGGCGATACGGTCATCCCTCTTTCCAGAAGATTTTCCGCATCACCCAACGCGGCATATGTCCTTTGCTTAAGCAGTTCTATTTCATTCTGATCTTTCATTGAGGCGCCGTTCTCTTTTAAATGCCTGACCGTTCGCATGGCCTTTGCCATATGAACGACCCCATACTCGCAGAAAAAATCTTCCGATTGTCCGGTGCAGTTTTCCCGGATGTATAGCGCTTCATGCTCCGCCATCCTGAACAGTCCTTCAGAAACCGAATAAGACGGTGCATCAACCGCCATATTTCGGAACAGCATCATGCGCAATGTCCGGGCGGTCAAATCGGTGGGGTTGATGGAAAGGACCACGCGCATGATTTCAGCCGCCTCAGTGAACCTGCGGCGATAATAAAGTGTTTTGGCAATTTCCACACCGAGCAGTGAATTATGGGGAGTTCTGAAAAAAGTGGTCACAGCGTTGGGTTCGTCCACACCGGTCAGAACAGGCTGTTTCTCGACAGTTGGCCAGAGAAGGCCATGTAATTTTTTCAAGGAGACCGGATTATTCTGTAAAAAATCATCATCCAGCAAATCGGAAATAAAATCAAAATACAGCATGCTCCAGAGCGCAACAACCCACCAGATAGTCAGGGCTTCGCCGTTGAACAATGTTGTCTCCTTGGATTTCTGGCAGAGAATGACCCGGATGTCGTTGATCAGCAGGCACTGACGTGCAAAATCCGATACCCGGATCACCGGATCGCCGGGCAACTTGGCATTCAACAGGGGCAGCAGATAGTTGTCCAGGTTTGCATACCCTCCCGCCACAATCCCGATTGATAAAAAACGATTGTTTGTGCAGTATTTAGATAATGCCCATTTGATGGCTATCTGGTGAGCAAGAGATACGGCACTCCTCAAACACTGACTGTAAGCCACCGGCTCACTGGCTTCTTTTTCTTTGGGGAAGTCGATGTATATGGTGGTGATATCATGGGATCTGACTTTCCCCCAACGTCCGTAAAGAAAATGTCCGATGGACTGTTCGATATACTGCTTCAGCGTTTTCTTCAACCAGCCCAGAATTTCATGATCGATCACGTCCCCACGGCTTGAAAGAGCGAAACCCACTCTCACCCCTTCTCTGTAGTTTCCATCATGTTTGCTGACATTACAGAGCCTGAACAACGTGTCATAATTCCACGTGGCAGACAGGTCTGACCGTTCATGACCGAGCCAGAACGCAAAGCTCCTTAGAACATTTTTTTTATAATCCGTATCTGCCGGTTCTTTTTTAAGTCTCGTGAACATGGAATTGGTTACATTTGGCAGACCGAGTTTCTGCTCATCAATCAGGGAATTAATCCGGGTCGTCAACGTCCTCATCGATAAATTCAGTCGAAGCAGTTCATCCTTTTTTTCAAGCAGCCCTTCAAAATTCAGATGCTGAGGCAGTTCACAGACATCTGACAGGACTGATGAATGATTGCGAATAAATGATTCCAGATCGATCGCATCGGCTGTCTTGACAATTTCATTGCGGGCTGCAAAATCAATCAATGAGTTCAAAGTGGCGATGTTATCACTGTTTTTAGAAAACGCCATGAAAGCGTCAATCGTCGGGAATATTGCCAGTAGAGCCGATACAGCTTTTTCTTTTTTAGTCATGACGTTATCCACCTATAAAAACTGATAATTTTATGTCCTAAACACATGCGCAGAAAATGGCAAGAACCATCGGGAACAGAGTTGTGTTTTATACTGAAACGATAATATCTCTAAAACACTATGAATTGTTGACAGTTGTTTTAGCGCTGAATAAGAATACATATCCATTTTGTTTAGTCAACATCTATCCGACAATTGGCCGTTTTCTCAGGCAAATGCCGCATCATTTCAACATCAGTACAAACACATTAAGGGAGGGTTGGATATGGAACATTACAAACTGTTTATTGACGGGGAATTTGTGGAGTCTGCCAGTGGGGACGTCTTTGAAACCATTGATCCAGGCACAGGATTCCCTTTTGCCACCGTTGCCAAAGCAGGCAAGGCCGATGCTGAAGCGGCCATCGCCGCCGCGAAAAATGCATTTGATCATGGCCCCTGGAGCCGCCTCAGCCCGGCGGACCGGGCGGACAAGATATACGATTTTGCCGATCAGGTGGCCCAGCAGACACTTCGCCTGGCCATCACAGAGTCTCAGGATGCCGGTCATGTGATCAAACTGTCCAAATTCTGGGGCATGCTGGGTTCCATGCTTTTAAGAAATCTGGGCTACTACGCCAGCCGTGAATTCCCATGGCAGGAAGAAATTCCTTATTCGGGAAATGTCTTTGCACCGGCCAGGGAATGGATTCGCCGAGAACCCATCGGCGTCTGTGTCGGCATTGTTCCATGGAATTTTCCGGCAAGCATGGCATTCTGGAAGATTGCTCAGTCCATTATCATGGGAAACAGCATTGTCCTGAAACCAGCCACATCCACGCCTCTGACGGCGCTGATCATTGCTGAAGCTGCCCAGGCGGCCGGCATTCCAAAAGGTGTTATCAATGTTCTCCCCGGACCCGGCGGAGAACTGGGCAAAATCCTCTGCACACACCCGGATGTTTCAAAAATCGCCATTACGGGCAGCACGGAAGTCGGTCGGGAAATCATGAAAATGGCCGCCGATTCGGTGAAAAAAGTCACACTGGAACTGGGCGGAAAATCGGCCAACATCATTCTTGATGATGCGGACATCAATCTGGCTGTCAACGGAGCCTGTTTCGGTACATTCTTCCATCAGGGCCAGGTGTGTGAGTCTGGGACCCGTGTTCTCGTATCATCAAAAATCTATGATGAATTCATTGAAAAAATGAAAAAGCGCACAGAAGAAATCCGGGTGGGCTACCAGTTGATGCCCGACAGCCACATGGGACCTCTGGCCAATGCAGCCCAGCTCGCCACCGTGGAAAAGTATGTCAAACTGGGACAGCAGGAAGGGGCAACGATTCTGACCGGCGGTAAGCGCGTCGAGATGGCTGGCCTGGAAGGTGGTTATTACTTCGCTCCCACCATCTTCACCGATGTCAAAAACTCCATGCGTATCGCCCAGGAAGAAATCTTCGGGCCCGTGGTCTGTGTGATTAAATACGACAGCGATGAAGAAGCCGTGGCCATTGCCAACGACTCCATCTACGGCCTGGGCGGCGGTGTCTTTTCACGCAGCAATGCCCGTGCGGTGAGAATTGCCGAAAAAATCCAGACGGGAACCGTTTGGATCAACAACTATCATATATTCGCCGATTTCTGTCCCTTTGGTGGCTACAAGCAGTCCGGTGTGGGCAGAGAACTTGGGGCTGCCGGACTTGCCGAATACACCCAGATCAAGCGCATTCATGTGAATTCCTTTGCCTCGGTGGAAAGCAACTTCACCATGTCCTGCATGTCCGATGAAACAAAGGTTGCCTTTGTTCAGTATAACTGCCCGACCAATGTGATCTCGGGCCATGGAACAATCTCAGCCATTTACAAAGAAGTCGTGAACCTTGGTTGCAAACGGGCCATGATCATGACCGATCCGGGAGTTCAAAAAGCGGGATTGACCCAGATTGTCCAGGATTCTCTGGTTGAATTCTGCGTGGGTGTGTTCAGCGATATCGCCCAGGATACGGATCTGGACACTGTAGACGCTGCCGTGGCCATGGCGCGCAGTCTCAATGCCGATTGTATCGTCAGTGTGGGTGGAGGAAGCGTTATCGACACAGCAAAAGCAGTTTGCGTCACGCTGAAAAACGGTGGGAAAGCCAATGACCATATCGCCATCAACCGTCTCCAGGAACCCCAGACGCCCCATATCGTTATCCCCACCACGTCGGGAACAGGAAGCGAAGTCACAACAGCCGCTGTGATCAAAAGCAAGACAGCCGGAAGAAAGGTCTTTATGGTGGATCCCCGGCTCATCCCAAATACGGCGATCTTAGATCCCCAGTTCACCCTGACTCTGCCTCCCGGTTTAACTGCAACCACCGCCATGGATGCCATGACCCATGCCGTTGAAGCGTTGACGAGTATCATGGCCCAGCCCATCTGCGATGGACAGGCGCTTCAGGCCATCCGTCTGATCAGGGAAAATCTGCCAAAAGTGATAGCCAACCCCAGCGATGAAAAAGCACGCAACAATCTCCAGATCGCCGCCACCATGGCCGGTTGGGCATTCACCATCGCCCAGGTCGCCCTGGCTCATGCCATGGCTCATACCCTGGGAATGCTTTACGGCGTACCCCATGGTGCAGCCTGCGGTATCATCCTGCCTGCGGTGATGCGCTACAACGTGGATTTTGCCACCGATAAGCTGGCCATGGTCGCCCAGGCCATGGGGGTCAATACCGCCGATATGGACGAGAAAACAGCCGCCTTGGCCGCAGCGGACGCCATCGAATCGCTGATGAAAGAAGCTGGCCACCCCATGCGGCTTCGTGATGTCAATGTGCCTGAAGACGGCCTCGATATGGCCGCTTTCCACGCCATTTGCGACACAAATGCCATATTCAACGCCAGGCCGGTTACGGATCCCGGTGAAGTTGCCCAGTTGTATAAGGACGTTTATTAACATCGTATGAACCTGCCATTGCCGGACAGTTCGTCGGCGATGGCAGATTTTATTGTTTTAGCACGCATAGGCTCATCTTAAATAAAACCTGCCGGGCTACAATTAAACCGTTTTCTGGCTTTGCCTGGAGCCGCGACACTCATGCCGCCCTTTTTTCAGAATCTGTCGTTTTCAGGTTTCCTCGTTCCCAGGCTCCGGCCTGGGAATGCTTTTCCGCATGGCTCCGGCCATGCCTGCTGGCAAGTGCCCCCTGTTTCTGTTCCCTGGCACGGCTGGGGTGCCACGCACGATCCAGCTGTGGTTTCACGTCACACGTGGAGGCCCGGAGCCTCCAGGACGACACTCCCAGGCCGGAGCCTGGGAGCGAGCAGAGCGGCCACAGGCAGCCTTCACGCTTCGGAGCGCCACTTTCTGGCTTTCCCTGGAGCCGCGACACCCATGCCACCCTTTTTTCAGAATCTCTCGTTTCAGGTTTTCTCGTTCCCAGGCTCCGGCCTGGGAATGCTCTTCCGCATGGCTCCGGCCATGCCTGCTGGCAGAGTGCCCCCCTGTTTCTGTTACCTGGCACAGCGGGGGCACCACGCACGATCCGGCTGTGGTTTCACGTCACACGTGGAGGACGGAGCCTCCAGGACGACACTCCCAGGCCGGAGCCTGGGAGCGAGTAGAGGGACACAGCAGCCTTCACGCTTCGGAGCGCTGCTTTCTGGCTTTCCCTGGAGCCGTGACACCGGCCCGTTCCGCCTTGATTCTCGCCAGTAGTGCCTCGGCGCTGTTTTCTCCGTTGATCAGCTCCGGGTTCTGCGCTCGCCATTCGGCGGTGAGATCCCCGCGAAAGGCTTTGGCCAGGATGGACTGGGTCAGGTGGTTCACCCGTTTTCGAACTTCGACCACCCGCTGTTCGATCTGGGCGGCAAAGGCGAAGAGTTGGTCTACTCGGCGGACGATTTCGGTTTGTTCTTCGAGTGGAGGGATAGGGTATTGAATTGATGAAAGAATTTTCTGGTTTAAAAACAGCCTTGTACTTCCCTTACAAAGAGCTTTTATTTGTTCTAAAACAATCGCTCCACCTAAAAATTGGCAACAGAAGAATTCTGGTTCTAAACTACCTTCGATCAATGATAATCGCATTACATTGGTAGAAAATCTCGCTTTCCCAACTCCACTTGGTACAACGCATATATCCCCTACAGATCCCGAACGTGAAATTAGTAAATCGTTTGGATTTATATCGTATGTGCTCAACTCATCAGCTTTTTTATCAGTTATATGAATTTTACTCCCTTCAATAAACCTTCCTTTCGAAATATTTTCAATGCCAATAACAGGGACACCATTAAAGACATGTTCGTGTTTTTTCAGTAAAGACCCAAAAGGCCCTGTTTTCATACCACTACGCGTAATCGTTAAAAAACAATCGATATAACTGTAACACCATGAGGTTGGTAGTCTTACTAAAGAGACTGGATTTGCCTGTCGTTTTAGTGGATTGTCAATTTTTCGAAGTTCCTGAAATATTTTGGCTCTTTTTTCTTTGTGTATCTCGATTTCATGGGCGGCATTATGGCTTTTATTGATCCTCCACCCCTCTGTCAATTTGCCACTGACAGCGGCGGCGAGGACGGATTGGCGGAAGCGCTTGAGGATGGTGGGGATGGCGTCGAGGCGGGTTTTGAGGGTGTCCACCTGCGCCAGCAGTGCATCCAGTCTGTAGGCGATTTGTTTTTGTTCAGCGAGGGAGGGCAACAGAAATCTTAAAGATGATAACTGGCTTATATTTATTCCTTTTACTGTAGTGCCTTTCCCCATAGCTTCTATTGAAGAAGCTATATTTCTATACCAGTATACAAAATAGTTTGTATCAATATTTGAGCTTAAAAATATCGCTTTCAAATCTTGGTTAATTGCCACATCATAATTCGTTTTGACAATTTTTCCCAAGCCCATTCTAGTCGAAACAATTGGAGTATTAGCAGGTATTATTCTAGTTGAACTATTATTTATGGCATCCTGGTTAATATGGTCAATCGTATCTTGTGGTTTTATAGACTTCATATCCTTTACTGTCATAAACGGTATGGAACCCAAAAAAAATGAGGGGTTATTTTTTGATGGAGTACCACCACCAACAATATTCTGAGCTACTTTTCCTAACGATGTATCAACCCAATATGGACAAATATTTAATTCCAAATTTACTTTTCTTCCTTATCAGAAATTAACCCCAGCGTATCTATTAACGCATCCCTCTGCACCTGCGCCTCATCCTCACACCCCAGCGCCACCATCAGCTCATTCAACTCCCGCAATGCCTCGGTCAATTCGCTCATGGCTTCGACGGCCAGCACCTCGGGTTCGGGGAGTTTGGAGGCGTCCACGCTGGCGTCATCTTTGATCCAGGAGATGTCCAGGCTGTCGCCTTTCTGGGTTGAGATCCATTCCCGGCTGAAACAGCGCCAGCGTGACGTATCTTCAGTATGGTCCCCGTCGCCGTTCATGAAACTCCATTCGCCGGATGTGCGGGAACTGGAGCCGTCGGGGTTTTCGCCGTACACGGTTTCAAAGGGGACCAGATGGTCATTGCCGAAGGGGGTGCGTTTACCGAAGCTGGGCATGTTGGTCCGCAGGTCGTAGACCCAGACCTGTTTTGTGCAGGCTTCGTCCTGATCCTTGTTTTCTGCGGTGCCTTTGGTGAAAAAGAGGACGTTGGTTTTCACGCCCTGGGCGTAAAAGATACCGGTGGGCAATCTCAAAATCGTGTG
This sequence comes from Desulfobacteraceae bacterium, assembly GCA_041660385.1. GTDB lineage: Bacteria > Desulfobacterota > Desulfobacteria > Desulfobacterales > Desulfolunaceae > DYJE01. The sequence continues at coordinate 55,718 of JBAZWJ010000021.1, read as the reverse complement.
CAGTGTACATTTGTTCATCAAATCCCGGCGGATCTCGGTGCCCACACCGGCTTCAAACAACACGTTATCCGGCAGGACAATGGCGGCCCGGCCTCCGGGTTTCAGGCTGCGGTACACATGCTGAAGAAAGGCGAGCTGCTTGTTGCTGGTGGTGTAGGTGAAGTCGTCACGGGTGGGACCGCCACCGCCACGGGCTGTTCCGAAAGGCGGATTGGTGAGGACCAGGTCTGCCCTGGGCAGGCTTTTTCCCGGTTCGCCCAGGGTGTTGCCCAGATGGACAATGCCTTCGTCTTCGCCTTCCATGCCGTGGAGCAGGCAATTCATCAGGGCCAGACGTCGTGTGCCGGGCACCAGTTCCATGCCCACATAGGCTTTGGTGATCTGGAAGGTGCGGTCTTTGTCTTTCAGGTCATACAGATCGTTGGTCTGGGCTTTGATGTGGGCATCGGCGGCGATCAAAAATCCGGCGGTGCCTGCGGCGGGGTCCTGGATGATTTCACCAGCTTTGGGTTTGACGCAGCGGACGATGCTGTTGATCAAAGGCCGCGGGGTGAAATACTGGCCTGCACCGGATTTTGTTTCGCTGACATTTTTTTCCAGCAGCCCTTCGTACAGATCACCCAGGCCGTCTCTTTCTGCGCTGAACCAGTCAATGCCGTCAATGCTTTTGATCAACTGCTCCAGATGGCGCGGTTCCCGAAGCCGGGTCTGGGCGTCGGCGTAGATGGCGGCGATGAGCGGATCTTTGGTTTTGCCCAGATCCAGCAGCATCTGCCTGTAATAATTCAACAAAACCAGCCCTGATTTATCACGGATGTCCGGCCAGCGGTTTCCTTCGGGCAGTTTGTGCTTTTGCAGGACGTTTGCTTCGGTAATTTCATATTCCATTTTGATGAACAGCAGCATCACCAGTTCGGTCACATAATCCGAGTAGTTGATGCCGTCATCTCTCAGTACATCACACAAGTTCCAGAGTTTCTGGACAATATCGTTCTGGGTCATTTATTTTCCTCGTCCCTAAGCTCCGGCCTGGGAATGCATTTCAGCATGGCTCTGGCCATGCCATTCGGAGACCAGGCCTCAGTTATAATTTTTCACTCAGCCATTGGACTGAACGTTTCATTTCCTGTTTGCTCATCCAGCAGTGGAGGCTGGAGCCTCCGGGTCTACACCTCCCAGGCCGGAGCCTGGGAGCGAGGGAGCGTGAGCTGAGAATCTGGAAGCGAGGGGGAATCCGCCCTTCCCGTTTCTAATATTCCGGCCTCACCTCTCGTTCCCAGGCTCCGGCCTGGGAACGCCTTCAGCATGGCTCCAGCCATGCCTGTTAACATCAAACTATACGGACAATCGGAACAAGCCCTTCCGTACCAGCATAATCTCTCGCACTGGAGTAACGCCAGTGTTCCGGTTTATCCACATAGCCCCGTTTCACGGGATTATAGTGGACATAATTGATTTTTATGTTCAGCATGGATTCATCGATAATCTGTTTAGGGTGAATCCCTTCCTGCCAGACCTGATAGTCCTGATCCACCTTATGTCTTTTTTTATAAAAAACCATCTGTTTCAAAAACAGGTCCGGACCTTTTTCTTTGAGATAATCCAGAATACATTTGGCGGTGTATGCTTTCATGTTCCGCATGTGGGCGGACATGTCCGGCGACGTGGCGACCAGATGCATATGGGTTTCCATGAGAACCCAGGCATGGATGATCATGTGGCCGTTCCGATGCTGATGGATCAGGGAGTTTATGATGATATCTGCTAGAGCGGGCATGGCAAACAGGGGAAGCCACTGGATGGCACTGCTGGTGATAAAATAAGTATGTCCATCCTTATATGTTTTGTAGCGACTTCTGCCCATTTTGCTTCCTACTCGTTCCCAGGCTCCGGCCTGGGAATGCTTTCCCGCATGGCTCCGGCCATGCCACACGGAGGCTCGGCCTCCGGTTGTTTTTTTGTTCGCTCAGCCATTGGCCTGAGCTGCTTATACCTTGTTCGCATATCAAGCAGTGGAGGCTGGAGCCTCCGGGTCTACACTCCCAGGCCGGAGCCTGGGAGCGAGGGAATTTTGGCTGGAGGCAAGTTTTTCTAACCTGCCACCGCCCACAAAGAATCAGCCAGGGTTTCTAACACGGTTTCCAGTTGTTCGCCCAGAAGATTGTTCAGGGTTTTGGTACCGCCATCCTGGGCAAAGGCCCGGTTGACAAAATCCTGATCGATCACCACTTCATGGGTCAACTGTTTTGAAAGACGTTCCAGCCATTTCCGCTGAAGCGGCGTCCAGGGGCGCAAAGAAAAAATCACGGTCATGGCCTGTTTGACTCTCTGCTCAAAGGGAATCAGGGCTTCACCCAATGCGGCCTGCCGGATGAACCCGATGATGCTTGCGGCAATTTCCTGGTTGGTCTGGTTCCGCCAGGCGGTCTGTAAATTGACTTCACTGAATCCATTTTTGTCCAAAAGAAGACGGATTTCCTTCAACTGTTCACGGGTCAGGTCTCTGGGTTTGTTGATCACCACAGACAAGGCTGCGGATTCATTGATATTGCGGCGGATGAATTCGTTAAAACTTTCCAGATAATCCTGGGGCCTGTCGTAATTCCCATAACTCTGGGTCCGGTCCATGATGTGATCCGCATGGTTTGAAATGATCGGACGATTTTCCGATCCAAGCAAATCGTTGACGACATTTAACTGGTCCAGCAACCGGCTGTGGGTGGTGATAAATTGGAAGGCCTGCTGTGGCCCCAGACTGCGGAGGTGTTTATGCAGTTTTGCCGGTTCAACGCCCCATAGTGTTTCCAGTTCTTGCAGCTTTTGCCTGAGAGCCGGTTTCTGTTCAGCCCGGTTCACGGCTTTTCTAAGCACCCGCATCACCTTCTGGCTCAACTCATCGAGAACATCATGAGCATGGGTTGTGCCGGGCTGGATTCCCGGAGCGTCCAGACTTCGGGGATCGGCCAGTTCATCCACCAGCTGATTCAAGGTGACATTGGGATCTTTCACCAGGGGCTTCATGGTGCTGACGTCCTGCAAGGTGGCGTATATATCCACGGGATCGTAGATTTTAAACACGGTTTTTCCGATGTCGTCACAGCGTCGGGTGGCGCGTCCGATCATCTGTTCATAGAGAATTCTGGACCGGACCCTTCGCATGAACACCAGATGGCAGATGCGGTGAACGTCGATTCCGGTTGTCAGCAAATCCACGGTGATGGCGATATTGGGATAACGTTCATTCTTGTACTGCTTGATCAGGGTGTCCACTTTATCGCTCTTGCCGGTGATTATTTTGACGGCTGCCTGATTGTATCTGTCATCATAAAGAGCTTTGAAAGATTCATCCAGCAATCTCTTCACCATTTCACAATTCGGTTGATTCGCACAGAAAATCAGAGTTTTTTCATCGCCGAACGGATCAAGCTCCTGTGCCAGCTGCTCACAGATCACTCGGTTGAATGGTTCAGTGATCACATTCTTATTAAAGGTATCAATTTCAAAGTTCAGTTCATCATCAAGGTTCGCAGTTTCCACCTGGCCGGTCTGCATATTGATCACATCGACCGTCTCACCTTTCTCAAAATGAATGCCATTTTCACTCAGGAGGGTTTTATACCGGATCGGGGGTTCATGGTCGATCAGCCAGTCATCGGCCACGGCTTCTCTATAAGAATAGGTGTAGACCGGTCTGCCGAAAATATCGGTGGTATGACGGGCCGGAGTTGCAGTGAGTCCGACTTTAAACGCATCAAAATAATCCAGCACCCGCCGGTAGCTGGACAGATACTGAGCCTGATCCCTAACAGCCAGTTCCCCTTCGGTCATGTCCTGATCCAGGGTATAGCCGCGATGGGCCTCATCCACAATGATGCAGTCATAGACATCCACCATGGGCGGGGTGTCTGAGCGAAAAATCCGCAGGACCATGGCCTGAACCGTGGCCACCTGAATCCGTGTTTCGGCTTCGGCGGCCATGTCTCCCAGTTCGGCGATGTTGTATATTTTGGACAGGGGCAGGTTTTTTTCTATGGTCACATCATTGAATACATCGGTGGCCTGACCGCCAAGGGTTCTCCGGTCCACGAGAAACAGGATGCGTTTGAACCGTTCTGATTTCAGGAAGCGATACATCAAGCCGATGATGGTCCTTGTTTTTCCTGTGCCGGTGGCCATGGCAAGGAGGCAATAGGACTGGTTCTGCTGGAGTGCCGACTCCACGGCGACAATGGCGCGTTCCTGATAGTCCCGGAGCTTGAGGTAATCAAAGCCCTCTTTGCGAAGAACATCTTCAGCGGCTTCCCTGCTTCGCTTCAGCTTGTCCATAAGCCCTTCCGGGGTATGGAACTGCTGCAATGGACGGCTGAGATTAAAGGGCTCACGGACATCCCGGAACCAAGTTCCCGATTGCTCGGCCAGCTGCTTCACATAGGGGCGGCCATTGCAGGAATAAACAAAGGGGATATGATAATGGCCGTCTTCATCATCGGGCCATGCGATGGTATGTCCTTCAATAATCCAGGCGGGTTTCATGTCATCGGTTGGACGGAATCCCCGGGAATAACGCTCAGCCTGACCTATCTTTCCAGCCACGTTGATGTTTTCACGTTTTGCTTCCACAATGGCCATGGGGATAAGCCCGGCAAAAAGCACATAATCGGCCCATTGGCCTTTGTTCGTGGGCCACTCGGCAATGGCTTTGTTTTTACCGGCTTCTGGGCGCACCCCTTTTTTATAGGTGAGTTCCTGTGTATCTGCCTCCCAGCCTGATTCGATCAACTGCTGATCAATCAGAATCCGGGTCAGTTCTTCATTTAACGAAAACTGCGCCGTGGCTTTCTGTGTTCGCTCTGTAACTGTTCGAGTGGTCTGCTGTTGGTTATCCAGCTGGTTCTGCATGGTCTTGAGTCGTTCTTCAAACTCTCGCCGCTGTCTGGATAAGGTTTCTTCATGCTCAATGGCCAGTGTCTCAAATGTTCTGGCTTCCACGTCCATCTGTTCGGCCAGTTGCGCGTATTCTTCCTTTTCCCGTGCAATCAGTTCTATGAGCTGCTGATTGGTTTCAAGCTGCTCATGGGTTTCGTTTAAGCTGCATTTGAGTTGTTCGATCTGGGTTTGGAGTTCACGTAACTGGAGGCTGGGGTCTTGAGGTGCTATGAAAGGGCCAGGTTTGAAATCCGGCCCCTGTTTCCCAAAGGACTGATGGAACCAGACGGCCAGGGCTCGGGCAATACGTAAACCGTCCAAGGCATCTTTATGGTGTGTTTGAAACCGGTGTGTGGCTTTGTTGCCTTCAATCCTCAACGTGTGGAATAGATTGCGGATGGTTTCATCAAGCCGGATTTCACGGTTCAGCTTGTAAAGCAAATCCGCTTGGGAGGTCTGCTCATCAAACTCAATTCCACACCTTGCTGCCATGTCCTGAGCCAATGCCTCTCCCAGTTGACGAAGCTTGATCAGTGTCGTATTCGGATCTCCGACAAATGCGCTTTCGGCGGCTGATGCCAGTTGGAAAAAAACAGGGTCGTGCTCTTTCAGAAAGTCGAAATTACTCATGTGTCATGAAACCCCGCTGTTTGGTTATCATGTTTTCCCAGTGAGTTTACCAGCAAGACAATTGTGGAGAAAAATTTATATAGCCAACAAAAAAGGCCCTCGAATTTCTCCAAGAGCCTTGATGCTGTAGTGGTGATCCCAATGGGAATCGAACCCATGTTACCGGCGTGAGAGGCCGGGCGCATCCATTTATTTGATTTTACTTTGAAATACTTAAAATTACATATACCACATTAAAACAATCTATTACAATACATTCATTATATCTTGACTTACCTATAAATCCTTGTAGTATCATCTTGAAGGTTGGAAATAGGGTTGGAAAATTATTTTTCCAACCTTCAACAATGACGGCTTTCTTATCAATTTTTATCACAGGGGAAAAGTCATGAACGATACGAAAAAAGAAACGGAAACCAAGCACAAGAAGGGCCGGATAAAAGTTGAAGGTTATCAGGGGGTGTTTTACAGGGAATCAAAACGGATCGGCAAAAGCGGAATTGAAAAAGTTTATTATGTTGTTTTCAAGAAAAATGGCAAGCTGATTGAAGAGAAAGTTGGAAGGCAGTATGCCGATGACATGACCCCGGCAAAAGCATCACTTATTCGTGGCCGATTGATAGAGGGAAACATTGACACCCGGAGAGAGAAAAAAGAAAAAAAAGACGCTGAGAAACAAGCCGAAGATAACCGATGGACATTTGACAAGCTCGCGGTCAAATATTTTGGAAGTAGACCGGATAATAAAAGTAGGAAAATCGATCAGGGTCGTTATGAAAAATTCTTGAAGCCCCTATTCGAGTTGAAACAGCCGTCTGAAATCGCTCCGCTTGACGTTGACAGACTTCGAATCAATCTCTTAAAAGCAAAGAGTCCCCAAACCGTTAAACACGTCCTGAATCTTCTTACCTGGATTGTGAATTTCGGTACAAAAAACAATCTCTGTCCAGGCCTTGCCTTCCACATAAAAAAACCTGAGGTCCACAATATAACAACTGAGGATTTAACCCCTGATCAGCTCTCAAGCCTTATCAAGATCATAGACGATAATCAGCACCTTCAGGCCGGGCAGATGATGAAGCTTGTTCTTTTTACTGGACTGCGTCGGGGTGAGTTATTCAAGCTGCAATGGAAAGACATCAATTATGACCGGGGGTTCATCACCATCAGGCAACCAAAAGGGGGCAAGGATCAGCAGATCCCATTGAATCCGTCAGCAAGAAACCTGCTTCAAGATTTTCCAAAGCTTGGACCATACGTATTTACAGACAAGGACGGCAAACAATTAAAACAGATATCCAGAGAGGCAAAAAGAATAAAAGAGGCCGCTGGATTACCAGAAGACTTTAGACCCTTCCATGGCTTGCGTCATACATATGCATCTATGCTGGCATCATCTGGCCAGGTGGACATGTACACCCTTCAAAGACTTATGACACACAAAGATCCACGAATGACCCAACGTTATGCCCACCTGAGAGACGAAACCCTTCAAAAGGCTTCCAACCTTGCCGGGGAAATCATCGGGCAGATTGGCAAGAAAGAACATGATAAAGTGGTGGGTATGACGTCGAAGGGGAAATAATCCCGAATCGATAAACCGGAAAAGGGGGTAAATATGTGGAAGTGGGTTGTTACATGTGCTGTTCTGGTTGGTCTCGTTCCTTTGATCTCAGGTGGAGAACCTATCAATATTTTTTCAGGTTTTATTGTGGGGGCGCTATTGGGAGTTATCCTTTACGGCGCATACGTAGCTTTAACATCTGCGATTTCAGCCGCAGGAATAATCCCTATTATGAAAGGAATTGACGTGAAAAAAATGATCTGGTTGGTGATCTTCTTAGTGGCCGTTATTATTCAAGCCATGCAGAGCAATATTGGGTTCGCTTTTGGCGCAACCATCCCATCATTTATTGCCGGGATGGTTCTTTCTCCCATCTGGTGGGGAGTGACAAAAAAGAATCGTAAGCTTCCGTGGAAATGGTTTGACTGGATGAATGCGGGATCTTACATCATGATAGGGCTTCTGATACTAAGCCCGGCCATTGAAGAAATAATGAAGTCTCAATAATGCCAGAACCCATAGGGGAGGGCGAAACGTCCACCCCTCCCTATCCCATCACCCACCTCAACGACCTATGTTTTTCTTAGGTCGTGTCCCATGACCCGATATCAAAAATATTGATATCAGCTTTTCATCATCAAGACCTGATACGATTAAAGTTCTGACCAGCTTCACGACCTGATACAAATAAAGTTTGTACCAGCTCCACGTCCGTTCCCTTTTGCCCGGCAAGAAAGAAACCCTTGACCCTTGGATGGTTCGTAACTGTCTGGAAATATTCCCGGCCTTACCCTTGTTCCTTTTGGTGGGGCCGTTGATTCGCCCTCCCCCCCCTCTGATACGTTACCTCTTTGATCCCCCTGTTTTAGGGAATCAAAGTAAGGGTGAGCGATTTACGCACCCCCACCTGATACGTATAAAACACGATTCAGGTTTCAAGCTGGACTATATTCCGGATATGCCAGGTCTTGAATAATACCGTCAGGATCTCTTAGGGTATTCCATCGGAGTTTCCGAGGGTATTCAAACCGGAATGGCTCACGGCTGTTTGCTTCATAAAATTATGAAGCGATAACCACGGCCTTTTTGCTCAACCGATTGGGCGAGCAAAAACAAAACCATGATTGCCTGATAGATTTATCAAGCAAAAAAGATGGGGTAGGTTTTGCCGACCCCATGGGCATGAAGCAGGACAAACCATTTCTTTGTGGAAAATCAGGACCTTTGTTTGCTCCCCCAATTTGGGGAGCAAAAACAATGGCGTCAGAATCTCTGACTCCACGGACAGGGAACAGAGCCTTGATTGTGTAAATGTCTGGTGTCGGTTTGCCCGACGTTAGGTATGGAAAACAGGGGGAAAACCCAAAGGACTTTTTCATAAATTTATGTAAAACCCCGACCTCTGAGGTTTACGCCAAAACGGGCGAAAAGATAAGATCGGGACTTTTCCCCGGATCTGGGGAAAACCTCAAGACGATTGACTGGTTTACCATAAAATTATGGAAAACCCCTTCTCTGAAATAATATTCATTTCCGGTAATGAATATTCAGGGACAAAAAAAGAGCTTGTTTTGAGGCAAGCCCTTTTTCAGGCGTAAAGAAACTACTGCCTAACGCTTGACGAGGCTTCAATCTTCTTGATCAGGTCATCACCTTCAATAAGTGACTCTTGTAATTGAGCAAGGGAATGAAGAGCGCTATGTAAGGCGTGTGTTCCTGCCCCGACCAAAGCCAAAACATGGGATTTACGCTTGTACGGATCCCCAGGGAGAGGACTTTGCAGGGCGTTTTGAAACCATATAAGCTTGTCCTTTACAACGTCCGAATAGAAAAAAGCGTTTGATACTGGTGATTGTTGACGGTCATCGGGTAAAGACTTGAACTCAAGTGGTAATGACTCAATAATGGGTTTTGCTTCTTTTGCCGGGCAGGAAAGGAATAATTTAAGCCGGTGAAAGGCGTTCATATACTGCTCTTTTTCATCTGGTGTCATGCTGCCCCCTGGTACAAGGTCAAGGTGTCCATAAACGATAGCCGTGTGGATGGTTTCCCGGTCTTCATCCTGGAACATGAAACCGGGGTTTTGTTTGGTATCGGCAAGCTGTTGTTCAAGATTGGTAATCTTCTCTTCAAGTTCGGTAATATCCCTTTCACAGTTCATTTCACAGCCCTGCAATTCGTCATCAATGATGGTTTGAATCCCTTCTTCAAGGTCAGATATGAATCCGTCAACCATCAACTGGTATGCCCACATGAATTCTTTCGGGTTGTCCGATGTTGGCGGTATGTTTTCAGTAGCCGTCTTGAACATCATGGTTCTGAATTCCAGAGTTTTCAATTCTGTGTATATGGGGTTGAGTGGTGACTTCTTGCTGGTGGTGGGTGATGTGTGTGCGGTTGTTTCTGTCATGGCTTTTGGCTCCTTTGGATTGTGGTTTGAAACACCACCCTTTCCGCTTCCAAACAGAAAGGGCAAGTCAAGCAGGTTGGAAGACCGGACCAAAGGCACCCGGCGGGCATAAAGCCCCCTGCCTGACCTGCCCAAAAGGAAAAGCAAAGCCAGAGCATAGACATAAAAAAACGCCTGATTCGTGAATGGCGTTTATTACGCCTTTGGATTCCGGGCTTCCAAACCCGATCAACACTTTTTTTGTGCTGACGAAATTACCGTATCAAGACAGGGTACACGGTGTCAAGAAAGTTTTAAGGTAGAATCTACACACACCCGAGTTTTAAACATAGATGAGAAAGTATGGTGGTAAATATTATTTATTTCTATGGTGATTTTTTGATAAAAGGACTTTTTTCTAATTATTTAGTGCCTTTCTTTCAAATTCATTTCTTGCTTTTTCGTCAATTTCTTTTGATAGTTTTTGGGCATCGGCTATTTGTTGAGTTGTCATTTTTTGCTCAAGAGCTTTTAATTTTTCATCAACGAGTTTTTCGATTTTGCTATCATTGAGTTGTGTTGAATTCGACAGATTTAACCATACATACGCCTGTACATAATCTATAAGACATCCATCACCTTTTTCATACATAAGACCAAGCGGGCCGTATGCATATATGCATCCATCTTCAGCAGCGCCTTGTATCAATGTTCTTGCCGTAATAAGATCAACGGCAACCCCATTCCCATGATAATACATATTCCCAAGGTTATACTTTGCGTATGAAGAATTATTGTCAGATGCCTTGGTAAACCAATAGAAAGCTTTTTTGTAATCTTTTTTGACAATTTCACCATTTAAGTAAATTTCTCCAAGTTCATTTTGTGAAAACGAATGTCCTTGCAGGGCTGATTTTTTAAATAATTCAAGTGCTTTCTTACCGTCTTTTTTTAATCCTTTACCGTATAGATAGTCGATACCAAGGAGAAACTGAGCTGATGGATGTCCATTGTCAGAAGCTTTTTTAAGCCACTTTATGCTTTTTTGAATATCAAACTCGCATTCGTACCCTGTTTCATAATAAGTCCCTATTCTATACTGAGAATCCGCATCACCATCCATGGCTTTTTTAAGTTCATCGCCGAACCCTCCCCAACAATTAAAACAGAAAACGGTGATAAACAGAGTACATAAAAAATAAATTTTTCTTTTCAATATTGACCTCATTGTGTTTCATATTGGGCGATGTGGCAGATAAAAATCAATTTTTGGAAACAGTGCAATAATCATCCACCTGATATTGACAGCGGCTACACACACTTAATAACTGATGGTAAAGTGATTAATCAGTAGCCGATTGATTGTGCTGTGTCCAGTAAATATTTAAAACCAGTCAACTGCAATAGAAACACATCATCGACATGGTTTTTTTCATATTCAAAACCGTAAAAAACATTCCTTGAACAAAATCTTTTAACCATCTGTTTTAATGTATCATATCGCCAATTATCCTTTGAAATTTACCTGACAAAAGGCCCACTTTTGTCAACCTGCTGAATTCATGAGCGAAAAATAAAACCATCATTCCTATTGCATACCGCATAATGTGGTGATAGTTTTATCAAACACAATACACAGAATTCGTGGATAGTGAGTGGGTAGCTCCCTCTTGCGACAAGGCAACTTTCCTGAGTTGCTTTCCACGGCCTTCAATCAGGACAATCTTTTGCAGGAGAAGATATTGAGCGATCAATCCACTTCAAAGAACACAACCCTTTCAGATGCCGTCATCAACACGCTAACCACAAAAGGCATAGCTGACCGGCCCAGAGATATTAAAAAGCCAGACATGTCACACTTATTTAACGTTGAAATCATTAACGGAATCGTTGAAAATGCCATTGACGATAAAAGTATCAGTATTGAAAATCTTTGCCTTGTTTTGGCTTATTCTGGGGATTTTTATAATGATTATTTGCAATGGCTCTGGGACAGGTACGGCTTGGACGATACAGGGCAGGAATTCGACGTTTCAACAGACGAAAGACGATATGAAGTATGGGAAATTTTATTTGAACTGTGGCGTTGTAAACAATTTGGTTCATGGGAATACACGGCAGCCCACAACAAGGGCAAAAGAACGTTGTTGGATTTAGATTCTGTAAAAATATGTAGGGATGTCAAACCAATAGAAGATCAATATAATAAGCCCGGTCAGTTTAAATTTGATATCATTGAGTTTGAAAAGCTGAAAGCACATTTCAATAAACTGGAAATTGAACCCCCTCAAGATCTCTTCCCTATTCCAGGCGCTGGGCCGACCATCAGGAAACGCATTTTTCCAGAGCTGGACTATGATAAACTCGTAACAGCCGCCCAAAAATGGATTGATAAATATCCGTTCATTAACAGAATCAGTCTCTACAAAAACCCGTCATACAAAGAAGGCGGTCGCGACAAATACCTTCTTACGTGTGAAACTCAAGAATATTCCGAATTCTGCGAAACCCATGAGAATTACGAGTTTAATGGTCATTTCCTGGAAGGCCCTGACAGTGGTTGCGAATTAGAAAAGGATCTTAAGGATGTATACCAACGTCAAGAACTCGTACCACCGAATCTTAAAAAGCTTTGGCGACCTACAACAAGCCAGCCCGGTGAACCCCTCTTTCATGAAGAATATCCAGAGCCATTCAACACTATGTCAGGAATAAGTGAACGAACTCCCCATTGGGTTTTGTTTGACCTGGCTACGGTTGAAACCATGTCAACTGTTAATGAGATTGTTGTGGCTGCAAAGGCGGAAGGGTTTATTAGAATCGAAGATCTTGTAATGTTTTTTTCCGACAAGGTCAGTTTTACAGACAAACACCTTCCGATCCTCTTGGGAAAATTCGATTGTGAAAAGGAGCGAGGCGCAATAGGGCCACTTTCGAATCGCGGGTGGAGGGTCAAAATATGGATGATGCTTATTTATCGGATTGTGTTTGGAATCCTCATCAACAGGCCGAAATCAGATGTGTTGTCAGCAAGCAGATTCAGGAAACTGATTCAAAAGTACAAGTACGAGAATGGGGATTACAGGCCCGCTGATCTTTGCTATTTTGAACAAAACGGATACGACAATTGCTTTTTAAACATTGATGAGGTTCGGGAATATCTCGTAAATTATGCGGGGCTTCCTTCTGAAGATTTGCCTGGCCCGCTGTTTTCATCTGTGACATCGGAAACGATAATCGGACCGGAGCCGGAAAGCGTTGGTTATTGTGCTTCACAAAAAAAACGTTGCAGAGCCGCCGTGACGGAAATAATTACAGCAAGAAAACGCAAAGGGGGAGGCCCCCTCAGCAGTGGTGAATGGTATGAACGCCCCGATCTTAGGGAATTCCAGACACAAAAGAAGGGCGGCAGAATTAAAGAACGGGCATTCTATGAATGGATCACTGACTTAGTGAACCCAGACAAAAAACCCGGCCCAATAAAAGGGACCAAAAGAACGAAAAAAGTGTACCAAACCAACCTCTAAAACAGTTAATTGTCAGTTTAATTGAATAATTGTCAGTATTAATAAATACTGACAATTATTTTTTCCCAAACCCACTACACACAGCAAAAACAACCCTTCTAAACTTATCCGGTAATAAATAATTGTCAGTTTTAGTCTTGTAATTGTCAGTATAAATTACCTACCAAAAAATTATTTTTACACAATCAATTCAGTACGATAAACATAGGTTAACAAATCGGAAGCAATGTTTAATACAACAAAAAAGGGGATAGTATGGACAATCAATCAAGCGAAATTCTCACAGAAAAAGAAGCTGCAAAAGTTTTAAGCCTTAGCGTGTTCACGCTGCGGAACCGACGCTGTCAACGGCAAAAACCTGATTATTTGAAATACGGTGGCCGTGCTGTTCGATATCGGCGAAGTGATCTTGAGGCTTTCATAAACAGCCATCTCGTTACACTTGAACAATAATTTTCAAACCAAAAAGGAAATCACCCGCATGAACAAAACACAAACCTGCCACATGATAACACCCAACGAACCCCTTGTTGTGGTTTCGGGAGGCACAGCAAAAACAGATTCACTCCACGTCGCTGAGTTTTTCGAGAAGCGACACGATAACGTGATCCGGGACATTGAAAACTTGATTGATAGGGGTGTCCTCAATTTTGAGGAGACCCCATACATCAACCCACAGAACGGTCAATCTTATAAATCCTATGAAATGGACAGAACCGGCTTCACCCTGCTTGCCATGGGTTTCACCGGAGACAAAGCCCTTGAATTTAAGCTTCAATATATCCGGGCATTTGATGCAATGGAAGCAGCGCTTCAAGGCCCAAAGAAAATACCCTATGCCATGGTTGGACAAGCGTCAAAGGATCAAGTTCGAAGCTTCAAAGCTTGGTATCAACTTGGAAAAACGGTCGGTTTATCCAAAAATCAAGCCCTTCTGAAAGCAAACCGCCTGACCCTTCAAGAGACTGGCCGGGATTGCTTGGAATCCATCGGAATGAAATGTTTACCCATTCCAGGAAACGAACCCGATTTCGTGCCAAGTGACTTGGGCCGGAAGTTGGGGGGATTATCTGGCAAGGCTGTCAATGTCTTACTTGAACGGGCTGGTCTTCAAGAAAAATTCCGGGCTCACGAGGGAAAAGTGAAGTGGTTGCCGACAGATCGAGGCAAAGCATACGCAACCATCAAGGAAACGTCACGTCAACACGCAGTTGGAACATGTCAGCAGCTTTTCTGGAAAGAGTCTGTTCTTGATCTTCTTAAAAAATAAATCGAAAGGAAATGCCAAAATGGAAAATAAAACCAGTAGTTTGAAAGCCGTTGCAAAAGAGCTAAGCATGAATCACAAAGAACTTATTGCCAGCCTCATCCGTGACGGGCTTTTGATCAGAATTGACGGGCATATCGAACCAAGAGCAATAGGAATAATCAAGGGCTTTTTTACCCTTGAGACCGGATTTTTTGGACGGCTTAAAAAGCGGGTTGCTGTTACCCATGACGGCTGGTCCATGATTGCAAATCGTTATTCCACCGAGCTTCGGGAGGTGTGAACCGGACCCTCAAAAGCCGAGAGCCTTTTCAGGCTGCAATCCTGTCAAGGCTCCCAATAAACTTTTAATTCACAATCTGATAGGAACTTAACCGATATGCTTATAAATTACAAATGTTATTTTAAAATCAAATATTACAGCGTGTTAGATTGTGTCATGAACTTCCTTGTCATGTGGTGGCGTGGATCACTGGAAGCCCGGATTGATTTCAAACACTTTGACCGGGAGCTTTCCGGGAAAATCGATGTTGCCCATGACAGTTTGGAAATGGGGAGGCCTGGACGATGAAACGAACTTCACAAGAAATGCGAACGAAAAAAATGAGGATGGGAGATGAAGCCGACCTCATCAAAGAGTTTGGCCCATATTTCAGGGTAGGCGTTTCAGGTGATTTCATCATGATGCGGAGGGATTTCCCCATGAAAAACATTTCGCCAGGAGATTTTCGGAAACTCATTATCGGAATGTTCCAGGAAAATGAAGAGGCTATCCATGGCAAATGATCACGGGTGGATAAAACTCCATCGGAAATTAAAGGATTCTCCTGAGTGGCTGGCTGAACCGTTCACCAAGGGTCAAGCATGGGTGGATCTTCTACTTCTTGCAAACCACAAACCCGGTACCATTACAAAGAGAGGTATCCAGATCGAAGTTAAGCGTGGACAGGTCGGATATTCAGAGATTTCCCTTGCTGAAAGGTGGGGGTGGTCACGGGGCAAAGTCAGACGATTCATACGCGAAATGATTTTAGTACAACAGATAGAACAACAAACGGTACAACAGAATTCAAGGCTAAGTAGCTTAATTTCTTTGATTAATTACGACGTTTATCAATCAGGCGGTACAACAGACGGTACAGCAAACGATACAACAAACGGTACACGAACAAGAAGTATAAGAAATAAAGAAACCCCCGAAAATTTTTCTGAGCTGAAAAAACGGTATTCAGACACCGGGTTAATTGATCAAGCCTTTGATGCCATAGCCACCACTCGCAAATCAAACAGGGTGTCAGATTCAATCGTTCTTGCCCAACTCAAGAAATGGGAAGCATACCCCCCGGAGCAAGTTGAACATGGAATCCGTGTATATCTCTCAAAAAATTACGCAGCCCAGGGGAAAGACGAAAAATATCTTACAGGAATAATCCGGGGGCAGCACATGACCGAAATGAAAAAACAATCAAACCCCAACAGGTTGCCAGATTGGATGTAAAGGAGCTTATGAATAATTATGAAGATCATAGAATTCATCTGAACGGTCAACTTGGAACAGAGGTTCGGACAACCTGCCCGGCATGTTCGGCCACTCGGAAGAAAACAAAAGACAAATGTCTTGCCGTTAACACTGAAAAGGGTACGTGGTTTTGTCACCATTGCGGACATGCAGGGGGGCTTTCAGATAAAGCAGGGATGAAACCAGTTTACCAGAGACCAGAGTACAAACCACTTCCAGAATTACCGGAAACCGTTCTGACTTGGTTTGATAAACGTGGGATATCCAAAGCAACCCTTGAAGCAAATCAAATCGGATACGGGCCGGTCTGGATGCCTTCACTTGAAAAAGAAACGAATACGATACAGTTTCCTTTCCTTAAGGCCGGGCAGGTCGTCAACGTCAAGTACCGTGACGGTCAGAAGAATTTCCGGCAAGCCAAGAATGCAGAGAAATGTTTTTACCGTCATGATTTCATCGGGGATCCGTTGATCATCACGGAAGGTGAAATAGATGCCTTATCCTTGGTTGAGGCCGGTTACCATAAAGCCGTGAGTTGTCCAGATGGGGCACCACCAGAACACGCCAAGAGCTACGCGACCAAATTCGACTTTCTCAAATCAGCGGAAAGCAAGCTGAAGGATATCAAGAAAATCATCCTGGCAGTTGATAACGATAAGCCCGGAAAGATTCTTGAAGAAGAGCTTGCCCGACGATTGGGGAAAGAAAGATGTTGGCGTGTGACATATCCCCAGGGTTGCAAAGATGCCAACGACGTTCTTGTTAAACACGGAAAGGAAACCTTGAAACAGGTTATTGAAACCGCTTCACCCTATCCTGTAGAGGGGTTATTCTGCCCGGCTGACTTGAAAGCGGATGTGATAGAGCTTTACGAACACGGGGTTGAACTCGGACACTCCACGGGCTGGAAAACCCTTGATAGTCTCTATACGGTCCGACCTGGGGAGCTGACCATCGTCACAGGTATCCCTGGAAGCGGGAAAAGCAACTTTGTGGATGCCCTGATGTTGAATTTGATCGGGGTTTATGGATGGTCTTTTGCCGTATGCAGTCCTGAGAACTGGCCCCTGCCCCGGCACATGCAAACACTTTTAGAAAAGATCAATGGAGCGCCATTTTTCAAAGCCGGAAAAAACAGGGACCGGATGACCCGTGAAGAGGTCGAAAGCGCCCTGTCTCTTGTAAATCAAAACATCAACTTTATCATGCCGGAAAACGATGACCTCACCGTGGATAATATTCTGGCCAAGGCAAAGACAGCCATTTTCAGGAATGGGATCAAGGGTCTTGTCATTGATCCATGGAATGAAGTTGAGCACAACTACCAGGGCCTTACCGAGACGCAATATATCAGCCGTGAGTTAACCAAGATCAGGCGTTTTGCAAAGCTGAATGGAATCCATGTGTGGATCGTGGCACATCCCAAGAATCTTACCAAGGCAGATGACGGCACGTATAAGGTTCCGACCATGTACGAAATCGCAGGTGGGGCGAATTGGAGAAACAAGGCAGACAACGGGCTTTGTATCCATCGACCGAATTACCAGACAGCAGAGGTCAAGGTCTATGTTCAGAAGATCCGCTTTCGAGATGTGGGCCGGGTTGGTGAAACATCACTGTATTTCAATGGTGACACCGGGGAATATTTGGAATGACAGGAATCACACCAGCCAATGAAAGAATTGATAAGAGCAGTTCCAATACAATTAGTAGTCGGAACAGAATATTAACCTTCAAAGTGAACGGAGTGGCGCAATGGAACGTTTATAAATACCAAAGACTGAACGAGCAGAAAAACCTTAAAGAGCAGAAAGGAAAAAATTAATGAAAAAAATAATACTGGCATTTTTGATAATAGCCACGCTGGTTCAACCGGCGATCGCGCTAAAGGTAAAAACCCACTCACTTGATCGCGAGGGAGACGGAATTTTAGATGTAATCAACAAGGCGTATATGGATACCGCTGGGAGGGTTATCATACAGACTTATGACAACAACGCAGACGGAGTTGTAGAAAGCACGCACACCACGTCGTACGATGCGAACGGATATTCTTTCTCAAGTGAGACGCGAGAGTCAGGGACAAACAGGCTGTTGCGAACCAGAAGCCAAACTAACGATGCGACCGACCGTCCTTTAACGATAAGCTCTGATACTGACGGCAACGGTGCGGTTGATCGTGTGGCCACGTATGTCTACGGCGGCGCTGGTTACGACAATTACAGCGTTACAACCACAACCGGAACGTCTACTCAGATTGAAACCCATTCGACATCAGACCAACCATAGGAGGAATTAACATCATGGAAATGGGATTGAATTACGAAGCACCAAGGGCCACGGGGCTACATATCCCCGGCATAACTCCGGTGTTTGAAAACAAATCAACCGGTCTTGACAAGGCCATGGGGTTGATGAGCAAGAGCCGTTCAACATTGGGCAGCACACAGCCGAATATCCCGCAGCCGGGTAAGACAATTGGCGGCGGGTTGACTTCGGGGCTTGCCGGGGCGGGGGCTGGGGCGGCAGTTGGTGGAGCCTTAGCCGGTGCAGGAACAGCAGCAGCAACCGGAGCGGCGGCCGGATCAATTGCCCCTGGAGTTGGAACAGCAATAGGGGCCATTGTTGGTTTAGCAGGATATTATTTGTCATAACACACGTGGGCCGTTCATCGTCCGGTGAGGCCCACGATATAAAAATAAGAGGTTTCCTTACACCTAAAAAAGGGAGGCAATTGGGGATGTTTTTCATACATATAAAAAACTCACTTAAACGGCTGATGCTCTAAGGATGATTCAAATATTTCATTGATTATGGCATTTTTAAGATTGATTATTTCGATAAAACAGAAAGGCGACTTGATGGGCGGAATGGGTTCAAGCAGATGGGATCATATCAGGACAAGGCGAACGATTGAAGAAACGCAGGCTCTTGATATTCGCTTCTTGAGACGATGTGGGAATATGACTGGATGGCTTACCTGGAAGAGAAATGGAAAGCCTGATGGGAATGCATTGTATTGTGTTGGAACTGATAGCCTGACCTTGGAATACGGGGCTGTTTCCGGTCAGAAAACAAAGCACACAATTCAGATCGAAACAACCCCTTGCACTTATGGCGGTGTCCGGCAATGGCTTGTCTGCCCTGATTGTGGGCGGAGGGTTTGCATTCTTTACCGTGCAGCAGGTCACTTTCAATGTCGGCACTGTTGCAATCTTGCACATTTAAGCCAGCAGGAATGCCCACATGATCGACTCATGCGGAAGGCGCGAAAAATCCGTGCAAGCATTGGTGGTGGAGAAAATTTATTTGAAGCATTTCCAGGGAAGCCAAAGCGGATGAGGTGGAAAACTTATGGGAAGCTTCAGGCGATCTCCGAAGGGGCAAATATGGGTTCTATGAAAATAACCGCTCAGCGCCTGGGGATTTGCGGGTTCAATAAGTCTTGAGGTTGAAATAAGCGTTGTATCCGTCCTTACTCAGCGGTTGATGCTTCGGTGTAGGATAGGGCTTTAAAATTCAGCATAGACGATATTTAGGTATTAATTACCCATTTAACATACTGAGTCTAACCTTTGAATTAAATTTTGAAAGAGTTGGACAGTGGAGATCGGGCCGATACAATTTATTGACATAGCATTTATATCAGCGTATATTCCAGCATACTTAGTAATACACGCTGATATATATAAGTTGCACTTGATACTCTAAGTTGCTTTACATGAATAACACCCGCTTTACCCCTATCAGGATAATATCTTTCGTATGAAAGAGGTAAGCGGGTTTTTTATGCGTAAATTATGGATTATAATAAACCCCCTCTGTCCACAGACCAACACATTGAACTCTTACAAAAAAGAGCTTTGATAATTAACGACATAGAGCGCGCTAAACGATATCTCCGGTACATAGGATATTATCGCCTTTCAGCATATTTTATACCTTATCAACACGTCAAAGATGAATTCAATCCTGGTGTCACATTTGACGATGTCTTGGCTTTGTACATATTTGATCGAAAACTTAGAAACCATGTAATGGATGCAGTTGAACGTGTTGAAGTGGCTATCAGGGCAGTGATATCAAATTATATGAGTCAAATGTTCGGTTCTCGTTGGTTCTTAGACCCTGCCCATTTTCAAGAAAATAAAAATCATACTGATTTTATTGATGTGGTGAACTCGGCATTGAACCAAAACAAATCAAATACGTTTATCAAACATTATTTTGAAAAATATGAAAAGAATAGCATGCCTCCATGCTGGATGATCATGGAAACATTAACACTTGGGAGCATTTCAAAATCATTCAGCGGATTAAGGGCAAAGTACAAGAGAGCTATTTGTAAAGATCTGGGTTTGGAATACAAGGTCTTTGAGGAATTTTTAAGATCCCTGACGGTGACACGCAACAAATGTGCCCACCATGCACGTTTTTGGAATGCAAAAGCCACTCATATGCCCAAAGAAAAGACCATTGAGGAAGTTTTAAACATACCATCGAGATCGACAACATTCACGCAGTTATCAATAATTCAGTTTTTCATATGTCAAATAACTTCAAATTCAAGTTGGGCATCAAGACTTGATCATTTAATTAAAAATGAAACACCTCAGAAATATATCAATATGTGCATAGATAAAATGGGCTTCCCTGATAATTGGCAAACTCATAAATTATGGCACATCCACACCCCATAGTGAATGATATGATAAAAATTATGAATCTTCTCTATAATTGTCCGAACCTGGAAATAAACTCTGGTTATCTTCCTAATTGAGTTTGTAATATTCACATGTATCAAGCGAATGGCTATTACACTTATTGAACGTATACCTCCAAATCCACTTCATGGGTTGGAAATACGGTTGGAAAACAAAAAACGGGTAAACAAAAAAGGCCCTTGAATTTCTTCAAGAGCCTTGATGCTGTAGTGGTGATCCCAATGGGAATCGAACCCATGTTACCGGCGTGAGAGGCCAGCGTCCTGACCGCTAGACGATGGGACCAAAAAGTGCACAGACTATAAAGAATCACATGGGGATTGTCAAATAAAAGGATGTCATGTCTGGCATATTTTTAATTCGAGTCTTTCCGATTTCAAGTCCTCCATTTTTCTTCTGATGGCTGAAAACTCTTTGTTCCTTGCCATGAAGGCATCAACCACATCGGGGTCAAATTGACTCCCACGCTCTGAAACAATTATTTTTATGGCTTCTTCATGGGTAAATGCTTCTTTGTAAACCCGTTTAGACGTCAATGCGTCGTAGACGTCGGCAAGAGCGACAATGCGTGCAGATAGAGGTATCTCCTCATTTTTCAGACCTTTGGGATAGCCTTTTCCGTTCCAGCGTTCGTGATGAAAATAGGCAATTTCCTTGGCCAGCGTCAGAAAGGATTCTCCTTCAATTTTCGCTTCAATCTCGCTCAAGGCGTCTCCGCCAAGCCGGGAGTGTTCTTTGATGATCTGAAACTCTTGAATGGTGAGTTTACCCGGCTTGAGTAAAACCGCATCTGGAATACCGACTTTCCCAATATCGTGGAGTATGGCAGAGAGGTAAATATCCTCAATGTATTTTTCCGTAATATACCCTTTGAATTTTTTGTGTACCGACAACTCCTGGGCAATAATCTTGGAAAATTCGCGCATGCGTTCGAGATGGGCTCCGGCATCGTTGTCGCGGTACTCTGAAAGCTTAGCCAGCCCAAGAATGGTCACTTCCCTGGCATTACGGGCATTTTTTCTGAAGGTCCGCACATCATTTTCCAGCTTGTTTTTGTCCGTAATGTCCCGGGCTATTCCCCGAAATCCCACAGGTTTTTTCTGGGCGGAAAGAATCAGACTGACGGAAGACACAACACTTCGGATCTGGCCATCTTTTCGTATCAGCTCAAAATCAATATCATCCTGAGGTACCCCTGATGCTAGGATGCTGCTGTATGCTTTGAAGACTTTCCGTGAATTTTCTTCGTCCATATAATTTCTGTTGTTCATCCCCAGAAGATCCATTTCGGTATATCCAAGAATCGAGCAGATCGCCTTGTTGACAAAGGTGAAATTCCCTGTGATATCGACTTCGTAATAACCTTCGTAGATGTTTTCCAGAATGGACCTGAATTTCTGCTCGCTTTTTTTAAGTGCGGCCTCCGCAGCCATCCGTTCGGAAATATCCCTGGCAAGCCCCTGCACATGATGTTCGCCGGAGTCGTTCATAACGAGAACATTGTTGTATTCAACGATGCGCTCTGTTCCGTCAGCGGCTTTTATTTTCATGACACCTTTATCTCGTCCATGCTCAATAATCCGCTTCAAATAGTCGTCGAAGCCTGGCTTTAACACCTCAGGCATCAGATCCCTGACATTCGTTCCTTTCAACGCTTCAGGGCTGTACCCCAGGGTTTTGATGAAATGGAGGTTATTCGCCAGAAACATTCCGTTCATATCGTGGATATAAACCCAGTCGGACATATTTTCATAGAGTTCCCGGTATTTCTCGCCCTCTTTTTTGACTTCCTGGATTTTCGTTGCGGCGAATCCTGTTTCTATGTGTTGAAGAAGAATGTCGCTCTTGATTTTTTCCATTTCCTCTTTGAGAGAAGCCACGGTTTTTTCCAGATCGCTGTATGAGGGTTTTCCAGACATTGGCACCTTCTTGTGGGTTGGTTTGTATTTAACCCATCTTTTTGAATTCAATAAAATCAATAAAAAATATGAAACGAGCTATTCGCCAGCAAACTATCGAATGTGAGTGATTTCGCCAAAACAATAAACAAGATATAAACGAGGAAAATAGAATTAATGATTATTTATAACAGAATCTGTTCAAGGAAGCAAAGAAGAAAAAAGACTGGAAAACTTAGTTTTCAAATTGAAACTTTGACACATGTTGATTCGATAAACCGCTGGATGGTATGATTGTTCCAAACGTAAGGTTATTGGCTCTGCCGCGCTTGCCTGAGTGACGAACTACGACATGATTATCCTTCGGGAAATTTTGGGGGACTGCGGCATGACATAGGCCCCCGGGTATTTGTCTAACAGGGAGACAGGTGCCCGGGGGTCGTTTTTTTATGGAGCCGGGGGCGATTCCTTCAAAACAAGAAAGTACAAAGACCCGCTATGCTTCATATGGCCAGCTGCAAGTTCTGCATAAGAACCGCTGCCCTGGAACAAATCCACCCGACCGGGGCCTTTAATGGCTCCGCCTGTATCCTGATTCAAAACAAAGCGTCTTGCTTGCGTCCATTCGGTGATGTTTCCGTCTCCATCCACCAAAGGTTTTGATGTTTCAATGTAAGCTATAGCACAGGCGGGAAAGTATTGTTTATCCGTCGCAATGGATCTTTCCGGTGTGACCTCCACGCCGTAGCAGCCATAAGGTCCTCCCTTGCCTTCCTTAAAAAAAACATAACTGGGATTGAAGTTTAAAACCTCATCAACCTCAGCCGGATGGGTTTTTAAATACTCTTTAATTTTCTGCATGGACATGTTTTTCGGGTTCATCTTTCCCGAATTGATCAGATAATTCCCGATGCTTCTGTAGGGCTTCCCGTTTTTATTGTGGTAGTGGACTTTAATGATATCCCCGTTGTCCAGATAGATGATGCCCGAACCTTGAACCTCAAGAAAGAAAAGCTCGACTTTGTCACTCACATAGGCAATGATTTTTGCATTTCCATTGAGAATATCGCCTTTGCCGATCTCTTTCCTTTCGTAGTATGGGATAACGGATTTCTGGACGGTGACCCGTCCTATCAACGTCTGTTTGATAGCCTCAATATCGAAAAATTTTCTGAGGTTAATGGTCACCAAATCATCCGGCGTTGCATAAACAGGATAAGGATACTCGTCGCTTTTTTCCAGACTGCCCCGGAGACAGGGTTCGTAATAACCGGTGAAAAGAACGTCACCCGTGTCATTACCGATGGATTTGTATACGTCGTAGCGTTTGCGAATAAACGAATTGATATCTTTCGAGGGATCAGTCAAATCCATGAAATCCTGAAGCACAGTGATGGATTCGATCATACGTTTTCTATCGACCCGGTCATTCCCGAACTGAAACACCTGGCGCTCGGGAATGATCTTGTAATAGTCAAGGCTCCTGGCCATACCCTTATCCAACCCTTCAAAAAAAAGATCGTCCTTGAAATCAGGGTATTCTTCCTGAAGAAGTTTCACAAGATGGGTCTTAGCCTTAGGCAGCGTCACCACCTGCGGCTTCTCCGGCAGCTTATCAGGCTCTGCAACCGGCTTTTTCTGGAAGCAGCTTCCAAGTAAAAGAATAATAATCAAGGAAGCCGCAAATACAGCATGACGTCCCTGTTTCCAATTCATCGTTTTCAATCGTTGCATAAAGAATCTCGTTTAAAATGCCCACTTTTACCCCCTGATTTTTCCAGAAGGCGGATGTCCGAAAATGTCATGGATCTGTCATGGGACTTGCACATATCGTAAATAGTTAACGCGGCCACGCTTACCGCTGTCATGGCTTCCATTTCAACGCCTGTTTCGCCTTTCACACGGATTTCGGCCCGGATGCGGATTGAAGAAGACGTTTCTTCCGGTATAAAATCCACAGCTGCGTATGTGATGGAAAGGGGATGACACATGGGAATCATGGACGACGTGTTTTTAGCCGCCATGATTCCGGCGATGCGTGCTGTTTCAAGCACATTGCCTTTTTTGATCTCTTTATCGAAAATTTTTTTTAAAGTTTCGGGTGTCATGTGAACCCGGCCTTCTGCCACAGCCCGCCTGTCGGTGGCGGGTTTATCCGTCACATCCACCATGCGAACTCTGCCTTCATCGTCCAGATGGGTGAATTCGCTCATGGTTTTGTTTCCTCAATAAAGTATTCGGTTTTCGCCGTGACAGTAGCCTTGATGGCGTTCAGCGTGTCCTTCAGCGTTTCAAACACATGTTCACGAATATCGCCTGCCACCACAAGCATCATCACATCTGCGCCCACGGGAAGGAATTTATTTTCCTCAGCAAGTTCAATAAGAACCTCTACGATACCTTCTTTACGTTTGCTCTCGGCAATAATATGGTTGAGTTTTTCCCGGTCGACACGGATTTCGATTCCGGATACGGGCTTTCCGTCTCTTGAGCTTTCACGGACAACGCCGTTATGTGAAAGTATCATTCCCACACGCCCGAAATCCGGGTGTTTTTTTATGGTGTCTGTCAGTTGTTGAAGATTCATGGTCGATGGTCTCCTTTATCGATTCAATTATTCCGTATTGAGATCCTTCATTTGGATTGTATCACCGGACCGTTCCCCAAGAGGAGGTATAAGAAAAACAGCCATGAAAATCAAGGGATTTGAAAGCCGGATAAGGATTATGCCCCTTTGGGTTCAAAACATTGAAAGCGGTATCGTTCCTTTTTTTAAACAATAGTTGCGGCAAAGACCTGAATTTAATGTTGCCTGTTTCAAATAAAGTGGTTTATAGAACGTGATCAAGCCCGTTTCGTAACGTTTATTCAGATTCAGACTATTACTGTAGATCAACCATCGGAGATTTGGCCATGACCGCCACCCCAAAAGACAACATCGTACTGGACGCCACAGACATCAACCGGATGGTGACGAGAATCGCCCATGAGATTCTCGAAAAGCATAAGAACATCGAACGGATTGCTCTAATTGGCATTCAGACGCGGGGCGTTTTCATTGCCAGACGTATCCAGGCTGAAATTCGCAAAGTGGAGGGCGTGACGGTGCCTGTGGGAGAAATCGACATCACACTGTACCGGGACGACTGGACCCGCATCAGCCACCATCCCATTGTCAAACCCACGGAAATCCAGTTCACCGTGGACGGCATGGACATCATTCTTGTGGACGATGTCCTCTTCACCGGAAGAACCATCCGGGCTGCCATGGACGCCCTTCTCGATTTCGGCCGTCCTGCACGGATCGAACTTGCGGTTCTGGCAGACCGAGGACACAGGGAATTTCCCATTCAGCCGGATTATTCAGGACGGTTTATCGAAACACAGTACAAAGACACCATCAACGTACATTTGACAGAGCACGACGGCGTTGACAACGTGGTTGTGGACAGGGGGTAATATGGGCGTCTTCGGCCACAGACAGGAATCTCTTGAACACTTGCGGATCGGTATCCTCACCATGTCGTCCAGCAGATCTCTCGCCGACGATAAAAGCGGCGCATGGATGCGGTCCCATGCAGAAAAGGAAGGGCACCAGGTGGTCTGCCATGATCTGGTGAAGGACAGCGAGGAAGAAATCCGGATGGCCCTTCGTAATGCCATTCGGAATCACAGCCCTCACGCCATGCTTCTCACTGGCGGTACGGGGATTGTAAAATCCGATGTGACCATCGAAGCGGTGACTCCCATGTTCAGAAAAACTCTGACCGGTTTTTCCACTATTTTCACCTTGCTCAGTTACGAAGAAATCGACACGGCTGCCATTCTGTCCCGTGCCACGGCTGGGATCATCAGCGACACGGTTGTGTTCTGCCTTCCCGGAAGTCTCAAAGCATGCAAGCTCGCTTGCAAAGCGATTATCTTTCCCGAGTTGGGGCATGTGGTGAAGCATATCCTCGATTAGCGATCATCTATCCCAATTCTAACTTGCCGCTAACACGTTTCTAACAATTTGAGCCTATTTTAGCTTCGAACGTAAAAACAGAGTCCGGTTCATTCTGGAAATTAATTAACGTAAGGAGTTTAAAACATGAAAAAAATCATCTTTCTTTTAGCCTTAGTCGTATTTTCAACCCCCGCTTTTGCCGGAAAAATTGAAATCAAAGGATCAACCACCGTTCTTCCCGTGGCCCAGAAAACCATTGAGGCTTATATGGCTCTGAATCCGAAAACGGTCATCACCCTCTCCGGCGGCGGCACAGGCAACGGCTTTAAAGCCTTGATCGACGGTACCACCACCATCTGCAATGCCTCACGCTTTATCAAAGACAAGGAAGTGAAACAGGCTGTCGAAAAGAACATCATCCCGGTGGCGCACCGGGTGGCTCTGGACTGCATCGTTCCCGTTGTCCATAAAGATAATCCTGTGAAAAATCTCAGCAAAGCACAGCTCAAAGACATTTACACCGGCAAGATCACCAACTGGAAAGACCTGGGCGGCAAAGACATGAAAATCGTCGCCATCACACGTGACAGCTCTTCCGGAACATTCGACGCCTGGAAAGAAATGGTCATGGATGAAGAGCGCATCACTCCGGCAGCCCTGACTCAGCCCTCCAACGGCGGTCTTGTCACCCAGATCGGCAGCACCAAGGGAGCCATTGGCTACATTGCCCTGGGATACATCAATAAAAAAGTCAAAGTTCTTTCGGTTGACGGCGTGAAAGGCAGCGATCAGACCGCGAAAAACGGTCAGTACAAAATCAGCCGCCCCCTTTTCATGTTCACCAACGGATGGCCTGAAGGTGAAACCCTTGATTACATCAACTTCGTTCTGTCTCCTAAAGGTCAGGCCCTTGTGAAAGCAGCAGGAAGCATCACGCTGAATTAATGCGGATGATATAAACCGGCAATTAAATATGCCAATATGCTGACAATTCTGATGGGTTACGCTAAAGCTTCACCCATCCTACAGGAGACATATGTAGGATGGGTGGAATCAAGCAGAACCCATTGCTCGCTTGCGATAAACATAGAGGATGGTTTAAATCCATGAAATCCACCGAGACAGCGATAAAAACAGGCTTTTTTCTCAGCGCCTTTGTCTCAGTCAGCATTCTTGGCCTGATCATGATTTTCCTTGTCAAAGAGGGGGCACCGATCCTTTCCCACGTCTCTCTGAAGGAGTTCGTGTTCGGACAGTTCTGGTATCCCACGGACGATCCTCCGGCTTACGGGATTTTCCCGCTGATCGTTGGAACCTTTTCCGTGACCCTTCTTTCCGCCCTGATATCGGTTCCCCTGGGTGTGATGTCGGCCATTTATATCGCTGAAATCGCGAAAGATAGCCTTGCGGCCATCGCCAAACCCATGGTGGAACTTCTGGCATCCATCCCGTCGGTTGTGGTCGGTTTTTTCGGCATGGTGGTTGTGTCTCCTTTTCTTCAGGAGACGTTTGATATCCCGTCGGGTCTGAACCTCTTCAACGCCTCCCTGATGCTGGCGTTTATGGCTGTCCCCACCATCTGTTCAGTGACGGAAGACGCCCTCCGAAGTGTCCCCAAATCACTCAAAGAAGCGTCACTCGCTCTTGGTGCCACCCATCTTGAAACCATTTCACGGATCACAGTGCCTGCCGCTGTTTCAGGAATCAGCACAGCCATTATCCTTGGCATGAGTAGGGCCGTGGGTGAAACCATGGTGGTTCTCATGGTAGCAGGCGGAGCCGCCATGAACCCCTCGTCAATTTTCGATCCTGTCCGGCCCATGCCTGCCAGCATTGCAGCTGAAATGGGTGAAGCTCCTTTTGGCGGCGAGCATTACAGCGCACTGTTTGCAACAGGTGTGGTTCTGTTCCTGTTCACTCTGGTGTTCAACATCTGTGCGGCCCGGATCGCCAGACAGTACAAACGAGTATGACGGAAAAAGCTTTACCGGAAAAAAATTATGACAGATAAAACTATAAAATTCAGACTGCTCAAACAGAAAATCATGTTCGGTCTGTTCAGGTCTGCTGCGCTTCTGAACGGTCTTGTTGTTGTGGTTGTGGTTTACTTTATCGCCTCACACGGTCTTGAGGCCATTTCATTGGGATTTCTGACCGAAATGCCTCTGGATTCCATGACCAAAGGCGGGATACTTCCCTGCATCGTCGGAACACTCTGTCTTTCCATAGGTGCCGTGGCCTTCGCCCTTCCCGTGGGAATTGCCACAGCGATTTATCTGAACGAATATGCCAGACCAGGAAAACTTGTGGATTTTATCCGGTTCGCCATCAGCAATCTGGCAGGCGTTCCATCCATCGTATTCGGTCTTTTCGGGTTAGCCTTCTTCTGCATCCTGATGCATATGGGCGTGAGTATCCTTGCGGGATCCCTCACCCTGGCCGTAATGAGCCTACCTGTGATCATCGGCTCGTCGGAAGAAGCATTGCGAGCTGTTCCGAAAACATACCGGGAAGCATCACTGGGCATCGGAGCCACCCAATGGCAGACCACATACCGGGTCGTTCTTCCCGCAGCCCTTCCGGGCATTTTGACGGGAACCATCCTTGCCCTGAGCAGGGCCGCAGGTGAAACAGCACCCATCATGTTCACCGGCGCGGTTTTTTTCACACCGGAAATGCCGTCTTCCATCATGTCTGAAGTGATGGCACTCCCATACCATATATACGTCCTTGCAACAGCCGGACTCAACATCGAACAAACACGGCCCATGCAATACGGAACAGCCCTTGTCCTCATTGTCCTGGTACTTGGTATGAATCTCTTCGCCATTATTTTGAGGCAGCGATTACGAAAGAAGTTGAATATATGAAACACACAGATATTTTGGAGAATGAACCCATGAACCGTTCCACGCGGTCGTTGTCGGCCATCGAGGAAAAAGCTCCTGTAAACCCAAAGTTTTCCATCAAAAACCTCCAGTTCTTTTACGGAGATGTCCAGGCCCTTTTTGACATATCCTTTGACATTATCCCGCAGAAAGTAACAGCCCTCATCGGCCCTTCTGGATGTGGTAAAAGCACATTTCTAAGATGCCTGAACCGGATGAATGATCTGATCATCGGCGCAAGAGCTCAGGGCGAAGTGCTTCTTGACGGTGATAATATCCTTTCGCCTCAGATCGACGTAGTGTCCTTACGCAGACGAATCGGCATGGTTTTCCAGAAGCCCAATCCTTTCCCCAAGAGTATTTTCGAGAACGTGGCCTATGGTTTAAGAATCACAGGCATCAAAGACAAAGCCCGGCTATCCGCAGATGTTGAAAAGAGCCTTAAGCTTGCAGCCTTATGGGAAGAGGTCAAAGACCGTCTGCACACACCAGCCACCAGTCTTTCCGGTGGACAGCAGCAGAGACTCTGCATTGCAAGAGCCCTTGCCATCGAGCCCCAGGTTCTTCTTATGGATGAACCGGCCTCAGCCCTCGATCCCATCGCCACACTCAAAATCGAGGAACTGATCCACGAACTCAAACAGAAATTCACCATCGTCATCGTCACCCATAACATGCAGCAGGCCGCGCGTGTTTCCGATACCACCGCATTTTTCTGCATGGGAAAACTCATCGAAGTGAACGATACGGGCATCATGTTCACCAGGCCCAGGGACAAACAGACCGAAGATTATATCACCGGTCGATTCGGTTGATGGCGTGATATGTTTTGTGGCCTCTGGCGACCCTGCCAGGAGCCAAACGTTTGAGAAGTTTGACAAACATGTTTTGTCGGGACACGGTGTACTCATACCCAATCCCATTTGTCCAGATTTTTAAAATCTGGTCCCCCGGAAGGGCCACCGGAGGTATCAAACACATACAAAACACGGCAACTGAGAATCAAACCAAAATATTTAAAAAAAGGAAATGCCGTCATGAATATACTGCTTCGAAAAGAACTGGAATTAATCAGAAAAAAACTCCTCGCTCTGGGGGCTATGGTGGAAGACCGTTTCATAAACGCTGTAAAAGCATTTGAAAGCGGCGACATGCCTCTTTGTGAAGAAATCATAAGAAGTGACTATGAAGTGGACGAAATGGAGGTTGAAATCGAGGAGGACTGCCTGAAGGTTCTGGCTCTGCACCAGCCCGTGGCCGGAGACTTACGTTTTCTCATTGTTGTGATAAAAATCAACAACGACCTTGAGCGCATTTCCGATCAGGCGGTAAACATCGCCCAACGTGTGGTCCGCATCCAGGGATTCAATTACGACGCATACATCCGCGAATATAAAATCATGGCTGAAATGGCCGGAAATATGCTGAGAATGAGTCTTGATGCCTTTGTCAATCAGGACACCCGCCTGGCCGAAGAAGTCCGTTCCATGGACAGCAAGGTGGATGAAATGAAAAACGGTTTTTACGACCGGATCAAAGCTGATATGACGAAAATGCCTGAAAAACCTGGCAAACTGATCAACATGCTTCTCATTTCACGGCATCTCGAACGCATTGCCGACCACGCCACCAACATCGCCGAAGAGGTAATCTACATGAAATGTGGGGAGATTGTCAGACATCGATGAGCATTTCCTGACAATTGAAACACTCCATAAAACCACAGTCTGTTGCAGGCCAATCAGGCGTGCCCGGATTGGTTGAGATTCCGGTGCATCGGCTGTCGCTGATCTGGTTTTCAAAAAAACCACGACACTGAAGGATTCAAACTGAAAATTATTACTTGAAACACGTTCTTCAGTGTCCCGCAACAGACCTTCCAATCAGCACAAATCATTTGACAAGACATGTCCAAGCAGATACGTATCAGTAATATCAAGGGAAGAATGTCAAAGGAAAGGCGGGCTTCTTCGGCTTGCCAGCAATAAAAAATATCTATTTATTATTTTCCGATCTGAAAACAGGGGTTGCACTGTGGTTTTCAGCAATCGGATAGTTTTCGTTGTGCTGGCCTGAGACTCTATGTGTTTGCTATTACATGTATTTCAAACCGTTTGCCGCCTGCTCAAGCGAAATGTATTTTCTCATGGAGACATTGCAATCGGATGAAAATCAGGGGATCGGTTTCCGTTGTCAAAGCGCTTGAAGATGAAGGCGTGCGTTACACTTTCGGGATACCAGGCACACACAACATCGAACTGTACGACGCCCTGGAGGATTCCAAGTTCATTCAGCCCATTCTCGTTACCGATGAGCAAAGCGCCTCATTCATGGCCGATGCCGTTTCGAGAACATCCGACTCCATCGGCGTGGTGAATACGGTGCCCGGCGCAGGAGTGACACACGCCCTGTCCGGCATAGCCGAAGCATTCATGGACAACATTCCCCTTCTTGCGCTCACCTGCGGAGTCCGAACCGACACGGGAAAATCCTATCAACTTCATGACATTGATCAACTGGCAATACTCAAACCCGTGTGCAAAGAAGTGTTTCATGTGGTGTCACCCGAAGATATCTACCATACGGTTCGAAACGCCATTCAAATTGCCAAATCAAAAACGCCGGGACCTGTGGCTGTGGAAATTCCCATGAACCACTACCTCAGCACCTTCGAAATCCCCGGATTTGTATACAACAAACCTCCGTATATTCCCTCTCTGCCCAAATCCGACGATATTCTCCGGGCAGCCCAGATGCTGAACGAGTCCAAACGACCGGCTATTTATGTGGGATACGGCGCCAAGAACACTCCGTTCCTTCTTTATGAGCTGGCAGAAAAACTTTCGGCTCCAGTGGTCACCACCATCCAGGGGAAAGGGGTTTTCCCCGAATCCCACGAACTTTTCCTTTGGAACGGTTTTGGCAATTCAGCCCCATCGTTTGTCAGCCGGATCATGGACCGTTGCGATTGCCTTCTCGCCATCGGCTGCCGCTTCGGCGAAGTGGCCACGGCGAGCTACGGCATAAAACCCCCGGAAAACATGATCCATGTGGATATCAATCCCGAAGTCCACAACGCCAATTTCAAAGCCCGACTTCCCATCGTTTCCGACGCGGGCAGTTTTTTGCGGACACTCTCCCCTCTTGTGGAGCGCCATGCAAAAAACACCCATCTGATTTCAGAAATCGCCGCAGGGCACCAGCATGTGGTTCAGCACTGGGAAAGTAAAAAAAGCAAAAAAGGCGTCTCTCCCTGGAATTTTTTTTCAACTCTTCAGAAATACGCCGGTTCAGATGCCATTTACGCAACAGACAGCGGGAACGGGACATTTTTGGCCATGGAGATGTTAAGGCTTGAAAAACCCGGCCTTTTCATCGGCCCCATCGACTATTCATGCATGGGTTACTCGGTTCCCGCCGCCATCGGAGCCAAACTGGCCAACCCCGACCGGGAAGTCATCGCCATCGCCGGAGATGGAGCCATACTGATGACAGGTTTTGAACTTCTCACGGCCTCCAATCTGAACATTGCGCCTGTGGTGTTTGTGATGCGGGACAGAAATTTAAGCCAGATATCCCAGCTTCAAAAATTCACCTATGCACGGGAAACCTGTACCATTCTTCCCGATTACAGCACCCGAGCTTTCGCAAGCGCCGTGAACGCCAAGTATTTCTATATCCCCACCGACGGGCTTGTGGGAAAAACCATCCCCCAGGCCCTTCAAGCCGCCAAAGAAGGAAAACCCGTTGTGGTCGAAGTGGCCATCGACTACGCCCTTAAAACCTGGTTCACCAAAGGTATCCTGAAAACCAACTTCCTCCGCCTTCCCTGGAGCGAACGTGTCCGCATGACCATGCGTGCGGGGAAGAGGCGGTTGCAGATCAAGAAGAGTAATGGATCTTGATATGGGTGGGAGCATAACGAATGAACGTCGAACGTCCAATGGCGGATGGCGGATGAGGGCCAGTTGTTAAGTTGTCCAGAAACTGTATAATCTCTTGTTAACGATAAAAATATGGCATTACAAAAAGAATACAGGTGGTTCGGATATAAATACATGCTCTTAAATCTATTGAGTATGCTACCATTTGTGCCCGTCTTTATCATTCTTTGGCACCGAACATCTCAGGGTATTTGGGACGATGTAACTTATAGATGGGCTGGTATATTCGTGATAGGTGCGATATTCGGTCTTTATTGGCAAAACCTTCGAAAAAACAGATTTCGTTGCCCTGATTGTGGAAAATTGATAATTGATCGACACCGTAATTCGATAGGTGGAGATCCAATAAATTTCTATTGTGATGCTTGTGATATAGAATGGATAACAGGTCTAAGAATCCCAAAAGATTAATTCGCTAACATTTCGCCACTGTGGGACGCGCAAAAAGCCGTGCGCTCCACAGTGGCGCATTGGCCCCCAAATATATGTTTCCATAATGCACACATTGTGCTAATATTAAATCATGAAAAGCATAAACTGGAACACAGAGAAGAGCGTTGCGCTTAAGTCGTCTCGGGGTATCTGTTTTGAGGATGTGGTGTTTTTTATTGAAAGGGGTGACATATTAGATGACTATCTTCATCCCAATCAAAAAGATTATCCCGGGCAGCGAATTATGGTTATCAATATTACCAATTACGCCTATCTAATTCCTTATGTCGAGAATGATGAGGAACTATTTCTCAAAACCATCATTCCAAGCAGGAAAGCAACACAAAGATATCTTGGAGAAAAATCATGAAGACGAAATTAACGAAAGAAGAAAAAGAAATCCTCGATAGTTTCGAGAAAGATGAGTGGGTGCCCGTTACAAACCTCACTATTAGAAAAAAAGAATTAATGACCTATGCACGTAATACTTTACGCAAGGATAAAAGGTTAAATATACGGATTTCGGAAAGAGATCTTCTTGAGCTTCAGAAAAGAGCTGTTATTGAAGGATTGCCGTATCAGACTTACGTATCCAGCATTATCCACAAATTCATTAACGGAAATTTGGTTGAAGTGAGAAAATAAACCGTTCAATAACGGCAAAAGCAACAGCGCCTTAGCCTGGCGTTATTTTTTTATGAAATTTGATCCCATTGACATAAATGGAAAAAACATTTCTTTATAAACATCCAAAGTCTTTTCAGCGACACTATTCCAGTCGTATGATTCAGATATCCGTTTTTTTTGACTTTCCTTTTCTTCCTGCGGTATCATAATATCAGCTATGTTTTCAAGCTTGTACAGAAGATCTTCAATATTTCCAGACTTAAAGTAACGTTCATCTGGGAGTTCAAGTTCCCTGTTTGCCGGAATATCGGAGGCAAGAACCGGGAGGCCGTAACCCAGGGCTTCGAGAAGAGCGATGGGCAAACCCTCGTGACGTGAGGGGAGGACGAACAGCCGGGCATTGGAAAAAAGCAATGTCAGACGATCACCGGTGATATATCCTGTTCCAATAATCCTGGAATCACCTGCCATCTGTTGCTTCAAGTCCCTGCTGTAAGCTGTTTCATGATCCGCATCACCGGCTATAACCAGTTTCAGATCACCGGTGTACAATTTGAACGCTTTCACCAGAAGGTCGAGACCTTTTTCAGGAACAAACCGGGCCACGGCAAGGATGTATTGGCCTGGCAAGACTCCATGTGCTGAAATGGTTTCAGCGGATGTGGAGGGCACGCTGATTGTAACGCCATTGGGTATGTTGATCACCCTGGATTTATCGTCGAATAAAGCCAGCTGACGTTTGGAGACCACGATTACCCGGTCTGCCATCCGGCCCACCAGCCATTCTCCGGCTTTCAGAATTTTTTTGGCAACGATACCCCATTTTTCATGGTTGTAGTTGTCGCTGTGGTACGTCACAAGCACTTTGAGTCCCGCAAGTTTAAGAAGCGGTAAAACAAGGGCCGGTCCAATGTTGTGGATATGAACAAGATCCGGGCGTTTGAAAAGACAAATGACAGCGGCCTGAAACGAGTGGACCAGGGTTTCAAGGTATTTGTTTCTGATCGTCCAGAGGTCCATGAATTGAATGGAATGTTCAAACGGTGCAGAGGTGTTTTCAGTCACATAAGGTTTTCGTCTGAAAACCGTCAGTTTGATCTTCGGTTCTTTTTCGGCAATCAGGGGGTATAAGGATTCGCAGTGTTTTTCAACACCTCCTTGAATATTCGGGAAACCTCTTGTTCCGATTACGGCGACGTTCATTAATCCTCTCAGAATCCAAGTCAGTTGCTAAGTTCAGGGCGGGTTTTGAACCCGCCCCTACGGCTGTAGGGGTTTTTCGTGCTGTCAGAAATGCTGCATTCGGAGCAGCTCCTGATAGAGGGCCAATATTTTCGCACCATGTTCGCTGAAGGAATAATCCCGTTCTACTTTGGTGCGTGAAGCCCGTCCCATGGACATTCTCATGTCTTTGTCCAAGGCAAGCGCTGTCATTTTATCCGAAAGCTCAGCTGCGTTTCCCATATTGAATAAAAAGCCTGTTTGCCCGTCCTCAATCTGCTCTGGAATTCCGGCAATCCGGGTTCCAATCACAGGTTTGCCGTGGGCCATGGCTTCAATCACGGACATTGAGCAGTTTTCATTGCACTCGGACGGGACAACCACAAACGAAGACCGGGCGATGATACCCTGTAAGTCCTTTCCTGTTCGATAGCCCAGAAATTCCGGCTGGCCGTCATGCTTACCTTTGGGCATCAAAGGCCCTGTTCCCACGATTTTCAAGGGGATTTTTTCTTTTATCATGGCATGGGATTTGAGTAATGTCTGCAACCCTTTTTCTATAGAAAGCCGACCGAAATACAGAGCGTAACCCTCATCATCATAAGACGGATTGACCGATTCCGTATCCACGCCATTTCTCACCACCCGGATCTTCCGTTCAGGTACCCGCATACTGGCCATATTCGCCATAAATTGACTGGGTGCAATAAAAAGATCCACCCCGTCATAACTTTTCCGCCATCGATGCCAGTACGATTCCAGCGACATAAGAACACTGTGGGCCAGCGAACCCTGGCAGTTATTTTTCATCGCCTTCCAGAAATCCTTACCGGCGCAGTCGGAACAAATACGATCATGGTCGAGCATGGAATACGCCGGGCATATGAGTTTGTAATCATGAAGGGTCATGACGATTTTAACGCCGTGTTGCTTGAGTACAGGGATAATAGAAGGAGTCAACTGATGATAGACATTGTGCAGATGGGCGATATCCGGTTTTTCCAGCTCAAGCAGGCGGTCAAGTTTCTTAACAGCTTCATGGGAATGAATGAAAGAAAGTCCGCGCCACAAATTGTCAAGCAGCCCTTTGGGTTCTCTAAAACCGATATAAGAAACAAAAGATCCGCTGTGGGGAGAAATAAAATTTAGATCGTCCTGCATGGAAAAATCAACCACGGGGATATTGTTATTCTTTAAGAAATCCCGCTCCTGAAAAAAAACAGTCTCAGCGCCGCCTTTCAGATAAAAGAATTTATTGATCAATAGAATTTTCAACGGCTGTCTGCTCTCCCATGGGATGTGCTTTTCGGTTGTTCATATTGACCACAATGCCGATGTAAAAAAAGGCCATCACAGCTCGGTTGTGTGTGAGAATGGAATCGCTGGAACTGTCAATGATCAGACAGAGAAGCAACAGGATGGCTGAAATATTGAAATACGTCAGGTCGTCATCCGATGTTTTAAGATGCTCAATCAGCAATCTGAAAAAGCACAGCATGATAAAACAGTAAGCCAGAAGTCCGGCATACCCGAATTGACCCAGAACCATGGGCCAGAATGTGTCTGCCACAAACCGAGCATCGTTCTTTGACAGCCCATACATGGTGTTGAGACGATACGTATAATAGATTTTCGAATAGTATTTCCCGGAAGCGTGGCTTCCATAAGTTCCAAACCCACTGCCTACTGGGAAATGGTCCCGGGCGATTTGAAAGGATTTTCTTGTTAGCTGAGCCCTGGCGTATCCCTCGGATAAAAAATTCTGCTTAACATGTTCCCAGAAGGCGAAAAGGGTCGTTCCTGATATCAAAGCCAGCACGAGCAGGGTTCTGATGTAATTGTACTTCAATGTGTTCACCATTCCCTTGCCGAACATGAAAAGAAAGGCAAAGGGCAGAAAACCAAAGTATTTAAACCGCAGAGATAACCCGCCCAGAAAAAGAACCAGAATCAGAAAAAGCCTGTTCCGTTTGACCAGATAAGGCAGAAGAACAATAAACGCGAACTGAAAAAAAAAGGCGTAACGGCTTGAATGACCGAAAAAAAGCTCTTCGTTATAAAATCCGAACCGAATATCTTTATGGGGAATAAAAACAAATATCTTATCAAGAACCACAAGGCAGGCAAGAAGCAAAATTATCAGGGATACCCAGGCCACAACTGTCCGTTCCCACTGGACCATGTTCCAGTTTCTGTATAGAATTCTTACGGAAAAATAGACTGCAAAAATTTTATAAAAGATGGTCAGATCGGTTAAATATGCCATCATCCCGTTGGGAGGATTCCCCAGAGCATATGGAACTGTGCCGATCAGAAAAATTACAAGCAATGCCAGAGTTATCTGTTTTTCAAAGGAAAACAGGACCGTCTCTTTCGTCAATGACACATGCAGCAGGCTGGATAACACGAGACAGACGGCGAGAAACTCATCCATGTATTTGAACGCAGGATGGATATACTTCGTCAGCGGTTCATACAGAACGACCATGAACAAGCTTACTACACAAAACACCAACACGCCTTTGTTTTGTCGCCCACATATCATTCGCAGCGGTTCCTTAATATATTCTCAGTCAATAGGTTTCAAAAAATAACATTCAAGTCTACCACGCTTCCAACTCCATAATTGATAAAAACCATATTTATTTTCAGAACCTTTGAATCAAGAAGATTTAACATAAACACTGACTGAATCCAGATAAGCCTTCGCCACACGATCAACTGCAAATTCCCGGGAGCGCTGTTTAAGTTTTTCTTGTGGAACTGGTTCGGATATTTCGGCAATCATTGCCTCGGCCAAGCCATTTGAATCGCCTGGTTGAACAAGTCGGCCGTATTTCCCTTCCTCCAAAATTTCCTTAGGGCCACCGGGGCATCGGGTAGCGACAACAGGAACTCCCAGAGCCATTGCTTCTAAAATGACATTACCAAAACCTTCATAGGCAGATGAAAGAACAAATAAGGCGGCTTTTTTATAAACAGGGAATGGATTAGACAAATATCCCGGCATATACACACGTTCTTTCAAATCGAGATCTGAAACGAGATTTTCCAGTGATGAACGCAAAGGCCCCTCTCCCAGAATGACGAGATCATAATTTAATTCATTCTTAATCTTTGCATATGCACGTAGAAGGTTCGGGTAATCTTTTGCGTTAACAAGACGCCCAACAGAAAGTATGTAAGGGCGGCCACTCAGCCAGGATTCCAGGTCTTCCGAAGCTTTCGATTCAATCCATGGAAGATCAATGGGGTTATATACAACCTTGATCCGATCATGGCTGGCATAAAACCGTGAAACAAGCTCATCCCTTATGTCGGATGAAACACTAATCGTAGCACCTGTAACCCGGGTCAGCAATGAGGAGAGACGATAAGTCATGCGCCCTCCAGGCCTGTCGTCTGGATCGAAAGAGCAGTGATAAGATGGCACAATGCAACGCCAGGACAGCAAACCCATAGTCGCCAGTAAGATTTTGAACGGGCTAAGCCCGATTCTTGCGAACACTATGTCAGGAGCAATTTCTTTAATGATCTTACGCAATGACGGTACATTGGCAATGTGAGAATTTCCGCAAAGCACCCGAACCGTTACATCCTCCGCAACCAGCTTTCGATTAGGGCCCGATTCTTTATCCACAACCAGTGTCACTCGATGCCCTGAACGAGAGAATTCATTGGCGATGAGTACCGCATTCCGTTCAGCCCCACCACCTTCAAACGATGGCATATAAATAAGGATGCGTTTCATATCAAATTTATTCCGCTCATTTTTGAAGTGTCTTGAAGACAGGAAGAACCCCGCTTCGCCAGCAAATCATGAAGTAAAGGCCACATGCAATGGGGACTGTATAAATCAGCCTTTTGGGATCAGGCCCCCTTTGAATAAGCTGGATGGTAATCCCCATAAGAACAGATGCAAACCCCACCCATACCAATTCTCTAACCGGCCACAGGATTTTTAAATAACGGCGTGAGTAAATAAAGCTGAGAACTGCCGCAAGCATATATCCTGAAACTCCAGCCCATGCAGCCCCCACCGCACCATAAAAAGGAATGAGCAACAGATTTAATACAATACTCAGTAACGCGGCAGGGATGAGGGTAAGGCTTTGAACCAAGGTTTTTCTGTGCAAATGAAAAATTTGATCAAAAACAAAACTTTTAAGCCCGGCGAAGAAGGCACCAAAAGCAGCGAGCCTGATTACCATCGGCGCACCTTCTCGGAATTCTTCACCAACCAAGAAAAACGACAAAGGTTCTGCAAGGAGAAACAGCCCCGTTAAAGATGGTATGCAAAGGAATATAAGATAGCCCAACGTTTGTTTAAGAGCCCGCTGTGCCCCTACCGATCCGTATTGTTCAAAGGCAATAATAAGTTTTGGAAATTCGCCGAGATTAATTACATTGAACAATATTTCAATGATTGGCCGGGAAATGGAGTAGCTTGCAGCGAACATTCCCACAGCAGCGGGGCCCGACAGATAATTCAAAAAAAAGCGGTCCGAAGCTGTTATGAAGTTTACCCAGAAAAAAACAAGAAGTAGCGGAGCTGCATACTGCATCATCTCTTTAAAAGATTTCCAGTCAGCCGCCCTCCAGTTGACACCCCTTATTATACCTGCCATAAGCAAAATTCCGAATACTCCAGTGACGCCGAAGAAGCCCTCGCCAAGCTGGATGTAATCACTCCCATGTATTCTAACCAGTATCCCTGCGGCAATAAAACCCAGAATCGGCCTTACAACTTCAAGAATAACATATAGTGAACGTTGTTCTCTTGTCCTCAGAATATTTAAGCCAAAACTAAGTAAACCATTGCCCACAAAGTACAACATAAGAAGCATATAAAACTCAATTGTCGAAGTGCTTATAGTGGTCATCGATAAAAAGGCCCCAAAAAAACCGCCTATCACGAGACCGCCCATTAAAACAAGCAATGCTCCGGGCATGAGCTCGCCAAGGGCACCACCCCGTTTTCGATGATAGAAGCGAAGAACACCCATACGAGACCAGCTCAATAATAAAGCGTCTAAAAGGCCACCGTAGATTATAATCAGTGAATACATACCGAATTGGGAGGGATCAAGCAGGCGAGTAAAAACAATTACAACGAGCAGTGAAACAGCCCGAGGAACCATTATGGCCGGCGCATAACCAAAAAAATCCAAAAAACGCATAATCATCAATAAACCATCCTCGACCTGGCCATTAACCATTAACATATAAACTCATGAAAGATTAAAATCCGTATAGCATGAAAAACGACTTAGGAGAACTATACATACTGGAAAAAAAACCATATCCAAGATATTGTAAAAATTCATGCAGATTTACGGCAGTATTTTTGGTTGAATGATTAACAATAAAAATTCAGAGGATTTATAATGATATACCCTATAATAGCCGTGATTTCAGGTCTTGCCCTCCTCGTGTGGAGCGCCGATCGATTTGTAGACGGTTCCGCATCGGCGGCCCGCCATTTCGGCTTGCCATCCCTGCTCATTGGCATGGTCATTGTGGGCTTTGGAACATCAGCGCCTGAAATGGTGGTATCCGCCCTTGCTTCCTCCCAAGGGAATTCCGGGATAGCCCTTGGAAACGCTTATGGCTCTAACATCACCAACATCGCCCTCATTCTTGGGATTGCCGCCATGATCAACCCCATTACCGTTCACTCGCTGGTTCTTAGAAAAGAATTGCCCATTTTGACGGCTGTGACGGCTCTTGCGGCTTTTCAGCTTTATGATGGAAATCTTACACGGATGGATGCGGTTGTCTTGATGGGGGTGTTTGCCGGTCTCATGGGCTGGACCATCTGGGAAGGGCTTGGTAAAAAACCCGATACTCTTGGATCAGAGGTTGAACAAGAATTACAGACCCATGCAATGCCCTTGAAAAAAGCATTGTTCTGGGTACTTGCAGGGCTCATCCTTTTGATCATAAGTTCCAGAATGCTTGTCTGGGGGGCTGTGAAAATTGCAGTCAGCCTGGGAGTCAGTGATCTGATCATCGGCCTGACCATCGTGGCCGTGGGCACATCGCTGCCCGAACTGGCCTCATCCATCATCGCCGCCAGAAAAGGCGAACATGACATTGCCCTGGGTAACGTGCTGGGCTCCAACCTGTTCAACACCCTGGCCGTTGTTGGCATTGCCGGACTGATCCGCCCCATGGCTGTGGAACCTGAAATTTTCTCAAGGGATATTCTGACCATGGCCATTCTCACCGTCTCCCTTTTTGTCATTGGCTATGGATTCAAAGGCCAGGGCCGGATCAATCGATTCGAGGCGACAATCCTTCTTCTGGCTTATGTCGGGTATACCACCTACCTCGTTGCCGGTGTGGTCAGGGGATAAATGGGCTTACACTCCATCTTAATCTATTACAAGGTCATGCCCCAACATAACCATCGAATAAGCTGCTATACAGAAAAGGAATGAAACATGACGTTTCCGGTACTTGCTGTCATTTCCGGCCTTATCCTCCTTGTATGGAGTGCTGATCGATTTGTTGAAGGGGCAGCCTCGGCGGCCCGCCATTTCGGCATTCCTTCCCTTCTCATCGGCATGGTCATCGTGGGTTTCGGAACATCTGCGCCTGAAATGGTGGTTTCAATTCTTTCTTCATATCAGGGGAACCCAGGAATTGCCCTTGGAAACGCCTATGGTTCCAACATCACCAACATTGCCCTCATTCTTGGGATTACAGCGTTGGTCAGCCCAATTGCCGTTCACTCCCTGATTCTTCGTAAGGAGTTACCCATATTGGCAGCTGTGACGGCTCTTGCAGCTTATCAGATCTATGACGGACATCTCACACGAATGGACTCGGCGGTTTTGATGGGGGTGTTCACCGGTCTCATAGCCTGGGCCATCCGGGAAGGGCTAACTAAAAAACCGGATGCCCTGGGATCTGAAGTGGAGCAGGAACTGGCCGTCCATGCCATGCCTTTGAAAAAAGCATTGTTCTGGATGATCACGGGACTTGTCCTTTTGATTGTCAGCTCCAGATTACTGGTCTGGGGTGCTGTTAAAATTGCTGTCAGCCTTGGGGTGAGCGATATGATCATCGGTCTGACCATCGTGGCCGTGGGCACATCGCTGCCCGAACTTGCCTCATCCATCATCGCCGCCAGAAAAGGCGAACATGACATTGCCCTGGGTAACGTGCTGGGCTCCAACCTGTTCAACACCCTTGCCGTTGTGGGCATCGCAGGTCTGATTCAACCCATGGTTGTGGAACCGGATGTTT
Organism: Desulfobacteraceae bacterium; assembly: GCA_041660385.1. GTDB lineage: Bacteria > Desulfobacterota > Desulfobacteria > Desulfobacterales > Desulfolunaceae > DYJE01. Next base: position 12,962 of record JBAZWJ010000021.1, on the reverse strand, counting down.
TTTCAAGGGATATTCTGACCATGTCTGTTCTCACCCTATCTCTTTTTGTTATCGGTTATGGATTCAAAGGACAAGGCAGAATCAACCGGTTCGAGGGTGCGGCCCTTCTGGCTGCGTATATCGGTTATACAACCTACCTTGTAGCCGGTGTGGTCAGGGGATGATTCTTGAAGAAAGTGACCTTTCACCTGGAGTACAGTAAATAGTTGACGGACGTTTTTTCATTATCATTTCATATAAAAACCGCGTATTAATACAGGATGCCACCGCTATGAACATCATCTTTTTCGTCATCATCCTGATCTCCTTTATTTTTGCCGGATGGAACCAGATTTACGGTGGTCCGTTCACACCTGAAACGCTGCCCATGCAGCTCATGTCAAAGGCCATGGTGGATTCGGCAACAAACGCTGTGACTCTGGCTATTGGGCTTACCGGTGTGATGGCGCTGTTTCTCGGCCTGATGAAAGTGGCTGAGGAAGGGGGGCTTTTGAAAATCATCGCCCGGCTTATCCGTCCGCTGATGGTAAGGCTCTTTCCCGATGTTCCACCCGACAGCCCGGCCATGGGGGCCATGATACTGAACATGTCCGCGAATGCTCTGGGGCTGGGAAATGCGGCCACGCCTTTCGGCATCCGGGCCATGCAGGAACTGGATAAACTGAATCAGCAAAAGGGAACAGCCACCAACGCCATGGCCCTGTTCCTCACCATCAACACCGCAGGCATCACGCTGCTCCCCACCACGGTTATCGCGCTCAGGGCCTCGGCGGGCTCGGCCAATCCCGCAGGTATTCTTTCCACCACCCTCTTTGCCAGCATCTGCGCCACGGTGATCGCCATTCTCGCTGCCAAAATATTTCAGCGATTCTCACGAGTTGAAACGACTACCGCCCAAACGATAGATGCCGATGAACAGCTGAACACCTCTCCGGATCAGAGCAAACCGGATGCCGACATGTTGCAGGAAGGCGACAAGGGTTATCCATTCTGGGCCAGTGCCCTGGCATTGGGCCTGCTGGCTGCCATGATTCCGCTCACAGTGATTTACGGCAGTGTGGTTTCTCCGTGGGTGCTCCCCTTTTTGATGCTGGGGTTTCTGACATTCGGCATGGCCCGGCGGGTTCGCATTTACGAAGTTTTTGTTGAAGGAGCAAAAGAAGGATTCCAGGTGGCGGTAAGAATCATCCCTTTTCTGGTGGCGATCCTTGTTGCCGTAGGCATGTTTCAGGCCAGCGGCGCCATGGCTGTGATGGTTTCAGCCCTTGGACGATGGACGTCCATGTTCGGCCTTCCGGCAGAAGCCCTTCCCATGGCCCTGATGCGCCCTCTTTCCGGTTCCGGCTCATACGGCATTCTGGCCTCCGTCATCAACAATCCGGCCATCGGCCCGGACAGCTATACCGGCTATCTGGTGAGCACCCTCATGGGCTCCTCAGAAACCACCTTTTACGTGCTGGCCGTCTACTTCGGTGCCGTTCAGGTCCGTCGAGTCCGCCACACCCTTGCCGCCGCCCTCACCGCTGATGCGGCGGGCATAGTGTTTTCCATTATTGCTTGTAAGTTTTTTTTGATGGGGTAGGAAATGTGCTTAACAAAATGCCATATGGCCACAATAAATCAATACATTCTCAACGATTAAAATAACGTCATTCCACCCAGTTCTGCACCTTCAAACCCGGTATCCGTTTGAATTCCCTCTCGTTGTTGGTCACAAGGGTCAGGTTTTCGGCCTTGGCGTGGGCTGCAATCCACAGGTCATTGTTACCGATGGGTATGCCTTTGGATTCCAGGTATGCTCGAATAACTCCATAGGTTTTCCCGGTATGTTCAGGCATGGGTAAAACAGGGACAAAGGTCGAAAATTCGTCAAGCAATGCAAGTACTTTTTTTTGTTTGCTGCTTTTTTCCGCACCGTATAACAGCTCACCCCACGTGATGATCGAGATTGATGCTTCACCCGATTTGAGTTTCCGGAAATGGGCCAGTACGTTTTCAGGTTTATTTCTCTGGATGTAAATGCAGATATTGGTGTCAAGAAGGTATTTAACCGTCATCACAGCCCCTCACGATTTTGTGGCGGAATGTCGTTTCGTCCTTCGGGGAAAAAGTCATCAGGTAGTTCAGTCAGTAACTCAAAAGCCCTTGCAAGCCCTTTAGCCGGTTCCCGGAGCACAATTTCTTCACCTCTTCGAAAGATTTCAAGTTCACGACTCTTGACGCAGAACTCCTTGGGTAATCGAACCGCCTGACTGTTACCGGATCTGAAAACACGTGTTGTGGCCATACATTACCTCCTGTTGGACTTTCTTTGAATCCCTTCACATTGTATACACAGTCAAGTGTATACAATAAGACAGAATAATGTCAATTCCTCGTTTATTGACACACGCTGTTTTTTGACATAGTGTGCGGGAAAAATACTCCATTCATCACAAGGCGGTCAGTATGAACATTTATTTTGCCGGATCAATCCGGGGCGGACGCGCGGATGCGGCGCTTTACCAGGACATCATCACGTATTTGCGGACGCTGGGAAACGTGCTGACCGAGCATGTGGGCGATCCGGCATTGACGGAAAAAGGCGACGACGGACCGGATGATGCGAGCATCTTCCAGCGGGATATGGATTGGCTGAACCGGAGTCGGGTTGTGATTGCCGAAGTGACACAGACGTCTCTCGGTGTGGGTTATGAACTGGGGATGGCCAGTGCTTTGAAGAAACCCGTTCTTGCGTTGTATCGCCCTGCCCAAGGCCGTTACCTTTCAGCCATGATTACCGGCTGCCCGGCCATTAAGGTTGCCGAATACCAAACCCTTGATGAAGCCATCCAGGCAATCCGTCATTTTCTAAATACCTTTGCAGCAGAAAGCCATCCCCATGACTGAAGACACCCGTATCCCTTTAGAGTTATTAGCACCCGCCGGAAACTTGGAACTCGGCAAAACCGCCATTGACCATGGAGCAGATGCGGTTTATATCGGCGCGCCTCGGTTCAGTGCCCGGGCAAATGCCGGAAACAGCCTGGAAGACATTGCCCGGCTGATCGAGTATGCCCATCTGTTCAAGGCCAGGGTTTATATTGCCCTGAACACGATCCTTAGTGATTCGGAAATCAAAGACGCAGTGGAACTTATTTCAGCCGTGCATCAAGCCGGAGCAGACGGCCTGATAATCCAGGATACCGGTCTGCTCGAAATGGATCTGCCGCCCATCCCTCTGATCGCCAGCACCCAGATGAACAATGCAACGCCTGAAAAAGTGAAGTTTCTTGAAGAGGCCGGATTCAGCCGTGTGATTCTTGCCCGGGAGTTGAGCCTTTCTGACATCAAAGAGATCCGCGCAAAAACAAACGTGGAGCTTGAATGCTTCGTCCATGGGGCGTTATGCGTTTCTTACAGCGGTCAATGCTACATGGGGCATGCAGCTTTTGGCCGAAGCGGCAACCGGGGTGTTTGTGCCCAGCCCTGCCGTCTGAAATGCACTTTGAAAGACGGAAAGGGAAATGACGTTATATCCGGCAAACATCTTCTGTCACTCAAGGATCTCAATCTGATCAGCCGCATTACGGAGCTGGCAGAAGCCGGAATCACTTCTTTTAAAATTGAAGGCCGATACAAAGATGCGGCCTATGTTAAAAATGTCACCGCCGCGTACAGTCAGGCACTTGACCGTTTTATTGAAACCCATCCGGGATACAGGAAACAAAGCTCCGGCAACGTTCAATTCCACTTTACCCCGGATCTGAAGCGCACATTCAATCGCGGGTATACACGGTATTTTCTCCTTGCCCCGGAAGAAACCGACCATCAGGCAGCCATGGACACCCCGAAATCCATAGGGGCCGAAGTGGGAACCATAACCCAGATGGGGAAAGGCTGGTTCAGCCTGTCCGGCCAGGCCGTGCATAACGGTGACGGGATGTGCTTCATGTCCCGAGCAGACGTGTTGAAAGGCTTCAGGGTGGAACGCACGGAAAACGAACGAATCTTCCCCAACGACATGGACGACCTTACAGTGGGCACCACGCTATTCCGAAATCATGATCACGAATTTCTGAAGCTTCTGGATAAAAAAACAGCGGATCGAAAGATCTGCGTGACCATGACATTTCAGCAGACGGATTCGGAAATCTGCCTGATTGTCACGGATGAGGATGGGTATACAGTGAGTTCAAGTCTGAAAGCACCCTATGAGGAGGCGAAGCAGCCTGAGAAAATACGAAACCAAATCTGCACCCAGCTTTCAAGCACCGGCAACACGCCCTTTGCGGTCATATCTGTTAGCCTGGAAATTCCAACGCCCGGTTTTCTTCCCTTGAGTCTTCTGAACAGCCTGAGACGCGACGCCCTGGATCAACTGACTCAGTTAAGACAGCGTGATTATACCGTGAAAAACAGGACAAAGTGCGCAGAACCTCTCCCCACGTATCCTGAAAAAACTCTGGATTACCGCGCCAATGTTTTCAACCGCTTCGCCAAAGCTTTCTATGAACACCACGGTGCAAAGGTCGTGGAAGAAGCCTTTGAAACAGGAATAAACCCATCGGGCAAACTTCTCATGACCACCCGGTATTGTCTCCGCCGTGAGCTGGGAGCCTGCTTGAAAAACCCCAGACACCGGCTGAAACTCCATCCGCCCCTGACCATGAGCGACGGCAAGCGGACTTACACCCTTCAGTTTGATTGCGAACATTGCCGGATGCATGTTGTAGCTGTTGACTGATATCCGTCGCCCCAGAATTGAAAAACCGTGCTGATTCTATCTTGCAACATAAGTGACTTGTAATTGATATGGGATTGGGTTATATTTTTATATAACTTAGCTCTTGGAGGGATACCATGCACACAACAAATCTTCGAAAGGTAGGCGGATCAATTATGCTGGCTGTACCGCCTGCCATCCTTGATCTGCTGCACTTGAATGCGGGCACAACCGTAGGGCTTTCTGTGGATCAAGGCCGACTGGTGGTGGAGCCCAACCCAAGACCGCGATACAGCCTGGATGAACTGCTGGCTCAGTGCGATGCATCGGCTGAATTCAGCGATGAAGATCTCAACTGGCTGGAGAACAAACCAGTCGGCAGCGAGCTGCTCTAATGGAACGCGGCGATATTTATCTGGTGTCATTAGACCCAACATCAGGTCATGAGCAACAGGGGACAAGGCCAGTGCTGGTTGTATCCCCACTTGCTTTTAACCGACTCACGAAAACACCGATCGTTCTGCCAATCACCACAGGCGGCAACTTTGTCCGCACGGCTGGCTTTGCGGTGTCATTGACAGGCTCCGGTACACATACAGCGGGCGTTATCCGATGTGACCAGCCCCGTGCCCTTGATCTGTCCTCGCGCAATGCCCGAAAGCTTGAAAGTGTAACACCTGCCATCATGGATGAGGTGCTCGCGAAGCTGGCCACGATCCTCGAATGACGACTATCCCCACAGACTGTTATTTCGTTGAAAGACTACCTGTGAATATAATCATGACTCGGCCTCAATGCCAGGTACCCGTCTGATTTCGTCCCTTTATACGACCTGCTTCTTGCGCGAACTCTGAATCATCGTTCGAGAGTATTGAGATTCAAATGTTGTTGCTTTTCAGGATACTTATCAGGCAAAGTTAAAAATTCGAGCTGGAAAGTTTGACATCATCATTCCAGCGAAAACATTTACCCCCAAAAACAGCTTATTCACCTCCACATTCCGACAGCTCATTAAGTCAAAAAATCAATCCATCCTGATTTGATTTCCTGTTCGTTTGTTTTCCGTTATTTATGAATCAAAAGACGCCCGGAGGACAGAACGACCGGGTGGGTTTTTAAGATTCAGGTCTTAACATTAAAGAAAGGAAGTCGTATGAAAACAAGTATCAAGATCGCAACGTTCATGTTTATTGTTTCCCTTGTAACCGTACCCAGTTTTGCCGATGAGATCAAATTCGGCCTCGGAGCAAGCGCGACAGAAAGCAGTTCAACTGTCTATATACCGATCAAAGTTCCTGTGGCCAAAAATTTTGTTCTCGTCGAACCCACTCTGTCTTTTACAAAGGATGTTGAAGAGCAGACAGGGACCGTAACCACCGATACCCGCAATGGCAATTATGGCGTGGGTGTATTCTTCGGTCGTCCCTTGACGGAGAACATTGATCTTCTGATCGGTGGTCGGGTTTCCTATGTAAAACAAACGGTCACCGATGAATTCGCCACCCACACAACCGAGGCCGATGAGGATGGATACACCATTGCTCCCACCCTCGGCATAGAATACAATGTGAACCCGCACATTGCCGTTGGTGGATTCGTTGATTACTCCTATACCAATCTCTCAGGAACAGGCACGGATACCGCAACTCCGGGCGTTGAGTCCAAGACTGAAACAGAATCGTTCAGACCCAATACCAACCTGTTCGTCAAGTTTTACTTCTAAAGTTGAAGTTGATCGGGTGGCCGTGGCGCAGGCGTCTCCCGAAACCGCAAAAATAAAAGCTTAAAAGAGCCTGCGCTCAAATAAAAAAAAGCCGGTGGAATCCACCGGCTTTTTTCATTTATTATGTTCTTGTTTAATATTATTAAAAATGACACACTCAAAGCATCAAATAAAACTTTTAAATATGTATCAGGGTGATCAAATGACATTGAGTTTAACCGAAGACATACGCTCAATTACTGATTTGAAGCGGAATACGAATGCCGTACTTGAGCGTATCCAGAAAACCAGCCGTCCTGTGATCCTCACTGTGAACGGCAAAGCAGAAGCCGTGCTTTTATCTGCAAAAGAATATGAGAAAATGTCCAAAGCTTTCAATTTACTTAAACTTCTCATTCCTGCGGAAGAAGATGTGAGCCAGGGCCGCTATCGTGACGCACGAGATTTTTTCAAGGAATTCAAGCGTGACAAAAACATATCAGGTTAATCTGACGCAACAGGCGCAAAATGACCTGGAACACATTTTTTATTACATTGCTGATGACAGCATCAAAAATGCCGAGAATTTTGTACGTCAGCTTGAGATAAAAATCATCTCCCTTGAAACGTCCCCGGCAAGAAATCCTTTCATACCGGAAAATGAGTTTTTCGATACAGAATACCGGCATCTGCTTCACAAAAACTACCGTATCATTTACAGGACAGCTAAAGAATCGGTCTTTGTCTTGCGAATCATCCATGGTGCACAACTTCTTAAGCTGTAACAGCTTATGGGTTGTGCCTGAGATGATACTTTATATTGACGAACAAAGGGCAGAAACAAGGATTGAACAAAGGGCAAACACAAGGTTTGCCCCTACGAAACATAACACCTTGGTTACAAGCTCCAAACCCTCTTGCCCATAATAGCCGTTGTTTCAAATCTTTTTCCCTGAAATTTATTCCACTTTTTCAGGGTCAATGGACATGAAGTTGATGTTACGTCCGTCATTAAAAATCTCAACGGAGACGTATACTTTTTTCCCTGACCGGGTCAGCTCAAAGGCCGTGTATCGCGGGCGGTCAACCAGAACTTTCGCTCCGATTGTTTTCGCATCATTCTTGTAGAGTCGCCTGATCTGAATGTCGCTGGGTGAATCGCCTCCCTCATCAGGCCATGCAAATCGAGCAGAGGTCTTTTCACCTTTATACCGGGGGTTCCGTTCAGATTCCGGGTCTTCATCAAGAAGGAGCACAGCGTCATCAACCCGCTTGACACATTCATCCATGGAATACCCGTCAATGCCGCTGAAGATCAGGTTATTTCCGCAATTTTTATCCTGTACGCGATCTTTCAGATCCGACGTATCCATGGCCAAAGAACGTTTTTTTATCAAAGACGCAGTCTTTAAACGATCCTTTGTTGACACGGCCTTAGGGGTTGTAATGTTTGTTACCGGTACAATGGATATGAAAACAATGGTGCGTCCGCCGTTTGACGTTTCAACAGAGGCGTAGGACTTTTTCCCTGATGTGGTCAGTTCAAAAGCCGTATACCGAGGGCGGTCAACCAGAACTTTCGCCCCGGCCTGTTTCGCCGCATTCGTGTAAGCACTTTTGATCTGAGCATCGCCGGGGAATGCGGCCCCTGCTTTGGACCAGACGTATTTCACGTAAGTCTTTTCACCTTTAAACCGGAGATTCCGTGAAGATTCCGGGGCTTCATCAAGCAGAATAACAACCTCATCGAAGTGCTCGGTACACTCATCAACCTGATACCCGCTGATTCCTTTGAGTGTCAGATTTTGACCGCAGTTTGCGTCCTGTTCCCGTCCCTTAAGACCCAATGCGCCGACCCTGTTCAACGCATCTGCCTTGCCTGCCAGAGCGCTGTTCCTATCAGCCGCCGATGTTACACTATCTCCCCCATCAGTTCCAGCCGCAGTGGCAACAGACTTGATAACGCTGAACACAGAGCTTGATGCGGCGATCTGCCCATTAGTGCCATACATTTTAAACAGGAAACGACCGGATTGTTCAGGTGCCTTGAACTGAAGGGTTCCCGACGTTCCGGTTACCGCCTGCCAGCCCAGCTTTGGATTGATGCCGGATTCATTGACGCTGAAAAGACCCATTTTCAAACCGGACTGGGCTACCGCACATCGGTATGAAACCGCTACATTTTCCCCCGCTCGGTAGGACTCCATTACGCCATCAATGGAATAATCACCGCCGCCCACCCAGAAGTTATACACCGTCTCAACGCGGTTGTTGTAAATGTCTGCATCATAATAGCACCCTTGAGTCATGTAGACACCCGTGTTGTAGGTGCCGTCAGTCAACCCTGCTGTTGGCGTCCGTGAATCACGAATGACATACGGCCCCATCTGAACGGAGGCTCCCGGAGATAAGGGCTGGTCGTGCTTCATGAACACATCTTCCCGAGTCATGATCGTTGTCGGCCCTTTGATAACATAGATCTTGGTTTTCATATCAAAAACACTCTGGGCCAGATCCGTGCCCTTATTACGAACGGAATAGCCGATCTGGAACGTATCCCCTGTTTTGGTAATCTTGACATTTTCAATGGCGATATCCGGCTTGGGCGGTGTTTCCTGACGCACGTCAAATTCAATGGTTTTCTGATTGTTCGCGCTGTTGCTGTCCTGGCTCGCAATGCTGCCTCCCAGGGCATAGCTGATGACACAGCGATAATGTCCTGCTTTCGGTTGACTCATATCGGCAGAAAATTGATAGGTTCCATTTAAATTGATGCTGAGTTGCGTATTGGGTGCGTTATTGATGTAATTGGGCTGGAAGAAAAACGCTCCGTTGGCCGGACCAAGAAGCGTACCTTCATAATAGGTTTCAATTTTCGGCGTGAGGGTGAACCCGTCAATGGCAATGGAACTGTAGTTTTTAACCGTCACCACAAGACTGATGGGCTTGATGGTGACAAAGCCTGTTGAGCTGGTGCCTTGGGAATACAAATCCGTCTTTTCAATCCCAAGATCAATAACCGCCGGAGCTGCCTGGCCGCTCCCCCCAACAAAATCATACATCATCTCCACACGGTTGTTGTAAATGTTCGCGTCGTAATTGCACCCTTGGGTGGTATAAACCCCTGTGCTGTAAGTGCCGTCGCTTAACCCCGCCGTTGGCGTCCGCGAATCCCGAATGACAAACGGCCCCATCTGAACCGAGGCTCCAGGTGCAAGGGGCTGGTCGTGCTGCTTAAACACATCTTCCCGTGTCATGATCGTTGTCGGCCCTTTGATGACATAGATCTTGGCCTTCATATCAAAAACGCTCTGGGCAGGGTCCATGCCGATATTGCGCACAACATAACCGATCTGAAACGTGTCTCCGGTTTTGGTTATCTGGACATTTTCGATAGCAATATCCGGCTTGGGTGCTGTGGCCTGCTGCACATCGAATTCAATGATTTTCTGATTGTTTGCGCTGTTGCTGTCCATGTTCGAAATGCTGCCGCCCACGGTAAAACTGATGACGCAGAGATAATGTCCTGCCTTGGGCTGGGTCATATCGGCATAAAATGAAAGGGTGCCGTTTAAATCAACGCTGCGCTGCGTATAAGGAGCGCTGTTGATGTAATTGGGCTGGAAGAAAAACGCGCCGTTGGCCGGGCCCAGGCGGGTGCCATCAAGGTAGGTCTCGATTTTCGGCGTGAGTGTAAACCCGTCAAGGGCTATGGAACTGTAATTTCTCACCGTCACAACAACACTGATAGGCTTGATCGTCACAAAACCTGAAGTTCCGGTACCTTGGGAATACAAATCCGCCTTTTCAATGCCAAGATCAATATAATCAGCGGCTTGAGTGTGTGATGGAAAAACAGATACAATAAACCATACAACACACGCGATCGATAAAAGTCGCATCTAAAGCCTCCTGAAATGGTTTGGGATTCGGTTGTTTCTTTCTAAAATGATTATGGAGTATTTCTATGACTGAAGTTATATGGGAAGTCAATATTGATAAATCATCCATGGCTACACCAACCTCTTATGCCGTAACAACAAATAAATACATGACCACAATTGACAATTCATCATCCTCTCATGGTTTGTGATGAGCCATTTTATTTAAAATTGGCTTCATACCATTTAAACCAGCTCATTCCACCTTTGGGGGGGGAAGAAAATTTTCAGGGGTTATGACACGGTTCCCTGTTTTTTCCTCAAGCTCAAGGCGGGCCTTTTTTGATATCCGGCCTCCTTTTATGCCTGCTTCCTTATTTTCTTTCATGCCGGTTGCATTAACACTCTCCGCAATATTCCGTGTGGCAAGTTCAGCAAGAGCTGTAAAGATAAGCTCCGCCTCGGTCATATGATCTCGAAGATTCTGGGTTTTAAGCCCTTTGATTTCTTTATGCTTTTTTACCGGTACACCGCTCCACTCTGTGTGGATAATATTGGTGAGTAAGGCGTATTCTTTTTCACCTTTGATATCGTGGTCCTTCCAGTAATCCGTCAGTTTGTTCCGGGTTTCCTGCCCCATCATCCGCTGCTGAATCCATTTTTCGCTTCGACCGTGCTGCCTCCAATAATCACGGGCGCGGTCAAGGGATCGGGACGGATCACTCATATCCTGAAGCCGTTCGTAACCGACTTTTGCAAGCCAGAGTTTGATGGGTTCCGCTTTGGGGCTGGGGACGGATTGAATGAGCCTTAAAAGTGTTTCCGCACTGGCTGCATCGGTGATATATCGTTTCCCGTCAGCTGCTTCAAGTTTCAGTCGGTGACACATTGTCACCGACTCGCTGCCTTCCTTTTTCAGGCGTTCCTTGAGCTTGTTCCAGTATTTTCTGGCCCTCTGGTGATCCGGCTGCTCGACCAGCACCGCGATGATATCAACAACGGAAAAAAACCAGGTTTCCGTTTCTTCATCGTAATGCCTGCGGATCTTGTAGTTTTCAAAAACGGCAAGTGTATTATTTTCAATCATTTTTTCATCTCTATCGTCTTTCATCATTCCACATTAGCTTTCCGGGTTATATATCTGGCTATGTTTAGAAATATCTACAACAACAACTCTCAACCGATTTCTGTCAGGCTCTGGTATGATTGATTCTAATACGGCTTTTAGTGCCATTGCTTTATCCGGGCGTGTAATGCCATCGGAGACAAAAATAGGGTTACCCAATTTTTTAACTATCGTTTTGCAACACATCTAAAAAATATCGGGACCCAAAAAGTATCGACCCAAAAAAAATAATTGCTTTCCTGCTCGGATCAGCTCAAAGGCTGTGTGCTGAGGACGATTAAACAGACTTCCGGCACTGATCAAAGGGGCATGATGGTGCATTGTGTTTTTACTGGATGGGAACATACTTCCAAATCCTTTATTATCAGAGGCTTCCGTGGTTTTTTGTTATTATTTGTCACGATTAAAGATGCGATACCGTTTGGCTATTTAGAATCCATTAAATTCAATAGGTTCTATCTCATTATTGATAAGCAACTTATTGAGTAAATCAACTGCCTTATGTCGTAGATTATTTAGCTCAGATACAACTTCATGTGAACGTATTTCAACAAACGTTGGATGTTCTATGATTATACCTTTCGACAATGAGTCTGCGGCTAATTCACGAGTTTTTTGCAAAAAATATGATATGTTTTTGAGTTCTGCAGGTTTTGGTTTTGGCACTCTACATTGATCAATGACTCGTCCCTCTCGATCAACCAACCGTCCGGTAGAAATGGCATTTTGAGTCGCAGATATTGCGGAAATGAAGTCTGTTGCCCTACTTTCAAGATGGAATGGTGTTCTTAAAGCTGGCCTATCGAATGCCATCGAAAGCAAAAGTAAAAAATGCTCTAATTCATTATAACTTTCTCTGTATTTAAGTACATTTTCATAATAGCGATACATCAATTTCGGGTTATCGTTAAGGAACTCAACATAATCATCCCAAAACATCAAAGAAACCTTAAAAGGCAAAGTGCCTTGATTGATTGTCCTTACATGCTCTTGTAAAGTCGCATCGCGAGGACCAGTCGTTGCGATAATGAAACGCTCTAGTGATGGCTTGAAATTCATTGCTGATAGGATTTCTTTATCAATTTCAGTAGTTGATAAAGTGTTAGATGGAAGGTTGTTTAAAGCATCATACTTTATGATTCTTTTTTTACATTGTATTCCAGTATATTCCTGGGCAGAAAAATTGAAACCAAATACATCAACCCCCGCTTGAGATTGGCCTTGGCGTCCATTTCTTTCAGCATAATCATCTTTCCATCGCAACTTTGCATAATCATGAGTAAGACGCTCAAAATCTTGCCAGTTGGAAGGTGGAGATATATCTACTTGAATGTTCCCCATGCATTTTCCTTTATAAATGAATTATTTGCCTGTTCCTGTTGCTTCCCTGTTTCCATTTAAAAATTACAAATTGATAAATGATGCATGATCAAGTCACAACGTAAAAAAACCAGGCGAAAGAAAAACGAAATTTTACGTATACCGGTTTTTCTGGAGATGATTTCCAAATTTGATACACGACATTCCCTTAGAGTTCAATTGGTTTTT
>JBAZWJ010000020.1:7500-85093 GCA_041660385.1 Desulfobacteraceae bacterium | reverse complement strand
GATCTCGTGAAGAACACTACCAGAAGGAGCGGGTTGCCATACAGCCTGACAGAGTTAACGAATCGGATACCTCAATCGAAGTTGCAACAGCTAAAGCCGGAAAAAAGCAAAAAGCAAAGAAACAATCCTCAGATCAAGCGATAAGTGCTGAGCTGCCTTCTGATTCGTCTTCCGATCCTTCAGACCCGATCTCAGAGCTGAAACTGAAAATCCGTGATGTGACCGACGAGTTGAAAACCATTCAAGGTTCTTCTCCCCTGGTTCGGATCGAAGTGGAACCCCAGGTGGTGTCCCGGGTTGTGTCGGACTGGACCGGTATACCCGTTGGGCAGATGCTGCACGATGAAGCCAGGAACGTCATGGACATGGGGCCTCAGCTCAAGAAACGTGTCAAAGGCCAGGATCAGGCTGTTTCGGAAATCTGCCGTATTATCCGTGCAGCCAAGGCTGGGCTGAAAGATCCGGGCCAGCCCCTGGGTGTTTTTCTTCTTACCGGCCCCAGCGGTGTTGGAAAAACAGAAACAGGTCTGGCCATGGCCGAGCTTCTCTTTGGCGGCGAGCGTTTCACTCTTTCCGTGAACATGAGTGAATTCCAGGAAAAACACACGGTGAGCCGTCTGATCGGTTCACCCCCCGGTTATGTGGGTTACGGCGAAGGCGGGGTTCTTACCGAGGCGGTGCGTCAGCGGCCTTATTCGGTTGTTCTTCTGGATGAAGCTGAAAAAGCCAACACCGAAGTGCTGAATCTGTTTTATCAGGTTTTTGACAAAGGTGCTCTGGCTGACGGAGAAGGCAGGAACATCAACTTCAAAAATACCGTGATCTTTATGACAAGCAATCTGGGGTCTGAACTCATTGCTCAGGCCGTAGCTGAAAACCCGGATTTATCTGTGGACGAGCTGGTCGCTTCTATGCGTCCTGTTCTCAGCGATCATTTCAAACCAGCCCTTCTGGCCCGTATGACTATCGTCCCTTTCCGGCCCCTTACCACGTCGACCATGAAAGAGATTGTTTCCATGAAACTCCGGCGTGTGGTTGATCGCATGAAGGACGCCCACCATGTGGACCTTGTGTTCACCGGCAATGTGGAAGAACAGATTGCCGCACGGTGCTTGGAAGTTGAAACCGGTGCCCGGAACATCGATCATATCCTGGACAGCACCCTTCTTCCCATGCTGTCCCAGAAAATTTTAGACTGTCTTGCCCTGGGGGAACTCCCTCCCCAAATCAAGATTCAGTCCACCATTCATGGCCTTTTTGAAATCGTCAGACCCAAAAAAGTAAAAACAAAAAAGAGCCAACCCATAAAATCATGACTAAACCCATCCCGGGAACGCTAATCTCCCGATTGGCACTTACGAAAGCCGTAAGGCTTTTCAGACCCGGACGGGAATACGTGAATATGAAAAAAACCTTCTGGAAATTTCAAGGCGTATTGGGCAGGCACGGTTTGTCACGAAGAATGCTGTGCCTAAAGGGTTAATTAATCTCAAATTCGGGCAACCTCTTCCGAATGACATTCCAGATTATCTTGAGATCGACCCCAATCAACTGAACCGTCCACCTGAAGTCTCCACCCCATTCGTTTTTCTTCAATTTCCCGGGTCACACAATAAACCCCTTTACCTTCAAATCCGGGATTGAAGCATAAATTGTCGGATTTGCATTCTGCCGGATGACGGATGCCGCGTTTCCAGCGGTCGATCAGATCCGGTTCTCTGATAAAAGGGCGGCTCATTGAAATGTAGTCGGCGATGCCTTCCCGGATGAGAGTGTCTGCAACATCATAGGATCGCAATCCGCCGACGAGGATGATAGGGATCTTCAGTTCGCTTTTAAAACGTCGGGCTTGGTCTTTGAAGTAAGCTTCTTTGTCCGGTGTTGAAATTCCCATCCTGGTTGGAGAAAGTTTGCCGGTTCTGATGGTCCCGCCGCTAAGTTCGATGGCGTCGAAACCGGCTTGGGCGAAAAGTTTAGCGGCAGATAGAGAATCATCAATGGTAAGGCCGTTTTCGATGAAATCACATCCGTTCATTTTTATGATGATAGGATAGTCCTTGCCCACACAATTTCGTATGGCTTGGCAGATCTGAATATGGATTCGGGCGCGGTTGTCAACAGATCCGCCGAAGGTGTCGGTGCGTTTATTGTATGCCGGGGACAGAAACTGGCTTAAAAGATAGCCGTGACCTGAATGGATTTCGATCCCGTCAAAATCTGCGTCCTTTGCCCGTGTGGCAGCCTTGGCAAAAGAATCAACCATGTCCCGGATATCTTCGGGAGATAGGATCTTGACGTTTTTCTTTGACAAGTCATCGGAATTCGACACGGCAAAGGCCGGGAGACCTGTAATCTTTTCTTCGGCATGCTGTCCGGCATGGGCGAGCTGGGCCATGATTTTACCGCCATGGGCATGAACTGCCGATGTCATCTCTTTCAGTTTCGGGATAAGTTCATCATTATATATACCGAGTTGCCAAGGGGTGCCCTGGCCCTCAGGTGATACAAAGGCGTGGCTGCTTATGATCAGGCCAACGCCGCCTTTTGCCAGTTGTGCCATCCTTTCTATCAATTTCGGAGTGGCTTCACCTTTTTGTGTTGCCAACCCTTCCCATGTGGCCGAACGGACAAATCTGTTTTTTAATGATATACCGTTGATGGTGCTTTCTTCAAATAACCTGTTCATTGGCTGGAAAATCTCCTGAGTGTTTAAATAAACGGCCGGATTTACCTTTCACAGTCGAGCTTCCTTCAAAATAGGCAAGTGGCTGTTTCTGGAGATTCTGGCACAGAAGAAAAACGATGTAAATTGTTAAGGGCGGTTTAATCATGCAAAACATGTTTGACAAACTTTTCAAATGTTTGGCCCCGGCAGGGCTGCCGGAGGCCATATGAATTAAAAAATAATAGGGGTTATTTTAAATAATAATTACAGTTGCTTGTTACAGATCGCCTGGGCAGCAATGCGTCCCATGAGCACGCAGCTTCCCAGGAATGTGCCTTCGAGGGAACCCAGTCCATGAATACCGCCGCCGCCGAAACCGGCAGTTTCACCGGCGGCGTAAAGGCCGGGGATCACTTCGCCGGACGGTGTCAAAACCCTGCAACTGAGATCGGTCTGGGCACCGCCAAGACTTTTCCGACTGAGAATGAACTGGCGGATGGCGATGAGCGGTCGGGCTTTGGGGTCGTCGATTGTCTGGAACTTGCACATGCGGATGCGGTCTCCCCGGTATGTTCTGAAATCTGCAATTCGCCGGAGCTGATCGTCATTGTGATAGGCCGTGCCCCTTTTGATGCGACCGTCGTAGGCGCTGACTTCGGCTTTCACGGTTTCAGCGTTCACCTGGAATTCGTTGTCCAGACTGTTCATCTTGCGGACCAGATCGGTGAGGTTGTCTGCCACCACGAAATCCTTGGATTCACGGATCAGCCGTTTGACCAGTTCGGTGTTGCCGAAAAGGACGTCTTTAACCAGTTTCAGTTTGTTTCTGTAACGGAAAGCTTTCATGTGTTCGCTGCCTGAAACGGCAAGTTCTTTGATGGCAATTTTCCAGTTCATCAGATGCCAGGAATACTGGCCGGGCTGTTTGAGAATCTGTTCCACCAGATGTCGTGTGTCCGAATAACTGACCAGAGGACCGGGGGACATGATCCGTTCTCCAAGGGCGTTCAGCCACAGGGCGGACCGAGGCGGCACAAGGCTCAAACCCTTGTTTTCCATATCTGCTTTGGGGTAGCGGACACCTGCCGCGTAATGCCACTGTTTGTCCAGATGGGTGATGTTGCCCCCGACGTTTTCGATGCAGCGATGGATCG
Organism: Desulfobacteraceae bacterium; assembly: GCA_041660385.1. Classification (GTDB taxonomy): domain Bacteria; phylum Desulfobacterota; class Desulfobacteria; order Desulfobacterales; family Desulfolunaceae; genus DYJE01. Next base: position 81,274 of record JBAZWJ010000020.1, on the reverse strand, counting down.
TGCCGTCAGCGTAGGGGTGTGATCCATTCAACAGAATACGGGGAGGCGGTCCCCAGGGTTTGTACCAGTTTTCGCGGACCATGGAAAGATCGCCACCGCACATGCCACCTGCCGCAGCTACCACTGCTTTGCCTTCGGCTCTGAATTCTGTTGTTTTTCCTTCGAGAACTCCACAGCAGCCGGTGACGGCTCCGTTGGTGAACTCAAGTCCGTTCACCTGATGGTCGCAGTGAATGGTGAGGTTTTTGATCCGGGGATGGGCGTTGAGGTCATTTAAAATGGCTTCGATAATACCGTAACCTGTGCCCCAGGCAATATGCCAGCGGGGCACGGAGTTTCCCGGAATGTACAGACCGCGCTCGGGCCAGTTCACCACGGGGAGAAACGTGACGTTCCGTTTGGCCAGCCAGTCATGGATAATGTCCCTTGACCTCGTTACATAATGCTCGGCCCATTTTTTTGGCCAGAGGGCGTCCTCGTCGAATCGGGCGTAGTTGTGCCAGTCGGCCAGGGCCAGTTCCGGGCTGTCTTTGATTCCGTTTTTCCGCTGCAAGGGAGTATCCACCATCATAATTCCGCCGAACGAGTCTTTGGCAAGCCCTCCCAGTTTTTCCTGCTTGTCGCGTTCGAGAATCACCACGGTTTTGTTCTGATCCAGAAGTTCATACGCTGTGACAAGGCCCGCAAGCCCGCCACCGATGATGATAACGTCCGCCGTGTAATGCCTGCTTGTTTCAGCCATGGAATTCCCCCTTGCTTGCTTGAATGGGTTGAAAAAATAAAAACAAACTGATCGGTATGTTTTTTATATGATCAGGAGATGGCTATAATGTCAAGAATTTTTATAACACGGTAATAATAGCGGTTGTCATAAATCTGTTTCGATTCAGACGGGTTTCGAACCCGCCACTACAGGTTGAATATTCTCAGGGTTCTATAATCCGGGTGAGCATATCGGCCCAGGATTGCCTCATGGCCTTGTAGTGCTCAGGGTTGTCCATGGAAATGGACTGGAAAGACATGCCTCTTAAAAGGTAGAGACTGAGGTTGATCACTGTTTCGGTTTTGAGATCAGGTCGGGAAAGGGTGCTGAGCTGGTTGGCCCAGATCAGATCCATATCCTGAAAAAATGATCGGATCACAGGAGACAGTCGCTGGTGCAGCTCATCATCGGTGCGACAGGCCACGTTGAATTCCACCCAAACATCTCTGTAGCGTCCCTGATAGAACTGGTTCCAGATGATTTCAAGGATGTCAGCGATTCCCGATGGCGCAACGGCAAGGGTTTCCGCAACGGACCGGGCTTTTTCAAGGGCTGTTGAAAGAATGTATTCCGAGGCGGCGGCCACCAGATCGTTTTTCGTCGTGTAATGATGACGCCAGGCACCACGGGATACGTCTGCCCGTTCGAGAATCCGGGACAGGGATGTTCCGTGGAATCCATAGGCCTGAAGGCAGTCCAGGGTTGCGTGGATCAGCCGCATCCGCATTTTCTGGCTTTTTTCCTGCTGATTTTTCCGAGTTCCGCTTTCCATGACCGTTACTTTAAATGATTTCGGATAGATGATGTATTTGCATGCTATCTGGAGTCTATACCATAAATCCAAAATGATGAAACGAGTTTATTGATTATTGAGTTGGTCAAATGATATTGAATTCAAGAAAAAGAAGTTGACACACAAGAATATTAGGTGTACCTAAATAAATGAAATCAACAAAACAATGAGGGTTTGAAAATATGAAAACAATAAGCATGCGCAATATGGCAGTGGGTCAGCGAGGGCAGATCTTATCCGTCAAGGCAGATGGGGAAATGGGCAGGCGAATAAGGGATATGGGTTTGATCCGGGGTGCTGAAATATCCATCCAGGGAAGGGCGCCACTCAATGATCCGGTAGCGATTAGAATCAAGGGTTTTACCCTGACGTTACGGAACAACGAAGCAGATTTAATCAGCGTGGAGGTTCAGTGAATACCATGAGCGCGACGATTGCCCTTGCAGGAAATCCCAATTCGGGGAAAACCACCCTTTTTAACGCCCTCACCGGAGCCCGGCAGCATGTGGGAAACTATCCCGGTGTGACCGTTGAAAAGAAAAGCGGAACGTATGTTAACGGAGACAATAAAATAACGGTGGTGGATCTTCCGGGGACCTACTCCCTGACGGCCTATTCGCCGGAAGAGGTGGCTGCAAGGGATTTTCTTATCCGCGAAAAACCCCAGGTGGTGGTGAACATCGTGGATGCTTCCAATTTGGAGCGCCATCTTTACCTTACCGTTCAATTTATGGAAATGGGAGTTCCGGTGTGCATCGCCCTGAATATGATGGATGTTGCAAAAACACGGGGTATAGACATCCGCGTGGATCGTCTTTCAAAGCTGCTTGGCGTTCCGATCATTCCCACAGTTGCCCGGAGCGGAAAAGGGAAGGACGAGCTGATGCAGGCAGTGTCATCAGAAGAAAGAGCTATTAAAAATGGGCCTTTACGTCTGTCTTACGGGGAAGATCTGGACCATGCTCTGGACACCATGGAATCTTTAATACGCCCATGCACCGCTGTTTCAAATATATACGATTCACGGTGGGTGGCCCTCAAATGTCTGGAAAACGACCAGCAAATTATTGACTACATGAAATCGGCGGATTCAGGTCTTTACGCGTCACTGAAACAGGTCAAGGACACGGTGACCGATCATTTGAAAAAGACTCTGGAAACCTATCCGGAAGCGATGATCGCAGATTATCGTTACGGTTACATCAGCTCCATTATGAAACAGGGAGTTATGGTTCACCGTTATGATGAAAACCGCCTGTATCTTTCCGACAAGATTGACAAGATCCTGGTGAACCGGCTGGCAGGTCCTGTGATCATGGCGGCTGTGTTATTCGGGTTGTATTTTTTTACATTTACTTTGAGCGAAGCGCCTGTGGCATGGCTCGAAAAGGCCATTGAATGGATCGGAGCAACAGCCGATGCGCATATGGCCGATTCCCTGCTTAAATCCCTGGTGATTTCAGGTATCATCGATGGTGTGGGTGGTGTCCTTGGTTTTGCACCTCTTATCATGTTCATGTTTTTTGGTATCGCTATCCTTGAAGATTCCGGTTATCTGGCCCGTGTAGCGTTCATGCTGGACCGGGTGTTCAGAATTTTCGGCCTTCATGGAAGTTCGGTGATGGCTTTTATTGTGTCTGGTGGAATTGCGGGCGGATGCGCCGTTCCCGGTGTCATGGCCAGCAGGACGTTGCGTTCTCCCAAGGAAAGGCTGGCTACACTTCTGACAGTTCCTTTTATGAACTGCGGTGCCAAACTCCCTGTTTTCGCGCTTCTTGTGGGAGCATTTTTTTCGAAAAACGAAGCGACCATGATGATGATTATCACGGTGATTTCCTGGGTGGGGGCATTGCTTGCTGCAAAATTGCTCCGCATGACGTTGATCCGTGGAGAGTCCACGCCTTTCGTTATGGAGCTCCCTCCTTATCGTTTGCCAACATTTAAAGGGCTGCTGATCCACACCTTTGAGCGAACGTTTCAGTACGTGAAAAAAGCGGGAACCACCATTCTGGGTATTTCAATTCTGCTTTGGGCCATGATGACTTTTCCCGGACTTCCGGATTCTGCAAAAGAAGGTTTTGAGTCACGGAAGGCTCAGATTCAAACTTCGGCGTCTGGCGGTGAATCAATTCCGTCTGTCGTTGAAAAAAGAGATGCTGCGATCAAAGCCCTGGAAGCTGAAGAAAACGAGGCCGCCTTACGGAATTCCATGGCAGGTCGGATCGGTTCTTCTCTTGAAGGGGTTACGTCCTTTGCGGGTTTTGACTGGCGGACAAACATCGCTCTGGTGGGAGGTTTTGCGGCTAAAGAAGTGATTGTTTCCACGCTGGGCACGGCTTATTCCATGGGGGATGTGGACCCCGAGGCTACGGAATCTTTAGGGGATTCCCTGGCATCCAATCCGGCATGGAGTCCACTGTCAGCATTAAGTCTCATTATTTTTACCATTTTTTATGCACCATGTTTTGTTACGGTGGTGTGTATTGTCAAAGAATCCGGTTCATGGAAATGGGGGGCTTTTTCCATGGCGTTCAACACCACGCTGGCTTTTTTACTTGCCGTGCTTGTTTATCAGACCGGTAGCCTTATGGGTTTTTGATTTTTGAAAAAGGTATACGGAGGTTTTATGGACCAGATCATAGTGGGTCTTATCGTTGCAGCGGCGGCAGTGGTTATCATCAGACGTTTTTTAAAAAAACTGAAGGCTGAGACAAACGGAGGCTGCGGAGACTGCTGCTCCTGCGGGGCTAATAAACAGGTGAATTGCGATTTGCCTGAGAAGAAAGATGATATTTTTAAGTGCACCCATTTATAGTGGCAATCCGGGGTTGGGTTTAGAACCCACCCCTACGAGAGGAGTGTGTACTTTGAAGATGGTGTCGTGTAGGGGAGGGTTCCAAACCCGCCCTGATTATTACGAAGCGTTTGATGTATACGCGCTGTGCCTCGCCCGTGCGGCGGCTTCGAGAACGCCGATGTGCACATCCACATAATCGAAAACTTTAGCTTTTTTACCTTTGCCGGGTCTCAGAATCCGGCCAAGGTACTGAAGCAGTCTCCCTTTGAAGCGGATGGGATATATAAGAAAAAGATTGGTGAGCTTGTCCGAATCAAAACCTTCACCCAGAAGCTGGCTCGTGGCGATAAGGATTGAAATGCGGTTTTCGTTTAAACGGTCCAGAACGTCGCGGCGTTCCTGCTCCTTGAGATCTCCGGTGAGGAGGTCTGCTTCAAGGCCATGGTCATTTTTGAGGATATCCCGGATGATCCGGCAATGGTATTTTCTGTCAGAGAGAACGAGGCAGACGCCATTGTTATTTGCCGATTCCATGGCGATGTCCTCCGCAATAAGCTTGTTTCTTTCAGGATCTTCGATGAGCTCCGACATCAACTGGCTGTAGTAGTGTGTGGGATCGGTCATAGATGAAAAGGCCGTGGGCCTGAACACCACTTCGGCCTGAAGAATGTCTCCCTGATCCACCAGATCTTTTTTATCCACATCGTGGACGCGATCGCCAAGATACCAGAATATCAGCTTGGACAGGCGGTCTCTCCTGAATGGCGTAGCGGACAGGCCGGTCATGTAATAAGAATCAAAAGAGGATACGGCTTCATGGAACGTTCGGCTGGGAGCTCTGTGACATTCGTCCACCACCAGATTTCCGATATGGGGCCATACTTCATCTTTATGTTTGTAGAGGGTTTGCACCATGGCCACCGTGACTTTTTCGCCCAGCGAGAACCGGCCACCACCTATGAATCCCTGCTCTTGCTCAGGGACTCCAAGAAATTTTTCGATTCGGTCCACCCACTGAGCTGCAAGCTCTTTTGTATGAACCAGAATGAGGGTGGGCTGCCTGCGTCGTGCGATGATGTTGAGCATCATCACCGTTTTACCCGAACCGGTGGGGGCCGTGAGCACGGCAAAATGCTTTTTCAGAATATCCGAGCAGGCATTTTCCTGGTAGGGTTTCAGTTCGCCGGAAAACTGAAAATCCACTTCGGGAAGCCGCCGCCGTTGGTCCATGAGTTCAAATTCAAGGCCGAACCGGTTGAGGGTCGTGATAAGCTGCCGCATGAACCCTCTTGGGATTTCAAAAGCCTGATCATTTTCAAGGTAAAATTCAAGATTTTTTGGGATCCCTTTGTTCCATCTTCCCTGTTTTTCGTTGTCCATGTACACCGGGTTCGGGAGTGTCAGTTCTTTTTTAAGATGGGTTGTCAACTCCGAAGGAATCTGGGTAAGGCAGATGGAATGATGAAGAACGATAGGAACCACAAAATCTCCTCGAAACGTTGAAATAGCTATCCAATGGGTATTTATGTATTGATTTCTTTTAAACGATCCACTTTCTTTTTGCAATATCGGGGAAAATGTTTTAACATTAACACAATAAAAACAAGACAAAAAAGAAACCGATTGAAAAAACTTCTGACGAAACAATCACGAAACAAACCAGCCTAAGGCATAACAAAATCACGAGTTATTGCTGTTCAATCAGTTATTCTTACAAACGATAGAACATAGTAGAGACTGTCGGACCCCATATCATGACCCAACAAAAAACGACCATTTTGTTTGTTGATGACGAAGAAAGCATCCTTGAAGTCGCAAGCGAATATTTCACACAGAAGAATTATCATGTCATAACAGCTGGAAACGGCCGTGAGGCCCTTGATGTCCTTTCCAAAAACGATGTGGACTGCTGTTTTACAGATATCAATATGCCCGGTATGGACGGGTTGGAACTGGCAGAACATATCAGGGAAAAAGACATGACCATTCCTGTGATCGTCATGACCGGGTACCCATCCCTTGAAAACACCATCAATACCCTGAAAAACGGGGTGGTTGATTTTCTGATCAAACCGGTGAATCTGGATCAGATGGAGTTGTGTGTTCGCCGTGTTCTCAGGCAGCGTCAGGTTTTCGTAGACAACATTCTGCTGAAAAAAGAGCTGGCCAGCAAACAGCGCATCGAAGCCTTGAACAAGGAACTGATGGTCAAGGTGGACGAATTAAGCCATCTGAACAAAATCATGAATGATTTCGAGCAGGTGAACTCAAGCCGAGAATTGTTCTCCCGGATCGTTGAGCTGACCCGTGAAGTGACCCACGCCGATGATGCTAGGCTTTACATCATCAGCTCCTCGCAAGAGACGCCTTTTCTGGTCAACTTTTCGTCAAAGAAATCCTATGAAGGCCAGAATGTGGGTATTTGTCTGGAAAAGCTGGTGGCCGAAATCGTCGAAGACGGGATTCCCCTTTTGATCACCGATTGCACAGGCGGAAAACGGGATCTTCCGGAATGGATCGTATCGGCCATGGTTGTTCCTCTCAAAATTAGGGACAAGGTGTTTGGTGTGGTGACTGCTTTTGTGGAAGAAGGGGCTTACCGGTTCAGCGAAAAAGATCTCTACTATCTGTCGTTCATGGCCCAGAAAGCGGCGGATACGGCGGAAAACATCGCCCTTTACGAAACCATATCCGAGAACCTGTTCTCCACGTTAAGAGCTTTTGTAAAAGCCGTGGAAGCAAGGGACGCTTACACCAAGGAACATTCGAACAGGGTTGCGGAAATGGCGGTGGCTATTGGACGTGAGATGGGCTGTTCGGAAGATGAACTGAATCTTCTCAACTTCGCCGGGCGGCTACACGATATCGGCAAGATAGGCATCAGAGATAATATCCTTCTCAAGCCGGGCCGACTCACCGATGAAGAGTTTGAAATCATCAAAGAACACCCGGCCATTGGCGCGATGATCGTCAGCCAGCTTGGTTTATGGGACAGAGAGACTCAGATCATCCGGCACCATCATGAGCGTTTTGACGGTTCCGGTTATCCTGATAAGTTGAAAGGAGTTGCCATTCCTTTTCTTTCTCGGATCATGTCCGTGGCAGATGCTTATGACGCCATGGCGTCGGACAGAGCCTACAGAAAAAAACTGGAATTGGAAAAAGTGATGTCTATCATTAAAGAAGGTTCAGGGGCACAATTTGATCCTCGGGTAGTGGGTGCGTTTGTGCGGATGGTCGAGGAGGGCCGATGGATGTTTGCGTGATTCACGTGTTTTATTTCAGATGAAGTTTTACATGCTGTTTTTACGTGTTTACACCAGGTGTTTCCAATGGTATAATTTTTTTCGATTTTTGATGTTATCTTTCATCCAATTCCATTTTACGAAAAATCATGTTCCTGGTCTGACTGAGACGGATTCCATTGAACGAGACCGATAAAAATGATTGATACCCAGACACCCATGAACAGGAATCACTTCAGAGCTTCCGTATCGGCGAAAACCCGTGCTGTTCTTATCGAGGATGGGAAAAAGGTTTTCGTGAGAAAAAGGCTCGATATCCCCGGGGTCAGCGAGGCGATAACAGGGGGGGAAAACGCAGTTGGAACGGTAATGTCATCCCTGGTCACTGTGCTCTTTCATATCGAAGAAAAGCTGGATCGTATTCTTGAAAAACTTGAAGAGCAGGAATCGGGGGTCAGGGAAATTGATGTGTTTGATACGGTGGATATAAGCGGATCGGGAATCAGCCTGACTCTGCCGGAGAATCTGGACAAAGGGTCGATGATGCGTCTTTCAATCGCATTGCCGGGTTTTCTCCACGGACGTCTGGAAACCTTAGGTCGTGTTGTGAGATCTTCGGAAATAAAGGAAAACGACAGGACGTATTACCAGACTGGTATTGAGTTTGTGGACTTGAGCGACGATGAGAAAGAACGCCTGGTCCAATACACCTTCAGTCAGCAGAGAAGACAAATCAGAGCCACCGGGAATGGTGAAAAATAATGCCTTGCCGAGTGCTTCTTTAAGCAAAAGAACCTGTGGAGTATTCATATGGTGAAGCAGGATATTCAAGAAAGGCGTAATGGGATAAGGGTCGAATTCGAAACGGAGGTTACCGTGACTGTCGAAGGCGTGGAAAGCCATTATAAAGGCAGCTCGAAAGATCTGAGTTTGCGTGGGGTATTTGTCCAGACTTCTAAGGCTCCCAGGCAGAATACGCCCTGTCAGGTGTCCATAAAGCTTCAAGGTCTCGAAGAAGACATGGTGCTTAAGATGGAGGGCCGTGTGGTGAGGGTCAGTGCAGAGGGATATGCCATTTTTTTCGATTCGGTGGATCTTGATACGTACACACATCTTAAGAATATTGTCAGATACAATTCCCCCGAATCGGATGACATCTGAAAAGGGTAGACTCACTTTATAACGAAAGGACTTTGATTCAGCATGGATGCAAATCTGATCAATCCCTTCATAAATGCGACAACCAATGTCCTTTTAACCATGGCTTTTGTTCAGTGCAAGGTGGGAAAGCCTTATCTCAAAAAAGATGATAAGGCCAAAGGAGACGTGACAGGTGTCATCGGACTCACAGGCGAATCAAATGGAACCATTGCCGTGACCTTCGATCAGGGAAGCATTCTTAAAATTGTTTCCAATATGTTTGGCGAAGAAATGACGGAGCTGAACCATGAAGTGGCTGATGCTGTGGGCGAGCTTGTGAATATGATTTCCGGCCAGGCGAGAAGAGAACTCGAAGAACTGGGGCGACTTTTTCATGCGGCGATTCCCACGGTGATCAGTGGCCGGGGGCACTGTGTGACCCACTATACGGACGGACCTAAAATCGCCATACCTTTTACCACCGAAGGGGGCAGTTTTATCATTGAGGTGTGTCTTGAAGCATGAATATGACGAGCATCCGCTTATTCATTCTGACATTGGAAATATGAGCTATTCGGAGTATGAGAGGGCCTAAGCTATGAACAATGCGATTAAAATTCTCGTTGTGGACGATTTCGCCACCATGCGGCGCATCATGAAAAATATACTCAAGCAGCTCGGGTACACGAACATCGGGGAAGCGGACGATGGGACCACTGCTCTTGAAGAGATGAAAAAAACAACGTACGATCTGATCATTTCAGATTGGAACATGCCGAAAATGACAGGTCTTGATCTTCTGAAAACCGTGAGGTCCGATCCTGTCTATAGAGAGGTACCTTTTCTTATGGTCACAGCAGAAGCCCAGAAGCAGAACGTTATTGAAGCTGTTCAGGCAGGGGTTTCCAACTATGTCGTTAAACCGTTTACCGCAGAGGCGATTGCGGAAAAACTTGATAAAATACTGGATTGACGGGGAGAATCTTGCCTTTCGGCCAAGGTGAAACCGCCGACGGTGACACCACTATTCCATCTTATCTGATCAGCAGGGTACTTCCAGGCCCAAGCGGTATCATTAGTGACGTTTTATTTTCCCAGGCCATATCTCGGAATTCGATTATGAGGGTATTATGTCGCAGATTATATTTGCGGGAGAACATGAACATATGACACTTTTTCCCGAGATCACAGGAAAAGGCAAAGACGGTGAGACAACCGCTGCTTCATCTGCTATGGATGAAGAATTGTTGTTTCAATTCGGCGATTTCATCGGCGAAAGTGATGCGATAAAAAAAATATCGGCCGTTGTTTCCCGTGTTTCAGGAACAGACAGCACTGTTCTTATCACCGGAGAAAGTGGAACGGGAAAAGAGCTGATTGCCAGAGCCATTCACGCCAACAGTAACAGGCGCAACGCCCCCATGATCACCATCAACTGCGGGGCAATCCCCAGGGATCTCCTTGAAAGTGAATTGTTCGGCCATGAAAAAGGGGCCTTCACAGGGGCACACCGCACACGTGTGGGACGGTTTGAACTTGCGGATGGCGGTACGATTTTCCTTGATGAAATTGGTGACATGAGCCCTGATCTCCAGGTTAAACTTCTCCGGGTGCTTCAGGAAAAATGCTTTGAACGTGTGGGCGGGACCCGTTCCATCAACGTCAATGTTCGGATTATTTCCGCGACAAACAAGGATCTGAAAAAGGCCATCAAAGAGAGCTCGTTCAGGGAAGACCTGTTTTACCGCTTGAACGTGATCCCCATCATAGTGCCAGCTTTAAGAGAGCGGAGAAAAGACATCCCACTTCTGGTCGATCATTTTATTCGAAAAATGGATGAAAAAAACAGCTGGGGTATCAAACAGTTTTCACCCGAGGCCATGATGGCACTCTGTCGTTATGAATGGCAGGGCAATGTGCGAGAGCTTGAAAACATGATGGAAAGGATCTCAGTTCTTGTGGAGAAGGAGACGGTGGATCTGTGTGATCTTCCCGATTATATCTCCGGAATGGAGTCAGGAATCATTGAAGCGATTTCACCCCTTGAGGATTTCTTTGAAAACGGGATGGGTTTCAATGAAGCTGTGGAAGAACATCAAAAAAAGCTGATCCTGCACGCTTTGGGCAAAACCAACTGGGTAAAGGCCAAGGCCGCTGAAATGCTCAAAATGAAACGTACAACCCTTGTTGAAAAAATCAAGAAGATGAATCTCTGCCCGGATCACGAAGACTGGACAGATGAGGATGAAGTAGAGTGATGGCGTCGTAAAAAGCTTCCCATAAGCGTTGAGGGGCGGGTTTCAACCCGCCCCTTTTTTTGTTTTTGCATATCAGGACTCAAATATGCGCCAAAAGATTGGCGGAAAGAGATGATGGGTGCATGGATTCGTGTGGTGGTTTACATGGTCAACAGGGCCGGAATAGTTATGGGTTATAGTAATAGTTTATTGATTTCAAATAGATATGCGAACTTTTCGTTTTCTCTCTTCAGCAGAAGCCGCCAGGGGAAAGCATTCATGGATTGTGGCATATGGCTTGCAAATAATTTGGATAGATAGATGTATCCATGTCCTTACCTTAACGATGGCTTGAACCATGACCCGACGAAAAACCGTGATTCGCATCATCTTTTTTATCTCCCTTGTAATGGGGCTTGCCTTTCTCCGTGCTGCATCCGCCCATTCAAGCGAGCTGAAGGGTGTAAATGTAAAAAACGAACCCTGCACGGTTCTGATCAACTTGACCGGAAAAGCCCCGTATAAAGTGGTCCAGTTTGACAACCGGGAAATCCTCGTGGCGTTTAGAGGTGTTGAAATGGCAGAGACATTTGCAAGGAAAGGCCTGGGTGGTTCATTTATTCATGATGTGAGTGTTGCCCAGACTCAAAAAGGAGTTGTTTCTATTGTCATTACCACGAACAGGGACGTGGACTCCCTTTCTTCCCAATGGGCAGGAGATGGAAAGACTCTTGCTATCGTGCCAGTATGGAGTGTCAAAAAAGCAACGGTGGTAAAATCGTCACTGGCTCAAAAGCATAAAGCCCCGACTAAAAAGCCCCGGGCAAGTAAAATGAATCGGACGCATGGCGCGGTCAAAGAGGCAAAAACGGATCATCATGGGTCAGCGGAAGAGGTTGTCCCGCATAAGCCTGTTGAGGAGGGTCATGAAACAGCGGAAAGCCATACACCACGGCATGATTCACCTTTCAATGCAAAGACCGGTAATGAAGTCCACCCTCATGCGGCTGAAAATGCCCACGGGGTAGAAAGCAATGAGGCTCACAAGGCAGACAGCATTAATCACGAAAGTATGCCGAGCCAGGAAAAGAAAGCAGTTCCTCGATACGGTTCAGAACATGATAAATCACTGTTCCAGGGGCTGAAAAAAAACGAGAGCGGCAAACTCAAAACAAGCGACGATCTTTACCTTGAACTTGAACCCCATGGATGTGAAGACCATCCGGATATTTTGAAAGCCCGAGGCTACGCCGAAAAGGGGAAGTGGTCTGATGCTTTATCAATTTTAAATAATTACACAAATGATCCGAAATTACAGCCGACTTGTCGGGAATATGTGATGTTGTTCAAGGCTCAAAGTTATTTCAAGGAACTGGAAGAAAGCGACCAGGAACAAAAAGATTATGTGAAAGCAGCAGACCATTTTCAGGACATGATCAGCTATTATCCTGAATCAGCTTATGTGGCATACGCCTTGACATCTCTGGGGAAAATCTACCTTCTCATGGGTGACCACAACCAGGCTGAAGGGTATTTTCACATTGTCAAGAACACATACAAGGACAGCTATCCCGGTATTCCTGAAATTATGTTTGAGCTGGGATGGATTTATACTGAAAAGAACAATACCCAGCTTGCAATAGACACGCTTAAGGATGTTGTGGCCCGTTTCCCCAGCGGGTCATTCATCGGAAAAGCAAAGCTTAAATTGGGTAAAGCCTTGTTTAACACTGGTGATTATCATGCGGCCATCCGGATTTTTGAAGAGCTTATTGCAGAAAATCCGCAGATGGTTTTCCAATCGTCCGAACTTCTCTTTTATCTTGGCAATTCCTATTACCTGACAGGGAAATTTGAAAAGGCGATGGTAACCCTCCTTAAAGTGTATAATCTTTATCCTGAGATTGATGACAGAGACACTCTGTTGACGCGTATCGGCGATATTATGCTGGAAATGAAGAGCAAGGAGCAGGCTGTCAAAATCTTCAAACTGGTGACGAAAAAATTCCCGAAAACCAATGGTTTCGTGATCAGCACCATGCGGCTTGCCGAGTATCTGGATAATCCTGAGGAAAAGGAAAAGATGTATACCATGGTGATCACAGAATACCCAAAGAATCCTCTTGCCCAGCTTGCCATGATGCGTCTTGCTCTTCTTCAGAACCAGGCCAAACAATATGAAAAAAGTATCGAAACGGCAAAAACACTACTCATTTTTAAACCAAAAGAGCTTCAGAAGGATGCGGTGCGTCTGATTCAGGATTCATCAGGTTATATTTTCGAAAAACTTCTGGAAACCGACGATACCACAGAGTTGATATCCCGTTATGAAACGGACAGGAAATATCTGGACGACATTGAGTCACCGGCGATTTTTTACTCGGTGGGCATGGCCTATCTCAAGTCCCATCTTTTCGAGAGCGCGGTGGCTACTTTGCAGAAGGCTTACAACAGAACAGGGGAAAGGCGGCGCACCCGGCAACTTATCCATGCTCTGGGCGTTTCCATGGATGAGGCCGGACGTGATGACGAAGCCCTGGAGCTTTACTCGAACTACCTGAAGCGATTTCCCGGTGGGCAGGAAACAGCCGAAGTATGCTCACGGATGGGGCAGATTTTTTTTGAGAAGAAGCAGCACAGCAAGGCCATTGCCAGTTTGAGGAAAGCCTATGAACGAACGGGCGACGCAAAAAACAGAGTCCGCATTCTCTCGGATATAGCTAAAAACAACAGTGAACTTGGGGATTATGGAACGGCTGTGGCCACTCTTGAAAATGCAGCAGCCCTTTTATCAAACGATCCGGAGGGGTATGCCGAGATACTTAGTCCAGTATATAAGAATTTGGCAGAGAACCACATGAAGTTGAAACAGTGGGGCAAAGCTGCCAGTGTTTTATCAAAAGCCGTGGAAACCAGCACGGCGCCTTCGGAGTTGACAGAAATATATTTTTTGATGGGTGAAACGTATCAGCACATGAAAAAGAACGATGAAGCGGTTAGTTCTTATACCTATGTGGTGGATAATGGTGATTCATTCTGGAGCGGGATGGCCAGGGAACGGCTCAGGACTATGAATCTTAAAGATAAACTGGATAAAAACTATTGAGATGATTTGGAATAAATCATGAGCGAATCCAGAAATATACTTGTAGTGGACGGTAATCAAACGTCAAAGCGGGAAATGATTGCGGTTCTAGAAAACTGGGGGTGTCCTGTGACATCTGCCCATGACAAAGTTGACGCCCTGCTCAAAGTGGAAAGCACGCCGTTTGCGCTTGTGATTTTGGCAGCCGACGCACCGGGCATGGCAGCGGTGGACTTTATCCTGAAGGCCAAAGAACGTCGCCCTGAAATAGACGTGATAACGATTTCTTCTGATGCTTCGGTTGACCAGGCGATCGCTCTCATGAGGGCGGGCTCGTTTGATTTTCTCACTGGAACCGTTACAACCGAACAGCTTCTGGCCTCTGTGGAAAACGCTTTCAAGCGGGCGGATGAAGGCCGTCGTGAACAGGGCAAAGGGAAAAAAGTACGGATTATCACAAGAAACCCGGAGATGCTCCGTATCCAGTCTCTTGTTGATCAGGTGGCTGACAGTACGGCTTCCATTCTTATCAAAGGTGAAAGCGGAACAGGCAAGGAGCTGTTCGCCCGGTATATCCATGAAAAAAGCAGAAGAAACAAAGGGCCTTTTGTCGCGGTGAACTGTGCGGCACTGCCTGAAAATCTCCTTGAAAGCGAGCTGTTCGGTCATGAAAAAGGAGCGTTTACCGGAGCCATTTCGAGAAAAGCCGGAAGGTTCGAACAGGCAGATAAAGGGACATTGCTTCTGGATGAGATTACGGAAATGCAGCTTCACCTACAGTCCAAACTCCTTCGGGTAATTCAGGAAAAAGAAGTTGACCGGTTAGGTGGAGGCGCTCCTGTTCCCGTGGATGTGCGCATCGTGGCCACAACGAACCGGAACATCACCGAATGGGTTGAAAAAGGGGAGTTCCGGGAAGATCTTTTTTACAGGCTGAACGTGATTCCTTTGTCCATTCCACCTCTCCGGACACGGCTCGACGATATCGAGCTTCTCTGCGAATTTTTTATCCGTAAGTTCAATGCTGTTGACGGACGGCATGTCAAATGTTTGACGAAAGAAGCTCTGGATCAGCTGAAACGGTTGCCATTGAAAGGCAATGTCCGTGAGCTTGAAAACATCATCCAGCGAGCAGTGCTTCTGGCGAGAACCGACATGATCGCGCCGGTTGACCTTTTTCTTGAAACACCTGATGCGCCTGTATCAGCAGTGGGCAACGTTCAGTCGGGCGGTTTTCCTGAGGAGCTTCTGTCTTCACCCTTGAGGGATATGGAAAAGAAAATGATTTTTCATACTCTGGATAAAACAGG
Source organism: Desulfobacteraceae bacterium (assembly GCA_041660385.1). GTDB lineage: Bacteria > Desulfobacterota > Desulfobacteria > Desulfobacterales > Desulfolunaceae > DYJE01. The sequence continues at coordinate 65,904 of JBAZWJ010000020.1, read as the reverse complement.
CTGGAACCGCACCCATGCGGCCACTCTTCTCGGGATCAGCGTTCGGACCCTTCGGAATAAGTTGAATGAGTATAAAGAAGGGGAGACGGATGAGGCGGCGGAAGATGGGGAATGAAGAATGAACGTCCAACATCGATGGCGTCGTAAAAAGTCCCATATGCGGCGTTATAGTGTTTGGCCAGACGTTCGACATGCTACATGTATGCCTTCACGCCTGGCCAAACACTATGCCTTGCCTATGGGCCTTTTTCCATAGCCATCAGGCTACTATTTACGAGTTCATCAACATCGAACGTTTATTTTATTGAAAGTGCCATCTGTGAATATATACCATTCCGCTAATCTCAATAGCTATCACCTGTCTGATGTCACAGGGGGGACTTTTTTGGATAACAGGCACATATGTTGCAAAAAACATTTAGTGAAATGAATACGGTTGCCATGGGCATGTTTCTTTTTTCTGCGGGTTAAGTTCTTTCGGGTTTTTCCATTCTCATCAGGCGATACGTTTAAAGATTATTAAGCACGAGGTGATTCATGTCAGATTCCTATCTGTTCGATAACACAATGAGGACACTTGAAAAGTCTGTGGGTGTTTCGGCAAGGCGGCACAGCCTGATTTCCGGGAATATAGCCAATCTGGATACGGTGGGCTTTACACCAAGGGATCTTGATTTCAAGAAAACCCTTGCGGCAGAAATGACCAGGCAGACAGAAAAACTTGCCCGGACAAACGAGCGGCATTTTGCTGTGGGCACTGAAGGTTCGTTATCCGAGTCCACTTATATCAAGCGCGATCCCTTTTATCCGGACCCTGTGAACATCGATACGGAAATGGGCCATCTGGTTGAAAACAACATAAAGTATAGAACAAGTGTAGAAATGCTCAAACGTAAGATCAATATCCTGAAACACGCCATCACCGAAGGAGGCCGATAATGGATCTTGTCAAATCTCTTGATATTAGCGCAACGGCCCTTGCTGCTCAGCGGACCAAGGTGAATGTGATTTCCGAAAATCTTGCCAATTCCGAAACCACCCGGACAGCAGACGGTGGCCCTTACAGACGGAAAATGGTGGTCCTTAAAAGCAAGGACATGGATTTCAAAAAAACCTTTGATCAGATCAACCGGGATTACAAAGGTGTTGAGGTGGACGAGGTGGTGGAATCCCAGGAGAATTTCAGACTTGTTCACAACCCGGCTCATCCGGATGCGGACCCGTTTACGGGTTATGTGAAAATGCCCAATGTGGATACGTTGACGGAAATGGCCGACATGATTGTGGCCAAACGATCTTACGACGCCAGTGTGAAAGTGATTGAAAACACGAAAAGCATGATCAGACGTGCACTGACCATCGGTGAATAGGAGACTTATCCATGATTAATTCCATTAACAAAAGTTCATTCGGAATGCCCGCTGCAAAAAAAACGGAAAATGGCGGAGAATCTGTGAATCCCGATTTCAGCGAGCGACTCAAAGCCATGCTCACCGACGTGAACATAAAACAGCATAACGCCGACGATTCGATTCAGAAAGTGATCCGAGGTGATATGGACATCCACGACGGAATGATTTCTGTTAGCGAAGCGGACATCTCTCTCCGCTACCTTGTCCAGGTAAGGGCCAAGGTTATGCAAGCCTATAACGATATTGTCAAAATGCAAATATAAAGGTAATTATGGCCAATCCGCTTGTACAAGTGATAAACAACTTCAGGGATGTTCCTCTATCACGAAAAATCGCCACTGGAGCCATCGTGTTTTTTGTCGTGGCCGGGTTCAGCGGGATTTTCCTCTGGGCAAACAAGGCGGAGTATCAGGTTCTGATCACAGGGCTTGCTGCCGAAGATTCTGCGGCGGTTGTTGAAAAACTCAAAGAGCTTAAAATTCTTTATAAATTCGAGCAGAACGAAAGTGTGGTCATGGTTCCTGAATCGAAAATTCATGATGCCAGGCTGGGTCTTGCAGAAGCCGGTCTTCCAAAATCCGGCGTGGGTTTCGAGATATTCGATAAAACCGATTTTGGAACGACGGAGTTTGTGCAGCAGCTCAATTTCCAGAGAGCCATTCAGGGTGAACTGTCCCGCACGATTAAGGAGATAGAAGAAGTCAAGGACGCCAGGGTCATCATCGTATTGCCCAAGGACTCTGTGTTTGTGGAAGATGTTAAACCTCCTTCGGCTTCTGTGTTTTTAAAATTAAGATCAAAGATGCCGCCGGAAAAGGTGGCGGCTATCGTTCATCTGGTGGCCAGTGCTGTGGAAGATCTGAAACCCGAACTGGTGACGGTGGTGGATTCGGATGGCAAGGTGCTGTCCAAGGGCTTGGGGCTTGATGAATCGGAATCGCCTATGAACAAGCAGTTTGAACACAAACTGAGCTATGAAAAAAGCATGGCTGGACGGATTCAGACCATGCTGGAAGAAATTGTGGGACCGGGAAAGGCCATTGTCCGTGTTACAGCAGACATGGATTTCGCCAAAGTGGATATGAACGAGGAGATCTACGATCCGGACGCCCAGGTTATACGAAGTAAGCAGACCGTGGGGGACAAATCGGATAAACGCCCCGGGAACCCTGGCAACATCTCAAGTGTGAATCCCATTGGTGCAGCCACTCCTGGAGGCCAGGGCCCCGGAGAAACTGCGGAGCATCAGGATGAAACCGTCAACTACGAGATTAGTAAAACCGTAAGGGTAACCCAGAACCCCGTGGGCAAAGTGACGCGGCTTTCGGTGGCTGCCGTTCTTGATGGAACATACAAAATGGAACAAAACGATAAAGGGAAAACGGAATCGGTCTATGTTGCCAGAACCCCGGAGGAATTGACCCGTTTCGAAACCCTGATCAAGCAGGCCATGGGTTACAGCGCAGACAGAGAAGACCAGATATCTCTGGAATCCATTCCGTTCTCTTCGGGAGAAATCTGGAACAACGCCCAGGAAAGTGCTGGCTTCAACTGGGATGACATCAAAAAAGAATACGGAAAGCCTATCGCCAACATCCTCCTGATTGCACTGATTTTCCTGTTCGTGGTGAAGCCGTTATTGAAGACTTTTCAGCAGGTTACGTCACCTGAAGGAGACAAGCTTCTTTCTGAACAAGAACCGGACAAGCTGCTTTTGGACTCTCAGGGCAAAGCACTGCTGCCCAAGCAGAGGGCAATCACTGTTCAAGATAAAGCCATGCTTCTGGCGCGTGAGGACATTAACCGCGCGGCGAATATCATCAAGGGTTGGTTGAGTGAAGGTGGGGGAGGAGATAAAGATGAGCGATAACGAAAAAAAAGAAGGCGGCGACAAAAAAATGGCAGGGGCCAGAAAAGCCGCCATGTTTCTTCTGAATATGGGTGAAAGTTATGCTTCTGAAATTTTCAAGAAAATGAGCAACTCAGAAATCAAGAAAGTGGCGGCTGCCATGGGCCAGATCGAAACGATTTCACCCGAGGAGCTGTCGTCCGTATCCCAGGATTTTGTCCGGCTCTACGAAGGGGAATCCAAGCTGGTGGTTGAATCCAGTGGCTTCTTGAAGAACGTCATTGAGCGCACGCTTGATCCTGAACGGGCCGAGATGATTCTGAAGGACATTGAGGAGCGGAAAAGAGAAAAACCTTTTGTCTGGAGCCGCGAAGTTAATATTTCAGCCCTCGCGTCCACTCTGTCCACCGAGCATCCACAAACCATAGCCATGGTCATGGCCCATCTACCCTCGGATATCGCATCTGATGTCATGGTTTCTTTTCCTTCGGAGTTGAAAGGGGACATCGCCCTTAGAGTGGCCCAGCTGGGGCAGGTCCCTGAAGATATCGTAAGAGATGTGGATACGGCCTTGAGGGCGGAAATGAAAAACATGGTGAGCTCCGGAGGCAAGGTGGGCGGTCTTCAAGTTCTTGTGGATATTTTAAACGGTGTGGACAAAGCCACGGAAGAAGCCATCATGGAAGCCATCGAAGAAGAGGATGCGGAAATGGCGGGTAGTGTTCGGGATATGATGTTCGTTTTCGAAGACCTTATCAATGTGGACGACAGGGGTATGAGAGAGATCCTGAAGAAGGTGGAAGGCCCTCAGCTTACCATGGCAATGAAAACAGCCAGCGAGGAAATGAAGAGCAAGATTCTTGGGAACCTCTCATCACGGGCCGCCGAGATGATTCTGGAAGATCTGGAGGTCATGGGGCCGGTCAAGCTGTCCGAAGTGGAAGAAGCTCAGCAGGCCATTGTCCAGGCCGCAAAAGAACTGGAATCCGAAGGCACCATTACACTGGGTGGGAAGGGCAAAGACGATGTCCTTGTCTGATAAAAAAAAAGTCGTTGAAGATGATGGCGGATGGACGCCCCTTGTTCCCGAAGCGCTTGATCATTTTGACCGGGAAATAGTCAGCGGGCCTGATCTGGAGGATCCGGAGTTGGCAAGGGTTTTTAAGGCCCTTTACGAACGATCCGGCGAAGAGATGACTCAGCCTTTTTCTCTTCTCTATGGGCCAAGGAAGGAATTTGAAAAGGGAAAGCCCCCGGTTCTTGAGGATCAAGGGAGTGTTCACGATCATCTGACTCATGATATAATGGAGAAGGTCGAGGCAGTTGACCCCGGACCTGATCCCGAGGCCATCAGACAGGAAGCCTTTGCCCAGGGTTTTGAGCAGGGAAAAGAAGAAGGATTTATGGCCGGTGTGGAAGAAGCCCGGGAGAAAGGGGAACGTCTTTCTGCCATTCTTTTGGATGTGGAAAACATGTGGGAGCGGATCGTAAAGATCTACGAGGAAAAAATCATCGATCTGGTGGGGAAAGTGGCAGAAAAAGTGGTTTACGGCAAAGTGGAGGTGGACAAGGACATAGTCACACGCGCCATTCTTCACGCTTTTGAACAGATCAAGGACCCCGTCAACGCGACTATCACTGTTAATCCTCTGGATTACGAATACATGGAAGTGGTGAAAGAGGATTTTTTTGAAAAGATAAAAGGATTAAAGCAGGTCACTCTGATTTCCGATCATTTGATAGCTCCCGGCGGATGCAGAATCGAAACGCCTTCGGGTGAAGTGGCCACATCTATCGAGGAACGGCTTGAGGCTGTGCGACGGGCTATTATGGATCAGAGCAGGCTGCGATAATGGACTACAAAATTGATTTCGAAAGATATGCGAAAACCATTGACCGGTGCATCAGTATTGAGCTGGAAGGCCGTGTGGTCAAAGTGGTTGGGCTTATTGTAGAGGCGACGGGCCTTAATATGGGTGTGGGCTGTCTTTGTTCTATTTATATCGACGGTGGCGAAGTGATTCTGGCCGAGGTGGTCGGTTTCAAAGAAGAACGTGTTCTTCTCATGCCTTACGGCGATGTGCGCGGCATACGGGCAGGAAGTCGGATTGTTCTCCTTGAAAAAGGACCGGAAGCGGAAGTCGGTGACGAACTTCTGGGACGGGTGGTGGACGGCATGGGACACCCCATAGACGGAAAAGCGCCATTTGCTCATACGGTTCGTTATTCTTTATACGGAAAACCCGTAAACCCTCTCCAACGAAAACCCATTACGGAGATGATGGACGTCGGGGTTACGGCCATCAACACCATGATTCCTTTAGGCAGGGGGCAGCGTGTGGCCATTATGGCTGGCTCCGGTGTTGGGAAAAGCGTGCTCATGGGCATGATGGCCAAGCACACCGAAGCTGATGTGACGGTGATTGGTCTTGTGGGTGAGCGTGGTCGAGAGGTCAAAGATTTCGTGGAAGAAAATCTTGGTGTCGAAGGACTGAAAAAAGCTGTGGTTGTTGCGGCAACTTCCGACACACCGCCCCTTGTTCGAATGAGGGGAGCCTATCTTGCAACGACCATCGCCGAATATTTCAGGGATCAGGGCAAACATGTGCTTCTGATCATCGATTCCATTACCCGCTTTGCCATGTCATCAAGGGACGTTGGCCTTTCGGCAGGTGAGCCGCCCACGAACAGGGGTTATACGTCGTCGTTTTTTGTACGGATTCCCATACTTCTCGAACGGGCTGGGAACTTCCAGGGCAAAGGCAGCATCACGGGTATTTACACTGTCCTTGTGGAAGGTGACGATCTGAACGATCCCGTGGGAGACACGGTGCGTTCCATCGTGGACGGTCACATTGTTCTTTCGCGGAAGCTGGCGAACAGGGGGCATTATCCGGCCATTGAAGTTCTCGAAAGCGTAAGCCGCGTGGCGCGCGACGTTTCAACCCCGGAACACCTGGAACTCCGGGAGAGGACCATCCGGATTCTTTCCGCGTATGCGGGGGCGGAAGATATGATCTCCATCGGAGCTTATGCCAAAGGTTCCAATCCGTTGATTGATCAGGCCATCGCCTTGAAACCCAAACTGGATGACCTTCTAAGGCAACCTATGGACCGTAAGGAGAATGCCGCAGTGGCATTGAACAAACTCAAGGCGGTGTATTTTTCATAAATGAAAAAATTTCAGTTCAGCCTGAAAGCCCTGCTCAGTTACCGGGAACACCTGGAACAGATAGCCATGCAGGAGCTGGCTAAGGCCCAGTCTGACGTGAATCAGGTGACGGCATATATCGAAGAGATCGAGGAAGAGTTCAGGAAAGCGAGAAACGATCTTGAAGTTGAATCGGAAAAAGGGATCACTTCAGAAAACCTTGGGATGTATATTGATTACCTGAACGGCTTGGAACAGAAAAAATTCGAGGCAAATGAAGCGCTTTCACGACTGATGGTTATTGTTGAAAAACGGAGGTCCGCTCTTCAAACAAAATCCGTTGAGAAAAAAATCATCATAAACCTGAAAGATAAGCGCAGAAGCGAATATGTAAATGAAGCCCTGAAATCCGCCCAGAGTGACTCGGATGAAATGGTTCTTCTTTCGGGGGTGTTTGGGAAAAAAGAGTGAAAGAGAGAGGTTGCATGTCAATGAGAGATAAAACAGACGGAAAGGCAGGATCAGGAAAACACAAACGGATTCCTGCTGTTGTCATAGGTATTGTACTCAGCGGTCTGGTTTCGTTTGTGATCGTTAAAAGCCAGATGGCGGATTATTCATTTATTGGTCCACAGTTTGCCAGTGCTGAAAGCAGCAGCCATGGTGGTGAAGAAAAAAAAGCTGCCGAAGCTGAAAAAGAAGGTGGGGGCCATGGTGAAAAAAAGGCTGAAAGCGGGCCTGGTGAAAAAAAAGCGGAAGGTGGGCCTGGTGAAGCAAAAAAGGAAACGGTAGATCCCAAGGTGGAGGCTGAGAAACGAAAGAAGGCCGCCGCAGAGACCCGTCGGGAACTGGAAGGTCTTGAGGAAAAACGTCTCCAGATTAAAAAGCAGGAAGAACGACTGAAAGAAGAACAGATGAAACTCAAGGCCCTGAAACTGGAGCTTTCGGACAAGATTGGTGAACTGGAAACCATGCACAGGAAAATTGAGGAAAGCCTTCAGAAAATAGAAAGAAAACGTTCGGAAAAGGAAGTGGTCAGCAAGGAAGCCCAGGAAAAGAAGATCAAACAGCTTGTGAAAATGTATTCGACGATGAAACCCAAACAGGCTGGCGCGATTTTCAACAGCATGGATATTGTGATCGCTGAAAAGATATTCATGAACATGAAAGGAGATGCGGCAGGTAAGATTCTCGCCTATGTGGAAAGCTCCAAAGCCGCATTGATCAGCGAACGGCTCGCCATTAGCGTCAGTCGAAGCGAGGGGCGGCCTTAATAAGGAGGTAACCCATGGATATGTCTTTTAATTATAAAGAAGTATACCCTTTCCTCGGCTGGATGGAAGAAGCCCTCGAATACAGCGTGGACGCATGGCAGAGAATGGTGCTGTTCACCGATGTTGTCCGGCAGCAGGGTACGGATTTCATCGAGGAAAACGATAAAGGTCTTCCCCCGGTCATTGATTTTGATTACCAGATCATCTTTAATGGCAGGGATCTTGACCGGCCCGTCAATTATTCCCTTGCCCGGATTATGCCTGAAGACGACTGGGATATCCCCGAAGAATCCCGCCCTATTATCATCATCGATCCCAGAGCCGGACACGGGCCAGGCGTAGGCGGAATGAAGAAAGAATCCGAGGTCGGGCTGGCCATGAAAAAGAAACATCCCGTTTACTTCATGATTTTTTCACAATACCCTGTTTCGGGTCAGACTCTGGAAGATGTTGCCGAAGCGGAAGTTCAGTTTATCGAGGTGGTGCGTCGTTTTCATCCCAAAGCGGAAAACCCCGCCGTTATCGGCAATTGTCAGGCTGGCTGGGCAGCAGCTCTTCTTGCTGCCGACAGACCGGACATCACCGGGCCTCTTTTCTTAAATGGATCGCCTCTTTCCTACTGGGCCGGAAAAGATGTGCGAAACCCCATTCGATACAAAGGTGGGCTTATCGGCGGAATCTGGACCGCGTCCTTAAGCTCAGACCTTGGCAACGGTTTTTTTGACGGAGCAAATCTGGTCAAAAATTTTGAAGATCTGAACCCCGCCAACACCTGGTGGAAGAAAAAATACAATCTTTACGCCAACATCGACGACGAAGCCGAACGCTTTCTTCAATTTGAAAAGTGGTGGAATGGTTTTTTCTTTCTTTCAGGCGAAGAAATCCGTTTTATCACACGGGATCTCTTTGTGGGAAACAAGCTGGAGACAGGTGAGATAACGTTTAGAGACGGCCGGAATGTAGATCTGAAACGGATGAAAGACCCCATTTTTCTTTTTGCGTCTGACGGTGATAACATCACCGCTCCCCAGCAGGCCTTGAACTGGGTGATGCGCGTCTGGGGTTCGGTAGAGGAACTCAAACGGAAAGGCCAGGTGATCATTTATCTTCTCCACAAAGACATCGGTCATCTGGGGATTTTTGTATCGAGTAAAGTGATCAACAGGGAGCATCATGAAATGATCGGCCATGTGGATCTGGTGGATTATCTGGCACCGGGACTTTACCAGATGATTATCGACGACAGGGACGACGGGGAATTCGATGTGCGTTTTGAGGCCAGGGATTTTGAACACATCCTTGAAATCAATGAACCCCGTGGCGAATTGGAATTCAAATACGTCAGCAGAATTTCCGAAATCAACGACATTTATTACAGGAATATCATAAGCCCATGGGTAAGGATGCTGACCACCGAGTTCAGCGCAGAGATGCTCAGACGATTTCACCCCCTTCGGAATAAGCGTTATCTGTTATCGGATCTCAACCCCATGTTTCTTCCAATTAAAAGCTTCGCCCCCCATATCCGGGCGAACAGGATGAGTGCCGCTCCTGATAACATGTTCAGAAAGGTTGAGAAGGCCGCTTCGGTAAGTATTGGATCCATTCTTGATTACTACAGGGACATGAGGGACCTGACCCACTATCAGATGTTTTATCTGATTTACGGGAATCCCATGATGGGGTTCTTTTTCGGTGGCAACGACCGGCACTACGAAGCAGGAATCAAAATGGCCAATGTGCGGAGACGGTCGGACATTGTTGATCTTATGGGGCAAGGGGGCATGGCCGAAGGTTTGATCCGGTGTTTTACCGCCATGAGCTTCAAAAAGAAAATCAGCCATAAAAATCAGCTCGAATTCATCAGGAAACTGGTGGATTCAGGCAAACATCTGGTGAGCCTGGACAAAAAAGCCGTGAAGGACATGATCAACAAGCAGGCCGCCATACTCAAAACCGATTTTAATCAAGCCATTGCAGCAGTTCCTGAACTGATCACCTCACCCGAAGACAAGCTGGTGGCCATTCATCTCCTGAAATGCAGCGTGGAAGATCAGGCCACGGTCAGCGATGGAGAAAAAGAACTCCTCGAAACGCTTACTCGTCTCCTTGATGACAGAAAGACTCTTGTTTGATTTCATTATCCGCATTGCTGGGGGCGGGGCTCAACCCGCCCTATAAATCCCCTTCTTTATCCGCAATCCAGGCCACCAAATAACGATTGTTCAACTGATAAACATATTTTATTCGGGCGAACAAGCGTTCTAAGTTCTTGACTATGTCAGAATCGCATAGTACAAAAAAATCATACTACCGGAAAAAACGTATATTTCGTGTTATGAAAATGGTGTGTAAGATTTCGGATGAGATCTTTCGGGGGAGGTTAATGGGATGAGGGCATTGCTTTTCAGTGTCGTGTTTTTGCTTCTTGCGGTTGCTGTTTGTGCAGATGAATCAGGGTACAAATGGGAACTGCTTAAAAACAGTGATGGCATCAAAGTTTTTTCAAGCGAAACACCGGGCTCGGATTTCAAAACGTATAAAGCCGAAGGAATCATCGAGCATCCATGGGAAGTCTTGTTTGAAGTGCTTCTCGACATTCCGGGGTATTCAGGATGGATGCCGGGATGCAGGCAAGCTTCCATTGTCAAAATGGTTCATGATGATCCGATCAAAGGGAATTTTATCATCCATCTGGTGTGGGACGCCATATGGCCGGTGAAGAACAGGGACCTTGTGGTGGAGGTGAATTCAAATCATGACTGGGATAACGATCATGTGTCCATCGTTCTTCGTGGAACAGATCGTTATAAGGTTCCAGTCCTTGAAGGGTTGGTGAGACTCAAGGCATTTTTCGCTCGGTTTGACTTTAGGTATGTGGACAGAAACCACACGGAAGTTGTGTTTATCACCATGGTCGATCCGGGAGGTGTTGTCCCGTCAAGGGTTGCTGATATTCAGACCGGTACGGTTCCCTTTGACACACTTAAAGGGCTTGCGGAACACGCCAGAAATCCAAAGTATTACAAACAGGCTGTCATGGATTATTATTAAATGATCGGTCAGGGTGAAACTGGCAGGAGAGGTAAGATACTTTTCAAGGGAGAGCGTATGAGCAGGAACGTTGTATTCAGTTTAATTTTTTCCATGGTGGTCACACTTATCGTTTGCCAGCCCGTGCAGGCAAAAAAAATAAACAGTTACGAAGAGATGTACACCCTTCTTCCCGGTGGTATGTCACTTTTTGAAGCAAACAGAGCTGTGGTTGAAAACGCCCAGAAACTTGTTTCGGAACGGCAGATGCTGAGAAAAAGACGAACGATCAAGTTTATGAAACCCATTGCTCTTGATGTGATGAATGAAAAATACATTTCAGTGGCGTTTGATGTGCAGATCATGCCCAGAAAACCATCGGTCTTCGCCCTTTTGTTCGAAACCAATGGTGAAAACCCCGTGACGTTTCCCAACACGACCTATCTTCACTGGGTAGGTCCCAACGATCTTAAGCTTTTCAGCGAAATGACCATGGATAACCTGTATAAAAGCTACCAGGAAATGGGAATAGAAGATTGCAAGTCGGGGTTCATGCGGACGGGTATAGAAAAAGCGCTTCTTGGAAAAGCGGATATCAACCATACCCATGATGTTTCTGTTCTGGTATCGGGTACGATTCCCGAAGCCCGCATCGACGACAGCATTGCACGGGACAAGGAAGTGGGGGATGCGGTACGTGCTTATGTTACCATCCTTGAAAAGAGAATTGATCAGCTGGAGCGGAAGCTTGCAAATGTCAATGAAATCCTAAACGGTGTAACCCGCAGCAACGGAACAATCACGTTCAGTAATGTCAATCTTCAGCTTGTGAATGGCAGGGGCGCAACCGCAGAGACAAACGGAAAAGGGAACCTGATTGTGGGTTACAATGAATACAGAGGTGGTGGTGATGCCCGCAGCGGATCACACAACATTATTGTGGGAAGCAAAAACAGCTATTCTTCTTACGGTGGCATTGTTTCAGGGGCGTCCAACGATATTGCCGGACGATATGCGTCTGTCATCGGTGGACATAACAACTATGCGGGTGGGGAATTTTCAACAATTACCGGCGGGGCAAAAAACAACGCCAAAGGTAAATACACAAGTATAAACGGCCAAAGTGATCGAACAAAAGTGGGAAATTCCGAAAACCCCCATTTTAAGAGCAATTAAACATAGAAGAAAAATTATAACCCGGTCGTCTCTGATGTAGGAGCCGTCCGGGTTTTTTGTGACACTCTGAAATCAAAGAATCTATCCTTCGAGAAATGTCAAACCTTCCTGGATGGCGAATTTTGTGAGTTTTGCAATGTTGTGGATATTGAGTTTTTCCATGATCTGCCTTCGGTGTGTGTTGACCGTTGACTCACTGACGAAGAGCCTCTGTCCGATTTCACGTGTTGACAATCCTTCTGCGATCAACTGGAGCACCTCCCGTTCTCTGCCTGTGAGTTCTTGAGAGGGTGACAAGATAGAAGGCTTTGAAGATGATGAATGGATGTAGTCTTTGACCAGTGTGTCGGCGATGGATGGACACAGGTAGGTTTTATCATCAGCAACTGTCAAAACGGCATGGCGCAGCTCATCAAATGTGCAGCTTTTCAGAAGATAACCCTTAGCCCCTGCTTTTAGCATTCCTGAAACGTGTTGCCTGTGTGAAAGCATGGTGAGCGCAATGACTTTGATATCAGGATTTCCAGCTGTGATCTGGCGGGTCGCATCCACTCCGTTTAATTCAGGCAAACTGACTTCCATGATCACTATACGAGGTTTCAATTCCAGGGCGAGCCGGACAGCTTCCCGGCCATTTGAAGCTTCAGCCGCCACAGATATTTTCTCATGCCTTTCAAACAAAGCTTTGAGGCCTGATCGGGTAATGATCTGATCATCTGCCAGGATAACGTCGATACGATCTTTCGTCATGGTTTGTGTCCGAATAATAAAGATTGAATGACATATATGATGTTAATGCTCCACTACCATATTTAGCCAACTGTGTAAACCTGAGTGTTTTTTCTTATGAATTCAAAATGACGATTCTTTTTCAATTTCTCAAAGTCATGATCTATGGATTAACAGTCAAGGATTTCAGTTATTCCAGCCTTTTTCAGATGTTGAGTTTCAATGCTAAACCATAGCCCATGTTGTTATCAATGTTTATTGTGCTTGATTAATGTCCATACAATAAACTATAATACCCCACTTTGTATCGGATTATTCAACTCAGGCCCAGGGGGGGCCGATAAGATATGTAGAGAATGAACCGACGATCAAATTTTTGGGGGAAACATGTCAAAACGAACCTTCGACGAATTGCGCGAAGAGGCCAGGGAAGCCCGAAAAGAAATCATTCTTGACGCAACGGCGAAATTATTTAAAAAAAAATCGATCTTTAAAATCAGCATGAGAGATATTGCCATGGAGGCGGGAATGTCCGCAGGTAATATCTATTTCTATTTTGAAGACCGGGAAGCCATTGTGCGGGAATTGATGCTTCGGGATGAAAAAAATATTATCGATATATTCAGGTCTATCATCAAGATAGACAGTGAAGATGCCAAGCTTTTGCAGCAGAAAATCATGGTGGTAGATGACCGTGATATGGTTGAAGGTTTTTTACGTCCGGATAACCGCGCTGTGTAAGGCTGAAATTTTACATAAGTTAAAATCATATATTTGGAACATAAAAATCACAAATTTGACGATTGGCCACGTTGGCTAAATATGTTTATCTAACGTAAACAATGTTCATATATTTGTGATTTTTTGCGCCTGTCGTTTGGACGATTGTACAAATGAGAACGATTGTACAAACTGATATTAAAGGTGTCGGCGGTATGATCCCCGCTTTTTCAGAAGCTCCCCGACCTCGGACTGCCGAGGGATGAGCATTTGAACAATAACTGTTCAATAAAGGGTTCTGAGTGGGCAGGGGCCAGGCGCGAAGAAACGATGCATGTTTGTCCTGCTGATGAAAGTATTCAAGGGAGATGTCGTATGGTTATTTTTAACAGCAGGTTGAGCCGTTGCCTGCATGTGGCTTTTTTTGGGTTGTTTTTCTTCTTGTTTAACGTCATCGTTTCTGATGCCGCTATATTGAATGTGCCATCCCAGTACGCCACCATACCTGCTGCCATAGCAGCAGGTAAAAGTGGAGACACGATCCGGGTTACAGGAACCGTCGCTTCTCCGTTTACCTACGTCTTTGCAGGTAACTTATCTTTCGGGGCCAAAGCCATGACTCTTGAAAGTGAAGCCGACAATCCAGCAACCGTTATTCTTCAAGGAAATAATACCTCCAATTCCACTGTTTATATTACACCAACGGACGTGACCGGCTCAACCATACGTGGCATCACCATAATCGGCGCAAGAGGGACAAGCAACGGTGATGGCGGGGCCATGAACATCCAGACTAATATTCGGGTTGAGAATTGTATCATACGTGACTCAAGTGCCAGTAAAGGCGGTGCTGTCCATATTTCAAACGCCGCAAAACCCACGTTCACGGATTGCCGATTTACTAACAACTCATCGTCAAACGGTGGTGCGGTGTATGTGGCGGGAGAAGGAGGGCCATTTTTTACTAATTGTTTTTTTACAAACAACAACAGGGCAAGCGGAAACGGTGATGTTGTTTATCTGGACGCCTCAGCAGCCACATTGACGAACTGCACCATCACTGGGAATGCCACAGATGATGATACAATTTACCAGACCGGATCATATATCCCCCTGATCATTTCAAACTGCATCATCGATGCCGCAGGAGGCACAGCTGTCAATTCAGCGACAATTTTTCTTGGAACACAACCCGAGCCCTATTTTGTAAACTCCTATATCAATGGTTCTTACGATGATTCGGGCACAACCATTCAGATGGTGTACGAACCCACTCGGGTTCAGACCGCTCAGGATGCCTTTTCAAGTTATCCCAATGCATACGTGAACACGGCGACCTTTGTTCCGGGTTTTATTAACAGCAGCAGCGATTATCACCTTGGAATGACCTCGTCCTGTATTGGGGCTGGTGGCGGGGGCAGTGGTTCCGATTTTGAAGGAGAGATCCGGCCATATTACCTCAGTGGTCGGTCAGATATTGGAGCGGATCAATTCAATTTTTGTTATCTGATGAATAACAACATTCAAACAGGAACGCACTGGTTCAATGTTTCCCTGGCTTCCGGAACTCAGCAGATCTCAACAAACCAGGCCATCGGTTTCTGGATGCAGACAGGAAAAGTCAGGTTTTACCGGATTATTCCTCAAGTTTCGGGTGTAATGCGAATCTGGTCTTCCGGGGCCACAGTGGACATCAAAGGGGTTCTTTCCGAAGATTGTCTTGGGGATGATCTTCTTGCAACAGACGATAACGGGGAAGGTGGTGTGGATTTCCACCTGGATTATGTTTATGCCGAACAGGGAAAGGCCTATTATCTTGGAGTTATCAATAAGGACGGCGCTGCTGGCACGTACAATCTTCACGCACAGATGGAAACGGATGACAGAGGTAACAGTTGCAATACTGCAACCACGACTCTTGGTACCTTTGACAGAACCTATTTCAGCTCAGGTTACGCAGACAAAACGGCAACAGGTTCAATAGACTTTTCCGATGATGAAGATGTATACAAAATAGCGCTTACCGTTCCCGGCACATTGATGATTACATCCCAGGACGGAACCAGTCTTGACGAAGTGGAAGCTGTTTTGAAAGATGCCGGATGCTCGGTTGTGGCCGATAATGATAGCTCGTCCTCTATCTTGATTCTATACAACAATAAGTCAGGAGCCGAATGTTATCTGACTGTTAAAAAGAGTCCTTACAACACCAGCGGAAGTGCAGTGGCTTATGGATTCAATGTTCGCTATTATCCCCTGGATGACCGGGTGAGTGAGGTAAACAATGCTATAAGCCCCGAAACCTGGAGTGACGGAGGCGTGGCGACCGGAGGATCTCTTGTTGTGTCGTCACCTCTGACCGGAAACTTCACTGTTAAAGGCAACGGAATTGATATTGGTGCGGATACCTTTGATGAATTCTATTATGTGGGTAAACCCGTGGCCGGTGATTTTGTTCTTACGGCCAATGTGGCACAGCTTGTCCAGTCCAGCGGGGTGACCCTCAGCGCAGAGGCAAAAGCCGGAGCCATGATGCGGGAAAGTCTTGATAAAAGCGCGAAATGTGCGATTTCAAGCATTACGGCGGCTAATGGTTTTAAATTCAATTACAGAGGCGAATACGGCGCAGATGGTACAGCCAGTGCTGGAACCAATGCCAGTTCCACGCTCCCCGAGTGGGTCAGGATTCAGCGGGAAGATAACACGCTTACCTCTTATTTCAGCAATGACGGGTCCACGTGGTATGGATACGGTAATACGGGTCCGGGACAAGCCGGAGTTTTCAGTAAAACATACGATATTCTTGGTCAGACTCTTAACAACAAAACATACGCCATGCTGGCTGTGACATCGAACGACCCCACCCGCGACATGGTGAATATGGCCGGGCACAACAACTATTCCTATCGTTGTAAAATCGATCATACATCAAGTGCCGCAAACATGCCGAGGGATCTGGTAGTTTCCATGAGTTACAGTTCCTACGGTCTGGGAACCAAGTACTACATCTGCCAGAAAGACCATACGGCGGTAGATAACTTTGCCAATGCCGAAGCAGACAACAGGCCACGTCTTGGGAACGTAAAGGTTGGAACAAAGGATTTTCAGTGTATTGTTCCCCATACGTCCAGTGAGGCGAGCCGACCCAGGGCTTATCACTATGTGTCATATACCAACGGTTTTCTCGGAATTCGATACTATAGGAGCAGGGTTAACAGCGTCAATCAAACACCATATAACTGGGTGGGAACTAATAATACAACTTATTGGACAGTTATCGGAGATACGGAGTACAACGCCGTTTCTTCAAATGATAAACAAGAGTATAATTCATCAACTTATTATGGCCCGCCCAATGCCACGGACTGGCCAGCTTACTGGACGGTTGTAGGCACGGCCGGGACGTCAGATGACGAATGGGCCTCAGGTCGTCAGTACAGCTCTGCATGGAAAGAGTACTGGCGCCTTGACAAGGATGCAACAACCTGTGATTGCGGATCATTGGGAACCCCTTGCGACACTTACTTCTGTGCCTGGACGGACACTGATGGAACAACACCTGATGGTAAAAAAGCATATGGCGTGAGCTGGCTCGATTACTGGTCTCCAACCGACTACACGGCGACGGATGGAACCTATGTGACAAACTGGGCCACATCCACCCTTTATGAAACAGGTCAATACGCGACCGGTCAGTTCAGTAGTGTGACGCTGGATACCCGTGATATTGTTTTTATTGGCGGGGTTGGAACGGAGACCGGCCAGATAACCATTCCCGGAGACAGCGATATTTTCGAATTTGATATCGCCGCATCAGGAACCATTACTGCTCAAACCACAGGATGCTCTGTGGGGCATGAAGCCAAGATCAGCATTTATAATTTCCTTGGTGAAAAGGTACTCGACAACGGTGATACCATTGTCGGGTCGGGTAATTATAGTATCACAGAGGCTCTGGTCACTGCCACGGCCAATTCATCCGACTTTACAGCCATTCCATTCACGGTTGCTCCTGGAAAGTACTACCTGCGTGTGTCTGCTTTGAATGGTCATACCACTCCTTTTGAGTATGGTTTGACCATGACCTATACAGCCGGAAGTGATGACCATGGAGATTACAAGCAGAATGCGACCATTTTAAGGAAGTGGTCTGAAACAGTTGCAACCACACCTTTGCTTTATTTCAAAAAAGAACCGGGGACTATTAGTTCTGCCAGCGATGTGGATTATTACAGGGTTGATCTTCCATACAAAGGAACTGTGAAAGTCATGTCGGACTGGGCTGCTTCAAGCGGTGCTGTTGTGACGGAACTTCTCGATTCTTACGGAAACGTTCTTGTGTCCAGAGAGGACATCAGAACAGCAAACCCCCATTTCCCGCAATCCAGGGCGAATATTCCAACGTGGGAGTCTGCGCTCAGTTATATAGTGAACGAAATTGTCCTGTATAACAGTTTGTACTACAGGTGTATTCTGGCAGCTTCAGGCGCGGCTCAACTTCCAACGAACACCACCTACTGGCAGCCTGCATTGGCACCTCCGGTGGATAATTCAGGAATCATCAGCAGAACCGTGAATCCCGGATCATATTACGTTCGAGTGACCGGAGCGGCAGGTCTTGCCTATCTCCTTTCCGTGGATTTCGATGATTACGGAAATGATGTGGCTGATGCCAGCGAAGCAAGAGATCATTATGCTTACAATAGTTTCGAAGGACATTTTGAAACGGCGAAAAGTTCTGGATTTCAGTGGAGCTATGATCCAGATGCGTTCAAGCTGGTTGTAACTTCTCCGAATTCTTATACTATTTATACATCAGGAGGATCTGGAACATACGGCGTTTTGAAAAGGCTAACTTCTGACGCCCCCCCCGTTGTCGTCGAAGTTCCAGATGATAACGTAGTTTATGAAGGTTACAATGGCGTTGGTCAGAATTTTAAAAAGAAATTTACGCTTCCTGCGGGGACTTATTACATCGTTACGTGTATGCAGGATACGAGCAAGATCGGGGATTACACCCTTCACATTGATCAGACAGACGACTGGAGTGACACATATACCGGGACGCCCATGGGGAATCTCGTTACCGATCACTCAGGGGTTATCGAAGAGCCCGGCGATATCGATTATTTCAGCTTCACGGCAGCATCAACAAGTCGTGTGCGAATTACGGTTTCAGGGACCATCGATATCATGATGAAGCTTACTGATTCGTCGGATCGGCGTCTGACTCACAGCAGTTCAGGCATTCTTGAATACGATGTGACGGCGGGTTCTACTTATTATCTTTCGGCCAAACCCCAGTTCGCCATGAACACGGGGAGTTATACTCTGACTTATGCTCTTGTAACCCCGACCAGCAGAGACAATGATGGTAACGGGAATTCCCAGGGTAACGATTACGAAACAGCACGGCAACTGACTTTTGCCGGAAATACGGCATCGTACACCACAGGCGGCGTCGATCTGGAAGGCGATTACGATTACTATTACTTTGATGTGACCGGTCCTGGGGTGCTTCGCGTCTATACCACTGGGAATACGGATACTTACGGATACCTTTTCCTCAATGAGGGAGGGATGTACAACCTTGTGATCAGTAACGATGATTCGGATTTTGACAAAACCGACGGTTACAATTTCGGAATGGATTATTACGTGAACTCCGCTGCGGCGCAGGTCAGGCGCTTCTATGTTAAAGTCAGAGGGTATGCGCCCCATGAAACGGGCGACTATCAGCTTTATATCCGGTTCACCACCGGCACCGATGACCATGGGGATGAGTGCGAAGCCTCCACCCTTGTAAGACGAGGTGCCACAGGTGCTGTCTGGGAAAATGGCCACATCCGCTTTGATGAGGGCGCTATCGGAATAACCGGTGACAGGGATTATTTCCGCATCGTCGCTGGACCGGAAGGGACAAACCCCGGAACGGTAGGCCTTTACACAACCGACGGTGCGACAGCCATCGATTCGTTCGGGTATCTTAAAAACGAGATGTGCGGCACACTGACCTCGAATGATAATGGAAGCGGCGCAAGTGACGGGGAAAATTTCAGAATCAATTACACTCCGAATTGTACGGTGGGTGTGGACTGTGTTCCCCATACTTATTATGGTGTTGTGAAGAGTTACAACGACAGCCAGACAGGGACTTACGATCTCCATGTGGTGGCAAACGGTGCTTCGGTTGCCCCGGTCAGCACCACCACCATGGCCATGACGGCAAACGGCGTCAAATATTTCGGCTTTGACGCCCCGGATGAAGGATCCTACTTGTCAGCAACCATTGCAGGTGTCAGCGGTTATGCGGTAACGCCTCTCACGTTCACCTTGTATAACGGCAAAGGTGAGGTGATTTCAGGATACGAAAATATTGCGGTAACAACACCCATCTATGCCCAGGGCCTTGACAGGGGAATTCATTACATCAAAATATCCAATACAGGCGGAACGACAGGTGATTTTACCCTGACGCTCAACTGTTCCAGAACCGGAAGCATCGGTTTTGGAAACGGCGCCGGGTCATTCACCAGTACGGACCAGACGCTTGTTATGACCGGTGACGGGTCCACAGGGTTTACCGGGAATTCGGATAACGGGTATTTTGTTTTCACCCGGGAAACCGAGGGCTTTGATTTTATAGCACGGATAACCTTTGACAGTGCTGTGGGCAACACTCAAGCCGGTATCGAATTGCGTGAAGGCCTTTCCGCTGACGGATCACTTCCGGCCAATGGAAAACATATCACATCCATGCTGATGCGTAATTCGGGCAACACGGCCTGGAACAAGGTAACCCGTTACAGACCAACGGCTGGTGACGCAACCACGCTTCTGACAAACTTTGATGCGGCTGGAAATGGATATTATGTCCGTATGCATTACAACCGTGGAAGCAATCAGTTTATCACCGGCTACAGCGCCGATGGTGAAACTTGGACAAATGCGACGGCCATTACCCTGACGTTCAACGACCCTGTCCATGTTGGTTTCGTATACGCTTCAGGAACCGATGGAACGAACAGAACAGTAACTTTTTCGAATATCCAGTACACGGTTATCCCGTTTGATGATGAAGAATAAGAAGGGATAGTCGAGGGTTTACGCCATTTAATAGAATATTACTCGTGGTTACGAGGGAGGATAGAATAATGAACAAGGGAATCATGAACCGGATCGCAACAGGATCAGGTTTCAGTGCAGTTCTTATTGCGATGATCGTTGCCTGCTCAGGATGCAGCAAGTCAGGGTCCGGATCAGGTGATAGTGGATCGTATTCCGGGAAAATGGAGGTTTCTTCTGCCACAGGCGGTGCCATAAGCGTGGCCATCCCGGATGGCACAACTGTCATTCTTGAAATACCCGAAGGTGCCCTTGAAACGACCACCGACTTGGCTTTGACGGTCACACCCTCAGGGGGGCAAAGAATCCGTTTCTTCAGCCAAATCTGATTCAGCAGATGTTTACTCAAAGCTTTCCATCACGGTCAAACCTGCGGTGGATCTTCAGGAAAGCGCATCCGTTTCAGTTGTATTCCCATCCGGCGCAAAAAACATCGAACGCTGCCTTACCTTAAAAACCGGAGCTCTTGGCAATATCCCTGCCAAACAGGGATTCCTTGACAGCACATTAAAGTCAAGTGTCTATCGTCTGGGTGAATGGGAATGCTCCAAACCCGATCTATCGGATATGCTTACGGCAGCATACACACTCATGGACAAAACCCCTGAAGGAGAATGGCAGGATGCATACGCCTTGTTTGATGCCCTTCTCTATTACTCGGCAAGATTTGGTGAAAACAACAAACTTGCAGAGTCTCAGGAGTGCTTTATGGCCGTGGCAGACCTGTGCAAAGTAAGCGCAAATGACTTTCTCAAATCGTCTACGCCTGATGGCGATTCCAAAGATGATATCCATGTGAATGCTTTGAAAAAATTCAGAAACCTGATGGTCTTGTGTGAAAATCCTGGGGATATAGTGAAGTCTTTTGATTCACAGCTGCTGATTTCGGACAACTGATGAACAGTGGTTTCTCGGCTTGGCTTTGTAGGGGCGGGTTCTAAACCCGCCTCGCTGATTTTTTTATCTACTTTCGATATTTCACAATGACCTTCCATTCATGACTGCTTTTCAGTATTACCCCGGCATAATAGCCCATCCGCAGCAACCAGGACCGGCATGGGCTGCGATGGTGGATCCAATTTCAACCATTCTGATTTCGGTTATGGGTTTTTCAAGCTGCTCTGAAAGGTTTTTCCTCATGAATTCAGCTGAATCCTGATCATCAATGTGTGATACCCATATTTCGTATGGCCCTCCAATCTGACGGCTGATATCAACGGCTTTCCTTATCATTCCAGCTATCGCCAGATCTTTTCCTTTGTATCGTCCAACAGGCTTGAGCTCTGCCTTGATTAGTCCGATAACGGGTTTGATATTGAATAGTGTTCCGATCATTGCGGAAAAGGTGCCAAGGCGGCCTCCTTTTTTCATCCATTTCAGATCTTCAACGGTGAAACAAAGAGGGCTGTTTTTCATATAAGGAACAAGCCGTTTATAAAGCTTGCCGGTCGGAGTGCCCTGATTGATCAGCTCTCTTGCTTTTTTTACGATAAGAGCCTGGCCACCTGAAACAGAGCCGGTATCAATGACTTCGACCTTGTCTTCCTGGTCCTGGAATAATAGATTCAATGCGTTTTTTGCGCTTTTGTAGCAATCGGAAAAATTGCTTGAGACATGAAAGGAAACCACTCGGTCATATTTCTGGAGCATATCATCAAATATTTCTGCGTATTCGTGAGGAGACGGCGGAGAAGTACTGACGTGCTTTCCTTTTTTCAGATAAGTGATCACGTCTTTTTTCGTAATACTTATTCCGTCGAGAAATTGTTCACCATCCACAATGACATGTATGGGTGCACTCGTAATATTGAGTTCTTCCATCATGTTGCGCGGGAAATCCGCCGTACTGTCTGCAATAATTCCAACTTTTTCCGCCATAACCTACCTGCTTATACGTGTTTGTAAATCAAATGGCCAAAACAAATAAAAAATGACAGATCTCTATTAAAAAAGAGTCTGAAATGGTATCGATATGTGGCCCTAATGATTACGAACATAGTTCATAAGGACGATCAAGTCAAATAATTTCACGGAGTTTTGTGGTCTGCCACTTTTTGTGGACGAAATAATAACATGCTGTTATAAAACGTTATATTCAGGCCATTTATTGACAGTCAGGCCTTGGTCATATCAACCCGAAACCCGGTAGGAAGGAGATCTATGCACTGTCCGTCATGTGGTTTTGAATCCAATTCCGAACAAAATGAATGTCCGAGATGTGGACTGATCTTTTCCCGATACAAAAAAAGAAGTTTTTCAAATTCTGAATGTATCGCAGGAGAAGGCCGGACGAATAACAGCACGAATGATCAGCCGGATGAGGGCGAGGAATCATGGGTAGCTTTACTTCTGTTCTATGTCAAACCCCAGGTGGATTCAACGGATCTTGTGTTAAGAATAGGGTTTGCCGTGTTTTTTTCTTTGTGGGGCCTGATTCTGATCTTTACGGGAAAAGATGGGGAAGGTGGAGGCTTTGGCTTCTGGCATCTTGTCAATCTCCCGTTTCATGAAGCTGGCCATGTTTTTATGAGGCCGTTCAGCCATCTGATCATGTCACTGGGCGGGACATTGGGTCAGCTTTCCATGCCTTTGATATGCATGGGGGTTTTCCTGGTGAAAACAAGAGACACGTTTGCGGCCGGTTTCTGTCTCTGGTGGTTTGGCTTGAATTTTCTGGATATCTCACCGTATATCGGTGACGCCAGAAGTCTTACCCTTCCCCTTATAGGTGGCAATGTGGGTTCGTCATCGCCTTATGGCTTTCACGACTGGGAATACATTCTCACGGAAACAGGGCTGCTGGCCTATGATACGACTCTTGCAAAGCTCTCTTTTTTCATCGGAGTTGTGTTGATGATTGCGGCTTGCGTGTGGTGGGGCGTTGTTCTGAAAAAATATCATGAAAATATGGAATCATAAGAAGTGTGACAGGTGAGTTTTAGCATGTGGGGCACGCGGCTTTTTTACGTGTCTCAACACAACGGAATGTCATGAGAGCCAATTTTTCTTAAATAGCCAAAACTCAAAAGGAATAAACAATGGTTTGGTAAACATGGGGGCAGGAGCGGCCGTAGGGGCAGGTTCTAAACCTGCCCTGCAACATGTTCGCTTCATCAATACGGGCGGGTTTGGAACCCGCCCCTACATTGTTCATAACCATCAGGCGACTTTTACGAGTTCATCAATAAAGGATGGGCTTTTTTATCGGGGGTTACATTAAAAGTAAAATCATTCAACATAAACCGTAAAAATGGCCCTCATCCGCTATTGGACGTTCATTTTTTTTATAACACATCCTTGATCCGTGCGATGGCCCGTTCAACGTTTTCATAACTGTTGAATGAGCTGATTCGGATGTAACCTTCGCCGCATTTTCCGAAACCCGCGCCAGGAGTTACCACCACACCGGCTTTGTTCAGAAGTTTGTCAAAGAATTCCCAGGAATCGGTTTTCCCGTTGATCCAGATGTAAGGAGAGTTGTCTCCGCCCACCAGATCGTAACCCAGGCCGCCCATTTCCTTACGAATCAGGGCTGCATTTTTCAGATAGTAGCTTATCAGCTCTTTGACCTGTTTTTTCCCTTCTTCGCTGTAAACCGCTTCTGTGGCCCGTTGAACAGGGTAGGACACGCCGTTGAATTTGGTGGTGTGTCTGCGGTTCCATAATCCGTGGATGGAGTGCGTTCCACCGTCCTTGTCATAGGCCATGAGGGATTTGGGAACCACGGTAAAGGCGCAGCGTGTTCCGGTGAATCCGGCTGTTTTTGAAAAGCTTCTGAATTCAATGGCCACATCCCTTGCCCCTTCGATTTCATAAATCGAACGGGGAAGGCTGTCATCGGTGATAAACGCTTCATAAGCCGCATCGTAAAGGATTAGAGCCTTGTTCTTTTTGGCATAATCCACCCAGGTTTTGAGGGCGTCTTTGGTGATAGTGGCTCCGGTGGGGTTGTTGGGGAAGCAGAGGTAGATCAGGTCCACCGGCTCCTTGGGCAGTTCGGGGTTGAACTGGTTGTCCCAGGTGCAATCCAGATAGGTGATACCTTCGTATTTGCCGTCTTTAAAAGCGCCGGTTCGTCCGGCCATGACGTTGGTGTCCAGGTATACGGGATAAACCGGGTCGGGAATGGCGATTTTGATGTCTGTGGAAAAGATTTCCTGAATGTTGCCCGTGTCGCATTTGGCACCGTCACTGATGAAGATTTCATCGGCTGCAATGTCGGCCCCGCGTTTTCTGTAGTCGTTTTCCGCAATGGATTCACGCAGGAAATCGTATCCCTGCTCCGGGCCATAACCCCTGAATGTTTTGTCAGCCGCCATTTCGTCCACGGCTTTGTGAAAGGCATCGATGCATGCCTGGGGAAGAGCCCGTGTCACGTCCCCGATTCCAAGTCTGATGATATCCCTGTCCGGATTTGCTTGCTGGAAGGCCGAAACCCGTTTGGCAATATCGGAAAACAGATACGATGCTTTGAGTTTCAGGTAATGGTCATTGATTCTGATCATGGCTAACGGTCTCCTTTAAAGCGCTAAAAGCATTATTTTATCTTGAACTATCCGGATTTATATATCGAATTTTGCTGGCCACTATAATGGAACCAGGGTTTCCTGTCAATTATGAAGCATGCTCCACCGGAGCCGACGCCCTTAAAAAAGCGATGAAGTCGGTGAAACTCCGTGTCCTGAGGATTTGATCCAGCATATGGGGTTTTCTGAAAAGCCTTGCCAGTTCTGATGCGATGGTGAGTTGAACACCTGGATCATTTGCAGGGGTGAGGATGAGAAACAACACATGGGCCAGTCTGTCATCCGGGGCGTCGAAATCGATACCGGAATCTGAAACACCCATGACCACCATGGCTTCTTTAAGTCCTGGAATCCGGGCATGGGGCAATGCCACACCGTTTCCGATACCGGTACTCATGGCTTCTTCTCTGGCCCACACTGACGCTTCAACGGTTTCAGCAGAAAGATTCAACTGGGAGCAGGCCGCTTCGGTCAGTTCATGGATGGCTTCCTGCCGTGTCACGGCTTTCAGCTCCCGAAGGAAAAGTTTGGAAGAAAGGGCATCCTGCAAGCGCCAGACTCTTTCCGGTTTAAGGATCATTCGCATGATAGGCCCGCTGATCATGGAGGTGACAATGGCCATGACAACAAGCGCCACGAACAGTTCCTGATGGATAATACCGGCCTGAAGGGCCAGAAGTCCGAGGATGATTTCCATGGCTCCACGGGAGTTCATGGCAAAACCCACTGCCCATGATTCGTGACGCGGCATTCCACCCCAGAAAGCTCCGAGAGTTCCGCCTGCAAGTTTACAAACGCAGGCAAAGGAAATGACGGTGACCACAAGCCCGGGATTGAAATGGGTGAAAAAATCCACTTTTAGGCCGATGCTGGCAAAGAAAACAGGGGCAAAGATGAACGACACAAAATGAGCGATAGTAAAACGGGTTCGTTCACGCAAATGGGAGGAATCTCCCACCGCAGCACCTACGAGGAACGCTCCGAAAATCGCATGGATGCCAATCCATTCAGTGAACGCAGCCCCAAAAATGGCGAGGATCACGGCAAAACTGAGTTCCCCGCCGGGCCAGCGTGTATACGCCTGGACAAAAGGCAGGGCTTTGTGAATCAGGGTGCGGCCAATGGTCAGCATCAGACCGGCGAATCCGAGGATCAACACCAGTGTCATCATGATGGAATGACTGCCGCTGGCCATATTCTCCATAAGACCCAGCACCACAGCGAAAAGAATCCAGCCCACCAGATCGTTGAAAATGGCCGCACTCACCACCACCATACCCAGATCCGTTCGATATAGGTCCATGTCCATCAGTGTTTTGGCGATAACCGGAAGGGCGGAAATGGAAAGGGCAATGGCAATGAACAGCGAGAACACGAGCGGATCGGCTTCCATTCCGCCTCCGAAAATTACCGGCGCTTTGAAAGCCAGAACAAATCCGATGGCAAAGGGGATGATGATGCTTGTTGCCCCCACTTTCAAGCCAAGCTTCCCCTGACGCCACACGGTGGAAAGATCCACTTCAATTCCCGCCACCATGAGAAACAGCACGATGGCCACATTGGAAATGGTGTCAAGTGCGATGGCGTTCGGACCCTGCCTTGGAAAAAGCATGGCGCAGAGTCCCGGTGAAAGATGACCAAAAACCGTGGGGCCTAAAAGAATTCCCGCCAGAAGTTCACCAATAACAGCCGGTTGCCGGAATCGCTGGGCGATCTCACCCAGAATACGGGCCAGACCAAGAAGAATTCCAAGGCCGAGGAATAGGATGGTGATGTGATGTGTGCTTAGGTTTTCCATGGTGTTTATTGGTTTGAACGTCTAAATAATTTTAAAAAAATGAACGTCCAACGCTCAACGTCCAACGTTCAATGAATTATTCCACCAATTTCTCAATAACGTTAAACTCAGAGGCATCAAGAACGAGCGCAGCTTTTTGTAATCACTTTCATCGTGTTGTTAATGCCTAAAAACAGCATCTAACCAAAAACGTGCATCGTTATAAATTGATGTGAGTTTCTTATCATTTGTTAATAGGCCATCGAAGTATGTTGCATATGTAGCGTAGTGCATATCAACTACATCGTTACGTAATTTTTCAGCGTTTACTCCGCAGGCACCGCCAGAAGTGACCCATCTCAGTGCTAAAAGGTAACCACAAAGAGAGAATCGGAATAAATATGAATTGTAATAGTTCTCAATTTTTGGAACTGGTGTTTTTTGGGTAATATTTTCATGGCAAAACTTAGACATTAAGTGAATTCCATTAATTAATTTCTTCATCAAATTGTCAGAACACTCAAAGTCATAATCGAAAGATTTAATTGATCTAAGCTCTCTCAATTCATCTTTGCTATATGATTTAGAAATATCGGTAAATGCTTGGCCAAGATGTTTAGCGTCGTACAACATTTTTTTGAAATGGTTGTTGGCCACTTCGCCATGATCAAGAATTTGGCGTTTTAGTTTTGCATTACCGTTCGAAGCCATATCTACATAGCGACAAAATTGTTTAAAGTCAGATGTTTGATCTGGATCAATAAATCCGTCTATTTCAAAGGGCTCTGTTGTAATGCTTGCAATTTTCTCTGTACCTTTTAGAACTATTACTTGCGATGGGTGATCTGAAATAATTTTTAAAGATTCACTTATACAAATTATTGAGTTTCCTTTATAGGCTTCCATACATGCATAGTCCGAAAAAACGACACAGTTATCAGGGGATGAATCCAGAAATAGTTTCAGCTCAGGAATACGGAAATAATTTGCATCAATTATATTTTTCAATGGTATGTCTCATAATGCCTTAACTATGATTCTTCGGGACTTTCATATTATGATGGCACATTGTAGGGTGGTTGGTGGTAGAGGTACGAAACCCGACAAATGCCCCCATCCTCATCCCCGATCACACATCAACTCCCCATTCACCGAAAAATTCTCTTTTTCGAATTCATCGATCCGTATCCAGATTTTTTCAGGGTCAACACCCAGTGTTTCTGCGGTGACGTCAGTGAGTTTCCGGGCAAGGGTTCGTTTTTGATCCAGGCTCCGGCCTTTGGCAATTGAAATATGGATGATCGGCATTATCTTTGTCCTTAACTGTATTAACATGTGTGTATGAAACTGTGTGAAAGGTATCAGAAAAGACAGGCCACGCGCAAGACCCAATGGGTGGGTTTTCGATGGATGGCCATCTTGTGATAATAAGAATACCATGAAAACAAAAAAAATTGACGACGATCTGGACCTGTTTAAAACACTGAAAAGCAAGGAACTTGACGCCATTGAGATCCGTGGGGCCAGGGAGCATAACCTCAAAAACATCGACGTTTCCCTGCCCAAGAAAAAACTCATCGTGATCACCGGTGTTTCAGGATCGGGGAAATCCAGTCTGGCGTTCGATACCTTGTATGCCGAAGGCCAGAGGCGTTATGTGGAATCGTTGTCAGCCTACGCCCGCCAGTTTATCGGCCAGATGGAAAAACCAAAATACGAAACCATCCGTGGCCTTTCTCCCTCCATCTCCATTGAGCAGAAATCGGCCAGTAAAAACCCCAGATCCACCGTGGGGACCATCACGGAAGTTTACGATTACCTTCGTGTTCTGTTTGCCAGAACCGGTGTTCAGACCTGCATAGCCTGCGGAAAAAATGTGGGCCGAGGCGATGCGGAAAGCATGGTGAATCAGATTCTTGCCATTCCGCCGGGGACTAAAATTCTGATTCTCGCTCCCATTGTTGAAAACAGGAAAGGCGAGCACAAAGATCAGCTTGACGGGTTGAAGCAGGATGGATTTGCCAGAGTGAGGATTGACGGGGTGGTCCGCGAACTGACCGATGTTCAAAGCCTGGCGAAAAACAAGAAACACAACATCGAAGTGGTGGTGGATCGTCTGGCCATCAAAGCTGACGACGAGTTCAGAAAACGATTGTCCGATTCGGTGGAAACAGCCTTGAAATTCGGCCACGGCAACCTGATCATTCATATTCTGGACCGGGAAGATCTGATCATGAGCGAATCCCGATCCTGCTGCGGCAGGGCTTATCCTGAACTTGCTCCCGCTCTTTTTTCTTTTAATTCACCCATCGGCATGTGCCCGGATTGCAACGGCATCGGCAATCTGCTCACCATGGATGAGGACAAGATCGTACCTGATAAGAGTCTTACCATCCGCCAGGGCGCCGTGGTGCCCTGGAAGAATTATTTTTACAAGGAAGAACCGGACAGCTGGAATTCCTGGGGACTTGGCCAGCTTAAAGCCATGGAAGAGCAGCTGGGGCTTGATTTTGATACGCCATGGAATGAGCTTTCAAAGAAACAGAAAGATCTCTGTCTTTACGGGTCCGGTGGCAAGGAAATTGTGGTGGACTGGAATTCTGCCAAGGTCACGGGCACGGTGAAAACCAAGGTGGAAGGTCTTGTTCACAGCATGATGCGGCGCTATCTCCAGACCGAGTCGGAAAACCAGAAAAAATGGTACGCCCAGTTCATGTCTGCCAGAACCTGCCGGACCTGTGAGGGGAAACGATTGAAGCCGGAAACCCTGCACGTGCTGGTGGGCGGCCTTTCCATTGTGGATGTGACGGCCATGACCATCCGGGAGGCCTTTGATTTTTTTAAGAACCTTGAACTGCCTGGCAATAAAAAACTTATCGCGACGGAGCTGGTCAAAGAGATCAAAGACCGCCTTGGGTTTCTTATCAACGTGGGCCTTGATTACCTGACCCTGGACCGCAGTGGCCCCACCCTTTCCGGCGGGGAATCACAGAGAATAAGGCTTGCATCACAGGTGGGGTCTGAACTCACCGGCGTTCTTTATATATTGGATGAGCCCTCCATCGGCCTTCACCAGCGGGACAATATCAAACTTCTCAAAACACTCTGCCATTTAAGGGACATCGGCAACACCCTGGTGGTGGTGGAACATGACCAGGAAACCATGGAAACAGCTGACTGGATTGTGGACATGGGGCCGGGGGCCGGACATCTTGGCGGTCAGATCGTGGCCGAAGGTCCGCCGGAAACCATCATGGCTAACGAACAATCCCTCACAGGCCAGTACCTTTCGGGCAAGTCGTTCATTCCCATTCCCGAACAGGTGATCCGTCCCGAAGACAGGGGCAACAAATGGCTGACCATAAAAAAAGCCCGTGAAAACAACCTGAAAGCTGTGGATGTAGCCATTCCTTTAGGACTTCTTGTGGCGGTCACCGGTGTTTCCGGCGCAGGCAAATCCACGCTGATCAATCAGATTCTTTATCCGGCTCTGGCCAAACGGCTTCATGCGTCCAGTGTGGAAGTGGGTGACCATGACGATATTCTGGGGCTGGATTATCTGGATAAAGTGATCAACATCGACCAGAAACCCATTGGCCGGACTCCAAGGAGCAACCCAGCTACCTATACCAAAGTGTTTGATCATATCCGTGATCTTTTTGCCCTTCTTCCCGAATCACGGGCCCGGGGCTACAACAAAGGACGCTATTCGTTCAACGTCAAGGGCGGTCGCTGCGAAGCCTGCGCAGGTGACGGATACATCAAGGTGGAAATGCATTTTCTGGCCGATGTGTTCGTGCCCTGCGAAGTGTGCAACGGCAAACGGTTCAACGAAGCCACCCTGGATATTCTTTACAAAGGCCATTCCATTGCCGATGTGCTTGATCTTTCCGTCCATCAGGCCTGGGAGCTGTTCAAGTCCTATCCCAAAATCAAATCCGTTCTGGATACGTTGATGGACGTGGGACTGTCCTACATCAAACTCGGTCAGGCCGCCACCACCCTTTCCGGCGGAGAAGCCCAGCGCATCAAACTTTCCCGCGAGCTGTCCAAACGGGGTACGGGAAAAACCCTGTATATTTTAGACGAACCCACCACCGGCCTGCACTTCGAAGACGTGAAAAAACTTCTGGAAGTGCTTCGACGCCTTGTGGCCGCCGGAAACACGGTGCTTGTGATTGAGCACAACCTGGATGTGGTAAAAACAGCTGATTGGATCATCGACCTCGGCCCCGAAGGCGGCAGTGGCGGCGGATACGTGGTGGCTGAAGGATCGCCTGCGGTTGTGGCCGGTGTGGCGGCGAGTCATACGGGGCGGTTTTTGAAGGAGATGGTTGCGGGGAAGGGATAATGGATAGTTGATAATGGAGAATTGTGAATTGAAAAGATGAACATCCAACATCGAACGCCCAACGTCCAACGTCGAATGGGTGCAGGGCGGACGGTGTTTGTATAAAAGCCGGTTGTTGTTAACCGGGGTGATTGGTGTAGGGGCGACCCGCTGGTCGCCCCTACAGAGACAGCTCGCCTAAAATCAAAGATTCAATGAAACAGTATTGATTAAAAAGGCTGAAAGCCATTATTTTTTCAGCGGGGCCAATCCGATATCAGAAGCCAGAAGGTCTATGCCATGGATGATGTGTTCTTTTTCTGTGATTTGAAGAGAGGAAAAGCAGGAATTTCTGTATGTGTCGTCTTCTTGAAACATCCGAATTGATTTTTCAAGGGGTTTGATCACGGGATAAGCTGTTTCCGCTTTATCAATGGAGTTTTTCGGAATAGGTGACTGAAGGCGAAGAACAGAAAGATCAATGAGATCTCTTGATTCAACAGATCTGTCGCCCCATCGGTCTGCATTGGCCAGGAGCTTCTCGGAAAAAGAGTCGTTCAAGCTGAGGCAGGGGACAGGAATTCCGGCATGAAATGTGGGAGGCTCAAGGGTTATCCGTGATTCCGCGATGATTTCGCATTTGATCCATGTGTCGTGAATTCCTGCAACAAACCTGACTCCGTACTGATCGGCCTTGATGTCACGGGGAAGAGAGATTCCTTCCGTAGATGTAAATAGTGCGTTGTATTGTTTTTCAAATATTTCAGAGCGCAGGGTTCTGTATCCGTCTCCAACCGGGCAGATAAAATCAATGTCTTTGCTGCACCTGTATTCTCCATAAAGTAAGGTAAGAAGAGTCCCTCCACCAAAACAAGCGGATATATCGGATAACAAATCCCGTCTGAATCGGCTTAACAGGGTGATTACATGGTTGTGGTGCGGAAATTTATACATCATTAACGATCCAGGAGCCGTAAATGTTTGCAAGGCGACTGACAAATATCAGCTCTTCGTTTTCCAGTTCTTCGATGACCCCCCTGTAACGCCAGCCTCTTTCGTAACGGTCCAGCATTTCCGTCAGCGAGAATTTTCGAACATCTTCTGTCTGCCAGCAGATGGCGGATAGAAACGGCAGATGGGCCGGAATGGTGACGGGGTTTGATTGCGGCTGCTTTTTATGGCTCATACATGAAAACCACTGAATGGTTGAGTCTTAATAAAACTTGATCAAATCGGGTTATATTTCAGGTCGATGATGAAAATATGGCATTAAAAGGGTTAAATATCAATTTATTATTTAATTGTGGCCACTGTAACTGTTCAATTCGATTTTTGCATCTTGGGCGAGGATGTAGGGGCGACCCTCTGGTCTCCCTTTGCGAGACAAATCTACAGGTTGTTTTCGCATTACAAATCGTCTTGGTATTTCATAGGATTGTTGATTTATTATAGATGATCGGGGCAGGGCGACCAGCGGGTCGCCCCTACAGAGACAACCCACGTAGAAAATCAAGGGCTGGATGAACTTCGATGGTCGTGTCTTTAAATCCCTGTTTCAGGTTTTTAACCACCTGAATGGCTGGAAGCTGGTATTTATCATGAAAGTAGATCAGAGCCGGGCTGATTTTTTTGTCTGACACTTTGACTTCAAGAAGCAGAATTTCTTCCCCTTCCACGGCAAGTGCAAAATCCACTTCTTTTTTTTCTTTGGTTCTCAGGTAATGGACCGATGCCCGTTTGCCTTTAGAATCTTCAATGAAATGGCAGTGCTTCAAGAGGCTTATAGCCATCATGTTTTCAAACTGCGCTCCTTCGTCGCCAACAACAAGACCGGTGTCGTAAAAATAGATTTTCGGTTCTTTGAGAATGGAACGGGCGATGTTGTTCGTATAGGGCGTGACTCTGAAAATGATGTAAAGGGCTTCAAGAATATCGATATAACGTTTGATGGTGTGGGGCGAACATGCCAGATCTTCAGAAAGGGAACTGACGGAAACAGGCGAACCCACTCTCCGGCGGAGTAACTCCAGCGTGGTTTCTATGGCTTTCAAATCTCTGATTTTTTCAAAATCAAGGATATCGGTTCGGATCAAGCCGTCTACATATTGCATTCGCCATCTGTCGGAATGGGAATCATCCTCGGCCAGATAGGGTTCTGGAAATCCACCCCTTTTGATCAAACGATCTATACAACCTTCATCTGCATCAGGGATTTCGGCAATGGATAATGGATTCAGGCGATGACGAAAATAACGTCCGGCAAGGGAATCGCCGTCACGCCTGAACGTATCAAGACTTGCACTTCCGGTGACCAGTATTTTTAGATAATCGGGTTTTGTGTCGTAGAGGCCTTTCAGGTAATTTTTCCAGCCCGACATTTTATGAAGCTCGTCAAGAACCAGAAGCTCTGTTTTATCAAGCCACGCCTTGTTTCTGATCAATCGCCGGTCTTCCATGCTGTCATGATTAAGATAGACAGCATTTTCATAATGACCTGCAATATCTTTGGCGAGCCACGTTTTGCCCACCTGCCGTGGTCCGGTGATGATCACCATTTTGTTTTGGAGATCTTTAAGGATCTGCTCTGTCTGTTTGCGCCTCATAATTGACCATTATGCATTGTAATGCATTTTAGTCAAGACTATTTTGCATTACGGTACATAATGGTCATGATTGCATGGTCAGTTGTCTTGCCATTCATGCAGGTTGCCGGTTGTTGAGACAGAGTGAGATCTGGCATCAAGCTGGAAGATTGAATGGAAAAAACTATTTGAAGTTACAGGGGATATGATGTAAAAATTTATTTTTAATAGCTTCAAAAGGTTGATTCAAAGCATGAAACTAATAAACTCATTAAGAACTATGAATATCACAGTATTTCTATCGACCCTTTTTTTTATATTTATTTTCGACCAAGATTCAGTTTTTGCATGCACAAGTTTCGCCGTTTTTTCTAACCAGGTTTATTACGGTATGAATTTAGATTTTGCAAATACAGCCCTGAAATTTCTAATAACGACAAACGGTGATATGAATACATTTCACTTGGCATTTGAGCGGATATTCGGCGATGTTGGTTTTTTTGTAAAAACTGCCGGAATGAATACAAAAGGACTGTTTGCCTCCTGCCAAGAACAGTATCCTCTGGAGGAAATCACACAGGAATTTAATGACGGAGATATCTATGTTTTCCAATTATATGAAAAAATTGCTGGTTTAACTGATATCGAAGATGTCATAAAAATTACGGATAAGACTAAAATTATCAATGTTCCCGGATTGAATTTACATAACCTCTTTGCAGACACAACTGGTAATGCCATTGTTACCGAGTCCCGTCATGATGGCAATGTTATCACAAGGATGAATGGCAGGTTTATGATAATGACAAATTTTGCGAATTATTCACTTGACGGAAAAACATATTTCGAAGCAGAGGGGAAAGGGGCTGAACGATATAAAATTTGTCATGAGTACCTTCATGATAATATTACTGATTTTACGATAGAAAATGGTTTTGAGCTTCTTAAAAATGCATGTAACCGAGATCTTGAATATCCTACAGCATGCTCCATGGTTTTTGATCCTCAAAACAATCATGTTTTTATTGTCTTAAATAGAAATTACTCGAAAATATTAAAGCTTTCTATTGAGAATAGTTCCATTGAAACATGGAGGGGATATGAAGATGTGTATTTTCGGTCAATTCCAGTTGGCGATGAGGGCATATTGGTATCGGATTTTATTAATTTGGCTGTGTAAGCCTTGCCTCCGGCGGTCCTTCCGTGGGGCGCATTCCGGGGAGAATCCCCGGAACGAGGGCGTAATGTTGGGCCACCTAAAGCATAAATTTAATGTTTTCTAAAAATGATCAAAGACTTAACAAAAAAGCATATGCCAGATTTTTGTCGATGGATTTCGAATAAATCGGCTGTCGAATTCAGCTTGTCAGCTTTTCAAACAGAGCGAGATCTTAATTGGGTCGAACAGTATGTTACAAAAATTATCAATGATGACTCATGCTGGAATCAAGTTATAGAGATTGATGGTATAGCTATTGGGTATTGTGGCCTCTCAAATATCTCGAATCAGAATTGTAATGCAGAGTATTTTATACTTATCGGTGACGATAGGTTTTGGAATAAAGGAATTGGTACACAAGCTGGAATAGATGTATTAAGATATGGATTCAAAGTGTTGCGCCTACATCGAATCTGGCTTACGGTCTCTGAATACAATCCTGGGGCAATAAAATCTTATGAAAAACTTGGATTCAAGGTGGAAGGAAGAATGCGAGAATCCTGCTACAGAAATGGAAAATATCATGACAAAATAGTAATGGGAATTATATCTGAGGAGTGTCCCAACCATTCATTGCAGTGTTTGAATATGCTGTGATTATAAGGAATAAACAATGGCCATACCCACATCGCGGACAAAAACAAAAGCAGAGATAAGAATTGATGGTGATCGCTGTACGGGCTGTGGGCTCTGTGTTTCGGTGTGCAAGGATTTCGGGATAGTTGTGGTGGATGGTGTAGCGAGGGTTGTTGAAACCTCCTTTTTCGGCTGTATCGGTTGCGGACATTGCATGGCCATCTGCCCGACGGGTGCTATTACCGTTCATGGAAGAACCTTGTCACCGGAGGATCTGTTCGATCTGCCGAAAAAGGAAGATGGGGCCGATTATGATCGCCTTCACGCCCTGATGCAGCGGCGGAGAAGCATAAGAGAATTCAAGGACAAACCGGTGGAGCGGGAGGTTTTAGAAAAGATTCTCCAGGCGTCCAGCACATCGCCCATGGGGTTGCCGCCTTCCGATGTCCACGTTCTGGTGCTGGATGGGAAAGACAAGGTCCGGGCTTTTGCAGAGGATTTCTGCACCTATCTGGAATCCATGAAATGGCTCGTGTCCGGCTGGTTTCTCGCTTTGATGCGCCCGTTCTGGGGCAGGGTCAACGACGAATTGTTCAGAGGTTTTATTAAGCCCCTGTTTTCCATTTATGGTGATTCCATGAAAAAGGACGAGAACCTTGTAAACTATGACGCCCCTCTGGCTATGTACTTCTATGCCACACCCTATTCGGACCCCGCAGACCCCATTGTCGCCGCCACATACGCCATGATGGCCGGAGAATCTCTGGGGCTTGGAACATGCATGCTTGGCGCAGTCCATCCCTTTATCCAGTCCGGGAAAAAAGCAAAGAAATTCCGGGAAAAACATGGAATAAAATACACAAGTCGCGAAGGGCTGTTCGTTATTTTCGGATACCCCGACGTGGCCTACCGCAAAGGGATACGGCGAACATTTGCGTCGGTGGATGTGAAATGAAAAATCCGACGTGGTGTTGTAATAAGTTGGTGCAATACGGAAAACGATTCAAGCTATCCAAAATCACATAGATCTGGATTCACTTTTTGAAATATGACGCCCTCAATAAGGAGACGGTCATGTCCATGGAAAAGAGCGAACAGAATACAGCGCCACACTATCAGGAAAAAAACAGCACCATTGAGGATGAACGCATCATTCATCCATTTCCGGCTGCGATGGTGAATATCACCAACCGCTGCAATCTGAAATGCAAACACTGCTTTGTTTTTCGGAAAGATAATCCCAATAAAAAACATGATGAAATGGATTCGGCCTTGATGCTGTCTACCCTTTC
The DNA here is from genome assembly GCA_041660385.1 of Desulfobacteraceae bacterium. Taxonomy (GTDB): domain Bacteria; phylum Desulfobacterota; class Desulfobacteria; order Desulfobacterales; family Desulfolunaceae; genus DYJE01. The sequence continues at coordinate 29,133 of JBAZWJ010000020.1, read as the reverse complement.
GGATCTTCAACGACGGCATGGTATCGATACCATGCTTTGGATGGGCGGCGAACCGATGCTTCGGCCGGATGTGCTGAAAGAGGGCGTAAAACTTTTCAGGCACAACCACATCACCACCAACGGAACCCATGAACTGATTGATCTTCCGGGCTGTATCTATGTGGTATCGCTGGACGGACCACCCGAATACAATGATGCAATCCGGGGTAAAAACGGATTTGAACGGGTGATGACCACCCTTTCAAAAGTTCCAAAGACTTTTTCATCGAAGGTGATGTGTCAGTGTGTCGTCACAAAACAGAACGAACATCTGCTGGAAGAACTGGTAGAACTTCTTTTGCCCACACGGTTTGAAGGCATGACTTTTTCTTTTTATGTTCCACCGGCGAACGATACCTCCAATTTGACCTGGGGAACAACGATTCACCGCGACATTGCGGTCCACGAGGTGATGCGTCTCAAGAAAAAATATCCATCGTTCATCTGGAACAAAACGCGCAGTCTGGAGTTGCTTCTTTCCGAAAACTGCAAGGCAGTCACTGACCATTGTCCGTCAAAAACTTATGTTCTCCCGTTGTATCTTGAGGGAGATACGTTTGTGAATCCTTTCTGCTGTTATGGAAATGATGTGGATTGCGACTTGTGCGGCGCCTGGGTTGTTTTTTATATTGCGGCTCTTCTGGAGATGGGGAGTGAAAATAACTGATTGCCCGGAAAGTAATCAATCGGTTGAAGATAAACGTATTTGGATGTATGAAGGTCCAACAAGTATTTGCTTTCGTGGTCAGGGGCAGGGCTTATCAAGCGCGCATGTCATCTTGATTGCTGAATGGTATTAATAATGAAGTACGGGGATAAAGTGGGCTATGTGGAAAAAGGGGATTGCGCTAAGATTTTCACAGAAAAAACCAAAAAAAATGATCTCTATCGATGAATCGAAAGAGATCATTTGTGGTGTTGGTTTTGTGGTCGGGGCGAGAAGATTCGAACTTCCGACTCCTTGAACCCCATTCAAGTGCGCTACCAGGCTGCGCTACGCCCCGACAAAAACAAACGGTAATTAACATTTCAGGAAATACATGTCAAGGTATGAATCCATAATATATCCAATGAAAATGAAAAAGGGGGACACGCTGGGTGTCGCTGCACCATCAAGCCCCTTTGATCACGCCCTTTTTGATCAAGGTGTTTCCATCTTGAAAGACAGGGGATTTGAAGTTGTTATCCCCGATGATGTCTGGGCCAGAGACGGATTTCTGGCTGGGACCGATAACCAGCGCGTGTCGGTCCTTCACGGGCTTTTTCGAGATCCGGCTGTCAAAGGCATTGTGTGTGCCAGAGGCGGCTACGGCTCCATGCGTCTGCTGGACAAACTGGATTTCGACCTGATTCGGGACAACCCCAAACCGTTTATCGGGTTCAGCGATGTCAGCGCCCTTCTTACTGCAATTCATATGCGGACAGGTCTGGTGTGTTACCATGGGCCGGTTGTCACATCGCTTGCCATATCCGATGATAAAAGCATCGAAGCCTTTGAATCCATTCTTATCGCAGATGGCAACAGCATCGTGGGCGTTGAGGGAAAGGTTGTCTATCCTGGAAAGGCGGATGGCATTCTAAAAGGTGGAAATCTGGCCACATTATGCCATTTGACAGGTACGAATCATGCCCCAGACTTTGATGATGGGATTCTGATGCTGGAAGATGTGGGCGAAGCACCATACAAAATTGACCGCATGTTGACCCAGATGAAAATGGCCGGGCTTTTTAAAAACATTCGGGCTGTGGTGGGCGGGCAGTTTGAGCGCTGTGGGGAGATGACTGATATTGAAAGCATTTTTAAGCATGTGTTCCATGATGTTGGTGTTCCTGTTGTTCTTGATTTTCCCTTTGGCCATGGTGCTTTAAATATGGCGTTTCCAGTGGGTGCAGAAGCCAGGATTGACACGGATTCCATGACGGTGGTTTTTTAAATGAACGAAGACATCATTGATCAGTGTATGGTTAAGGCCCTTGATGACGGCGCTTTCCCCGGAGCGGTTTTAAGGGTTTCATGTAAAAATAAACTTATGTTTGAAAAAGCATACGGCGTGACGGATTTTCAAAACGGGAAGCCGGTTGATACGGCTACGGTTTTTGATCTGGCTTCTCTTACCAAGCCCCTTGCAACCGCCCCAGCTTTTATGATTCTTGTTCAGCAGGGGCGACTCAGCCTGGAGTCAACTCTTGGTGAACTGGTAGAATCGTTTGAAGGCAATGAAAAAAAGGATGTGACAGTGGGCCAACTCCTCTGTCATATGTCAGGGCTTGCAGCTTATAAACCCTATTATGAAAAACTCGCGGCCCTGCGCGAAGAAAAAAGGGACGGAGTATTGAAGACCCTGCTTCTGGAAGAACCGTTGATCCACGCACCCGGAACCAGTGTGGTTTACAGCGATATCGGATATATGATTCTAAACTGGATTATTGAAGTCTGTTCCGGCATGGCTATCAATGATTACGTACATCAAAACATTTATAATCCGTTAAAACTTTCTGACCTTTATTATATAGGGAAGAATGAAAAGGCTCAGCCAGACCGGACTTATGCAGCGACCGAACGATGTCCATGGAGAAAGAAAACATTGGTTGGAGAAGTTCACGACGATAATGCCTGGGTTATGGGTGGATGCTGCGCCCATGCCGGACTTTTCGGAACAGCATCTGCTGTTGGGGATCTTCTTGATGAGTTTATGGCTGTTTACCATGGAGAAGGTGAGAGTGGGGTTTTCCAACGGCCTGTGCTCAGGTGGTTTCTGACTGAATGGAAAGGCTCAAAGCGAACTCCGGGATTCGACATGCCGTCAGCTGAGGGCTCAAGCAGCGGCAGTTGCTTTTCTGAAACAAGTGTGGGGCATCTTGGTTTTACCGGCACCTCTTTCTGGATGGATCTGCAACGAAAAATTACGGTTGTTTTAATGACCAACAGGGTTCATCCTTCCCGAGACAACCTGATGATCAGGTCGTTTCGACCTTTGATTCACGATGTGGTAATGAACCAGCTAAGTCAAAATGGATGTCTGTTATCCTGAACAGCGTTACGAACTTGTTTGTTCGAATCGAATTTTGTTCTTGTCATGCCCATGTAATTTTGATAGCGGTGTGTCTGTAATTTGCATTGGGTATTGACCGGCACGTTTCCTTCCATTCCCGAAGCAAAGTGAAGATCGACGCCGGGAATTTCATAGAACATGCACTGGGGATAGGTTGACGGCATAGGATTTGTCCATGCCGGTTTTTTTATTTATGTAACGAACGTAAGCACCTCTTTACGCAGAGGGGGCGGGGAACGAGGAATATATATGAATCTCATGGATTCAATTTTGGGTTTTTTTTCAAGTGATCTGGCCATTGATCTTGGAACTGCAAATACCCTTGTTTATGTAAAAGGTAAGGGCATTGTTTTGAGCGAACCGTCCGTTGTTGCAGTGAAAATGGAAGGCGGACGGAAAAACCGAATTCTGGCCGTGGGTGCTGAAGCGAAAAAAATGCTGGGTAGGACTCCTGGGAATATTGTGGCCATCAGGCCCTTACGGGATGGTGTTATTGCTGATTTTGAAGTGACCGAAGCCATGCTGAAGCATTTCATCACAAAGGTTCATAACAACAGACAGAAGTTTGTACGTCCCAGGATCATCATCGCAGTGCCGTCAGGAATCACTCAGGTCGAAAAACGGGCTGTAAAAGAATCTGCCGAATCCGCTGGAGCAAGGGAAGTTTTCATGCTTGAAGAACCCATGGCAGCCGCCATCGGAGCAGGTCTCCCCATTACCGATCCCACCTGTAACATGGTGGTGGATATCGGTGGTGGAACAACAGAAGTTGCTGTCATCTCTCTTGCCGGGATCGTGTACAGCCGATCGCTACGTGTGGCTGGTGACAAGATCGACGAAGGCATCATGCAGTACATCAAACGGAAGTACAACCTCCTTATCGGTGAGCGGACGGCTGAAATTATTAAGACGACCATCGGAAATGCCTACCCTGAGCCCGACAATATCGAAACCATTGAGGTTAAAGGCCGGGATCTTGTTTCTGGTATACCCAAGATTCTTGCTATAGATTCGGAAGAAATCCGTGTGGCGATTTCCGAACAGATCGACGCCATTGTGGAATGTGTGAAGATCGCCCTTGAACAGACACCACCCGAACTGGCAGCTGATATCGTCGATAGAGGCATCGTTCTCACAGGTGGAGGTGCTTTGTTGAAAAACCTTGACAAACTCCTCAGAGAAACCACGGGTCTTCCCATCACTGTGGCGGATGATCCACTTTCCACCGTCGCACTTGGTGCCGGAAAATCCCTTGACAGCATCGAAATACTCAAACAGGTGATGATCAAATAGGTCATGTTTTCAAAAAAAATGCTGATTGTCGTCGTGTTGGTGGTTCTGTTTTTTTTCAACATGACGATACTCAACGTAACCAGTAAACGGGGTATGACATCCCCCACTTGGGTGGGAAAGGTGTTTGTTCCTATCGTTGCCCCGTTTCAAAGGGCGTCCATTAACTCCATCCGCTTTGTGAGGAGTATATGGGAAGACTATTTTTTTCTTGTAAGTGTATCCAAGGAAAACAGGCAGCTAAAGCGTGAATTGAATCGATGCGGTGAGCAGATCAACCGTTACAAGGAAATGGAACTTTTCAACTCCCGTCTCAGAGGATTTTTAAGATTCAAAAAACAGACGAACAGTGAGGTTTTAACGGCTGAAGTGATCAGCAAAGATGCTTCAGCATGGTACAAAACCATCATGATTGATAAAGGTTTGCGGGACGGTGTTGAAAAAGGAGCACCTGTTGTGGTGCCCGAGGGAATTGCCGGGCAGGTTATCGACGCAACAGAAAAAACATCTAAAGTACTGTTGATTATTGACAGAAACAGCGCAGTGGACGGCCTTGTTCAGAGGACACGTGCCCGGGGTATCGTCAAGGGTGATGCATACGGAAGTTGTATTTTCCAATACGCGTTACGTAAAGAGGATATCAAGGCCAAAGATGTCATTGTGTCTTCGGGGATGGATGGTGTTTACCCCAAAGGGTTGCTTATAGGGGTTGTTTCTGATGTGACGAACAATAATTCGGGTATTTTTCAGGAAGTTCGAATTGTTCCTTTCGTGGATTTCGAAAAGATTGAAGAGGTGCTCGTCGTGATGCATACCCCTGATGAAACACTTGAAGACTTGCCTGTGGAGCCCATGGGTGAGGATTCTTTCTGATCAATGGCTTATCTGGCGTACATACCCCTTGCCCTCTGTCTCATTGTCATGCAGACAGTTGTTCTTCCGGTACTTTTTTTAGTTGAAAATTCATACGATCTCATACTTATCATGGTTCTCTTTCTTGGTTTTTACCGATCCAGCGCCGAGAGTATTCCCGTGGTTTTTCTTCTGGGATTTCTCTCGGACTGTTTTTCAGGCGGTCCCTTCGGGTTATACACCACCACATACCTCTGGCTGTATGTGGGCGTAAAATCCGTTGTCCAATTCCTTCATGCGGACAGCTGGTTTGTTCTTCTTGCTGGAATTCTATCGGGTGTTGTCCTTGAACATGCCACGGTTTGGTTATCGCTGACCATGAGGCAATCTCAGTGGCACATGTCGGCCAATTCATTCAAAACAGCCGTTTACCAGATCATTTGGGCTCTGTTGACGGGTCCATTTATCTTTTATATGTTAAAAAACTTTTTTTTCATATGGGATCTCTGGTTCAGAAAGCGTTTTGGTTCCAGCATGGGGCCGGACGACCTTTGACAAGGGTGGCATTTCCATTTTTTCATGTTTGATCAGGATGAACAATGGCGGAGCAGATTGTAAATACATATCTCAACACACCGGACAACGACTGGTATAAAGCCCGTCTTTCCGGCCTGGTGTTTGCCGTTCTTGCAGCTTTTTTCATGCTTTTCATCCGGATGTTTCACCTTCAAATCATCGAAGGAGAAGAATTCAGGCGATTATCTGAAAGCAATTGTATCCGAATTCAAAATATTGATCCACCGCGAGGGCTTATCTTTGATTCAAAAGGCGAGCTCATTGTTGATAACAGACCTTCATTCGATGTTTGTATCACACCCAAGGATGCCAAGCCCATTGAAGAGACGTTCAGTCGTCTGGCAGCATTGACCCTTGCCCCTGTTGCAGAGATGGAAGAACGATTCAGAAAACAAAAGGGCATGCCTTCGTATAATCCTGTGGTTGTCCTGCCTGATGTGGACCGTGACACCCTTGGGGCCATTGAGGTAAGAAAATTTGACCTTCCCGGTGTTTCGGTTCAGGTGAAACCTTTGAGGCACTATATACAGAAAAGCAGTGCGGCTCATCTGCTAGGGTATCTTGGAGAAATCAGCCAGAAGGAAATGGACAGCGGAAAATTCCCTGGGGCACTGGGGGGAGACTACATCGGGAAAAACGGTATCGAAAAACGATTCGAGTTGCAGCTCCGGGGTGCCCGAGGAGGCCGGCAGGTCGAAGTGGACGCAAGAGGCAGACTTGTTCGTGTTTTAAGGACGGTCGAAGAAAAACCCGGAAACAACATGTATCTGACCATTGATCAGAAGTTACAGATGGCGACAGAAACTCTGTTTGAAGGGAAAGTGGGCGCGGCCGTGGCTATGGACCCTTCCACGGGAAACATCCTTGCCCTTGTCAGCAGTCCGAGTTTCGATCAGAACGATTTTGTTGCAGGCCTTTCCCACGCAACATGGAATTCCTTGATCAATAATCCCGAAAGACCCATGGAAAACAAAGCTATTCAGGGGACGTATCCACCTGCCTCCACGTATAAAATCCTCACCGCTATGGCCGGTCTGGAGGAGGGCGTGATTGATGAACACACGACCTTTGTATGCAACGGCTCTTACCGTTTCGGCAATCGATCTTACAAGTGCTGGCGTTCTGAAGGACACGGTACAGTGGATATTTATCGAGCTATCTCTCACTCCTGTGATGTGTTTTTTTATCAGGTCGGACAGCGTCTTGGAGTCGATAAACTTTCTTTTTATGCCCGGGCTAGCGGGCTTGGTAGTAAAACAGGGATTGATTTGGATAACGAGGCCTCGGGCATTATCCCCACCGCAGACTGGAAAAAGCGGAGGACGGGAGATGTGTGGCAAAGGGGAGAAACACTTTCTATTGCCATTGGACAAGGGTTCAACCTGGTGACTCCACTTCAAATGGCCTGTTTCATATCTGCTGTGGGAAACGGCGGAAAGCGCTTCAAGCCCCAGCTTGTCCATAAAATCGTGGATCAGAATGGCGATATCGTTAAAATGAACAGCCCCGAACTCGTTGGCACTCTTCCGGTGAAACAGGGGAATTTGGATATTGTCAGGATAGGGTTATGGCAAGTGGTCAACTTGGGTGGCACAGCATCGGCCATTCGAATGAAATCATTTGAAATAGCCGGGAAAACCGGCACTGCCCAGGTGATAAGTAGAGCCAGGGGCGACGAAGAGACAGCCGCAGGGCCTGCACACTGGAAGCCCCATGCATGGTTTGTCGCGTACGCCCCTGCCGAGAACCCAAAAATCGCCGTGGCTGTTATCATCGAACACGGTGAACACGGGTCGAGCGCCGCCGGCCCTGTCGCAAGGGATATCATTAAAAACTATCTTGGAGTAAAAAAACCATGATGATCGATAGACGACTTGTTGAAAATTTCGACTGGGGTCTGGCCGTGATCACGTCGATCATTGGTGTCATAGGGCTTGTGATCCTTTACAGCGCTGTGAATGCCGGAGGCCCTACGGGTCAGCAGATGTTTTACTACAAACAGATGGTCTGGTTCGGAGGTGGATTCTTTCTGATGCTCATGATCCTCATGATCAACTACAAGGATTTGGAGCAATGGGCACCGGGAATATTTGGTTTTTGCGTGTTTCTTCTTATAAGTGTTCTTCTGGTGGGGCGAGTGGTGGGAGGCTCCCGTCGCTGGCTGGTTTTAGGCCCTGTGGCCATTCAGCCATCTGAATTTGTTAAAATCGGAACCATTATCATACTCTCTAGGTTTTACTCACGGAACACAAGCCGAAGGGGTTTCACCCTCCGTGAATTGATGAGACCTGCCGGAATTATTCTCATTCCTCTGATTCTGATTCTCCGGCAACCGGACCTGGGAACGGCTATGCTGGTGGTTTTGATCTCGGCCTCCATGACTCTGTTTGTCGGGGTTGATCGCAGATCTCTGGTCTATCTGTTTTTCATTGGGATTCTTGTCTGTTGCTCAGGATGGTTTTTTTTACATGATTATCAGCAGGAGAGAATCTTGACATTTTTGAATCCCGACAGAGATCCGCTGGGAGCCGGATACCATATCATTCAGTCAAAAATTGCCATTGGTTCAGGAATGGCCATAGGGAAAGGCTATCTGAAAGGAACACAGAATGCCCTTTCATTCCTTCCGGAACATCATACAGATTTTATCATGTGTGTTCTTTCCGAAGAATGGGGTTTTTTTGGCACAGTATTGGTTCTTTCACTGTACCTGATGCTTCTGATCTGGGGGCTTAACATAGCCCACAAAGCTCGTGACACATTTGGGACGCTTCTCGCCGTGGGTGTTACATCAATGTTTTTCTGGGGAATTTTCATCAATATGGGTATGGTCATGGGATTGCTGCCCGTGGTTGGCGTTCCGCTCCCTCTCATCAGTTACGGCGGTTCTTCGGTTATAACCACACTGATAGGGATGGGGCTTCTCATGAGTGTAAGTATACGAAGGTTCATTAAGGAATAAGCGATTTATATCGCATTGAGACAGGCTTGACATAATTAAAACAGGTTGACAAAAAAACGTAATAATTGGTATAGGGTTCTTTGCTCAAATCTGAGCCAGAACCAGGTAGTGTATAACGGATGGGTTTTGGGTATCTGTTTTTTATAATGTTTTAAAGAGGTTGGAGGTCATCAAATGGAAAATTCTGGTGTTCGCCGGAATGGTTATCTCCTTTTGACAACTGCCGCAGGGTTCCTACTTGCATTTTTTTCAGGAGTCTCTGCAGTTTTTGCTGAAAGCGCGATAACGGTAAAGCCTGACGTGTCAGCCATCGTCCAGATCGGCAATTTCATCCTGCTCGTCGTCCTTCTCAACATCGTTTTATACAAACCGATCAGAGGGATTCTGGCAAAGAGAAAGGAAAAGGTTGAAGGGCTGAAAAGCAGCATTCAATCGTCCGAGTCTTTTGTAAGTCAGAAAGAAGATGAGTTTAACTCAGGAATCAGGGAAGCACGCAGTAAAGGCGTGGCTATGAAAGATACTCTGATCGAAGAGGCCTCTCAGGAAGAAAAGAAGATTCTTGGCGAAATTAACGAGAAAGCGCAGGCGGATCTGGCAGAAATTCGTGGAAAGATCAAAAAGGACGTCGAAAGTGTTCGCGCAAAACTTCAAGGTGATATTGATGGGTTTGCAACGGCGATTTTCGAAAAGATTCTGGGGAGGGCATTGTAATGAACCAATTCAGAACAAAACGTCTGATCGTGTTGCAGCTGTTGGTGTTTGCCTTTTTTGTAACCTTGGCGTCTATTGCAGTAGCTTCCTCCGGTGAAGGACACGAAGCTGTGGCGAAACACTGGACAGGCAAGGATTGGGAAAGGGTGATGAATTTTACGGTTCTGATAGTTGCCCTTTTTTTCGCAATTAAGCGACCAGTGGCCGACGCCCTGAACAACCGTATCACCACAATCAAAACCCAGCTTGAAGATCTTGAGTCGAAAAAAGAAGAAGCTGCGAAAAAACTTGCAGAATACGAGAAAAAAATCGCGACCCTTGATGATGAGGCGAAGCAGATTCTCGCTCAGTACCATGAGCAGGGAGCTGCGGCGAAAATGCGAATTCTCGAAAAAGCTGCTGCTTCAGCCGAAAAGATGAAAGAACAAGCGAAACGGAATATTGAAAATGAATTCAATGCCGCTAAACAACAGCTTCAGGCAGAGATGATGACCAAAGCTCTTGAAAAAGCTGAAGAGCTTATCAAGAAATCCATCTCAGCAGAAGATCAGGACCATTTGATAGATGACTATCTTAAAAAGGTGGTGGCATAATGAAAGATATCGCGATTTCAAGGCGTTATGCTAAAGCTCTCATGCTTATCGGCGGTGAGGACGGAAAAGCCGATAAGTACCGTACCGAGCTGAGCGGACTTGCCGCATTGATGAAGCAGGAAACGGAGCTCAACGACACGATCTGCAATCCTCTGTATGCCAAGGAAGAACGGAAGAACGTTTTGCAGGAAGTGCTTAAAAAGCTGAAATTGTCTAAGGTGATAAAGTCTTTTACTGTCCTTCTCTTCGATAAAGGGAGATTCAGTTTTCTTTCAGGCATTGATGAACATTATCAAAAGCTTGCTGATGAACTGAAAGGTGTTGCTCATGCAAGTGTGATATCTGCTGTTGAGCTCTCCGCTGATGCCGTGACGAAGATTCAGGCTTCTCTGTCCAAACTCACAGGGAAAACAGTCGTTCTCGATATCGAACAAGACCCGTCTCTGATTGGTGGGGTGGTCACGAAAATCGGTGATCTTGTTCTTGACGGCAGTATCAGGACTCAAATTTTAAACATGAGAGAATCTTTTAAAAGGGGTGAGAAAGTCTAATGGAAATTAAAGCAGAAGAAATAAGTCAAATAATCAAAGATCAGATTAAGAATTTTGACAAAAAAGTCGAATTGAGTGAAACCGGTGTCGTTCTATCCGTCGGTGACGGTATTGCCAGGGTTTACGGTCTTGAAAAGGTTATGGCAATGGAACTGGTTGAATTTCCCGGCGGCATCATGGGCCTTGCTCTCAACCTCGAACAAGATAACGTGGGTATCGCCATCATGGGCGATGATACCCATATTAAAGAAGGCGATCTTGCAAAACGTACTGGCCGTATCGCAGAAGTTCCTGTTGGCGAAGCGGTTCTTGGTCGTGTTCTCACCACCGTGGGTGAGCCCATTGACGGTAAAGGTCCCATCGACAGGTCGAAAATGGCCCGTCTTGAAATGGTTGCACCCGGCGTTATCGCACGTAAATCCGTTCATGAACCCTGCTACACTGGCCTTAAAGCTGTTGACGCCATGACACCTGTTGGAAAAGGCCAGCGTGAATTGATCATCGGAGACCGCCAGATCGGTAAAACTGCCTGTGCCGTCGACGCGATTCTCGCCCAGAAAAATACTGATGTTTACTGCATTTACGTAGCCTGCGGTCAGAAGAAATCAACGGTTGCTCAGGTTGTGGCTATTCTGGAAGCCCACGGAGCCATGGAATACACAACAGTTGTTGCAGCTTGCGCCAGTGATCCTGCGGCTCTTCAGTTCCTTGCACCTTATGCCGGCTGTGCCATGGGAGAATATTACCGCGACAACGGCAAACACGCCCTGATCATTTACGATGACCTTTCAAAACAGGCTGCTGCTTATCGTCAGGTCTCCCTTCTTTTAAGACGTCCTCCAGGACGTGAAGCGTTCCCCGGAGACATTTTCTACAACCATTCACGTCTTCTCGAACGTTCTGCTAAATTGAACGATGAACTGGGAGCAGGTTCACTTACAGCTCTGCCGATCATTGAAACCCAGGAAGGCGACGTTTCCGCTTTTATTCCCACCAACGTTATCTCCATTACGGATGGCCAGATCTACCTTGACAAAGCCATGTTCTTCGCTGGTACACGTCCTGCGATCAACGTAGGCCTTTCCGTTTCACGCGTTGGTGGTGCTGCCCAGATAAAAGCCATGAAACAGGTTGCAGGTACGCTTCGTCTCGAAATGGCGTCTTTCCGGGAACTTGAAGCTTTCGCTGCTTTCGGTTCAGATCTTGATGCATCGACCCAAGCTCAGCTCACCCGTGGCCAGAGGCTGGTTGAAATTCTCAAACAACCCCAGTATAAGCCCCTGCCTGTTGAAAAACAGGTTCTTATCCTTTACGCAGGGACAAAAGGCTATCTCGATAAATACCCCGCTACCTTAGTAACAAAATACGAAGCAGGTCTTTATCCTTTTGTTGAAGGCCGTTTCCCCAAACTGCTTCCGTCTATTGCCGAAAAAGCCATGATCAATGATGAAAACGAAAAGATGATGATTCAGGCTCTTACGGCTTATGACGAGGAATTCAAAGACACCATCTAAAAGGTGACTTTATCCACTTAACATTTATGAGAAGCTGTAAAGGGTGAACATATGGCAACATTAAAGGAAGTTAAACTAAAAATTGTTGGTGTGAAGAAGACAAGGCAGATCACCAGCGCCATGAAAATGGTTGCCACTTCCAGGTTGCGCGGGGCTCAAATGGCGATGGAGGCTTTCAGACCTTATGCGGCGAAGTACGCTGAGGTTCTTGGTAGTCTTGCACAGAAAGCTGGTGATAATGCCAGCCCTCTTCTGGTGCCCCGTGAGGAAGTGAAAAAGATCCATATTGTGCTCTGTACTTCCGATAGAGGTCTTTGCGGTGGTTTCAATATCAGTTTGATTGAAAAAGCCATAGCCTTTATCGAAGAAAAACAACAGGCCGGTGACGTTGAAATCAGCATCACCAATTTTGGGAAAAAGGGCCGTGACTGGGCGAGAAACGAGGGGAAAAACATCGCTGACCAGTACTTAGGCGTTGTGGGCTCCAAGTTTGGGTTCAATATCGCCTCTGTTTCCGGGCAGAAAATGATCAATCAGTTTTTGGTCGGAGAGTACGATGAAGTCTACATCATTTATTCTCGTTTTGTGAGTATGGCCAGGCAGATCCCCACATTGAAGCAGATTCTACCTATTCCGCCCATTGAAGTGGTGGAAGAGGAGGAAGGCGCTCCCTATCAGGCTGAACACATCTGTGAACCGAGTCCTGATGCCCTTCTGGGTGAAATGCTCCCTAAAAACGTTTTCATACAGATTTACAGCGGCCTTCTGGAAACATCGACCAGTGAGCATGCTGCCCGTATGAGCGCTATGGATAATGCAACCAAAGCCTGTAAAGATATGATCAATGATCTTCAGAGGCTATATAACAAACGAAGACAAGCGGCGATCACTGCGGACCTTATGGATATCGTCGGTGGCGCGGAAGCCCTCAAAGGCTAAGTTGCTCCAGGCTTGTAAACAATAAAACCAACTATACAAAGATTGTATATGGAGGAATTTCAGATGGCTGAACACATTGGAAAAATAACACAGGTTATGGGACCTGTTGTTGACGTGGAATTCGAACCTGGAAAACTGCCGGCGATCCTTAATGCATGTCTTATCACAAACCCGGCGATCAACGATCAAAAAGACAATCTGGTCGTGGAAGTTGCACAGCACCTGGGCGACAACGTGGTTCGTACCATCGCCATGGACGTTACCGACGGTCTTGTTCGTGGCATGGAAGTTAAAGACACAGGTTCTGCAATCATGATGCCTGTGGGTAAAGCATCTCTTGGCCGCGTTCTTAACGTTGTGGGCCGCCCTGTTGACGGGCTTGGTCCTGTCAGCATGGAACAAACCATGCCGATCCATCGTCCGGCTCCCGATTTCACCGAGCAGGATACAAAAGTAAACGTTCTCGAAACAGGCGTAAAAGTTATCGACCTTCTCGTTCCCTTCCCCCGTGGTGGTAAAATGGGGATGTTTGGTGGTGCGGGTGTTGGTAAAACCGTTATCATGATGGAAATGGTTAACAACATCGCCATGCAGCACGGTGGTATCTCAGTTTTCGCTGGTGTAGGCGAACGTACACGTGAAGGAAACGACCTTTATCATGAAATGAAGGATTCTGGCGTTCTTCAAAAATGCGCCCTGATCTACGGTCAGATGACAGAACCTCCCGGAGCCCGTGCCCGAGTCGCTCTTTCCGCTTTGACCTGCGCCGAATATTTCCGTGATATCGAAGGTCAGGACGTTCTTATCTTTATCGATAACATCTTCCGTTTTACCCAGGCTGGTGCAGAAGTTTCTGCCCTTCTTGGACGTATGCCTTCTGCCGTTGGTTACCAGCCGACTCTTGCTGTTGACATGGGTGCTCTTCAGGAACGCATCACGTCAACTACTAAAGGCTCCATCACAGCCGTTCAGTGCGTATACGTACCTGCCGACGACTTGACGGACCCTGCTCCTGCAACGACCTTCGCGCATCTTGACGGAACCGTTGTTCTTTCACGCGCCATTTCCGAACTTGGTATTTATCCTGCTGTGGATCCTCTTGATTCGTCATCACGTATTCTCGATGCGGCTTATATCGGTGAAGAACACTACAGAGTGGCTCGTGAAGTTCAGAAAGTTCTACAGAAATACAAAGAACTTCAGGATATTATCGCGATCCTTGGTATCGACGAACTTTCTGACGAAGACAAAGTGGTAGTTACCCGCGCACGTCGAATCCAGAGATTTCTTTCTCAACCTTTCCATGTGGCTGAGGTTTTTACAGGCCTCAAAGGCAAATACGTTAAAATCGAAGATAACATCCGAAGCTTTAGAGAAATTCTTGAAGGCAAGCACGACAGCCTTCCTGAATCTGCTTTCAACTTGGTTGGTTCGATTGAAGATGCAGTTGCAAAAGCAAAAGCGATGGCCGCAGCTTAATTAACCAGGGAGAAGACCTATGGCTGATAATATCAGATTAGAAGTTGTTACCCCGGAAAAAATCGTGGTCAGTGAGGATGCTCAAATTGTCATGTCTCCAGGTTCAGAAGGTGAATTCGGAGTTCTTGACGGTCATACCCCTTTTCTGACAACATTGAAAACCGGGATGATTCGCTACAAAGATTCGTCAGGTGCCGAACGCGCTGTTTTTGTGAGCGGCGGTTTTGCAGAAGCTCTGCCGGATCGCGTGACTATTCTTGCCGAATCGGCTGAACGTCGTCGTGATATCAACGTCGACCGTGCTAAAGCTGCTTTGACAAGAGCTGAGGAACGAATCGGAAAAGGTGCATCCGACAATGAGATTGATGTCGTGCGAGCTAAGGCGGCGCTTCTCAGAGCCATAACACGATTAAGTTTAGTCCAGACCAAATAGGGTAAGATCGTTCTTATCTTTGACTTGAAATGATAGAAAAGGGTGAATCAGAGATGGTTTACCCTTTTTTATTGATTGATCCATCGTTCAACCTGATAATGGATGGAAATTTAAATGAAAAATATTGCTGTGATCATACTTGCCGCTGGGAAAGGCACACGTATGAAATCTGATAAAGCCAAGGTTTTGCATGAGATCAATGGGAAACCCATGATCAATTACGTCGTTGAAACGGCATCCAAGATTGCTGGTGACAATATTGTTGTAGTTGTTGGTCATCAGCGTCAAGAGGTAAAAAATGCTGTTCTTCTGACAGCGAATGCTCGATTTGCATTACAGGAAGAACAGAAAGGTACCGGTCATGCCGTTCATTGTGCTTTACCTGAAATTGATTCTTCTATTGATGATATAGTTATCCTTTGCGGTGATGTCCCTCTTATTTCATCAGAAACGATCAAGAACCTTATCAATAAGCATGAAAATGAAAATGCCGCAGTGACGGTTCTGGCTGTAACCGTCGAAAACCCAAAAGGTTACGGACGAATGATAATTAACAAAGATGGCGCTGTTCACAAGATCGTTGAAGAAGCAGATGCAAACGATAGCGAAAAAGCAATTTGCCTTATAAACAGCGGAATATACTGTGTAGAAAAGGATTTTCTCTTTCAATCTATTTTAAAGATCAAAGACAGTAATGCTCAGAATGAATTCTATCTGACGGATATTGTAGGTATTGCCAGCCTGGATCATATGCGGGTAAGTTTGTTTGAAGGCTCTTCAGCCGATGAAGTAATAGGCGTTAATACATGCGATGATTTGGATAAAGCACAGCAGTTGCTGGTTAAGAGTACAAGTGAAATATCTTGACTTTGAACAACAAGAAAGATTATATACAATTATAAGTATCAAGAGGTGTGTGATTGGATAACGATGTGATTTTAAGTCAATTTGATGACATAGACGAAAAAGTGGAGTCCCTTTTAGAACTCTGCGCAAATCTTAAAGCAGCAAATACAAGACTTAAAAGCAGAATAGAAATAATGGAAAAAGAAATAAGAACTAAATCCGAAGCTGAAGTTAGATATTCTGAGAAGAAGGAAATGGTTCGGGAAAAAATAGTCAATTTAATTGAAAAGTTAAATCATTTTTCCGATGCACCCGCTTCATAGGGATATTCAGTGAAAAGACTGGAAAATAATAATAAGTTGGAACGAATCGTTGAAATTATACTTTTTGGTGAACAATACAGATTCAAGGCAAGTCCAGAGGATAAGCATGTCGAGTTAGTTGTTGAATTTATTATGAATATGGTTGAAGGCGCTAAGGATAGTATGCCTTTGCCAAATAACGATGCAAATAAATTCGCCCAACTCCTTCTGGCTACGTTAAACATCTGTAATGATTTTTTTGATCTTAAAGACAAATACGATGATTTATTAAAAACCATTAAGGAAAGATCGACAAAAATATCCAATAAGATAGAAACAATAATTAATTGATTGGTATTTATTATTTATCCAGTTTAGTTTTGAAAAGGGTCATTACAGAAATTGATCCCTGCCGTGTTCGTGATTGTTTTTAATTCTTTGACCCAATGAAATCTTAAAGGGAGCCTTTCCTGGTTTTGGTGTGCATGTTCTGATATATTACAGAAAAGCCTAAAGAAACTATAAGGTACCCACCTTGAACCTATGGTTCAAAGATTCGTCAACACGGCACAATGGTGGGGATTGATTTCTGTTCTTCTTTTTTTCCCAAACCTTCGTATATCCAGTCGCAGTATTCCTTTTAACGAATCTCGTTCTTATATTTTGGTCATATTTCCCTTGCTGTGGTTCAGTTGGTATGTTTCTGTCAGCAGTGAGCAAGGGGTGCAACTCACTTACTCCAGTGATGGTAATAAACATCGTCTGGAATTTACATATATTAGGAGATTGTAATGGATGTGGTGACGGTTATTTCAGGACTGGTGTGTTTTGGTATAGGTTTCCTGATTGCATACGTATTGAAATCCCGGGACATTTCCTCGAAAATGCAGTTTGCCGAAGAGGAAGCAGGGAAAATCATTGATGATGCAAGAAGAAGGGCAGAAACGCTTCTGAAAGAAGCGAATGTTGAAGCCAAAGACAGGTTGTTTAAAATGAAAACCGCCTTTGATGCCGAAACAAATGAGACTCGTTCGGAACTCAAGAAGCTTGATAAACGATTGAACCAAAAATCAGAAAAGTTGGACAGACGGCATGACATTTTCGAGAAGAGGGAAAAAGAACTCAACGACACAGAAATGGAGTTGAATGCTCAGGCAGAGATTCTTGAAAACGATAAGATAAAATATCAATCAATGATAGAGGATCAGAAAGTTCAACTTGAAAAAATTTCCGGGATGACAACGGATGAAGCAAAAGACCTCCTTTTAAAAGCCATGGAAAATGAAGCCCGCCATGACGGGGCGAAAATGATTAAAAAGATCACGACTGAAGCGAAAGAAACAGCTGATAAAGAGTCAAAAAAGATTATTGCAACTGCTATCCAAAGATATGCCGGAGATTTTGTTGCCGAAAGGACAGTTTCGGTTGTGCCGCTTCCGAATGACGAAATGAAAGGACGAATCATCGGGCGCGAAGGCCGAAACATAAGAGCATTAGAAGCTGAAACAGGGATAGATCTTATTATAGACGACACTCCTGAAGCAGTTATTCTCTCCGGTTTTAACCCGGTTCGGAGAGAGGTTGCAAGATTATCGCTTCTTAAGTTGATTGCTGATGGTCGCATACATCCGGCACGAATAGAGGAAGTGGTTCGGGCGGTTGAAAAGGAAGTAGACCTGACGATCAAGGAAGCAGGTGACCAGGCTGCATTTGATCTTGGTGTTCATGGTATTGACCCCGAATTGATCATGATAATTGGACGGCTAAAATTCAGAACAAGCTATGCCCAGAACGTGTTGCAGCATTCGGTGGAAGTTGGTTTTCTCTGTGGGATTATGGCTGCTGAGCTTGGCTTGAACGTAAAACTTGCTAAACGAATGGGCCTTCTGCATGATATTGGTAAAGCTGTTGATCATGAAGTCGAAGGCCCGCACGCCGTCATTGGAGCTAACCTTGCAAAAAAATATGGTGAGTCTCCAAAAGTTGTCCAAGGTATAGCAGCCCATCACGAAGATGTGCCCCCTGTTTCGGTTTATGATCAACTTGTTCAGGCAGCAGACTCGCTTTCAGGTGCAAGACCTGGAGCAAGAAAAGAGTTGCTGGAAAACTATGTTAAAAGACTTGAAGAGCTGGAGGCCATTGCAAATTCATATGATGGCGTCGAGAATTCTTATGCCATTCAGGCTGGCCGTGAGCTTAGAGTTATCGTTGAGGGTAATATAGTCAAAGATGAAGATGCTGTGATGCTTAGCCGTGATATTGCCAAGAAAATTGAAGAAACACTGACCTTCCCTGGTCAGATAAAAGTGATTGTTATTCGTGAAACCCGCGCAGTGGGTTATGCAAACAAATAAAGGTGTTGATGATGAATGTTCTTGATATATTGCACGAGCGTGGATTTATAGAAAATACAACACATGATGAAGAGCTGCGAGATTATCTTAAGACAGGAAACGCTTCGTGCTATATCGGATTTGATCCAACTGCGTCCAGTCTGCATGTGGGGAGTCTTGTACCAATAATGTCCCTTGCCCACATGCAGCGGAGCGGGCATAGGCCAATTGCGCTTGTTGGCGGAGGGACCGGTCTAATCGGAGATCCGAGCGGGAAAACGGAAATGCGTAAAATCATTACCCGAGAAGATGTAGAAACCAATAAAATCGGCATTAAAAAGCAATTGTCTAATTTTATAAATTTTGCAGATGGACAAGCGACTCTTGTTGATAATGCAGACTGGTTAAATGGTCTTGGTTATATTGATTTTTTAAGGGATATTGGACGACATTTCAGCGTTAACCGCATGATCAAGGCTGAAAGTTATAAAATGCGACTTGATTCAGAAGATGGTTTAAGTTTTATTGAGTTCAATTACATGCTTCTTCAGGCATATGATTTTATGAAACTTGTTCAAAGTCACAATTGCATGCTTCAAATGGGTGGTAGCGACCAATGGGGAAATATTGTTGCTGGAATAGATCTTGTCCGAAAAGTTCACAGGAAAACTGCTTTCGGTATTACCTTTCCTCTGATTACAACGAGCAGTGGTGTGAAGATGGGAAAAACAGCTAGTGGTGCTGTGTGGCTTGATGCTGAAAGGACTTCTCCTTACGACTATTATCAGTTCTGGGTCAATACGGATGATAATGATCTTGTCAGGTTTTTAAGTCTGTTTACATTCTTACCCATTGATGAAGTAAAAAATGTTGCGAATCTCAGTGACGCTGGATTGAACAGCGCAAAAGCAGTGCTTGCGTATGAAACGACGTTGCTTGCACATGGTCACGAAGAGGCGGTCAAGGCGGTGGCTTCAGCTCAGAGCATGTTTGGTGAACGAATCATTGCAGACGACATACTTCCGTCCAGCACAATTCCACGGAAGATGAGTTGTGAAGGCATGGATTCAGTTCCGAGTTCGTTAATATCTGTCGATGAGATTAACGAGGGTGTATCATCCATCAAGCTTCTTGTGATAGCAGGCCTCGCTAATTCCAATGGGGCAGCCAGAAAACTCATTCAGCAGGGTGGGGCGTATTTGAACGGAAAGCGTGTGGACAATCAAGATCAGATCATTAATATAGAGGATTTTGATGATGGTGAGGTTGTTTTGAGGGCAGGAAAGAAACGATATCACAAATTCATTTTGAAAGCCTGAGCTATTTTTCATTCGTTTATGTTGCTTGAAGAAGAGCAATGGGAATGATAATCGTGTTTACTTAATATATTTTCATTAGAGTTGTTTTTTTTTGTTGACAGCATAGGGCATCAAGTGTAAAACCCTCAAGTCTTTCGGTGAGAGGGGAAGACAAAAGAAAAAAAGGCCGGAAAGTTAGTAATTAAATATGGCCTGAGTCGATCACGGAAAAAAAGAAAAAAAAGTGATTGACAGCCGAGCAGAGATAATATAGATTGTTCGGGTTGCTTGGCTGAGAGGTTGAGCGGATTTGGTCTTTGAAAATTAGGCAGTAAGTGCGAAAAAGTTCTCGATCAATAGAAGAGTTAAAAAGATCTGAGATTTCTTTAGGGAAAGACTTGGGTCAGGAAGATATTAATTGGAGAGTTTGATCCTGGCTCAGAATGAACGCTGGCGGCGTGCTTAACACATGCAAGTCGAACGAGAAAGTGGGCTTCGGTCCATGAGTAGAGTGGCGCACGGGTGAGTAACACGTGGGTAATCTACCCCTCAATTTGGGATAACATTGCGAAAGTGATGCTAATACCGAATAAAATCCATAAGGCTTTGGTTTAATGGATCAAAGGTGGCCAATCCTTGGAAGCTACTGTTGGGGGATGAGCCTGCGTACCATTAGCTAGTTGGTAGGGTAATGGCCTACCAAGGCGACGATGGTTAGCTGGTCTGAGAGGATGATCAGCCACACTGGAACTGACACACGGTCCAGACTCCTACGGGAGGCAGCAGTGAGGAATTTTGCGCAATGGGGGCAACCCTGACGCAGCAACGCCGCGTGAGTGATGAAGGCCCTTGGGTCGTAAAACTCTGTCAGCAGGAAAGAAGTTACATGTGGTTAATACCCATGTGTATTGACGGTACCTGCAAAGGAAGCACCGGCTAACTCCGTGCCAGCAGCCGCGGTAACACGGAGGGTGCAAGCGTTATTCGGAATTATTGGGCGTAAAGGGCGCGTAGGCGGCCGAACAGGTCAGGTGTGAAAGCCCGGGGCTTAACCCCGGAAGTGCATTTGAAACCTTTTGGCTTGAGTATGGGAGAGGAGAGCGGAATTCCTGGTGTAGAGGTGAAATTCGTAGATATCAGGAGGAACACCGGTGGCGAAGGCGGCTCTCTGGACCAATACTGACGCTGAGGCGCGAAGGCGTGGGTAGCAAACAGGATTAGATACCCTGGTAGTCCACGCAGTAAACGTTGTTCACTAGGTGTAGTGGGTATTGACCCCTACTGTGCCGCAGCTAACGCATTAAGTGAACCGCCTGGGAAGTACGGTCGCAAGATTAAAACTCAAAGGAATTGACGGGGGCCCGCACAAGCGGTGGAGCATGTGGTTTAATTCGACGCAACGCGAAGAACCTTACCTGGATTTGACATCTCGGGAATCTCTATGAAAGTAGAGAGTGCCTTTCGAGGAACCCGAAGACAGGTGCTGCATGGCTGTCGTCAGCTCGTGTCGTGAGATGTTGGGTTAAGTCCCGCAACGAGCGCAACCCCTATCTTCAGTTACCATCATTCAGTTGGGGACTCTGGAGATACTGCCCCGGTTAACGGGGAGGAAGGTGGGGATGACGTCAAGTCCTCATGGCCTTTATGTCCAGGGCTACACACGTGCTACAATGGTATATACAAAGGGTCGCAACCTCGCGAGAGTGAGCCAATCCCATAAAGTATACCTCAGTTCGGATAGGAGTCTGCAACTCGACTCCTTGAAGTTGGAATCGCTAGTAATCGCGGATCAGCATGCCGCGGTGAATACGTTCCCGGGCCTTGTACACACCGCCCGTCACACCATGAGAGTTGATTGTACC
>JBAZWJ010000020.1:0-2500 GCA_041660385.1 Desulfobacteraceae bacterium | reverse complement strand
CCGCCACGGCCACACCTTTTTTCTGTGAAAAAGATGCAAGGGTTGCGTCGGAAAAGCTCGTCCGTTCAGCCGATTCGTCGTACCATACCGTGGCGACCGACATTAAGGAAGTTCCCAAATATGGGCGCGGACGTCCCGTTATAGATCAACCTCGCACAATCACAGGTTATGAATATGTTCTTTCTGCCACGGTTCACCAGGTTCCTGAAAAAACAGAGTTATTGCGCAGGAAAGCCGGGTGCTTTGTTCTGATTACAAACATCACCGACAAAGAAACATGGTCATCAGATGAACTTCTTACTCTGTACAAAAGACAGATCGGTATTGAGAAAAATTTCGGTTTTCTGAAAGACCCGGCCATTGTCAACAGCATCTTCTTGAAAAGAGCTGAGCGCATCGAAGTCCTGGGACTCGTGCTTTTGATCGCCCTTCTGATCTGGAGGCTTATGGAACGTTCCATGCGCATGTATGTTGAAAAAACAGGAAACGCCATGGTGGGTTGGGATAAAAAAACACGAAGAAGCCCACAGCATTCATGATGACCACCAAATTTTCCGGAATCATGGTCATCACCATAGGAGGGCACCGGCAACTGGCAAAACCTTTAAAAGATTACCAGCTCGAATATCTGGTTGCCCTGGATGTTCCTGTTGACGCGTTTACTTTTCCTTAATTGAAAAAATTGACCCGGAAAATCTAAATGATGACCGATCAAATCATGGTTTGTTGCTTACGAAGGATGCGGAATGTATGATTGAATAAACAACGGACAAAAGGATGTTGCATTTACGCAATAAAAAAACCTCGGTTCGAATGAACCGAGGTTTTTAATTTTTTATACCTGGATGGTATGAGGTGACGCTAGTATTCAGGCTCGATGTATTCAGGAACGTTTACATCCTGAAGTTCTTCTCCAAGGTAGGTTCGTTCGTTGGGAGCAAGGATCCCAAGAGAAAGAGCAAGAATAGACCAGATATGAACAACGTGATAATGGCCTTCGTAGTGTTCTGAAAGCTCGTGGATCTGGGCATGGCAGTTGTGACATCCAGCTACAACGTAAGTTGCACCCGTGTTTTTAATCTGTGTGTCTTTGATTTTGCCATAGGCCAGACGTTCTTCCTTGTATCCAGACTGGAGGAAACCACCACCGCCGCCACAGCAGAAGTTGTTCGAACGGTTTGGATACATGTCGATGAAGTTTTCTTCTCCAACAATGGATTTTACCACGTAACGAAGGTTTTCAGCTGTTTCATCACCAAAAGTTTTACGGATAATCTGACAGGGATCCTGAACAGTAAATTTAAGCTTCAGGTCCTTGTTCCAGTCGGGATTGGGTTTGAGTTTGCCTTCACGGATCCATTTTGCATAATAGTTATAGATGTGATCCACTCTGCATTTGTGTTCGATGTTAAATTTTTTCAGTCCTGCCAGGACTGCAAAGGTGATGTGCCCTCACTCGGTGTTGAGGAAGACAGGACACCCCAATTCATCTGCTTTTTCTACGCTGGCCCGGGTTATGTGTTCCCAGCCTGGATCATCTGCAAGGAACAGGCAGTAATTCTCACCTGCCCAGCCTGTGCTTCCGTATGTCCAATCAGCACCCGCAAGATTCAATATCTTCCAAAGAGGAACCATTTCTTCGGGTTCAGTCATGGGCTCACGAGAATTCTGATTCAGGAAGAATTCCGCACCTTCTTTGTCGATGGGTGCCTGAAGATCTCTTTCTTCCCACATGGGTTGAGTAGCTTTGACTTCATCAAGAACATCGCCAACAACAAATTCGAAGTCCTCAACACCGCATCCCATGGCGCTGCATGTTTCGACCTTGAGAGCCATATCACAGGACCCAAGAATCCCTTTTGGTCTTTCTTCTCTGGGTTTCATTTTACGGGCATTGAAAACCAGTTGGGGAATGTTGATGGCCATGGGACAAATTCTGGAACAACGCGTGCACATGGTGCACATCCAGACCCAGGGGTGATTCTTGATTTCTTCATCCATGCCGAGGGCAGCCATCCGCAGGAATTTCCTTGGGTCCATATCGGCCATGCCTGTTGCCGGACACCCGGAAGAACAAAGGCCGCACGTAAGACAGGCATTGAGGTTTCCGCCGTCAGGCAGAAGCTCCATCACCTTGTCTTTGAAGATACTCTTTGTATCTCCACTGATTTTTATCGCTTCATCAGCCATACTAACAAAATCCTCCTTAATCATTTTCCTGTCACGGGAAAAAGGAACGACCGCAACAGATGACAATGTACATATGCAGAATCATAACATCGAATCATGCACATTCACGATGATAAACATGATCAGGCGGGAAGCTTATGGCAACCCGTCACTTTACCGAATTATAAAAATAACACTTTATCCATTACAGGACAATAGTCCTTCTACTCTTAATTTTCAGATGATGTCAATAACAAATCTCTTTTGAATAGCAATAGTCTATTGTTGTGTTGCATCATGGGTCTGATTGTCTAAAACAGCTTCGATGCCA
>JBAZWJ010000019.1:0-88307 GCA_041660385.1 Desulfobacteraceae bacterium | reverse complement strand
AAACGGGTCATGATCAGACTGCCGATCATGGGAGAAATCATAGGGGCAAGGGCCATAATCACGGCGATATAGCCCAGAACCACCTGCCTCTGTTTTGCTGGTAGCCTGTCTTTGGCAATGGCCAGACAAATGGACGAAGCAGCGGCGGCTCCCGCAGCCTGAAGGATTCGTGCAGCGATAAGCATTTCAACACTGTTTGCCATGGCGCAGAGAAAGCTTGCACCGATGTAAATGACAATTCCCATCAGCAGCGGCGGGCGGCGGCCAAACCGATCGGACAGTGGCCCGTAGATCAGAAGAAACACACAATACGTGACAAAGAAAAGCACCAGGGTCAGATTCACCACGGAAAGGGGAAGATGCCACAGTTCTGTCAGATAGGGAATGGCCGGCAGGTACATGTCCGTGGCAAGGGGTGGAAACGACGCAAGTAACGAAAGAAGCAAGATAAGACGGATCATGATGACCTGCACAATTTTTTAGCGTGGACCCCATGGGGATATTCTATTGTAGGGGCGAGTTCCAAACCCGACCTGAATCGCGACGGGCAGGTTAAGCACCTGCCCCTACAACCTAAAGCTCCGGATAACCTGACGGAATAAGACAGACAAAAGAAAGAGCCCCATCCCCGGTATTTCTGATCTGGTGGTCGTGGTTGCCAGGCACGAAAGCCGCGCATCCTTCGGTCACCTTTTTCCAGCCATCGCCAAGAAAAATCTCTCCCTGGCCCTGATGAAAAAAAATCTCGTGCTCCCATTCATGGCTGTGAAGAGGGGTGTGACCGCCCGGATCAAGCTGGAAAATCCGCATGCAGAAGTTTTCGGCCCCGTCATTTTTTCCGATGAGAAGCCGGGCAGAAACGCCTTTGGCCACATCGTTGTCAATTCGTTTGGGTGTTTCATCCGTGTAATGCAACAGTTTCATGATTCATCTCCATCAGAGTTTATACATAAAAAGTTCAAGTGGTTTCGGCTGTAATCATGGGATTTTCCTTAATTAATGATAGTCTGAATCGGTGGAAAAAACGATGATCGGGAATTATAATGAGATTCTGTCGTGGAGTCAAACATACAAATTAGGGATAATGAATCATTTTGATAGCATCATATTTGATGACGGCCAGGTGTGAGAAAACCTGAAATGGCCATGGTCACGGCCGGAACCATATAATCTTTCCGGGTCACCACACCGTCTGTGAGCATGCCGATGATTCCTTCCGAATAACCGATTCTCGGATTTGAAGAAAAACCGGATTGGAATATCGCCACATCCAGTTCGAGCTTTTGCTCGACCACCAGTTCGACAATGGCGGTGGGAAGTTCAAAAGCAGGGCCAAGACCTGTGAAATAGCTGCTTCCGTTAAAAATGGCACAGGCGGAAACATTCATGTAGCCGTTTTGTGTCTGGGGAACAGGAATCAGCCCCGATTCAAGACCCACGCTGAGAAAGCTGCCTGAAAAGGCGTGGGTGGCCCGTTGTTTGGCGCCTCTGATGATTTCGTCGAGGCCCATGGGCTGATCCGAAACCCCGGATTTTGACGCAAAAGTTTCAAAACGGGCGTCCCGGAAACGTTGGAAAAGCTGAAACGCCTCTCTGACCGCCTGTATTTTATTGGGATTTTTCGAACCAACAGTGATGAGCATGTTTCTCCAACTCATATGGAATTATTGATGAACCAGGAAGATAGACGAGTATTATTCCTGTCTTTTCCGTGAACCGACCATAGCACATCACCCAGGGCAAGGCAACCAGGCCCATAAAGGTTTTCGACGGATAAAAGAGTAAAAACCCTTGCTTGACAGGGGTTTTTCATTTTCCTATAGTCATCTTTTTTAATCCCGGGATATTTTTCGATAATTTTACATACAAGGAGTGTCGCCATGATCAATCAGGATGTCTTAACAGAAATCAATGGATTTCTCGAAACATGGACTGAAGACGCCAATTCCATGAAACGAGCGTTCGTCCGACTCATGCATCACCTGGAATCAATGCAGGGCGTTTCTTTTGGTTTTAAAGGAAGGGCCGGGGTGAGTTATTCCCTTAGAGCAAAACACGACAATCAGAAAAACAGGGAGCTCTTTGTCCTGATGGACGTGATAGATGATGAACCCGACGCACGCTGGCTGGCCGTTTTCTTTTATGGTGATCTCATTACCGATCCGGACGAGAAAGGGGATCTTGTTCCTGAAGGTCTTGCCGGAGATGATGGGTATTGTTTCAATCTGGATGAATGGGACGAAAATGAAATCTCCTATCTGGAAGACCGCCTTGGTGAAGCTTGTACCCATGCTTCCAGATAAGGAAAGGCAGGAATCCGATGCGTCGGGTTCCTGTTATTCTTCTTCACGGGCTGGGACGCGTATTCTTCTTTTTTTTGCTTCTTTATGCCGTCTGTAGAATATGGCGATATGGCCGATCATCCCCACCATCTGGCTTTTAGTGCGCTCTTCAATCCCTTTTGAAATCTGATCCTTCTGCTCTTTCTTCTTGAATTCAAGAAACTTGAGCTTGATCAGTTCGTGTGCGTCCAGGGCTTCATTGATGGAGCGTTCAACCGCTTCCGTTATGCCATTCTGACCGATGAAAACCACCGGATCTAAATCATGGGCAAGACTTCTTAAATAAGTACGTTGAAATCCTTTGAGCTGTTCCACTGTGAAAACTCCGCTTTGTGTTGTTATTGGCTTTGAGCAACCCGAAGCGCATTCCAATTTCACAGCTCATTAAAACCGTAAGAAACAGAATAAGACACGCAGTCAGATGAAATCTGAACCCAAAAGGTGTATTTATCTGAAACTGGAATAAAACCCGGAATGTTCCAAAGATACTATACTGTATCGGGGTCAGATGCAACATCATATATCAGATAATCAAGAACCTTCACCCGTATTGATTCATACGATCGTACAGTGGGAAATGTGCTTGATATGCCGATTTTTCTCTGTTATATTATCATTAACGTTACAATTTCTTATTCAGCATTCTTTTTCTCGGTATTAACTCATCGTTCATAGATTTGGTTTGTTCTCTAACGCTCCAGAGCATTTTCCCATCGTGTATTTGAGCTCTTAACAACTTGCAAGAATCCTATTCAGAACGGCAGTCCTGTAATTATTGGACGCCAACCTTGATTATTCATTTTAAAGACGTGACAGGAAACAACGTATGGATGAACATTCAAAATTTTCCCAGCTCAAGGAAGGAGAACGGGAGGCCCGCAAAGAAATCCTCATTGCTGCGGCTCTCGATCTTTTCGAAAAAAAACCCTTTGATGAAATTGGCGTAAGAGACATTGCAGCGGCAGTGGGTGTTTCTCCGGCGTCGATGTACAGGTATTTCTCAAGCAGGGAAGATCTGTTTGTGGAAGCGTTTATCAAAGACCTGCGATCCATCGAAAAGTGGCTGAACAAGCTGATGGAAGATAAGGCGGATTTCACCATAGAGTCATTCTCTACGGCTCTTGTCACCCATCTCCTGGACAGTGAATCCACGTTCCAGATGATGAGCTATCTGATGATCAAAGGGAAAATGAGCCCGGATCTTTTGAAAAAATACAACGCCGTTCAACGGTCACTGTTGAACAAAATCGATATTGTCATCGAAAAGGCGGGCATTCACACGGATAACCGGCTTTTTTCCCATGTGTTGTATGCGTCTCTTAACGGAATTCTTATGACGTTCAGAAACTATCCGGGACGGAGCAAGCAGGATATCGGGAAACACATTCATCGTCTGAGCTCTCTGCTTTGCAAAATATTCAGGTATGGTGTCGCTTCACCATTGTTTGACGAATTATCTCAGAAAAAAAACCATGCCCCCATGGATGTTCATTAATATTCTTAAAAATAATAATGAGTTATAAACCGGAACATAGTTTTGTGAAAAGATCTTAGAGACATGTTGATTCGAAGAAAAAACTGATGATATAGTTTAGCCAAAGATAAGAGCTTATGTGCTGTCCTTCTTCAACATATAATAAAAACCATGGCTGTTTCAGATAGCCAATTAACGGTAAGGACTTATAAAAAGGAAGTTAGAGACAGCATCTGACAAGGCATCTCGACTGCGCGTATGATTATTTACGGCAAATCATGATGTCCAAAAGTGGTTCAGCAGGCGTTGCTGAACCACTTTTTTTGTTAGGGACTTATAGAAGTCTTGCGTTGATTTCGTTGCAAATCGGAGAGGCATCATTCAAAGCCGTTCCTGCAATGGATGAAACCGGGACGGCTCCCATGAGAGAGTTGGAGAGAAAAACCATATCCCACTGGCAAATTTGCGACGGCATAACCTTCTGCTCATATACATCATAACCCCATGAAACAAAGAGTGATTTTACGTTTTTTTCCATGACCCCCGGAAGCGCATGATCCGAAGCAGGGCAAACAAGGGTTTTCCCTTTTATAAATAGAATGTTGGCCGTGTTTGTTTCTGAAACACTGCCGTCGGTGTTGAGGATCAATGCTTCATCAAATCCCATTTCTTTTGCCCGGAGTCCTTCCTGGAGATAATACTGGTAATTCATGGATTTATGGGCGGCGATGGGCGTCTGTCGGGGATTTTCAGAGATAACAAGGTCGAGCCCATTCTTGTTCAATGCGATTAAGCGGTGGGTGTAGGGTCTGGCCATGACCACCACGTTATCGTCAAAAGGGGCTGCATCCCTTGTTCCCTTGCCAATCATGATTTTGACCGCAGCGATTTTGTCCTGAAGCTGGTTGAATCCCACCACCTGTCGGATGATTTCGTCAAAAGACAGATCCGGGAATTCCTTTGCGAAAAAAATCGCAAAGGATGATGAAAGCCTTTGAAGATGGTCGTCGAGAAAAAGAATGCGGCCATGGTCCACCCGGATGGTTTCAAAAAAACCGTGTCCGTACTGGACAGCTTGTGACGCTATGGGAAATGCCAGCTCGTCCAAAGATTTCACACATCCGTTCATCCATGCAAAAGTGGCATCTTCCTTTTCTCCGGGAGATCCGCTGAACGCATCGAAAAGGGTCCGACCCTTGTGAAGGGTTTCTTCGTACTCATCAGCCGGGTCCGAGTCGTAAACCACACCGCCTCCCACGGAAAACACCATGCGGTCGTTCAGGATCGTGGCTGTCCTGATGGCGATGGAAAGATCCATGGTTCCGCCAAAACCGATGTAACCGATGGAACCGGTGTAAAGATGACGCCGCCGCGTTTCAAGCTCGTCGATGATTTCCATGCTTCGTATTTTGGGGCATCCTGTGATGGACCCGCCGGGAAAAGTGGCTCTGATGATGTCCACGCAGTCTTTGTTATCGTCCAGTTCTCCATCCACAATGGAAATCAAGTGGAAAACATTGGTATAGGCTTCCACCCGTTTGTGCTCCATGACCCTCACCCCGCCACCTTTGCACACCTTGCCCAGATCGTTTCGCATCAAGTCCACAATCATGGACAATTCGGCATCGTCTTTTCTGCTCTGGGATAATTCGCATTTCAGCCTGGCGTCATCTTCAGGTGTCTTTCCCCTGGGCCGCGTGCCCTTGATGGGTCGTGTTTCAACATAGCTTCCGTTCCTCAGGATAAACCGTTCAGGTGATGTTGAAACGATATGGTGATCACCGGCATGAACATAGGCGAAAAAAGGAGCCGGATTCCTTTTGAAAAGGGTTTTGAACAAACTGAACGGGTCGCCCTGGAATCCCATGTGGAAACGCTGGGACATGTTCACCTGATAGATATCACCGGCCTTGATGAATTCCCTGACATTGTCGATGGCATCCATGTACGTGGCCCGGTCGAAATTGGATTTGAAGCCTTTTCCGTCTCCTGAAAAACCTCGATCGACGGGTGGTTTTTCTGCCATCCGTTCGTTGAACCAGATCAGAGACTCCTGGGTTGATTCAGGCTCACCCTTTTCATGAACAGGAATGAAAATCGTGGTTTTTGATTCATGCCTGTCGTGAACGAGAACGATGGAGGGTGCGCAGAACCAGATGGATGGAAGGCCGAGATCATCCAGAGATGTTCTCGGCAGGTCTTCGATGGCATCCTTGAGATCGTATGCCAGATAACCCATGAGCCCGGATGAAAACGGCGGAGGATATGAAACATCAGGGTCGGTTAAATGCTGGAGAATCTGCCGGAGCGAGTCCAGTGGGTCTGCGGAAAACCGCTCAATATTTTCCCCGGAGCTGATCTCCATGCCATTTCCCCGACCTTTGAAGGTGAGAAAAGGCTGGATTCCCAGAATATGGTACCGGGCACAGTCCAGTTCACCCCCGCTTAAAAGGCACACTGTTCCTGGATCATCGGCGAACCGGGCCGCCACATCAATAAAGGGTTCGGCAAGCACCATCTCTTCCTGATGGAAACCAATGATTTTTCCCAGACGGGTTAAAACGTTCATGGGCTGGTGTTCCTCCGATAAATTTTAACGCCAGCCTTGAACAGGCTGATATGAGCCTGCAAGGGGGCCGTGATCAAGAAAATTTTCAATGATTTTAAATCCGAATTCAGTCAGGAAACTTTCCGGGTGAAACTGAACCCCGAAAAGGGGAAAGGATTTATGGGAGAGACCCATGATCACATCCCCATCGCAAACAGCGTTGATACGAAACTCATCCTGATGTTCTGGCGGAACAATCATCAGAGAATGGTAACGGGCCACCTTGAAGGGAGAAGGGATTCCTTTGAAAAGTCCGCCTCCGTCGTGGGTCACGGCGTTTGTTTTTCCATGAACCGGCAAAGGTGCACGCTGTGTCACACCGCCAAAAGCCTCGTTGATGCACTGCATCCCCAGGCAGACCCCCAGCACAGGTTTTTTCCCCAGAAATGTTTTGATGATGGGAATGGAGATCCCGGCATGGGCCGGATCTTTCGGGCCGGGACTCACAAGGACGTAGTCCGGATCCAGGATTTCCGCCTGCCTGATCGACAGCTTGTCACTCCGAAATACCTTGACTGAAAGATCATACATTCTGAACATCTGAACAAGATTGAATGTAAACGAATCGTAATTGTCGATAACAAGAAGTGATGCCATGCCACAGGTCCTTATCGAAAAATCATCGGATAAAAGAGAAACGCCACCCGAACAGAGTCTGGGTGGCGTTTGCCTATAACATAACTCAGGAAAGCATTAATCGGAAGCAAGTCTCCGGTGTTACTGAAATTTTAAAAATCTTTACCCGAATCTCACGTTCATGTCAAGAAACCTGAAACGAATAATCAGATTCGTGGAATTCATGGTCAACATGGGGTTTTAATTCATGAAGCGATGGTGTAAAAAGAAACACATACACTAACTTTAAGGAGAACCATGATGACCACATTCAACTGGGCCCACACCAACATCAATGTTTTTAATCTGGATAAAAGTCTGGCATTTTATCGGGATGCCCTGGGGCTTTCTGTGACGGGAACCATCGACGCGCCGGACGGAAGTTTTAAAATCGTGTATCTGGGAGATGGTGAAAACGTGCACAAACTGGAACTGACCTGGCTCAAGGCACGGACCGAACCCTACAACCTGGGTGACAATGAAATCCATCTGGCCATGACCACCCCGGATTTTGACAAAGCACTGGAAAAACACAAGGCCATGGGTTGCACCATCTGGGAAAACAAGGCCATGGGCATCTACTTTATTCAGGACCCGGACGGCTACTGGGTTGAAATTCTGCCTGAGCGATTCACGAAGTAACCTATTTTTCATCTGGTAATGCCCTTTTAAGCATATATTCGACTGCCCCCAGCTTTAAAACAACGTCAACTGAACCGGCTTTTTCTGCTTTTCAAGGGTTGAAAAACCTGAGACTTCGAACCGTAAAAGCTTTCTGTCCACATCGGCGACAAAGGGCGATAGGTCTGAGGGATTTGTTTTTCCAAAACGTGTCCGGGCTTTTGAAAAGGAAAGAAAAAGAAAATCCCTGGCCCGGGTCATGGCGACAAAGAACAGACGGCGCTCTTCGTCAATGTCATCGCAGTGTTCTCCGTCTCTCGCATGGGGAATCATGCCTGTTTCGCAGCCTGCCACGAACACCACTTTGAACTCCAGACCTTTGGCGGCGTGCATGGTCATCACCGTGACGGACTCGGCATGGAGGTCGTAGAGATCCTGATCGCTTGACAGGTAAAGGGTTTTGAGGAAATCCGCTGTGTCGTGGCCAAAGGGTTTGGCCATGGATAGCAACTGCTTGAGGGTAGACCGTCTTTTTTTGTTTTCAAAGGCCTTGGCCAGTTCCGGCACAAGAACAAGGCTTTTTTCAATTTGGGCAGTTACGGCGAGACCTGTGAATTTTTTAAGCTGTTCTTCAAGCGCTTCCGGGGATTCGTCCTGAGCCTTGAGAAAGGACTGGACAACCCTTGCGTCAACGGACGATCCGGGCAAGCCGCAGGTTTTTTTCAGCAAAGCAAGGAGCGCTGCCACAGGCGGGGTTGAAAGAAAGTGATCCCGGTTCACATGACGGCAGGCTATACCCCCTTTTTCAAGCATCTCACAGATCAACCGACCCTGTGATGCGGTGCGGGTGAGGATGGCAAAATCCGCGAAACTCAGGTTTTCGTCCCCCAGCATGGTTTTGGTCTGGAAATCCAGGGAATGAAAACCCGTGCCTCCCATCATCTGCTCGATGCGTTTGCCGATGGCCACAGCTTCGGATTTTTCCATGGGATTTTCAAGCACCGTAATGGAAGCCCTGTCCTCAATGCCGGACCAGAGCTTTGAGCGGACAAACCCGCTGCCGGAAGAGCCAGCCTCAATCATCTGGCCGGAGGCCGCCAGGATGTTTTCAGCCGAACGGTAATTCCGGGTGAGGCGGACCACGGTGGCGGTGGGGTAATCGCTTTTGAAGCGGTTGAAATACCCGCTGTCCGATCCTCTGAAACCGTAAATGGCCTGATCCGGGTCTCCGATGACGCAGATATTTGACGCATCCGGGGCAAGGGATCTTATCAGGCGGTACTGTCCGTGGTTCAGATCCTGGTATTCGTCCACGAAAACATAAGGAAAACGGGATCTGATGGCCTCGCGGAAATCGTGGTTTGATTCAAGGTGCTGCACTGCGGCAAAAATCAGATCATCGAAATCCATGAATTTTTCTGCTGCGAGACGGGCCTGGTAATCGCTGTAAACCTCGGCGAGGCGCTTAGCGCTAATTCCTGATTCCCGGCTGAGTTCAGTCAGATCGTCAAAAGGCCCGAGCAGATTCTGCTTGGCCCGTTCGATGATTTCAGACGCTTTTTTGACCAGCGATTTGACCGCTTTTTCACCGTCTTTTTCAAGGGCGTTTCGGATCAGGTCGGCTTTCACGTTATCGTCAACAAGGTTGAAATGCGCTGTTTCTCCCGGAATGTCTCTCAAAAGAGTCTGGCAGAACGAATGGATGGTGGCGGCCATGGGGAGCGTCTTTTTTCCGGGCAGATGTTTTTTCAGCCGCACATTCATTTCACCTGCGGCTCTGGAAGTAAAGGTGATGGCCAGAATATGTTCCGGTTGAACCTGCTTTTCCAGAATCAGATGGGCAATCCGGCGGGTCAGGGTATGGGTTTTACCGGTTCCGGGACCGGCCACGATGAGAAGCGGCCCGTTCGGATGGTTCACGGCCTGTTCCTGAAGCGGGTTCAAAGCTCCCGATCCATGTTGGCGATTTTCGGTTTCCTTCCGTTCGGCCTGGGGAACCATGCCCCGACCCTTGATGGTTCCCGCTTTCACATAGCCTTCTTTGGCCAGATCCGGGTCAAGAAAGGAAAACATCATGCTCTGGCCCAGCAGTTCTTCCTTTTCATCTTCGGTGAAAATTTTAATCACGCCGAAGTCCCCGTCGTAGCCGGGCTGGATGTGGAGGGAATGGTTTCTGATTCGCTGAATCGCCTCGGCGAGCAGAGGAATTTTCGCTGTTTCGATATCGGCAATGGACATGTCGGTGAGGATGGAAAGTTCTGGCCCCAGTTTTGTTAGAACCGTTTCCCTAAGTTCTTTCACCCGTTTGCTCTGGGTACCGCATCCCGTGATTTCCGATAGCACTTCGTCAAACGGGATGATGCTTTGGAAAGGATGATGAATGGCTGGTTTTTCCCCTTCAGGTCTGTCCGCCAGCTGGAGAACGCGGTAGTTTACGCCCAGGGTGAGCGGGTTGCCGCATTGGGGGCATAAACCCTTGGCCCGGACCGATTGTTCGGGGCTCATGTTGACCTGGCATTTCCGGTGGCCGTCGTGGTGGTATTTTCCTTCTTCAGGGAAAAATTCCAACGTGCCGAGAAAACCGCCTGATCCTTTGTTTTTAAGGGCGTGTTTCATTTCCGAAAACGACAGGGCTGTGCCGAAGATATTAGCTTCCCGCCCCAGCTTGGCCGGAGAATGGGCGTCTGAATTGGAGATCAGGGTGAATCGGTCGAGAAAGCTCACCCGGTGGTTCATGGGCGGGTCCGAAGAAAGCCCTGTTTCCACGGCGAAAATTTCGGAACTTAAATCACCGAAACACTCGGTGACGGTGTCGAAACCGGACCGTGATCCCAGCAATGAAAACCACGGTGTCCAGATGTGAGCCGGAACCATGAACGCCTGATCATCGGTTTCAAGAAGAATTTCAAGGAGGTTCCGGGCGTCAAGACCCAGGATGGGACGACCGTCCGAGGCGATATTGCCGATAGCCGCCAGTTTATGGTTAAACCGTTCAGCCGAATCGAAATCGGCAAAATAAACCAGATTGTGATTCTTGCGGGTTCGGTCGTTCTTTTTATAAATGGAGCTGATTTCGGAAGAAAGAATGAAGCGGACCTCGCCTTTGCACGACGGTTTGAGGCTTTTTTCAAGGCGGGCTTCAATATCCGCCACCAGCCTGAAAAGCCCGTCTTCCGCCGGTACGAGCTTTTCTTTTAATTCAGAAAACCAGACAGGATGAGTGGAATCTCCGGTTGCAAGAACGGTGATTCCTTTTTTACGCGCTTCCAAGTAAAGGTTCTCAAGGTCCAGGTTTTTTGCCGTGGCCCGTGAATATTTGGAATGTATGTGAAGATCCGCAATGAACGTCATGGTTTCCTTTTTTGCCGCTTTTGTTTGATCCGTGTTTTAAAACCATGACCAAGGTCAAGTCAATATAAAAGGCAAAGGGATTTGTGTTATCCAGATGGGTTGCACCCATCCTACAACGTTCGCAGGCAGCGTAGGATGGGTGGAGCCAAAGCGTAATCCATCACGAACAATAGCGCCGTTCGCAAATACATTCCCCCTATCGGTCACTCCCCAAACTCTCCGTCAATATCAACTCCCCGCCCCCAATCTCTGTTGTATTTTCCCCGCTCCACATACGCATGAAACGTGCTATGAGGCCAATCGGCGGCATGTTTCACTAACCCATGTTTGACAGGATTGTAATGAATATAATCCAGATGACGGTGAAGATCCTTATCATTTTGAATCGCATGTTCCCAGAAACGCCTCTGCCAAATACCGCGTTCGCCTTTCGATTTCCGGCTCATAGAAACGGATTCATCTGGAGGCAAAAATTTTGAAAATCGTGCTTTGATCCTTCGCCACCTGTTTGAATAATCCGTATCACCTTCCGGTAAACGCCATAAAGCATGGATGTGATCGGGCAACACCACAAAACCGAGGGTGACAAAAGGAGTTTGCTCTTTCTCTTCGCGCAGTGATTTCTTGATAAGGTCGATATGCCGGACCAACTGATCAAGACGCCGGTTGGCAATAACCACTGTGAAAAAATAGGTGCCACCTTCCATTCGGATTCTTCGATAATGGGTCATATTTTTGTCCATTGTGATTTATTGATGAACTCGTAAAAAGTTGCCTGGTGGCTATGGAAAAAGGCCCATAGGCAAGGCATACATGTAATATGTCGAACGTCTGGCCAAACACTATAACGCCGCTTATGGGACTTTTAACGACGCCATCTTTATTGGATATGCGTGATGGGTTACGCTAAAGCTCCACCCATCCTACAGTGTGCAGCTGTTTTGGGTGTGCAACAAATCATTCTATATGATCTTAAAATATAGAGTATGTTCCTTTATGAGTTCAATGAAAATTATTGAACCTGCCCGATTCCAAGTCAGGAATTGACAGTTTAGCCATCGTATGAGACAGTTTAAACTGCTAATCAACGGTATTGACTTCTTCAGCCAAAATACAACGGCTTACTTAAGGATTTTTCAGATTTTTTTGCCCGGAAGGATATGGCTTGGCTGTCAGGCGCTGTCGGCGGCGGGATTTCCAGGTTTATTTTTCATGTGATAAGGAGTTGGGGATGAAACAATCAGGGTTTGCTTTTCGATATCCTGTTTATCTTATTTTACTTTTTCACTGTGTGCTTACCATTGCATCGGCGGATCAACTGGTGGCCCAGGAGGTCGGGAATCATGGCGAAAAGATGATTCGTATCGGTAGCGACCACGATTATCCGCCCTATGAATTCAACGATCAAAATGGAAAACCCACAGGATTCAATGTGGAACTGGTCAAAGCCGTTTGTGAGACGGCGGGCCTTGAGGCAGAGGTCCATCTCGGGGTCTGGAATGAGATCCGTGAAAAACTGGAAGCAGGGGAAATCGACGTTATTGCGGGCATGTACTATTCGGCGGAAAGGGAAAAAACAGTCGATTTTTCTATGCCGCACAACATGGTTTCCTCGGCTCTTTTCGTAAGGGACGATTCGGGGATCATGACTTTTGCGGGGGCAAAGGGGCAGGCGATCATCGTGCAGAAGGGTGACATCATGCACGACTACCTTTTGGAGCAGGGGTTTACAGGAAAAATTATTACCGTGGATGACCCTGTGAAAGCCCTGACCCTTCTGGCCAGCGGAAAGCATGACGGCGTTCTGCTCTCATCAAGAGTTCAGGGTCTTTACTTTATCGACAAGAATGATCTTAAACATCTCAAGGTTGTGGAAACCCGTATTCCCCAGCGAAAATACTGTTTTGCCGTGAGAAAGGGAAGTGGGGACCTTGTTCAAAAGATGAACGAAGGTTTGGCCGTTCTCAAGCTCACAGGGCGTTATCAGCAGATTTACGATACATGGTTTGGCGTGTACGAAGAAAAATCAATCTGGGAAACCTCAAGGGAGATTATCGTTGCTTTTGGGATGATTCTCGCTCTGCTTACGATCATCACCTGCATATCATGGCTTCTCCGAAATCAGGTCAAACGGAGGACCCAGGAGCTTATGATCAGTGAAAAGCGCTACCGGCATCTGGTTCAGAACGCCAGCGATATCCTGAGTGTCACAGACAGCAATGGTTATATTCTCTACATCAACCCCATCGCGGAAACCATCATGGGGTATAAAATGGATGAAATGATCGGCAAGCGGTTTTACAACTTTGTTCACCCGGATCATATCGCTTCGGTGAGCGCTTTCTATCAAAAACAGTATGACCAGAAATTATCCAGCGTATACAACGAATTCCCGATGGTCAGACGGGACTCTTCGGTCATCTGGGTGGGCCAGAACTCTCAGATTCTTGAAGGTGAAGGCAAGGTGCTCGGTTTTCAGGCCATCACAAGGGATATAACAGAGCGGATACGAATTGAGGATGATTTGCGTAAAAATCGCCAGTTTCTATCCGATGAAATCACCGAACGAAAACGGGCTGAAGAAGAACGGAACCGTCTTAGTGAACTCCTTCAGAGGGCCGAAAAAATGGAGGCTCTGGGAACCCTTGCCGGTGGCGTGGCTCATGACCTCAACAATGTTCTGGGGATTCTGGTGGGCTATTCGGAGTTGTTGCTTGATGATGTCCCGGAAGACAGCCCTTTCAGACCTCACATCCAGCAGATCATGAAAGGGGGGATGCGGGCGGCGGCCATTGTCCAGGATCTGCTGACCATGGCTCGACGGGGCGTCCAATCAGAAGAAGTGATCAATTTTAATACAGTCATAGCTGATTTTATGAACACACCCGAATTTGAGGATCTTTTAGCACGGAATTCCCGTATCCGTTTTGAGATCGATCTTTCACCCGATCTTCTTCGTATCAAAGGCTCAGCCCCCCATCTTTTCAAATCAATCCTCAACCTGATGACCAATGCGGTTGAAGCCATGGCCGATGGTGGAACTCTTACCGTAATAACGACAAACCGGCATCTGGAAAAACCGGTTCAGGGATATGACAGCGTCCATGAGGGAGATTACGTGGTTCTGACCGTTTCAGACGCGGGAGAAGGCATCGCTGAAGAGGATATCAAGCACATTTTTGAACCGTTCTATACAAAAAAGGTCATGGGCCGAAGCGGAACAGGTCTGGGTCTTGCTGTGGTCTGGGGCACGGTGAAAGATCATAACGGATATATAGATGTCCGAAGTGAAAAGGACAAAGGAACGACATTTACGCTGTATTTCCCGGTGACACGGGATGACGTCGGACCAATTCTGACAGCCACTCCAATTTCAGACTATTCCGGCAGCGGAGAATCAATTCTGGTGGTGGATGACGTCAAGGAACAGAGAGAACTTGCGGCAGGTATTCTGAGTAAACTGAACTACCATGTGAAAACAGTTTCAAGCGGCGAAGAGGCGGTTGTCTGGCTCCGAACCTCAAAAGCGGATCTGGTCGTTCTGGACATGATTATGGATCCCGGCATCGACGGGCTTGATACGTACAAGAAGATCCTTGAGATCTATCCCACACAGAAAGCCATCATCGTCAGCGGATACTCTTCAACGGACCGCGTCACAGAAGCCCAGTCTCTTGGCGCTGGAAGCTATGTAAAAAAACCCTATGTAATCGAAGCCCTTGGGATGGCGGTGAAAAAGGAACTGGAAAGAACAAGTCAATGTGGTTCTGCTCAATTTTCAGTTACCATGGATTCCGGGTCGGAATAAGTCCGCCCGGAATGACACAGCAGTGGCCAGCGCATTATGGACTACCGCGCTGTTTTTTTTCTTGAAATAGCGGCACCTATCAAACCGGAACCCAGCAGAAAGAGGGTCGCAGGCTCTGGAACGGGATTGACGTTGATATCGTCAAACTGATGAAAATCCGGAGTCTGGAGCCAGGCCACGGCGATCAGGTTTGAAAAATCCTTATCGAAAACAAACAGTTCCGAACCGGCAAGCCCGTCAAGCGTGAATATCTGGGATACGGTGGAGCCATCGTTTAAAAGTCCCATGAAACTGACATCGAAAGGACTGGCATCCAGGGGATCAGTCTCAGGATAAAGTTCGGAAAGATAGATGGAAACAAGATCGAACAAACCACCTTTGACTGTTTTAAGAACAGTTCTGCCTTCCCAGTTATCATTGAAAAGGGCTGTGGAACCGCTGTAACTGGAAGATGCTGTCCCGAAAGACGCGAGGGAGGGGGCGAAACCACTATCGGCTTCCGTTGCTTCGTTTATGATTAAAAAGCCGTCCTCCTCGTATACTGCACCGTGATCGAGAACAAGGTCATCCTGGTGTGCAAGAGATTCAAAATCAATGGTGGCGGCATGGGTGTTTTGAACAGCACCCAGGGTCGACAATGTGAGGCATAGTAAAAAAACGATTTTTTTCATGTTTCTAACTCCTTTTGTGTTCATATCTTGATTTTTTCTGACTACATCTGCTTGATGACAAAATCACCTTCATGATTCAGGACAGCCCACACGGTTGATGTTTTCGGGTCCACGCCGTAAGTTCCTAAGCCGTACTGGGATTTGTATGCACCAAACACGAATTTTTTAGTACCGCCACTGTTCAGGTCCACTGCGTTGACCCACGCCCTTTCATCGTCAGCAGAGGCCAGACAGAATTTCCCGCTGACCAGCTGGGAAGGCCGGACTGTTTTAGGGTCGTAGCTCAGGCTGAGGGTGTAGATGTCCGTGGTTTCACTTTCGTCTTCGCTGGGTAAAAGGCCGGTGAGGCTTGAATCGTAAAGGCTCAGGTTGTCCATCATGCCCCAGAGACTGAAAATCTTGCTGGCTGCGCCGCTGACTGACCCTGATCCTGTCCAGCCTGTGTTGATTGTTTTGTATAAGGGGCGCGACAGGTAATCCGTCTCGGTGTTGCCATTCTGACCGTTGAGGATCCGGGCGGTTGTTCCCTGATATGTGCCCTGAATTCCGGTATATGATCCGCCCCGCTGTACATTGAACTGGCTTCCGTTCAGGCTGTATCCGAAACGTTCGCGATGGTAAAACGCCATGGCGGGGCCGTAGTTCAGGTCCATGTCGCCGTAGTCCGAACCGTGGCTGGACGAGTAAAAATCAACCGTGACCCTCGGACCATCAATGGTGAAAATATAGTAGCCGATGGAAAACAGCTCCTGAACCAGTGGGAGCTCCCTTCCGTCGTCGCCCATCCTTGGAATATAAAATTTGTAACTGTTGGACGAGCAGATGATCTGGCCCACACTGGCTTTACCGTCACTGGATTTAACGATGGAGCGGTGATGCATGTGATCGTGGCCACCTAAGCAGTAACGGACACCGTATTCGTTGAGGCTTTTGATAAACGCATCCCGTGCCGAGGCGTTGGCGGTAAGATCCTTGCCGAACAGCACGTCTTTGTGGTTCTGGCCGATCAGGTTTTTGTGTGAAAAGACAAAGGCATGATCATCGGCGGAATTTGAGGCGAGCATGGCATCCACCCAGTCGATCTGGTCCACTGCATTGTCGTTAGTAGTTGAAGCATTGAAGTTTGAACCATCGGCCCGTGTGAACTGGTCGATGAGAACGCACCGGACGTTTTCGTAATTGAAGCAATAGGTCAACCCTTTAAGCCGCGTTCCCATGGGATCGGTGGATGTGCTGTTCAGAACGGGGCTGTCAAAATCCATGGCACCGAACACATTCGGTCCCTGGCCTAGTGTCTGGGGAAACAGGGTCGGGATTTCCACAGCGGCTGTGCGCGAAGCTTCATGATTTCCCCTCAGAGGGAAAAAACCGATGCCAGCGTCATACAGGGCTTTGGCGTGAGCCTGGCGTGTTGGCAATGTCCGAACTCCGCTTACACTTTCCACATCCACAAGATCTCCCACCTGAATCACGAACCGGCAGTTGTGATCTATGAACTGCTGGTTGAGGGCGTCAATGATGGATGTTGCACAGGAAAGGGTTCCTCCTGCTCCGTTGGTACCGGTTCTCCACTGGGTATCGGACATGACGCCAAATGACCAGGCGTTTGCCGATGTTGTTGCAGATACTTTTTTAGCCCCGATGATGGGAATGCTCAGTCCCGAAAGTGAGAGCCCCGCAAGACTCGCCCCACCGACCTTTAAAAATGTCCTTCTGTCCAGATTTTTCATGTTTTTCCTCCCATTGTTTTTAACGTTGTTTGAACCGAACGATGAATACAACCGGCTGGCTGGGGCGGATGGTTCATTTCGTTCAGGCGTTCATCCTTTATGTGGATGATTGTCAATGTGGGTGATGAATGTTAGGAAACGATAATGACCGTGTGATTTTTTCATGATCCGTGGCATAATGAACGGCGATCTTTATGGGGATTGGGATAAGAACAAAAATTACATTTTAAACGACAGGCGCTGGTTTCAAGCCTGTCCGGGAATCTCGGCAGGATAAAATAATTTTAAAAATATAAAAAAATTGGAGGGGCGGTGGTATGGAGGAAAAAGCATTTCAAGATTACTATCCTGATGAATTGAGTCATTGTTACGGTTGCGGACGCCTTAACGATCACGGGCATCAGATCAAAAGCCGGTGGGATGGAGATGAAAGTGTGGCTATTTTTCAGCCGTCAGCCCATCATATTGCCGTGCCCGGATATGTCTATGGCGGGCTCATCGCGTCTCTGATTGATTGCCACGGAACAGGTACCGCTTCTGCTGCGTCTTACAAAGCGGCGGGAAGGGAAATGGGATCGGAACCGGCTTTTCGTTTTGTCACTGCATCTCTTCATGTGGATTACCTCCGGCCCACGCCCCTTGGCGTTCCTCTTGAAATCCGAGGGCGGGTTGAAGAACTCAAAGAAAAGAAGGTGGTGGTTCTGGCCACGGTTTCAGCCAATGGGGAGATCTGCGCCAAAGGTCGGATCATTGCGGTGAGGATGCCGGAAACCATGTCTTTGAAATGAAAGGGAGTGCAATGATACAAAGCATGGTTGGTCTTTTGGCTATTTGCGCCATGGCAGCTCTGTTGAGTGAAAACAGGAAAAAGATTTCGCCAAGACTTGTGTTTTCCGCCTTAGGGCTACAGCTTGTTCTGGGATTCCTTCTGCTTAAATTCAAGGCGGTTCAGCAGGGGTTTCTGTACCTCAACAATCTGGTGCTCACCCTGGACAAGGCCACAACCGACGGCACATCCCTGGTGTTCGGTTTTCTTGGCGGCGCGACTCTTCCTTACCAGGAATCCTTTCCCGGTGCGTCGTTTGTTCTGGCTTTCAAATCCCTTCCCATCGTGCTTGTGATGAGCGCCCTTTCAGCTGTTCTGTTCTACTGGAAAATCATCCCCGTTGTTGTTCGGGTGTTCAGTTTTGTTCTGGGAAAAACGCTGAAAACAGGTGGAGCCGAAGGTATCGGGATATCCGCCAATATCTTTGTGGGCATGGTGGAAGCACCCCTTCTTGTCAAACCCTATCTGGGTTCCATGACCCGTAGCGAGATTTTCACCCTGATGACCTGCGGCATGGCCACCATTGCGGGAACCATGATGGTTCTTTATGCCTCCATTCTGAGTTCGGCCATTCCGGGGATTCTCGGGCATATTCTCACCGCGTCCATCATCAGCGCTCCGGCCGGGATTCTTGTGGCAAAAATCATGGTTCCTGAAACGGGCGACGTCACATCCGGTGATTTTGCCGATGATCAGGATTACAAAAGCACCATGGACGCTGTGACCAAAGGAACGGTTCAGGGGGTGGAACTGCTGATCAACATCGTTGCCATGATTGTGGTGCTTGTGGCTCTGGTGAGTTTAGTCAACATGGCCCTTGGACTTCTGCCGGGTTTGAAAGGCGAGCCCCTCACCCTCCAGCGGGTTCTGGGCTGGATTATGGCCCCTGTTTCCTGGCTCATGGGCATTCCATGGAGCGAGTCGGTGACCGCCGGTTCTCTCATGGGAACGAAAACCGTGTTGAACGAGTTTATCGCCTATCTCGACCTTTCAAAACTCCCTGAAACGGCATTGTCCGTGCGAAGCCGTATCATCATTTCCTACGCCATGTGCGGGTTTGCCAACCCCGGAAGCCTGGGAATCATGATCGGCGGGATGGGGGCCATGGTTCCCGAACGACGGGACGAAATTGTGGCTCTGGGTTTCCGTTCCATTGTGGCCGGAACCCTTGCCACATGTATGACAGGTGCGGTTGCGGGGATTTTTATATGATTAAAAATAATACCCTAAGATCAGATAGGCGCTGTTGCCCTGGCTGAGGGTCAGATCTGTTCCGGGAATGTCGATGCCGCCAAATTCCGTGCCACGTGCGCCGACGTATGCGTTATAACCGATCTGGAGATTGCTGTTCTGGGTCATGTCAATGTGAACTCTGGGCTGGACGATGCCAGAGAAAGTATCCAGACTTTCGATCATGCCGATGGTGAACTGAACCAGAGGATGGAGTTCAACCCGGATCATGGTGCCCAGATAATTCCGGCCAAAGACATACATTTCGCCATGTGCGATCCGCTGGAGAAGATCGGGATCTGTCACCGCATGGTCCACGTCATGATGTCCCAGCCCATTGTGGTGGTATTCCAGCAGACCGTACATGTTTTTTCCAAACGCTTCCCAGGAGCGGTCCAGGTTGGCAATCAGGCTGATATAGCCTTTTTCATCGCCTGAGCCATGGTTAAGGGTGGAATACAAAACATCCGAACGGAACAAGGCTTCACCCACATTTCTTGAGAATCCTATACCCAGCAGTGTTTCATCAACATGACGGGCTGCCACAACATCCGTTTCCCACGGCCCTGCCATGGCGTGGAGTTTGACGGCCAGGGACGACCGGTCCTTTTCCACATCTCCTGTAATCTCATCCCGTCTTGGAACAACCGTCATCTGGATGTTCCAGTCTGATCCCGGTTCAATGGCAAGAAAAATCAGATCATCGCCTGTTTTGTAATCTCTGACCGTATCCGTGGGTGAAAAAGGGTTGATCAGATCCATGGGATTGAAGACCAGGCCATTTCCCCAGGTCACAGCCTGACGGCCCAGCTTCAGTTCGTAAAACGGCTGTTTCAGGGAAACACAGAGCCGGTCCAGACGATGTTGCAAAAGATCGTGATTGTCTTCGTGGACCGTGCTGGTCAGGTCGAAAAGCCTTCGTCGGTCACTGATGGCAAAACCCTGAACCCAGCTTGAAGGGAAAAAAGGAAGGGCGTTTATCAGGTTTCTGACACCGCTGTAGGTGTCGCCTGTGACGTAGGACGCATTATAATGAATTTCCACATCCGCCATTCCCATGGCAAGCCGGTCCTTCAGCCTGAAATCCGCCTGACCATCCCAGCGATGTTCTTCGCCAAATACAGCGATCAACGAACGGTCATCGTCGTCAACAAAAGAGCCTTGAACTTTTATGTGGCCACCCCAGTCATTTGAAATCTCAACGGCCCATGAAAAAGACGATAAACCCGGAACAATCGTAACCGTCACGATGATCATCATGAAAATGCTAAGACGTTTCAGGCCAGATCCCATGGGATTTCATCCTTTCGTGGTGTCGCTTTCGATCAATCCGTCTTTTAGAATCACAATCCGTCGGGCGTGATCCATGACCATCCTGTCATGGGTGGAAAAGATGAAGGTGACCTGTTTGTCCCGGTTGATGGATTGCATCAGATCAAGGAGTCCCTCGCC
The DNA here is from genome assembly GCA_041660385.1 of Desulfobacteraceae bacterium. GTDB lineage: Bacteria > Desulfobacterota > Desulfobacteria > Desulfobacterales > Desulfolunaceae > DYJE01. The sequence continues at coordinate 67,579 of JBAZWJ010000019.1, read as the reverse complement.
GGTTTTCGAATCCAGGTTGGCTGTGGGTTCGTCGGCCAGCACAATGGCGGGCCCTGAAACAATGGCCCGTGCCACCGCCACCCGCTGCTGCTGACCGCCTGAAAGCTCCGCAGGCCGACGTTTATACAACCCGGAAAGCCCCACATCATCGAGAATCTGTCTGGCCCTTTCCCGACGCTCACGGGCCTGTACTCCTTGAAGCAGCATGATGTACTCCACGTTTTCCTCAGCGGAAAGAACGGGAATCAGGTTGTAGGACTGGAACACAAAACCGATGGAGTGAAGCCTCAATCGGGCAAGATCCGCAGCGCCCATGCTGTGATAATCCTTTCCATCCACACAGACTTTTCCCGAATCCGGCATGTCCAGCCCACCGATGATATTGAGCAATGTGGTTTTTCCCGACCCCGAAGGCCCGGCCAGAGCCAGAAATTCCCCGGCAGAAACCCTGAGGTTTACATGGTCGATGGCCGTCACCTCAACCTTCCCTTGCGTGTATGTTTTACGGATATGTTCAAGTTCCACAAGGCTCATGTTTTTCTCCGAAATAGTTGTCTTATCGCGCAATAGCCCCTCGTTAAGGAGAATCCCCAAGAACGAGGGGTAATATATCAATATGCTACCAATTCCGATGGGTTACGCTAAGCTCCACCCATCGCTTCAATGCGATAAACCTGGTTATATATTTACGGCATAAAATCAAACCCATTTGTCCAGATTTTTAAAATCTGGCCCCCGGAGGGTCATTAAAAGCCGTAAGGCTTTTTCTACTTATTTCTCTTAACCGGAGGGCTGCCGGAGGCAAGCTAATGCATATTCATCGCCTCAACCGGTGTCACCCGCGCCGCTTTCAATGCCGGATAAAGGCTGACCCCAACGCCCAGAACCATGACCACAACGCCTGCGGCCACCACATCCTTCACAGCGATTTCAGGGTAAAGAATCCTTGGGATGCCCCACATTTCAGCTCCGGCCGCAAGGGCTGAAAGATCAATGCCCGTGTGCCCAAGAACAGCCACCGTGGCGTAACCCAGGAGATTTCCCAGAACCACACCCAAAGCCAGGATCACGGCGCTTTCAAGAAGAACGCCCCGGACAATGGCGGCCGGTGTCATGCCGAGGGCCTTCATCAGACCGAATTCCCTCATGCGTTCGTACACGGCCATCAACGTGGTGTTTACCACCCCGAAGCCCATGGCTGTGAACACCACCAGATACCAGATGTAAAGGAAGTAGTCGTTCATGTCCAGATAGGCTTTCATCATGGGAATCAGATCGCGCCATGTTTTCACGCTGTACCCTGGCCCAAGATCTGCGGAGATACTGCTCGCTATTCGGCTTTCCAGCCGCCCGTTGAGATCCAGATCAACCAGCCTCACCGCTGTTTCCGAAATGCGGTCTTCCAGTTTCAACATTTTTGCCGCCGATTTTATGGGAACGAAAACAACCTGTTTTTCCGTGGCTTCCATATCTGCCTGAAACACGCCGGTGATCTTGAAGGCCATGGAGGCGATGGTGTTGTCCCGGTCCTGACTCATCAGAATCAGCTTGTTGCCGATGCGTGTGTCAAAGGTCTTGAGAAGGGCACGGCCCACGATAATGGCGTTGGTGTCTCCCGGTTCCAGATATCGGCCTTCGGTCATGGCTTGCCCGATAAAGGAAATTTTCGCTTCATTTGCCGGATCAATTCCCAGAAGATTCACAGCCGAGGAATGTCTGGCGTTTGCTGCCACAGCGTTCACCTTGATCCGGTGGGCGTAACCTGTTCCCGGCGGAAGTCTGTGTTTTAAAACCCTGTCAATCTCGTCCCGGTTGTCCATGCTGTTTTCAATGGCCGGATCATCGGTATAGGACGGATGGTGGATCTGAATGCTTCCGGTCAGATTGGACACGGCGTTTTCAGCCATTTCCTTTTCCATGCCCCGCATGATGGCCCCTAAAACCACCATATTCCAGACGCCAATAAGAACGGCCAGAAGGATCACCCCGGTTCGTCGGGGGTGCCGCGTGATGTTTCGGAATGATAGAATCAGATGCATGGTGTGCCCTTTTTATTCGAAGCCTCCGGCGGCCCTGCCGGGGGCCAAACTTTTGAAAAGTTTGACAAACAGGCTTTGTTGGATTCGATTCGGCATACTCTGCGATCACACTCAACCCATTTGCCCAGATTTTTAAAGCTTGTCCCAGCGTAGAGAGGGATCTGGTCCCCCGGAAGGGCTGCCGGAGGCAAAACCAACATCACACATGGCTCATGGCCTCCACGGGCTTCATCCGCCTGATCCGAAGGGCCGGAATCACGGATGACACAAACGTGATCACAAAAACCAACGCTGGCCCGGCCATCAATGTCAGGAGCGACAGCCGGGGATAGAGCCGCTCCGGGATACCGTACTGCCTGAGGATATCCGCCGTTCCTTCGATGTAGATGCCGTGACTCTGATAATACAGGGTGACAAGGCTGCCCAGAATCATGCCAAGAACGATTCCAAAAACCGTTATGGCCGCTGACTCCAGCATCACCAGCCGCATCAGCCGTCCCGGAGTTGTCCCAAAAGCCATCATCACCCCGAACTCCCGGGTTCGTTCGAAAATTGACATGAGAAAAGTATTGAAAATACTGAAAGCCACCACGATCACCAGGATCAGATACATGATGGACCCGCTCACCAGATCCATCTGGATGCTCTGGAGCAGACCGGGAAGAATTTCCATCCAGTCATAGACCCTCAGATGGTCAATGGCGTTCAACCGCCTGGAGAGATTTTTTTTCACGGTGGAAACCGTCTTGAGGGATGATACGGTGATCACAGCAAGGTGGGCTGCCCCGTCCATGGCAAATATGTCGTTGAAATCTGAGAGGTTCATCAGGAGGACGTTCCGGTCCATGTCTTCCACCCCTGATTCGAAAATGCCCTGCACAGTCATCACGGAAGCAGCCACCGATCCGTCTTTCCCCTGTCCCAGAAGGGTCAGTTCATCGCCTGTGATGACACCGAGATTTCGGGCAAGTCGCTCTCCAATCAAGGTTCCGTAAGGTTTGTTTTTGTCGAGAAACGTGCCTTTTCTCACCAGAGCCGCCATGGTGGACACGCGTTTTTCTTTTTCCGGATCTATGGCTGAGATCAGGACACCCGTTGTTCTTCTGGCCGAAGAAACAAGGGCAAAAGCATTGGACCGGATTGTCCAGGCTTCGATTCCCGGTGTGGTGTCAAGAATTCTGGCGAGATCGGATGGACTGGCTATCACCTGATGGATTTCCCTGTCTTTCAGATACCCCTCGGCCTGGACCTGAAGATGACCCGTGCTGATCTTCACCGATGTGTTGATCATCGCCTCGTAACACCCGAACTGAAACGACAGCATGAACACCAGCACAAGACAAGCAAAAGCGATGGCCCCGAGGGTGAGAGCCGTTCGTCGTGGGTTTCGCCAGATGTTTCGGAGTGCCATGGTGATGTCCATCATTATTCAAACTCCGCCGCGCAAGGGTTTTGTCGATGGGGTGTGGATGTCAGCATTTGAATTATAAGCATAAATCATCCGTCAAGCAAAGCGATCTTTAATTTGCTATAGTTGTGATCGATACTTGATTGTCTGGATTGAGTTTGTCACCACCTTACTCGTTTTCCTGTGTAACCAACACCGATGAACCAGAGAAAAGTGAATATGAAACCCTTGGAAAAAGCAGACAACAGAATCAACGGGATAATTTTCAGGAACAGATCAAACATGGTGATAGTAATAGTCATAGAGTCAAAAATTCGGAATGATTCTATGATGATAGAAGTGCAGGTTCCGGCTGCAACGGTCATCAGGTAATTGTATTTTGCAAAAAAAGCGGGGAGAATAAACAACGGGTAAAGTGTAATAAGAGCCACAAATTCCGGGTAGCTGAAAGAACCAAGATAAATTAGAGGTTCTCCCGCTGAAAAATACCCCAAAAGCCCGGATAGAACTCCAGTTATCAGCGCGGTTATCATTAACCTGGATATTTCAGGATAGTCTCCATTATCCAATGGTTTTGTGGTTGATTTTTCAATAACGATAACTCCTATGGAAAGAAAAATACCAAGAATCATTCCCGTGACGTTGACTTGACCTGACAAAGAACCACTTAGAATTCCGGCAACCCCGCCAGCCGCAATCATTTTTATTTCCCTTTTCATAGCGTCCTTCATGCCTCTTGTTACCATAGACTTTATGGGGATTTTTAAGCAATTCAGTTTTTCGTAATTGTAATTTTCCCATTTCGGATTTTTTCGATGAGAACTGAGGTGCGGGAGTCACCCGGTTTTTTCTGCCGATAGGTTTCAAGGTACTCCAAAGCCTTATCCTTCTCTCCGAGACTTAAAACTGTAAGCCCCATCGTGTAATAGGCGTCTGTCACCCCCGCAGAGATGGCTTTTCGGAGGAAAGGCAGAGCCATTTTAGGTCTGCCTGATCCTGAAAGAAAAACACCGTACCAGTAATTTCCCTGAGCATGGGATGAATCTATTGCAAGAAGCTTGTCAAATGCCTCTGAAGCCCGTTGGGGTGTCCCTTTAATATCAAGGTTGTGTCCAATGCTATTCACGATTCCGGATCGCAATAATATATCCGGAATGGGCTTCGGCTCTTTCACCAAAATATCCAGCATCCCCGAAAGTTGCCATACGTCCTTGGCAGCTCTTTGTCTGTCGAAGACCGAGTCGAAGCGGACCGGATAACTTCCAGCATGTTCGATTAGGCCAGCTATCATTATATCAAGATATCTCATATCCAGTGAATGTCTGCCATTGTCAGACGTATGTAGAATACGCATTGGATCGTAGTTGCCGTATGATTTTTCTTTAGAGCCCGGAATCCTCAGTTGATGTGCCAACACGATTTTTTCAAGTTTGCCGGTGCCAGCGTTGATCCAGTAGCTAATTCCTTTTTTAAAGTCAGTGATGGTAATCCAGGAAAATTTTCCATCATTGAATGTTGTCTCACGTTTCTCATCCACACGAGATAAGATCAACTCTCTGCTACTCCCCACACGGATACCATTTGAATCCAAATATGATGGGTCATAAATAATAATGGAGTTCACTTTCCCAGTATTATTATTAACGGTGATATCCACATCCTGGTAGTATAGTTTTATGTATCCCGCCTGAGTACTCCTATTTCTGGGTTCGCCCAGAACTTGAACCACGTCATCATGTGCCGTCCTGCCCACTTCGACTCCACGATAAACGGATTTATACGTTCTTACTTCTTCCGCCATGGCCTTTGTCGTCCATAATAAATCGATGAAACAAAAAACCGCCAGCCACAGAGCAAAACACGCCATGCCAAAACAAAACCGCAACCCGGCCATGTGTCCACGGCCCGTCCCTATACTTTCAGTGCATTTTTTATTCATCTTTTTCTCCTTTAGAAATGAACCACTTAAAATTCCGGTAATCTCGTCAGCCGCGATCATGTTTATTTTCCTTTTCATAACATCCTTGATAACCACCCCGACGGCAAGAAAAAAACCAAGAACCAGTCCCCTTCCGTTAACCTGGCCAAACAACCATCCCAAAGAACCGCTTAGAATTCCGGCAATCCTGCCAGCCGCGATCATTTTTATTTCCCTGTTCATAAAATCCTCCATTCATTTATTTGGATAGAAGATTCTCAAACATTCTGTCATAGGCTTTTCCTGGAAAAGGCGGCAGAAAGGAGTTGATCACCCATTGTTTTTCATGTCGTGTGATCTGCTCCCCATCAAGCCAGCGCAAGGTAAAGCCCAGGGTTTCCAGACCTCCCCGCCATGAGTCAAGTTCCTTCTGAACGTTAACAGGCACACGGGTTTTCCCCTTTTTTTTAAGTTCGGCAAGGACACGGCGTGGAGTTTGTGTCACCTTTGAATCCGCAAGCATTCGTATGACGGCAAGAGTATTAAGATTCATTTTTTATCCCTATGGCCTCCGCATAATGGTGGTGAAGTGTTTTTACATCGACAAGACATGATTCGAAGAACTCACTTCCCCGATTTACCCTGTCAAGATTCATGGCCTGATCAAACCCCGCCAGGGCGCCTGTTTCAAGAAGCCAGGGCAGGATTTTTCCTTCATCGTTCCGCTGAACGTTTATGGGCACATGATCGTCCCTGAAATGCTCTATTGAAAACCCGCAGCCGCTCAGATGTTTTTCAAGAAAACGTCTGTTCGCCGGAAAACCCGGCCACATGGCCATGTTCATCTGCTCAGAGAAGGCGATCATGGTCCGTTTGTACGCTCCGAACACTTCGGGAAGGGTGTCCGCAAAGTTCACAATGAAAGCAAGGGTTCCGCCGGGCCTTAAAACCCGAGATGCATGAGCGATGATTTCTCCGGGCTTGGAATAGCCGATAGCCCAGGAGGAAAAAATCATGTCAACGCTTTCAGGTTCAGTCTTTTCAAGATATGCCAGCATATCCGCAGCCTGATAACGGACGTTTGGAGAACCGCTCATGCTTTCGGCAACACTCAGCATTCCCTTTGAAATATCGATTCCCGTAACAGAAGCCTCCGGGAATTTTGATGCAAGTATCCGTGATGACAATCCGGTCCCACAACCGAGATCCAGAATCCTGAAGACTTTTGGGGTTTCAAGGCGTTCCAGAAGGCCGATCGTCACAGTTTCTATGTGACGCCGCCAACTCGAATCATATTTTGCGGACAGCCTGTCATAGGAATCAGCATAAATATCAGGCGACAACCATTGGTTGGTCATGGCGAGCTTTGCCGCCCTGAGGTTCAGCTTGACAAGCCCTGTGAGTTTTCCGCCGTTCATATGGGACCGCATCCTGAACAAATGAAAGATGTTGAAAGAATTGAGAATAGTATTACGATACGCACGATGGTCATTTTCATGTTTGTGTCTCCTGTTTTAAGGTTAAATGATGAAAGATTGGTTAGTTGATATGGGTAATAACAATAAACATGCCATTGGCATAAAAAAATAATAACTGACTGTTATTTAGAATTATTCTTCGAATGTTAAACTTGAATTTAGCGAATGAATATCTGTATTTATGATCATTTAATGATCTTTGTGTATACACAGGAACCATATTCATATGTTGCTCTGGGGTTATTTATCGAAATCGTGAGAACCAACAGAATGTCTTTGACGTTTTGTAGATTCTCTCAATAGTTCATTTCGCTTGACACGCATCACCACTGTTGTACAATTGTCACAAATAAATATATCGGAGTTGAAAATGGATATTGTAATTGATACTTCTGCTTTAATCGCTGTTATTGTCGATGAACCCGAACGGGATAAGATAATTGAATTAACGAAAGGAAATGCCCTCATCGGCCCTGGTTCTATTCCCTGGGAAATCGGCAATGCATTTTCGGCAATGTTTAAAAGAAACAGATTGGGCCTTGAAGAAGCAAAAAGAGGCCTTGAAATATTCAAGAGTATTCCGCTCCGCTATATTGATACTGATTTTGCAAATGCCGTGTCTATATCAAGTCAAACCAATATGTACGCTTACGATGCCTATTTCCTGGATTGTGCGTTGAGACATAAAGCGCCTTTATTGACACTGGATTCAAGACTAAAAGAGACGGCCAGAATTCTTAAAATAACAACACTGGAGGTATAATGCAGGTATATACATATTCAGAAGCTCGACAAAAACTTTCTGTTGTCCTTGAGCAAGCTGAAAATACAGGGAAAGTTCTGATCAGAAGGAAAGATGGACGCACGTTTGCTTTGATACCCGAAAAACTGGCAACGTCTCCCCTTGATGTCCCTACAATAAAAGCAAATATCACAACGAAAGAACTGGTTGATATTATTCGTGAAGGAAGAGAAAGATAGAACAATCCAATCGGGTATTGATAAAAAAATCAAAACCGCTATGATACCTTTTTATAAAAAATCCGGTAGCTCATTCCACAATGTATAACGAAAAAATGCCCGCGAGAACGATGACGCGGCAGGGAAAGGTATGATGACTGCAAGCAGGTATGATGCAGATTCTATAGAGGTCTTAAAAGGTCTTGATCCGGTCAGGCGAAGGCCGGGCATGTACACCGAAACGGAGCGGCCCAACCATCTGGGCCAGGAAGTGGTGGATAACAGCGTGGACGAAGCCATTGCAGGTTTCGCCAACAAGATCGAGGTGATTCTTCACGAGGATAACTCCCTTGAGGTGAGCGATAACGGCCGTGGCATGCCCGTTGACATCCATCAGGAAGAAGGGCTGACCGGCGTGGAGCTGATCCTCACCCGTCTTCACGCCGGGGCTAAATTTTCAAACAAGAACTACCAGTTTTCAGGCGGTCTTCACGGCGTGGGCGTTTCCGTGGTGAACGCACTTTCAACCCGGCTTGACGTGAACATCCGGCGGGGCGGCAACAGTTACCATATCGCTTTTGAAAATGGCGACAAAGTGGAAGACCTTGAAATCACCGGTTCGGTGGGCGTTAAAAATACCGGAACCACGGTACGTTTCTGGCCTGATCCCAAATACTTCGACACACCCAAGTTCTCCGTGAAAATCCTGAAACACATCCTCCGGGCTAAAGCCGTTCTCTGCCCCGGACTCCGGGTGACTTTTCTTGATAAAAACAGCGGACTCAGCGATGAGTGGTATTACGCTGACGGCCTGAAAGACTATCTTTTAGACAGCCTGGAATCCTATGAACGTATCCCGGAAGACCCGTTCGTGGGCCATTTTGCCACGGAAAATGAAACAGCCACCTGGGCGGTTCTCTGGCTTCCCGAAGGCGGGGATCTGATCGCCGAAAGTTACGTGAATCTGATCCCCACAGCCCAGGGCGGAACCCATGTGAACGGTTTCAGAACCGGACTCCTTTCATCGATCCGGGATTTCTGCGAGTTTCGAAAAATTCTGCCTCGCGGTGTGAAGCTGGCCCCGGAAGATATCTGGGACCGCTGCGCCTACCTGCTTTCCGTGAAAATGTCCGATCCCCAGTTTTCAGGCCAGACCAAAGAGCGGCTTTCTTCCCGACAGAGTGCGGCGTTTGTGTCCGGCGTGGTGAAAGATGCTTTCAGTTTGTGGCTGAATAAAAACACCGACATCGGCGAGATGCTGGCGAACATGGCCATCAACAACGCCCAGAAGCGGTTGCGTGCCGGAAAACGTGTGGAGCGGAAACGGGTGATGGCTGGCCCCGCCCTTCCCGGTAAGCTTGCCGACTGTACCATTCAAGATCCCCAGAAATCCGAACTTTTTCTCGTGGAAGGCGACTCCGCCGGTGGTTCGGCCAAGCAGGCCCGTGACCGGCAGTATCAGGCCATCATGCCTTTGCGGGGAAAGATTCTCAACACCTGGGAAGTGGATCAGGACATGATCCTGAACTCCAAGGAAATCCATGACATTTCCGTGGCCATCGGCGTGGACCCCGGTTCTCCTGACCTTACCGGTTTAAGATACGGAAAAGTCTGCATTCTGGCCGACGCCGATTCGGACGGTCTTCACATTGCCACCTTGCTTTGCGCCTTGTTTCTCAAACATTTTCCGGCCCTTGTGTCCGCCGGCCATGTGTTTGTGGCCATGCCACCCCTGTACCGCATCGACATCGGAAAGGAAGTTTACTACGCCCTGGACGACTCGGAGAAAAACGGCATACTGGACCGACTGGTGGCTGAAAAGAAAAAGGGCAAGCCCAACGTCCAGCGCTTCAAAGGTCTGGGTGAAATGAACCCCCTTCAATTAAGGGAAACAACCATGGCCGCCGATACACGACGGCTGGTTCAGCTCACCGTGGAAGATCTGGATTACAGCGGCGAAGAAGACAGCGCCGAGGCGATTATGGATATGCTGCTTTCTAAGAAGCGGGCTGGAGATCGGAAGGTTTGGTTGGAGTTGAAAGGGGATAAGGTACGGGTTTTTTAGGGGGGGGTGTGATGGTGGATGGGAGCATTTGGATTGAACGTCCAACATCGAACGCTCAACGTCCAACGTCGAATGGGTTGCACAGCGGAATGTGTTGTAGAAAATGGGCTTGGCAGCATAACGACGACCTGAATTATGAATGATAAATACGGGTTTGCTGCACACTATCGTAGGTTGGGTAGAGGAACGAAACCCAACAAATGACCCGATCCTTAGAAGAATCGGAAGGTGGCAAAACCGAGATAGAAACTTTTGAAAATTTCTCTCTCGTTCCGATGTTCCACCTCGGAATACTGTCATGGAGGCTCTGACTCCAAAGGTTGTTGTGATAATAAGTAAACTTCAACATTTAGGAGATTAAATGAAAAAAGTTGATCTTCACATCCATACTGTAAAAACAGTCAACGATAGTGACTTTACTTTCTCTTTGGATGAACTCAAACGATATATTATTGATTCGAAAATAGATATTGCTGCAATCACTAATCATAATGTTTTTGATGTAAGCCAGTTTAGACAAATTAAGGAAAATATTCCTGCAAAAATTTTCCCAGGCATTGAAATTGATCTTCCATCGGGCCATTTGCTTTTAATATCAGATGGAGAAGATTTGGCCTCCTTTGAGGCCAAATGCAAGCAAGTATCATGTAAAATAAACGATACATCTGATTCGATAACGGTTGAGGAGCTAAAAACCATTTTTGGTAATTTATCAGATTATCTTTTAATCCCTCACTATGAAAAATCTCCCGCAATAAAGGGATCTGATTTTTCGGCTTTACTTCAATATTTTTCAGCAGGAGAGGTGGATAGCGCAAAGAAATTTGTTAGAACTATGCGTGATGCTCAAAAACTCTGTCCGGTTCTTTTTAGCGATACAAGAATGAAGGATGGGCTGGCGGAATTACCTATACGACAAACTTTTATTGATTGTGGCGAAGTTTCTTTATCCGCAATCAAATCCTGTTTTCAAGATAAAGGTAAAGTATTTCTGTCAAAACAGGATGGCAACAAACTATTTCAGGTTTTTGTGAATGGGCAGCATATTTCAACCGGCCTTAATGTTATTTTAGGTCAGAGGTCATCTGGAAAAACTCACTGTCTCGATAGTTTAAGCAGAGCTTTTAGTCGTATAAAGTATATAAGGCAATTTGACTTGGTGCAAAAAAACGATGAAGATGATGAAAAGCATTTTAATAGCGAGGTACAACGTAAAAGGAGCAGGTTTGTTGAGAAGTATTTGTCTGGCTTTTGTTCAATCGTTGATGATGTATCCAAAATCGATATTAAAAATGATGACAGGCGCCTGTCAGAATACATCACAACTCTATTAAAGGCGGGTGAAGAAGCTGACCGGCGTGACGTTTATTCTAAAGTTAAATTATATGAAGAATTAGAATTCTCGATAAGCAGTAGTGATGGATTAAAAAAACTAATAGCATCTGTCATTCACCTTATTGAAAACACTGAGTACAGATCAGTTATAGAAGCTCATGTTCAATTGGCTTCGCTTAAGTCGTTGGCAATCGATTTGATCAAACGGTTATGGGCTAAAACTACCCAAGATAAAAATAAAACTTATGTAAATTCAATAGTTAAAGACGTAAAAGATCGATTGAGAATGCGAACTGCTGCAACCCATGTCGAAAGTATCGATATGTATGATATCGCATTGAATAAAAAGAAAGTATCTCGATTCAATGAAATTGCAAAAGCCCTGCAAAACGAGGAAATCATCTTTGATGAACCAGTTCAAGGTTTTAGAATTGTAGCTTCAAAAGGCCCTTTTTCACAAGCTTCAGAAATGGCCTCAACAATCAAAAGAAAAGCAGCATTTAAGGAAGCTCTTTCAGTCTATGATAATCCTTACTCATTTCTTCAAGCGCTTCAGAATCACGATAAGCTTGAAAGTGCTGATATCCATCGATTATTCGTGAAAATTACATACCGAATTATAAATAAAGATGGCACAGATGTTTCTGGAGGAGAGAGATCTGAATTCAGACTGTTACAAGAAATCAAAGATGCACAAAACTACGACATACTGCAATTGGATGAGCCAGAGTCATCTTTCGACAATAAATTTCTCAATAGTGATGTTAACACAATAATTAAAAGTATTTCGAATCAAATGCCTGTGGTTGTTGTTACGCATAACAATAGCGTTGGAGCCTCAATTAACCCTGACTACATTATGTATGCACAAAAATCAACCGAAAATGGAGAAAACATTTATCGGTTATATTCTGGATATCCAACTGATAAGTATTTGAAATGCATTGACGGAACAACCATGAGTAACCATGACATATTGTTGAATTCACTTGAAGCTGGAATAAATGCATACGATATCAGGAGAGGGGTATATGAAGCTGTTAAAAATTGAAGAGCCTGTTGGGAAATTTTTAACCAAAGACGGGACTTATGATGTAATTGATAAAATTACAAAAGAAGACCTTCTCCGAATCACGGAAAGTGTTTTGGAAAACTCAGGAGAATTGGAACCATATGATGAAGAAAAAATAAAAAATCAGGCTCATCAAGTTGTTTACAAAAGTATATATAGCAACTTAAAAGCCTTGGAAAATAGAAGACAGGAATTCATTGATGAATCAGAAAGGTTATATCTTGATGATTACAAGAAGTATGTCGAAGACATATCACAATAATCGGTTGCAGGCGACGGCTAAACGCCGCGCCTGAACCGCACGTTAGTCTGGAAGTTAATACATTTATGGGCTTTCGATGAGTTTGGGGCTTGGGAGGCAGAGCCTCCCTGAAATGCGTTACCAGGAGAATCCTGGGAACGAGAGAGTGCGCGGGGATTTTGAAGAAAAGATAGGGTGTTGAATTTTAAGGATGGGGTCATTTGTCGGGTTTCGTACCTCTACCCGACCTACGATTACGATGGGTGTAAAACAGTTCGGCAGGGAAGCGGGAAAGCCGGGCACAGGAAATAATCAGGAAAGATATGAGTGATTTCAGCATGGAAGGGGTCGAGCAGATCCCGTTAAAGATATTTACGGAGAATGCGTACCTGGAATATTCCATGTACGTTATTCTGGACAGGGCGCTGCCCCATATCGGGGATGGGCTGAAACCGGTTCAGCGGCGGATTGTTTACGCCATGAGCGAGCTGGGTTTAAGGGCCACGGCCAAGCATAAGAAATCGGCAAGAACCGTGGGTGACGTGCTGGGTAAATTCCATCCCCACGGGGATTCGGCCTGTTATGAGGCTATGGTGCTGATGGCCCAGCCTTTTTCCTACCGCTATCCACTGGTGGACGGTCAGGGAAACTGGGGGTCTTCCGATGATCCCAAATCCTTTGCCGCCATGCGGTACACCGAAGCACGGCTTTCCAATTACGCCCAGGTTCTTTTGAACGAAGTCAACATGGGGGCTGTGAAATGGATTCCCAACTTCGACGGAACACTGGACGAACCGGAAGTGCTTCCGGCCCGTCTGCCCAATTTGTTGCTGAACGGCAGCACCGGCATTGCCGTGGGTATGGCCACCGATATTCCGCCGCACAACCTTCGGGAAGTTGTGGACGCCCTGATCTATCTTCTAGATCATCCGGGCGCCAAAGTTCCTGAGTTGTGTCAGTTCGTCAAAGGTCCGGACTACCCCACGGAAGCGGAGATCATTTCATCGCCGGACAGCATTATCAGCATGTACGAAACCGGCAACGGCAGTGTGAAAATGCGGGCCGTTTATACCGTTGAAAATGGGGACATTGTGATCACCGCATTGCCCCACCAGGTGTCCGGAGCCCGTGTGCTGGAACAGATCGCCGCCCAGATGCAGGCGAAAAAACTACCCATGGTGGAAGATCTGAGGGACGAGTCGGACCATGAATCACCCACCCGTCTGGTCATTGTGCCCAGATCCAACCGCATCGACAAAGACGGCCTCATGGCCCATCTTTTCGCCACCACGGACCTTGAGAAGAATTACAGGGTGAACATCAACCTCATCGGTCTGAACGGGAAACCCCAGGTCAAGGGTCTTGATGTCATTCTCACCGAATGGCTGACCTTCCGCCGTGACGTGGTGACCAAACGGCTGATGTGCCGCCTTGAAAAAGTCAAAGAACGGCTGCACATTTTAGATGGTCTTCTCATCGCTTTTCTCAACATTGACGAAGTGATCGCCATCATCCGCAGCGAAGATCACCCCAAACCAGTGCTGATGGAACGGTTCGGAATCACCGACATCCAGGCCGAAGCTATTCTGGAGCTGAAACTCCGTCATCTGGCCAAGCTTGAGGAAATGAAGATTCGTGGTGAACAGGACGAACTGGCCACCGAAAGGGATGGTCTTGAAAAAATCCTGGCCAGCCCCAAAGAGATGAACAAGCTGATCCGAAAAGAGTTGAAGGAAGATGCCAAGGCCTATGGAGATGACCGCCGTTCGCCAATCGTGGAACGCATGGAAGCCCAGGCCATGACCGTTTCGGATATCACGCCCACCGAACCCGTCACCGTGGTTCTTTCCAAAAACGGCTGGATCAGAGCGGCCAAAAGCCACGATTACGATGAAAGCAAGGTCAAATTCAAAGCTGGTGACGACCTGTTAAGCGTGGTTTACGGCAAAAGCGACCAGCCCGTGGTGATTCTGGATTCCACCGGGCGGACCTATTCCCTCATGGCCCACGCCCTGCCATCTGCACGCGGCCAGGGCGAACCCATCACGAGTCGCCTCAGCGTTCCACCGGAATCCACGGTCTGCGATGCCATCATGGGCGAGCCTGATGAGCTGATCCTCATGGCCAGTGATGCGGGTTACGGCTTTATCGCCAGCCTTTCCGATCTGTTCACCAAAAACAGAAACGGCAAAGTGGTCCTGAGCCTGCCTGAAAACGCCCAGCCCTTGCGGCCCATCAAGCTTTCCGGCCCCAAAGACATGCTTCTTGCCGCCATCACCAACGAAGGCCGCATGCTGATTTTTCCCGTGAAAGATCTGCCCAGCCTGTCCAAAGGAAAAGGCAACAAAATCATTAACATATCCCCACGAAAAGCAAAAACGAGGGAAGAAATCCTGTCAACACTCTTCCTGATACCCGCTGACGCCCAGCTTGTGATCTATTCGGGCAAGCGCCATTTCACGTTGAAAGAAGGAAATCTTGCCGGTTATATCGGATCACGGGGTTTACGCGGCAAAAAACTGCCCAGAGGCTACCAGAAAGTGGACCGATACGAAATTATTGAGAAGGGTAAGCCGGAAGAACCGGTGGTGGAAGGAAGTTAAAATAATGGAGACCGTCCAATGAGGGATGGCTGTAGGGGCGCCCTACCGGTCGCCCTGTCCGCATCACCATAAACGTTTATTATATATCGATTTGGGCGATAGCCCGCCCTGCTTGAGGGAACGGCATGAAATATTGGCGTATATTATTGACGATTTAATAACGTATTGATAGCCTCTTTCAACTCCGTGTCTTCAAAAGGTTTGTTAAGAACAAGGTTGATTCCCGCTTTCTGGACGATGGTTTCCTTCTGGCCGCTTTCACTTGTCACGGACTGTCCGGCGATATCACTCTGGGTTGTGATCATGATGATGGGAAGCTCTTTCTGACTGTATGTTTTTCTGATTTCCTGGCTCATCTGGATGCCGTTAATATCAGGCATGTTAAGATCGGTGATCAGGAGATCCGGTTTTGCTTCCTTCACTGCGGCAATAGCCATGGCCGGAAATTCGTAGGTGTCTGAATCGTAGCCCATGTCGTGGAGTTTTCTCATATAGATTTTCAGCATCATCTTGGAATCATCAACGGCCATGATTCTGATTTTCCTCTGTTCTTCCGGTTTGAGGGCGCTTTTGATCCGCTTTGAAAGGTTCTTTTCTCCCTTTTTCTTCAGAAGTTCGAGAAAATGGGTGACAATGTCCGGGTGGGCTGTTTCGGTAAGGTGTTTGAACGCATAATTCTGAAAGGCCTCTGAATCCAGAAGAAAATTGAAGGCATTGTCCGCGCCTGAATCAATCAGCGTCGACACCACTTTTTCAGACTGAGCGTCCTTGGCTTCGATCATGTTGCGCATGCCCGCAACGAGAACGGTTGAGAGATTCTTGTCAATGGCCTTGGCTGCCGCCATGCTCACGGACTCCACAGGATCGGTGAGACCCTGGGCAAGGCTGATAGCAGACTTGGACGAGGGTAGTCGTTCCATGGCCTCATAGACCGCAAAACGGACATTGGGGTTTTCCGGTTCATTGTAAATCACTTTCTGAATCGCCGGAAGAGCCGTGATATCTCCAATATTCCCCAGCACGTTCAAAGAATGGATCAATGTATCCGAATCGTCGCTTTTCAGATTTTCGCAGACAACAGGTATGGCCTTGGGACCGATTTCAATCAAACGGTCGATGGCGGCATTTCGAAGATCAACAAACTGAGAACTCAACAGTTCACAGAGTTTTTCAAGGGAAAGTTGGTCCTGAAGCCGCGCCAGGGCATCCACAATCACCAGATCCAAATCCGAAAGTCCGGTCAGGCATTCACAAAGCTTTTTGATGGCCGAAGCCCCGCCCATTTCAGTCAAGGAAGAAATGGCGGCAAGATAAAGCCTTGATTCACTGACATGCAGGTATTTGGCAACGGTGGATGAGGCGGAAGAATCGCCGATTTTGCCCAGTGCGACAATGGTGGATTCAAGAATATCCGTATCAAATTCGTTTATAAGAATATCCTCCAGAGGGCCAATGGCCTCCTTGATTTTCAATTCTCCGGCGATTCGGATGTACAGGCTTTTGTTTTCCTGATCGCTCTTCAGGATGTAATCAAGGATCAGATCCTCGTTGTTGTATGATTTTTCATAGATCAGTTCCGTTATGCTTTCACGGACTTTGTCGTCAGATACAGGAACTCGTGAAAGCCTCTCCAGCATGGGGTATGCTGTTTTGTCTGGAGCCCTTAAAACTTCGTACAGGACCTTTTTCTGTGCTTTAGAGCTGAGTTCGGGAAAAAACTGAAGAAGGGCAGTGGCTTTGACGATGTCGCTTCTTTCCACACAATACTTCAACTCATCAAGAAAATGAATTTCATTCTGATTCATAATATAGCCTTAAAGTTATTTTTTTAAGATGTAGAATGTCGAATTCAAATAGCGCTGAGGTTGAAAAATCACAATATCGTTGGTCAGGGATTCGGTGGAACCGATTATGAGAAAACCGTCCGGCTCCAAAGATTCGGCGATTTTATGGAACAACCGTTTTCTGTCTTCTCCTGTAAAATATATCGCCACGTTCCGGCAGAGAATCATGTCGAATTTTCCCATACCCACGAACGGCTTCATCAGGTTCATTTTACGGAATGTCACCATGGCTCTGATCTCATCCTTGATCCGCCAGTGGTCGCCATCAGGGTTAAAATAGCGGTCCAGTCTCTGGGTTGATAGCCCACGGGTGACCTCGAAGCGATTGTACTTTCCGTAGCTTGCCTGGGCGATGGCTGCGTCGGATATGTCTGTTGCAAGGAGTTTGATGTTGTACCTTATGGGATCAATACCAAGATCCTTAAGAATCATGGCAATGCTGTAAATTTCCTGACCTGTGGAACTGGCACTGCTCCAGATCTTTATGGGTGTTTTAAGCCCGGACGAGCCGTTCTTCATTCGCCGATCGATCATGTCGGGGAGCAGTTTGTGCTGGATCAGATCAAAGGGTGAATTATCCCTGAAAAAATAAGTTTCATTGGTGGATATGGCGTCGATAATCTTTTTTTCAAGACCTCCCGTACTGTCTGAGCGCGCTTTGGAATGAAGATCTTGAAAGGATCTCACATTTAAGTCATCCACAATCTGGGATAGACGCGTTTCAATGAGATATTCTTTCCCCGGAGCAAGAGAAATTCCAGACACATCAAGGATGTATTTGGACATGATCTGAAATTCGGAAGGGGTTATTTTCAGTTTACTCATTGGCTTTTCCAATTGAAGATAAAACGGTTCGCGGCTTTAGTGTCTTCACGATTTCTTCGGCAATGCGGTCCAGGGGTGCAATGGTATCCACGATCCCGGATTCGATGGGCTCCTTGGGCATACCGTATACCGTACACGTTTCTTCGCTCTGAGCAATAATACCTGCTCCGTTTTCCCTCATGAGTTTTAATCCCTTTGTCCCGTCAGACCCCATCCCGGTCATGATCACGCCCGTGGCCCGACCCACATAATGGGTAGCAACGGAAAAAAACAGATAATCCGCAGAGGGCTTGCAACTGTTAAGAGGCGGGTCATCGGTAATCTGAACCATACGTCTTTTCCCGTCCCCATGCGCCGCAATTCTCATCTGCTTGCCGCCCGGTGCGATAAGGGCCACATTGGGTTCCAGAATATCTCCGTGTTTCGCTTCCCTGACTGCTATGTTGCACTTGGCGTTCAAGCTGTTTGCGAGGGACTGGGTAAAAAGCGGCGGCATATGTTGGACGATGACGATGGGAACATTAATATCAGCCGGCAGCATGGGCATCATACGGGATAGTGCATTGGGGCCGCCCGTTGATATTCCGATGGCCACAATTTCCGACCTGGATCGGATTCCGGATGAAAACGGCCTGGTTTGAAGGGGCCGTGATTCCATCCTTGGTGGGAGAGCCGTGCCGAGAGGTGCCGCTGGAAAGGGCGATGGTTTTCCAGACTGATATTTTTCCCTGATCCGCTTCTTGGTTTCAATTCTTTTTTGAATGTTCCTGATCATGGGAGTTAGAAGGGCCGTGACCGCTGCCATGTTTTCGGCCATGGTTCCTTCCTGGGGTTTCGGAATAAAGTCAAATGCTCCGAGTTCCAGGGCCTTGATCGTCATTTCCCCGCCCTTTACCGTCAAGGTGGACAACATGATCGCTTCCGTATCAAGATTCCCTTTCCGAATATGTTCCAGAACCTGGAGACCATTCATCTCGGGCATTTCGACGTCCAGAGTGATCAGATCCGGCTTGAGGTTCTGAATCCTTGAAAGGGCTATTTTGCCGTTGTTGGCCGAACCCACCACCATGACTCCGGGAATAACAGAAAGGACGTCACTGACAATTTTCCGATAGACTATGGTATCGTCGACTACTAGTACGCGTAAGGGATCCACGATGATACCTCAGAATGAAATGTTAATGGCGATGAGCGTTGAATACGAAAGATAATTGGTATCAATAGCTTAATCCTTGAGAACCTCTTCAATATCAAGGATACCGATCAGGCTTCTATCCGTTTTAAAAACCCCTTCGAAAAACCGTCCCTGGATTCCACCGATATTAGCAGGTGGTTTTTCAATCCCTGCCGGATCGGCCACCATCACATCGCTGATCCGGTCCACCAGAAGACCGATATGTTCATCATGGGAATTAACGATGATGTTTCTGTTGTCTTTGTGAAAATTAATAGGTGAAAGTCCGATTTTCTGTCCCAGATCAATCACCGATACAATTTTCCCCCGGAGATTCAAAACACCTTTCACATAATCAGCCGACTGAGGAACAACCGTCACCTCTGTCTGCTTATTGATTTCCTGGATATTGAGGATGTCGATGCCGCAAAGGGCGTCACCCACATAAAACGTCGCAAGTTCAAGCATGTCGGTACTTTTGTTTTTTGATTTAACCTGACTCATCGTTCATGCTCCTTTTTTATTTCAACATGTAACTTCTTACCACACTCACCAGCTGCTCTCTGTCCAGCTTGATTTCGTAGCTGTCGATACCTGCGGCCTTGCCTTTTTTAATATCCGATTCACTGGCAAGGGAGGTCAGGGCAATCACAGGGAGATGACCGTATTTGGAACTGGTCTTGATCTTTTTTGCCAGTTCAAATCCGTCCATAACCGGCATTTCAAGATCGGTCACAACCCCTGTGATGGCGTCGCCCAGTTCTTCAAGAAGAGCCCAGGCTTTGGCTCCGTCTTCAGCAGCGACCACTTTGAATCCCTCATCTTCGAAGAATCCCTTGACCTGATTTCTGAAAAAAGCTGAATCCTCCGCAAAAAGAAGAGTCACGCTTTCCGGGGCTTTTTTGGTAAGCCGGGTGACGGATTCCTTTTCGATAAACCAGTCCGGATTCAACGTCTTCACGATATCGAACATGTCGATCATCAGGGTTGTGAAATCACCCACGATGATGGAGCCCATGATACCCGTCTGCTTGAGGGTTGTGGCGTCGATGTTGAGATCCACTTCCATGGCATCCACAGGCGGGGCAACGAGAAGGCCTACCTCTTTTCCGGAAATCTTGAAAACGATCACCTCGTGCTGATTTCTTTCCGGAAGAGGCTTGACCTGGGCAACTTCCGAAAGCTCATGGAGCGGCAGGGTTCCGCCTCGGTACTGTATGACCCGCTTGCCACCCACGACTTCGATATCCGATGTCTGAATCCGCTCAATACGTTCCACAAGATTCAAAGGTGCGGCGAACTGTTCTTTTTCGTCGTTTCTGAAAAGAAGGAGCGATGTCCGGTCCGTGCCAACCGCCAGGGCTCTCAACGCATCTTTTTCCATGGCCTTGGTTGAAACGGTCATCAAATTCCCCATTCTCGCAAGACTGGCCACATCAAGGATAAGGGCTACCTTTCCATCGCCCATAATGGTGGCTCCTGCATAACCTTCACACTGGCTTAAATGGCGGCCAAGGGGCTTGACCACGATTTCTTCGGAATCGCACAACCGATCCACCACAAGGCCGTATTTGAAACTTCCAGCCGAAACCACTGCGATATTGATAGCGCTTGCCGAACGGTAACTGCGGTCTTCTGAACTTCTTGATTTCATATGAGCAGGATCAACCAGGATCTCGTCCATATTGGCATCCATGTTCCGTGACCGTCTGTCGGAAATGGCCAACCGTTTGTCCGGATAACTCTCGCCAGTCTCAGGATCAATATAGGTTTTCTGGATTCCCAAAATCTGGGCAAGGTTAAGCAAGGGAAGAAGGGTACCTCTCAGCCGCACAACCTCAGCGTTGCCCACTTTTTCAATACGTTCCTTGACCTGGGCAGCGGGAATCCTTAAGAGTTCATCAAGGTTCACCTGGGGAATAGCATACCGCTCAGAGCCAATGGAAATGATCTGGCTGGGAATAATGGCCAGGGTAAGCGGCAGTTTGATTCTGAACGTGGTGCCCGAACCCACCACCGAATCAATGTCGATGATTCCGCCCAGTTTGTCCAGGTTGGTTTTCACCACATCCATGCCCACTCCGCGACCTGAAACGTCGGTAATTTTTTGTGCTGTTGAAAAACCTGGAAGGAAAATCAGGTTTATCCTGTCCTTTTCCGACATCATGCTCCGTTCCTGCTCTGTGATCAGGCCTTTTTTAACTGACAAATCGGCCATCTTGTCACCGTCAATACCGTTGCCGTCATCGGTGATTTCGATGTTCACCTGTCCTGCTTCGTGGAACGCCTTTAAAACGATTTTACCTGTCATGGGTTTTTTAAGGGACATGCGTATGTCTGGGCTTTCGATGCCGTGGTCAACTGAATTTCTCACCAGATGGGTCAGTGGATCATTGATGGCTTCGATGATGGTTTTGTCCAGTTCTACGTCCTTTCCTTCGATGAACAGGTCGATCTGTTTACCCAGATCTTTGGAAAGATCCCGGACCACACGGGTGAACTTGTTGAATACGTTGGAGATAGGCTGCATCCTGGTCCGCATTATCGCTTCCTGAAGTTCTGAAGTGATCATGTCGATACGCTGGCTGGAAAGCTCTGTTGCCCGTGCGTTGTTAGCCGATACGCCCTGCATGAGCTGGTTTCGGCTGAGCACCAGCTCACCGGCCAGTGTCATCAGTGTGTCAAGAAGGTTGATGTTGACACGAAGGGAACCTTGAACCGATTTTGAAGCTGCATCGCCCTGACGCGCCTCTTCCCGGATTTCAACAGCTTCGGCCTGAACCGCATAAACCTCTCTTGTTTCTTCCTGGATTTTTTTAACAACAGGAGCGGCCACGACTTTCTCCTCCACCACAGGCTGGGAAACAACCTTGACCGGCTCAGGCTGAGGCACTGGAGTGACGGGAACTGAAGGCGAAGGTGCCAGCGGCGCAACCTGTTTCTCCACCAATTTTTCCTGAACAGAAATTCCTGTGGCTTCGGTGATCATCGCTTCTGTAATATGGTTGACGTTTTCTTTTGGAACATCCACCAGGGTGGACGCCATGTCAGGCTCGATGATGGACGCGAATAGAAGCCGGAAAGGTATTCTTGCGGGAAGCTCGTCTTCAAGTGTTCCAACAGAACCGATGTCCACTTTGGAGTCGATGATGTTTCCGCTGTTTAAAAGCGACGAAATCACGTCAAAGGGTGTTTTACCTTTTTTCTGAATATCCTGGATCATATCGTATTCTACGATATACAGATATTTGCCCTGTTTTTTTGCCTGGACAATATCGAATTTTGGAACGAGAAACGATATCCCGGAGCCAGGATGGCGGACTTCCACAATGCTTGACACATTATCTTTTTCATTTTCAGGAAGGGACCCTGTGGTCACAGCAATCAGGCTTTCGATATGCACGGACACATCCGCTTCATTGCTGCTATGAATGTTCTGGATGAGATCATGAAGTTTGTCGAAGGCTTTTAAAAGGATGCTTATAACCTCCGGAGTGGGGACCATATCCCTAGTTCTGACCATACCCAGAACGTTTTCCAGATTATGGGAAAGCTCTTTAACAACCGTAAGCCCCATAAATCCGGCCCCGCCTTTGATGGAATGGGCTGCTCTGAACACGTTGTTGACAAGGTCTTCATCAATGTCGGCCCCCCCTTCCTCGATGGTAAGAAGATCGTTTTCGATGTCCGATAGATGTTCAAGAGATTCGTCCACGTACATACGTAGGGTTTCATCATCTTCAAAGACCATAGTGCCTCCTGCTTATGCGTATTGTTGTTTATGCGATTTTTTAATCACGCGATATCGTTCAGGCCGGTATCTTGAGAGGGATGCGTGTTCCCTTTTGGTTTATCGGCATTTTATTATTAAAGTTGAGTGGATTCCCACTCTTGGGGAAAAAAATTAACGCCCCTCGCTTAAAACAATCATTGCTCAATCAACAAGAGCATGAACAAATGTTCCAAGGGCGTAAAAAACTCATAGAAATAACGATTTTCTAAGACATGAATCTAAAATGGATGAATTAACTGTACGACAAGATGAACCCTTAAATTACTTTGTTTAAATTATATAACAAAGACAAAGTGTTTGGCAAGCAAAAGAATATCGACCTTTTCATTTGCTTTCCTGTGCCTTTTTTTTTATGATCATGGTACGAATTTTCATCATCATAATGTCAGATGCGCTGACACTGATGATCCTGGAATGTCTTAACCTATAAAAAAAGGCGGGATATGTTCGCCCAACATGTATCGTTTACTGCTGCGTTCACTGCGGGTATTCTATCGTTTCTGTCTCCCTGTGTTCTTCCATTGATTCCAGCCTATTTCACGTTCATCACAGGTATGAGCCTGGAAGATTTAACTGCGGGCGGTGATCAGACTGTCAGAAATAAGCTCATTCTGTCCACCGTAGCTTATGTTCTGGGTTTTTCCCTGGTGTTTATTCTTTTAGGAGGTGCTGTTTCCATGATGGGACAGCAGCTGGATGCGTACAAGGAGTTCATAAGACTGGCTGGAGGAGCTGTGGTCATTGTCTTTGGGGCACACCTTGCAGGCATTGTACGAATTCCCTTTTTTGATTACGAGAAAAAAATTCACGTTCGGAACAAGCCCCTTCATATTCTTGGCGTTTTTCTTGTGGGTATGGCTTTTGGAGCGGGGTGGAGTCCATGCATCGGACCCCTTCTGGGCACTATTCTTGCGATTGCGGCAACTGAAGGATCGGTGCCCCACGGTATGACTCTTCTTTCGATTTATTCTCTGGGGATGGCCCTACCTTTTATCCTCATGAGTTTTTTCATAAACTATATGCTGGCCTTCATCAAGCGAGCAAGTCAATGGATACGATTCGTAACGGTTGCAGCAGGCGTTCTTCTGATTGTGATGGGGCTCCTTCTTGTTTTCGATAAAATGAACATGATAACAGCTTATTAATCAGCAATATTTTCCAGGAGCATTTCATGAATAAAAAATGTTTAAATATAATTGCGGCCCTTATCCTTTTCTTTTTTCTCACTGTTCCTGTTTTTTCGACAATGGCCGCAAGCTCTATTACATGGTACGGCTACGATAAAGGGATATCTTTGGCCAAAGAAAAAAAGAAGAAAATCTACATCAACTTTCATGCAGATTGGTGCGGCTATTGCCGCAAGATGGAAAAAGAGACCTTCGTGGACCCCAAAGTGGTATCGTTTTTAAATGACAACTTCATATCCGTGCGGATTAATTCTGACAAAGAACCCAAGCTTGCACAGAAATTCAATGTCCGTGGTCTTCCCGCGAATTTTTTCCTCACTGATCAGGGTGAGCCCATCGGCAATCAACCCGGTTATCTGGATGTGAAAAACTTTCTCAACATTCTTAATTTCGTCAAAGATGAAAAATACAAAAAAACTGCAAAGTAGCTGATCATAGTGGTCACAGGAAAATAAAACTTGAGCCCAGGTTTGCTGATCAGGATATCGCCGGGCAGACGTCCGATGGAAAGTTTTGCGATGTAAGGAAGAAAAGCACCAACGATCAGAAGCACAATCCCTGACAGGATGAGTATTCTTCTTATGGGTCAGCCTTCCGTTAAATAGTTCATGTATGTTAATAACGTGCGTAGGGGCGGGTCCAAACCCGCCCTTTCGGCTTAACCCTATAAAATGCCCGGCCCACCACTCGCAGCTGAACATTCATTTTTCATCATTCGCCTTCAAACTCACACAGCGTAAACACCTTCTGATCTTTGATTTTCTCCCGGCCTTTGAGATCCGGCAGTTCCACAATAAAGGCACATTCCACAATTTCACCGCCCAGTGTTCTGACAAGTTTCACGGCAGCTTCCATGGTTCCACCTGTGGCGATCAGATCGTCAACAATCACCACCCGTTCGCCTTTTGTGATGGCGTCTTCGTGCATTTCCACATGGTCCTCGCCGTATTCCAGAGAATAGCTGGCAGAGATGGTCTTGTGAGGAAGTTTGCCTTTTTTTCGAACGGGGACAAAACCCACGTTGAGAAGATAGGCGAGAACGCCGCCAAACACAAAACCCCGGGCATCAATGCCCACGATTTTTTCGATGTTCATGCCCTTGTATCGCTCGTAAAGCGCATCACAGGCTGCTTTATAGGCTTCTGGGTTCTGCATCAGGGTGGTTAAATCTCTGAAAATCACCCCTTTGATGGGCCAGTCCGGAATGGACCGGATTGTTTTCGTTAAATCCATGGCTAACCTCTCGTGATTTTGGGAATGGTGTTGATGAGAATCTGTTTCACCCAATGGGCGTTTTCGTTGAAGACTTTGAGGATTTCTTCCCAGGAAACGGGCTCTTCATCCTCTTTCCAGCAGTCGTAATCGGTAGACATGGCAACGGCAGCATAGGGAAGTTTTGCTTCGTTGGCCAGCATGGCCTCCGGTGCAGTAGACATATTGATGACATCAGCACCCCAGAGCCTGAACATCTTGGATTCGGCTTTGGTGGAAAAACGCGGGCCTTCAATGGTTACCACCGTGCCGCCCATGTGGACCGGTAAATTAAGCTCTTTAGCCGAGTCATAAAGTTTCTGACGTAAATCCATGTCAAAAGGTTCGGCCATGGGTGTATGTTCGGCACCATTCTGGAAACAGCTAAAAAAAGTGTTTTGTCTGAACCGGGTAAAATCTATGAACTGATCCAGAACCACGAAATGCCCCCGGCCGATCTCCTCCCGCAGACTTCCGCAGGCTGTGGTGGCAAGAATATGGGTAACCCCCTGACTTTTCAATGCCTGAATGTTGGCCCTGTTGTTCACCTGGGTGGGACTGAACTGGTGCTTTCTTCCGTGGCGGGCCAGAAGCACCACATCGAATCCCCCGATTTTTCCCAGGGTGAGCGGCGAAGAAGGTTCTCCATATACCGTGCTGACGGTGACTTCGCTTGGATGATCGAGAATTTTGGGATCATCAAGACCCGAGCCGCCGATGATGCCTACTTTGATCATGGGTGTTTTCTCCTTATTAGATTTCATAATCAAGGTGATAATTAATTTGAACGATTAAAGGGCAGGCACAAGACCTGCCCCTACAAAACATATCACCTTGAGCAACATGGAATTAACACCCGCAAACCTTTGTGTTGGATTTGTGGGTGATTTTTATTTCATTGTCTGATAAGCATGGCGATAAACTTCAACAGGGTGGGCTTGATGCCCGGTATGACTGTATCCCGTTGAAAAAGCTCATAAAGGCTTATACGTTAAACCCTGGTTCTTGACAATGTTTTTTGAACATTAAGATAGAAGGACAACATAATGAGAGTGGACAACAAGGATATGAGACCCATCTGGGCTGATCCCGATGACTTCAGCGCTGTTTGCGTAATTGACCAGAGACGACTTCCCCACGAATTTGTGATCATGAGGCTCAATACCGTGGATCAGACCATCTACGCCATCAAAGAGATGGTGGTTCGTGGCGCCCCTCTGATTGGTGCCACAGGTGCTTACGGTGTTTTCCTTGCGGCTCTCACGTCAGGCAAAGACAGTCTGGCAGACCTTGAAAAGGAATGCGGACGCCTGAAAGACGCTCGGCCCACAGCGGTGAACCTGGCCTGGGCAGTGGATAAAGTATTCGATGCCGTGAAAGATCTCTCCGATCCCCAGGACAGGATAAAAACAGCAAAACAGCTTGCCGACGCCATCACCGATGATGAAGCGGAAAACTGCCGGAAAATCGGGGAATTCGGACTTGATATCATCCGGGCCATCAGCACGAAAAAACCGGGAAAAACCATAAACATCCTCACCCACTGCAATGCGGGCTGGCTGGCCTGCGTGGATTACGGAACAGCCACAGCCCCCATGTATGCCGCTTTTGACGCAGGAATCCCCATCCATGTGTGGGTGGATGAAACCCGCCCCCTTAACCAGGGGGCACGTCTCACAGCCTGGGAACTGGGAAAACATGGCGTAGCACACACGGTGATCACCGACAACGCCGGAGGTCATCTGATGCAGCACGGCATGGTTGATCTGGTGATTACCGGAACGGACCGAACCACCTACACCGGAGATGTGGCCAACAAAATCGGTACCTATCTCAAAGCCCTTGCCGCCAAGGACAACGACATTCCCTTTTACGTGGCCTTACCGTCTTCCACCTTCGACTGGACTATGCGCAACGGCGTGACGGACATCCCCATCGAAGTTCGAAACCCTGATGAAGTGTCCCTTGTTCAAGGCCTTCACAACGGAGAAATCGTCTCGGTTCTTCTTCCCCCTTCTGCTTCAGCTTGCGCAAACTACGCCTTTGATGTGACACCGGCGCGGCTTGTGACAGGGTTTATTACGGAGAGGGGGGTGTGTGGAGCAAATGAAGAAGGGGTGCTGGGGCTGTTTCCTGAGAAAAAATAAACATCTAAAACTATAACATTGAATGTTGAATGGGGGTTTGGGGGCATTTGATATATCTATATTTTGGAGTGCAACCGTTGGAGGAAACATGGCTAAAATCGAAGTGAAGGGGACGACAATCACCGTCTGTTCACAGAGCGAAGAGGACTATATCTGCATCACGGATATTGCACGGCATAAACATACGGAAAGGACGGATGACCTGATTCGCAACTGGATCAGAAATCGAAACACCATTGAGTTCCTTGGCATTTGGGAACAGCTTAATAATCTGAATTTCAAACCCGTCGAATTCGACGGGTTTAGAAAACAGGCCGGGCTCAATAGTTTCACTCTCACCCCCAAACAATGGATCGAAAAAACCGGTGCAATCGGCTTGATTTCCAAGTCCGGGCGATATGGCGGAACCTACGCTCACAAAGATATCGCCTTTGAATTTGCCTCCTGGATTTCAGTGGAATTCAAACTTTATCTTATCAAGGAATTTCAACGCCTCAAAGATCATGAAAGAAAACAGCTCGGTTGGGATATCCGCCGGAATTTAACCAAAATTAATTACCGAATCCATACCGATGCCATCAAAAAAAACCTGACCCCGCCGGAATTGAGCAGATCCCAGATCAACCGGATTTACGCCACAGAGGCAGACATCCTGAACATGGCCCTTTTCGGTGTCACCGCCGGTCAGTGGCGGGACACGAATCCGAACAATGAAGGAAACATCCGTGATTATGCGGATGTTTCCCAGTTGGTCTGCTTGTCTAATCTTGAAAACCTGAACGCCCATTTTATCAGCGACGGCCTCTCTCAGGAAGTGCGCCTTGAGCGGCTTAACCGAATTGCAATCCAGCAGATGCGGATACTGACCGCAGATGATGGGGTAAAGAAGCTGGAGTAAGTTATGGTAACTTTACGATTTTGCCTCTATCAGAAGTGCATTTAATACACGCTGATAAAGGGGTAATATCCGTGCTTGGTAATGAATAACGATTGAAATTAAAATCGAATTGTTAGATGAATTCTCATGTTATTTTTTTCAACTATATCGATATCAATAGGAATATTTGTCATAGTAAAAGGTATAAAATCTTATTATTTACAAATAAATTCGAATAAGTGGCTAATAACTGGCGGATTTTTACCATTTATAATGGGGTTGTTATATATCATTCCACTACATATGCAAATCGATGAGAAGGTAGGCTTTTTCTTAATGGTCCTATTTTTTTTAATCTGGTTTATCCCTTTAATATTTCTTATTAAAAAGTTTAAACCATATGAAATAATTGAAAAATTTGGTCAATAGCGTGTACTGATTATTCGCTCCGAGACAAAGTCTGGGGCCGAAAAGAAAAACAAAAAATATTCAGGGGTATCAACTGAACATATAAAACGCTAACATGCTATCTATTAACGGAGTAAAATATTTATGCTGAGCGACATCGAAAAACGCGCCATCGCCTCTATTCAGGGAGATATTCCCATTACTGAAAGACCCTACCACGCCATGGCCGAACAGGCAGGAATTCCCGTGGAACAGTACCTTACCGTATTGAAAGACCTTGCGGAGAAGGGCGTTATCAGACGGTTCGGGGCCACATTGCGTCATCAGAAATCTGGTTTTACGGCTAATGCCATGGTGGCGTGGAATGTGGATGAAGCACGGGCGTCTGAGGTCGGAGAAACCATGGCCCGGTTCGGTGAAGTGTCCCACTGCTACAGACGGAATCCGGCCCAGGACTGGCCTTACAATCTGTACACCATGATCCATGGAACAAGCGAAGAATCTGTCAGGGCAACAGCCAGAAAGATATCGGAAGCTGTTGGTGTCACCGATTATTCAGTACTTTTCAGCCGGAAGGAATTGAAAAAAACGTCCATGACCTACTTTAAAGATGCCCGGTAAGTCATGACCGAAAAACACGGTAAAACTCGAATCCTTTGCGTGAACCCCTGGATTCACGATTTTGCCGCCTACGATGTGTGGGCCAGTCCCATGGGGATTCTTATTCTCGCCGCCCTGTTGCGTGACAAGGGGTTTCAGGTTTCCTACATCGACTGCCTGGACAGGTTTCACCCCCGGTCCACGAAAAAAGCACCGTTGTCCAAACAGGGTCGCGGCCCATATCTGAAATCCCGATTACCCCATCCCAAAGGCCTTGAGGGGACAGACAGACGGTTCTCCCGTTACGGCATTCTGCCCGAATGGTTCAGAGACGACCTCCGAAGCATGGAACGACCGGACCTTGTTCTCGTTACTTCCATGATGACATACTGGGCAGGTGGCGTCCGCGAAACCATCGCTTTGATAAAAGAAATTTGGCCTGATGTTCCGGTTGTTCTGGGCGGAATTTACGCCACGTTATGCACAGACCACGCCCTTGCCCATTCGGGAGCGGACCGGGTCATTACAGGCGCAGCCGAACACATTCTCTTCGATCTTGTGGAAGAGTTCACCGGTGTTGGAACGGAAGAATCCAGAGATCTCAAAGTTCTTGATAACCTGCCCTATCCGGCCTGCGATCTTCAGCACACCATACCCCATATTCCCATTCGAACAAGCCGGGGTTGCCCCAATCGTTGTGCGTACTGCGCTTCGGGTTATCTTTCTCCCGGTTTTTCAAGGCGTTCCCCAGAAAGTGTAGTGGACGAAATAACGTTCTGGCACACGCGATACGCCGTAAATGATTTCGCTTTTTATGATGACGCCCTTTTAATCGATCCCGGAAACCATGCACGAAAAATTTTTCAGGGCATCATCGATAGAAATCTGAACCTCCGATTTCACACACCCAACGCCCTCCATGTCCGTGAAATTGATGATTCACTGGCCCAGCTCATGCGGAAAGCCGGGTTTCATACCTTACGGCTTGGCGTGGAATCCACCGACTTCTCACAACGAAAAAATCTGGATAAAAAAATCAGCGAAACGGATTTTCGGCGGGCCGTAAACGCATTAAAAAAATCGGGCTTCCAAAAAGAACAGATCGGAGCATACCTCCTTGTGGGTCTTCCGGGTCAGAACCTCGCCGAAGCAGCAGACTCGATCCGGGAAGTCCTTGCATCAGGAATCACGCCAGTCCTGACGTTTTACACACCTATTCCCCATACGGCTCTCTGGGATGAGGCTGTAAAGCATTCGTCATACCCGCTGGAACTGGACCCGATATTCACAAACAACTCCATCTGGCCGTGCAGAGAGCATGGCTTTTCCTGGAATGAAATGAGGCACCTTAAAGACTTGCTTCTTTCCGATTGAGACTTTGTAAACACGTATCCACAGATGCTCTTGAAGAATAATGAACAGTGATGTCTGAAAAATGACAGAAAATTGGGGGGAAAGGATATTAATTCAGATTTGCATTTATCATGACACGATCACCAGGTGGGCTTGGACCCACCGCTACAGGTTGCCCCATCTTTAGTGACATCTTGATTGTAACATGAAATCATCAGGAGGATGGTGTTAAAGGCCCGAACATATTCAGCAGGGACTCCAGGGCGTTTCCCGCAGCATCCTGCTCAGCAGATTTTTTGCTTTTCCCGGTTCCGTAAGTTTCGATATCGTTGATGGTCAGAAGGACCTTGAATGTCTTATCATGGTCAGGTCCGCTTTCATGGACCACTCTGTACCGGGGCATAGCTTTTAAATGAATCTGGGATAATTCCTGGAGCTTGCTTTTCGAGTCAAGATTCATGGCCGGGCTGTCAGAGCTTTCGATGTAATCGGTAAATTTTTCCCTGATGAATTCGAAAACCTCGTTAAACCCTCCATCCACATAGACAGCGGCAATCAGGGCTTCAAAAACATCCGAAAGGATAGAGTTTTTCTCACGGCCATTTGTCAGATCTTCTCCCTTGCCAAGCTTGATTTCAGGGCCCATTCCGATCTCACGGGCAATCTGTGCGAGGTGGGTTTCGTTGACAAGATTAGAGCGCATCCGTGAGAGATCACCCTCGTGTAGATCGGGATACTTTTCCATCAGCATATGACCGATCACAAGATTTAATACGGCGTCGCCCAGAAACTCCAGTCTTTCGTTATCTTCCAGCTGGGTGTCCGTCTGCTCGTTCACATACGAGCTGTGCCTGAGGGCCTTTTCTAAAATCGACCCATCTTTGAAGTGGTAATGGATTCTGTCTTCAAATGTTGTATTGTCGTCAAATTCATCCATGGATTTACACATCCCGCACGTTCGTTTTCTGAATCTCCCGCAGCCGGGTCATCACGTCTTCGTACACGCTGAATGGAACGCTGAGGTCGCCTTTTCCGGTTCCAAGAGAAATATCGGTTTTGTAAGAACCGTGAAAATCCGAGCCACCGGTGACAATCAGGTTTTTCTCACGGGCAAGGCGCACATACTGGTCCGTCATCGTCCGGGTGTGGTTCGAATAATACGCTTCCAGACCCATGAGACCCAGATCTTTCATCCGGTCAAGAAGGCCGGACAGGGTTTCCATATCCATACCCAGGCTCACGGGATGGGCGAGCACGGGAATCCCCCCGGCCTTCAGGAGGACGTCGATAGCTACGTCACAATCCATCCTGTACTTGTCTACGAAGGCGGGCTTCCCTTTGGCAAGATAACGATCAAAGGCGTCTTTGATGGATGTCACATAATCTTTATCCATAAGAATCCTGGCCATGTGAGGTCGACCGATCACATCACCGCCTGCTGCTTGAGAAACCTCATCTAAGGAAATATCAAACCCTGCCTGATTCAGAAGGGCAATAATTTTTGGATTTCGTTCTATCCGGGCCTGCTTCACTTTATCGAGGGCATGATTCAACGCCGTGTCATCGGGGCGTATTCCATATCCAAGGATGTGAAAACTACCCGAACTGACGAAGGGGAGGGGCGGAGTCGAACTGATTTCGACACCGTTCAGGAAATACAGATCTTCAAGGCTACCATTTTCGAGAACGTTTCTGACACCATCCACAGTATCATGATCCGTGATCGATATGGCCTTCAAATCAAGACTCCTGGCGAGTGATACAATCTCGCCTGGAGTCATGGAACCGTCGGACGCCGTGGAGTGGATATGTAAATCTACATTCACGCCTTAAATTCCAAGGGCTTTTTCCATTGCTTCATCTTTAGTCTTACAATCAATGCACTGGGTCGTGACCGGTCTCGCTTTGAGCCGTTCGATGGAAATGAACTCCTCACACGTTTCGCAAATGCCATAGGTTCCCATGTCTAAACGATCAAGGGCTGATTTGATTTTATTGATCAGTTTGTGTTCCCTGTCTCTGATTCGAAGCATAAAATTTCTATTTGCTTCATGGGAAGCCCTGTCGGTCGGGTCCGGAAAATTTTCTTTCTGGGATGTCATACCGGTTACGGTATTATCAGCCTGTTCAAGAAGATCTTTCAGACGACCTGTCAAAAACTCTCTAAAATAATCTAGTGTTTCCTGATCCATACTCAAACCCCTTATGAGTAAGTTTTACATCACCCGATGGATATACTGTACACACAGTTTACAGGTGTTGTAAAGTGATAAAAACAATGGCTTTTCACAGCAAACAACCCCTTAAAAAAACGGTTGCGCCAGGACAGCCTGTAAAGAAAAATCATCTATTCATGGGGAATTCATAGGCATCGAACATCAGAAAGCCCTGTGAAGAATCACCTACCCCTTATCCCGATACATCCTGAGACGTAACTTCGGTACACTTCCCCACCTCTGCCCGATCTGGATGAGAGCCGATAATTAACATGATCGCCACGTAATTGACTGGTATGCAAATGCGGTAACAACGTGGTACACAGTCGGTTCTGCTACCATCCCTTTCGTTGTCATGATGATGATTATTCATTTCAGTTTGATAATAATGAACCTGTCAAAACTGAAATGGCATTAAATACCATCTTTGAAAAAAAGTTCAAGACTTTTCATGGTGTTCAACGGATATATTTTCCCTGAAAATCCTTCAGGCACAACCCGTTTCATCAAGCCTGAGAGAACGTTTCCAGGCCCGACTTCCACAAAGTTTTCCACACCTTCATCTATCATTTTAATCATGGAATCATACCATCTGACGGGGCTGCACAACTGATCCAGCATGTTTTTTCTGATCTTCACCGGATCGGTTTCCACATCGGCTGAAACGTTGAAAATCACGGGAGTTACCGGTATGGAAAAAACGCATTCGGCAAGGCACTCTTCGAACTCGTCTTCAGCTCCCCGGATCAAAGGGCTGTGCCATGCACCGCTGACCTTGAGGGCCATGACCCTTGCCCCATTTTCTTTGAGTTTTTCTTCAGCGGATTTCACGGAAGAAGGATCACCGCTGATCACAATCTGGGTTTCCCCATTGTGGTTGGCGATGGTCACACCCTTACCCGGCTCGTCCGTGACCTGGTCTCCGATGATCTCCATGACCTGATCAAAAGAAAGACCGATCACGGCGCTCATCATTCCTTTATATCTCTCTGCCTCCCTGTTCATAAGGCTCCCTCTCTGAAACACAAGCTTCAGCGTATCTTCCATGGAAAGGGCTTCCGCCGCACAAAGGGCGCTGTATTCACCCAGACTGTGACCGGCACAGATGGCAGGACGGATATTTTCTTTATGAAGGGCCAGCAGGACGGCAAGGTTCACCACGGTGACAGCCGGTTGAAGAACCGCTGTCTTTGTCAGATCTTCCATTGGCCCCTTGAAACACAACCGGGCCAGATGGGTTTTCGTCACATCTTCCGCCATATCAAACAGCTCCCGGACACCCGGATATTCATCGTAGAATTCCCTTCCCATACCCACG
Source organism: Desulfobacteraceae bacterium (assembly GCA_041660385.1). Taxonomy (GTDB): domain Bacteria; phylum Desulfobacterota; class Desulfobacteria; order Desulfobacterales; family Desulfolunaceae; genus DYJE01. Next base: position 33,467 of record JBAZWJ010000019.1, on the reverse strand, counting down.
CTCTGGGACCCTTGACCCGGAAAAAGAAATGCTGTTTTTTTCATGAACTGCTCCATTTATTTTTTTTTTAACCACTGAAAACACGGAAAGCACGGAAAAATTATTCTTAAAATCCGTGTTCTATATTTTGTGATTTTAATTAAAGCACGAGTCTTTCAATCTGGGCTTTATGCTGTTTTTTTATGACTTGCTCCATTTATATTTTTAAACACTGAAAAGTTATTCTCAAAATCCGTGTTCTATATTTTTTGAAATTTTAACTAAAGCACAAATCTTTCAATCTGGGCTTTTGGATAACTGCCAAAGTTAACAAGCAAACCGAGTTGATAGCTTGTTGCCTTTAAATAGTTCAAGAGCTGTGCTTTATGCTCTGCTACAATATCTTTGGCTGCTTTCAACTCAACGATAATTGAGCTGAAACAAACAAAATCAGGTCTGTAGCTTTGTTTAAGAATCTCGCCCTTATAAACAAGTTTCAAATCTTGTTGCGCAAAAAAAGGGATATTCTGTCTCTTAAATTCATTTTCCAAGCATTCCTGATAAACCGATTCAAGAAAACCGCATCCCATTTCTCGATATACTTCAAACACTGCTCCACGAATAGCATAGGCTTCTTTTTCAAAAAACAAATTTCCCATTTCCGTGTTCTTCCGTGCATTCCGTGGTAGAAAATAATTAACCGCTATTCAGATTTCTGTCTCTTAAATTCAAGTTCCAAACATTCCTGATACTTCGCTTCAAAAAAACCGCATCCCAATCCCCGATATACGTCAAACACTGCTCCACGAATAGCATAAGCTTCTTTTTCAAAAATCAAATTCCCCATTTCCGTGCTTTCCGTGTATTCCGTGGTAGAAAAAAACCGTTATTCAGATTCATCCAGATTGAACAGCTGCCGGGCAAGGCTCAGACTGGCTGTTTCGTCACGATGAGAACTTTTGATTTTAAGAAACTGGATCGGATCATGGACGATTTTGTTGACCAGGGCGTCCAGCATCCGGGAAAGAGCAAGAGCATCTTTTTCCGGCAGGTGCTTCAGGGAAGATGAAAGGGTTTTTTCAAGCTCCATCCTTGCCATGGCCCCCATTTTTTCTTTGAGATCCACAATGGTGGGAACCACATTAAGGCCTTCCAGCCATCGCCCGAAACGGATCACTGCTTCATCAATAATTCTCTCTGCCTTGATCGCTTCCTTCATCCTGTTTTCCATGTTGCCATCAATAACACCTTTGAGGTCGTCGATGTCGTACACGTAACAGTTGGAAAGCTTGTTGATGTCCGGGTCAATATCTCTCGGTACGGCAATGTCGATAAAGAAAAGGGATCTGTTCCGCCTGTTCTTGATCACCGGCTTTACCATGTCTTTTCCAATCACAACCTGAGGTGCCCCCGTGGAACTGATGATGATATCCACTGTTTCAAGGGCAGAGGGGATCTCTTCAAACCGCAGGGCCTGGCCGGAAAAACGGCTGGCAAGCTCCATTCCCCTTTCAAACGTTCGATTGGCCACAAAGATGTCGCCCACTTTGTTCCTGATCAGATGCTCCACGGCAAGCTCAGCCATTTCACCGGCCCCCACAAGAAGAACCTTCCTGTTTTCCAGATCTCCAAAGATCTTTTTGGCAAGTTCAATGGCCGCGTAACTAATGGACACGGCGCTGTCACCGATTCCTGTTTCAGTTCTGACACGTTTGGCCACATGGAAGGTCCGGTGGAACAGGCGATTCAAAACAACGCCGGATGCTTTCATTTTAACGGTTATCCTGAACGCTTCCTTGATCTGGCCCAGAATCTGGGGTTCCCCCATGACCATGGAATCAAGGCCTGACGCAACCCGGAAAAGATGACGAACGGCTTTATGGCCGTGATATGTGTATAAATGTGGCTCGAAATCTGAAAGGGGCGTTTCCTTGATGCGTGAGATATAGTTTTTTGCAGCTTCAAGAGCTTCGGCACCGTCTTTTGCAGTCATCAGCACTTCAACCCTGTTGCATGTTGAAAAAAGCATCACCTCGGCAACCGCCGGATCCTGCCGCAAGGATTCAATGGCAGCTGCGCTTTCCTCTTTCGAGAAAGCCAGCTTTTCTCTCAGCGAAACCGGTGCCGTGGTGTGATTCAGACCTGTTAAAACAATATCGAGCATAACCGTTTATCAACACCCTTTTATGAAATCACAGCTTATGAAATCACGGCGCTATCACAATTTTCATTGTGTAAATCCGCCATGGTGACCCCCAAGTAAAAAGTTAACGCCGAGAAAACTGAAAAGGAGCAGGGCAAAACCCACAATAGCCATGATAGCGGCCCTTCGCCCTCTCCAGCCCACAGCAATTCGTTCATGAACCAAGGCCGCGTATAGAAGCCAGGTGATACCTGACCAGATTTCCTTGGGATCCCATCCAACGAATCTGTGCCAGACCATTTTGGCGTAAACAAGACCCACGATAAGGCCCACAGTGAACACGGTGAAACCGATAACGATGGACGTATAACCTGCTGCATCAAGTTGTTCCAAGGAAGGAAGCCGTGAATAGAAGAATCCTCTTTTTTTCGACTTTATGGCGTTTTCCTGAATAAGATATAAAGCGCCTGCACCGCAGGCCATGGCAAGGGCTGCCTCGCCGATAAACACCATGACCACATGAATCACAAGCCATGCGCTTTTAAAAATTTGCGGTGTTTCGGCTGAAATTTCCGGAATATTAAGTGACGCGATGTAGGTAAGAGCAACCAGCGGGGCTGCGTATATCCCCATAACTTTGATGTTAAGTTTTATACGAAACAGGATAAAAACAACAGCAATAGACCAGGCTGCAATACCGAGGGTGTTCTTCAGATTTAGAACCGGCAGATAACCCAGCTGGATGAACTCCCCAAGGATAACCAGAGAATGAATGATGAGACCTGAAATCATCAGGATGAAACCGGCACGCTGGAACACATCTTTCTGTTTGAACAGATAGATGCAATACAACACGGTGCTAAGCACATAGAAGACGGCTGCAATGTAAGGGAAACTGTTCATAATCTACATCAATCCTTTAAGTCCCCAAAAAAACCCTCATCGAATTCTTTTCCGAAAACTTCCTGGAAAACCGCTCTGACATCGTTGTTCCGGCCTTCCCTTATCATGGACGGAACATCCCGGTCAATCACTTGCCTGAACAGATCTTTGTGAGTCTCAGGGTCATGACCCTTTTCCAGAATGCGCTTTCTGAAAGATCCCATGATCCTGAGAAAATCGGCATACTCAGGCCCGTAGAGCGTTTCAAGATTCTGTCTCAGCTTTTTTGCCAAAGCCGGGCTCTGACCGCTGGTGGACACTGCAATGGTGAGATCTCCTCGCGCAACAACCGAAGGCGCAATAAAACATGACCTGTTCGGGTCATCAGCAATGCTGTAAAGTTTTCCCTGTTTTTCTGCATCCAGCCTTATCCGCTCGTTCAGATCCCTGTCACTTGTTGCGGCAAAAACAAGAAACACTCCTTCAAGATCCGAAGGTTCATAGTCCTTGCATACCAGCATGGGGTTCTTCTTATCATCCCCAATCCCTGAAAAACCCTTGGAAAAAACCCGGCTGATCACGGTCACTTCTGCCCCACACCGGACAAGGGTTTCCGTTTTCCGAGTCCCCACGCTTCCTCCGCCCACCACCAGGCATTTTCGGTTTCTGATATCGAGGAATAACGGATAGTATCGCACGATTGTTTTCCCTTGATCCCTATTCCATTGGGAAATGTGGCTGACCAAGCATTTCCAGTACGGTTATTCAAGCACACCAAATGAGAGGTTCAGCACCCATTCTTAACGTCAATCAAAGCTGGATCTCTCTGAAATCACAGATAAAATTTCATCAGATCCTCAGCCTGAAACAAAGGGCCATCATATGTTTTAAAGCACTGTTTTGCAATATCTGTTTTGTCGCATTCGGGATAAAAATGGGTCAGAACGAGTTTTTTCACACGGGCCTCAGACGCTATTCTTCCAGCCAGTGACGGGGTGAGATGACCGTCTCTTTTTATCTCGTCCGGTGTTGATGATTCACACAACAGCATATCCGCGTTCCGTGAAATGTGTACAAGGTTTTCACACTCATCCGTATCACCTGAAACAACAAGTGAATGGCTTTTTGTTTCAAGCCTGTAGGCCAGGCTTTCCCGGTTATGAAGGACCGGTATGGATTTTAGATCCGCATCTTCAAGAACAAAACAATCCTCCGCCGTTACGTTCAATTCAATGATTTCAAGATACTCCGGGTTCAGTTCGATCCAGTGGCCGTAAACACGTCTGAGTCCTTGATACATATCCATCAGACCTTCTCCGCCGATCAGTTTCAGTTTTCGATCCTCTTTATTGAATTCTGGAGATTTGAGCGCAAATAAAAAAGGAACCAGCTCACTGCAATGATCCGGGTGAAAATGGGTCAGGATCACATGGGTTAAGCTGTTGATATGATGTCCGCATTGCAGAAGACGCCTGATCGTTCCTGGCCCAAGATCAAAGAGAATCCGGCATTTCTCCGTTTCTACCAGTGCTGAGCATGAACTCCGCCTCAACGACGGAATACCTGTCCCAGATCCTAAAATGGTTATGACCATAAGCTCTTACCCTTTCCATATGGCTTCCTTGTTTCAGCTTAGATAACTATACGGGACTTTCCCCTAAAAAAATGAGATTCTCTCCCTATAGACACATGAAATGATAATTAATTATATACTCAACTATCCCCCCCTCCTGCATATTATGATCATAATATGTTAAAAGTGAAAATCGAATCATTAATTATCTTCCAAGGTTTTCTATGATCAGGCGGCTCCCCAGGAGCCGCCCAGCTTTTTTTGCACAACTCATCATTTCAAAACGCATATGTTTATGCTAAATAGTGTCTGAACGGAAACGGTAGATTTTGGTCTGAGACAAGGCCGCAGAAAATTTTGACCGCAGGCGTAGCAGCGCTACGTCGAGGATCAAAATTTTCGAGAACGCCGTATCAGGCCAAAAGATGCCGTTTCCGTTCGGGCACTAAATAACACGTTCAAACATCCCTTCAAACGTTGAGGACAAAACCATGATGACATTTCTTCTTATTTTCCTTTGCATCTATCTGACACCGTCGGTTATTGCGCTGGTCAACAGAAGTCCCCATCGTTCACAGATCTTCATCACCAATGCGCTTCTTGGCTGGTCCGTGGTTTTCTGGGTCTTCTCGTTCCGTATGGCCATGGGCTGGGACAAAATCGTTAAAACACCTGATAAGCAATGATCGATTCAGCTTCGGAGCTCATATGAAAATTACCATATCCCACATCCCGCCCGGCGGATATCATTTTGAATTCACGGAGAAAGCTGAATTTTTTCCTGTTCTTGCTGACATGATAAAGTATAACGAAATCGGGTTTGCCTCACCTGTGGCAGGGGAAATATCAGCTGTTGTTATGTCAGACGACCTTGTGGAAATTAAAGGCCGCGTCAGCGTAACTTTATCCTGTGAATGCGGAAGATGTTTGGAACCATTCCAGGAACAGCTGAAGCGAACTTTCATGCTGAACTTCGTAAAAATTCCGGACGGCAAAAATCCCCTTTCCGATGATAGCTTTTCTGATGACGATGAGGGTAATGAAATCACGGACAAGGATTTCAGCACCGAATTCTTCAATGGAGACATCATCGAACTTCAAGACGCGGTTCAAGAACAGATCTTATTGAACCTGCCACCACGCCCACTCTGCTCAGAAGAATGCAAGGGTCTTTGCACGGTCTGCGGATCGAATCTCAACCTCTCAACCTGCAATTGCGAACCCGTTAAAGGACATCCAGCCTTTGCCGTTTTAAAAGGTCTCAAGACCTGATATCGGAATTAACGATATAGCACACAATACTCATCCATATTATCAATTGGAAATCCCACAACGTTTCTTCTAACATAGCCTTTTTATAATTATAATAAATCAAGCCAATACAGGCAGTTATATGAAACAAGAAACCCTATTGATATGGACTGAACGGCTTATTCGCCTAATTCTGGGGTCACTGTTCATCGTGGCAGGGGTCATGAAACTCCGAGACCCAAAAGCATTCACTGTGGTTATTGACGCCTTCGGACTTGTTCCCGGATCTGTTTCGGAAAACCTGGCCATCGTTCTTCCCATTCTTGAAATCCTTGCGGGCCTGGGTCTGTTTTTTGATTTCCCCATGTCGCTTCATACCGTTACAGGTCTTCTATTAATATTTATAGCCATTTTACTTTACGGCATACACCTCGGACTTGATATCGATTGCGGCTGCTACGGCCCGGAAGACGTGGAATCCAGGGCTTTCGGCGGTCTTCGCCTGGCCTTATACAGGGATCTCGCCATGTCCGCAGGCGTTTTATTTCTTTACGCAAGACGAGCCTACACAACGTTTTTCAATAAAACCTTTATTAACCTTGAACCTCTTAAGGAGCTGTTATGCGAACAAAAAGAACCCTGATTTCCGGATTGATCCTCACCCTTGCTTTAAGTACATCTGTTTTCGCAGATATGAATCTGTTTCAAAAAGAAATTGAAACGGAAACTGTTGCTGTGAAGCTGGTAAGAGATGTTGTTAAAGGCGGATACGAACTGATAACCACTGCTGAACTCAAAGCCCTTATAGATGCTAAAAAAGATATGGTCATCGTTGACACCATGCCCTATGAAGCAAGCTTTAAAGCCAATCATGTGCCCGGCGCCAAACAATGCCTGTTCCCCATTCCCGATATGACCGCCTGGGACACCAAAGAAACTGAAGGAAAAACCCAGAAGGATTTCGAGAAAATTCTGGGGCCTGATAAAAACAAACTTATCGTTGTCTACTGCGGTTTCGTGAAATGTACCCGAAGCCACAACGGTGCGGTCTGGGCCAAAAAGCTCGGGTACAAAAACGTGAAACGCTACACTGGCGGAATTTATGCATGGAAAGGTGCTGGTTATCCAGCTGATTCAGTAAAATAATTAAACAAACGTCTGTGCAACTCATGGGGTTATTAGTTCTGCCCCTATTCCTCTATAAAAAAATCCGGCCCATAAGAGCCGGATTTTTTTGATATGTTAGATGTTATACATCTGTAATTGCCGAAATAATGTTAATTCAAATACAATCAAACGGGAATCAGCAACTTTCCCATGTCGCAGTGACTGAATTCTTTTTTCAACCGTTTAATCATTCGTACAATATCTGTTTTTTTCATGGTTTTCTTAATCGTTTTACTTGTTTTCTTGCCGAATTTGGAAACTAACAGTTTGATATCGTACTTGCTGGTGTTGATGTCTATTGTGTACATGGCAACTCCTTACTACATTAATTAATAATATTACTACTGAATCAACATGACCGCAGTAACTTAAAACTTCCTTTCGAAGTTTTAATTCGTGAACATTCAGAAAAAAAAGTAGCGCCTTAAGGTCACATGAAGTGATTAAACCTTTTTAGTTAAAGCTTTTAATTTTAATGAACCTCTATGGTTCCACTTGTTTTTCAAGAATGACACAAACTGAATAAATCAAAAATTAAACAAAAGACAGAATAGGAGAAATGAGAAAAAACCGTCATTAAAGAGCATTCACAATCTTTTGATCACATTATAATTAACAAGTCATAACAAATCAAGTCCCATTTTATCATATTAAAGGGAGATCACATGAGATAGCTCGCCTGAACATAATTCAATAAGAAGGTAATGCTTTGGAATTTTTCACAATACCTCAGGGATTATTTTCACCACCGTCTTCCTGCCACTTTTATCAAGAACAAGCCGATTTTCTGAAAAAAGCCGGATGCATTCGGGGAAAAGCTGCCACTCAAGCGCAAGTCCTTTTGAACGTACAGAATCCAGCGTGTCGTCGGGCAGAATATCAAATGATTTCTGGCCGATGATCGGGCCTGTGTCTTCACCGTAATCCACAAAATGGACGGTGCAACCTCCCACTTTACAACCGTGTTCAAAAGTGTCGCTGTAACCGTCCACTCCGGGAAAGGAGGGAAGAAGGGCCGGATGGATGTTCATAATCCGTGGTTTTGTTTTATCCACGTTGATCCGGTCGATGAAATATGGGCTGAAAATTCTCATGAATCCGGCGAGAACAAGAAGATCAAAAGAATAGCTGTTTATATGTTGGAGAAGGTTGTTTTCCGCTGCTACCCTGACTTTAAAAAAGGATTCCACAGCGGATCGCGGGTGATCCAGAGGGAACAAGCTCTGCCTGACGAGGATATCCTGAAGGTCGAAATCTGACGGCAGATCAATGTTATCAGGGTTTTGCTTGAATCTGTCTTTAATAAGGTCATATGGTGTAACAAAGGTGGGAATAGCCGCTTTCCTGGCTCGTTCAAGTCCATATGCCTCCGGGTTATCCGATCCGACAAACTTCACATCAGCCGAAAGTCTCCCAGATTGGCAGGCATCCATGATGGCCTGAAGATTAGAACCTCCACCCGATACAAGTACACCGATTTTTATCCGCGCCATGATAATGTCTCCCAAAATACAAACGATTCACCAGCCGATAATTCATACCGTTACTAAATCATCCCGAAAGGATTTGCAAGTTCCTTACGTCATTGACCAAAGTCATCACCAGTCCATAGGACGGACAACCGCGCCTTGACAAGATGGGGTTGCGGAACTATAGTTACGGGGCATACATTTTGTGTAGCCAAACTAATTTCTATTGAAAGGATCTATTCATGGCCAATAATATTCTCGATATCGACGATGGTACGTTCGAAAGTGAAGTGATAAAAAGCAACATTCCTGTTGTTGTGGACTTCTGGGCCCCCTGGTGCGGTCCGTGCAAGGCCATTGGACCGATCATTGAAGAACTGGCCGGTCAATATCAGGGGAAAGTGAAATTCGCCAAATGCAATGTGGATGATAACCCCTTAACCCCAAGCAAGTTTGCGGTAAGAGCCATACCCACCCTGCTCTTTGTCAAAGACGGCTCTGTGGTGGAATCCATCACGGGAATGACGGCAAAATCCAAGCTTGAAGATGTGATCATGAAACTTCTGTAGGGAAAATAGATACATGAAAAACGTGGATTACGACCTGGTGATCATCGGCGGAGGCCCTGCCGGTCTCACAGCTGGACTTTATGCGGCAAGAGCAAGATTGAACGTGGTGCTCATCGAGCGGGTGGCTCCGGGAGGTCAGGTTCTCATCACCGACCATATTGAAAACTATCCTGGATTCCCCGAAGGCCTGAGTGGACCGGATCTTACGGAAAAACTGGTGGCCCAGGCCAAACAATTCGGACTTCCCATTGAATCTGAAGAAGTTGAAAGTCTGGATCTTTCAGGCCCGGTTAAAATCATCAAAACACCGGACAGAGAAATTCGAACCCATGCCATCATCATCGCCACTGGGGCGTCTCCCAACACACTTCATGTGGGTGAAGAACGTTTCCAAGGAAAAGGTTTGTCGTACTGCGCCACCTGTGACGGACCGTTTTACAGAAACAAAAACGTCGTAGCTGTCGGCGGGGGTGACACCGCCGTTCAGGAGAGCATATTCCTGACCAAATTTGCCAAAAAAGTATACCTGGTCCACCGAAGAGACCAATTAAGGGCCACAAAAATTCTTCAGGAACGAGCATTGGCCAATGACAAAATCGAATTCCTCTGGGATTCGGCAGTCACAGGACTTGACGGTTTTTTCGGTCTTGAAAGTGTTAAGGTGAAAAACCTGAAAACCCAGGAAGAACGCGTTATTGCTGCGGACGGATGTTTTATCTGGATCGGCATTGTTCCCAACGCCGGGTTCGTAGGTGATTCCCTTGAAAAAGACCCCTGGGGTTTTATCGTTACCGATGCAAAAATGACCACCTCTGTTCCCGGTGTATTTGCAGCCGGAGACGTGAGGGACACACCCTTAAGACAGATCGCAACAGCGGTAGGTGATGCGGCCATTGCCGCTTATTCGGCTGAACACTATATTGAAAATTTGAAATCATGAAAAAAACTTTAATTGTCATCATGGCCTTGGCCGTCGCCTCCACCGTTTTCACTTCCGGATGCGCCAATAAAAATAAGCGGGAAAAACTCGCCCCTGAACTGGCTGCAGAAGCCATGGAAGCGTTTGAAAAAGAGCGTTACTCGTCGGCCATTGAAACATTCAACAAGCTGCGTGACTGGTATCCCTTCGATAAGCTGGCCACTCTGGCTGAGTTCAAGATCGCTGAGGCCCATTTCAACATGGAAGAATACGAAGAAGCTATCGTTTCCTATGAAGAATTCGTGAAGCTTCATCCCCGGAACGAATCAATCCCCTATGTTCTGAACCAGATCGCCCTATGTTATTTCAAACGAATCGACACGGTGGACAGGGACCAGAATACAGCAAGGGCCGCAATTGAGGCGTTCGCCAAAGTCACTCGCCAGTTCCCGGATTCCAAGTACGCCAAAGAAGCCGATGAAAAAAGAGCAGCCTGCCTTAAAAGTCTGGCTGGCCACGAAATCTATGTGGGGCGCTTTTATTTCAAATCCAAACATTATAAAGGTGCCGTGGCCCGATTCCAGACGGTGTTGAGCAAATACCCCGGTTTGGGTTTTGACAAGGAAGCCGGTGAATACATTGCCCTGTGCAATGAAAAAATTGCCAAAGAAGGCACGGATAATACCGGCCGTCGTGAAGAACTCATCATCATGCCCGAATGATTCCGAATGATTTAGGACTTCACTGTTATTTGCTACCGGAAAATCATCTGTAAAAATGACTTTACAAGGTCATTTTATTGGTTTATATAAGCATGTTTTGTTTTTTCGATAAAAGGTTTTAGATAAGGAGATCCAGCCATGTCCAGGATGTGTGAAATATGCGGGAAAAAACCCATGGTAGGCAGCAATGTCAGCCATGCCCATAACGTGAACAAACGTCGTTTCAATCCTAATTTACAGAGTGTCCGCGTACTTCAAAACGGCCAGGCAAAACATATGGTCGTTTGTACAAACTGCATTAAATCCGGCTTCATCGTCAAAGCACCCTGATATAAACCGCCCGGAGATTCTTTCTCCTGGCGTCAAACGGATAAATAAAAAAATCAAAATCAGACACCGCTTATGCGGTACCCGATTTTGATTTTTTTTATGCTTTTATGCTCTTCAATTCGCCAGCCTTACAACAGACTGAACACACTTCAGCTTTTTAAGAGACGACATCACCCGCCGCAGATGCTCAGTATCTTGGACGGCCAGGGTAAACTGGCTGTCGTACATCTGGTCTTCACGCCTCTGTGTGTTGGCCGTAAGGATGTTTGCCCCGTTTTTGCTAATATTTGTGGTTATTTCAGCAAGAAGCCCAAGTTGATCGTATGACGTAACAAGAACCTCAACGGGAAAGGTGTCTTTGGACTGGGCATCCCAGACAACGTCAACACTTCTTTCAGGATTCATGGTCAACGCGTTGGGACAGCTTGATCTGTGCACCGTAACGCCCTGGCCCTGGGTGATATATCCCACAATGGGATCACCAGGCACTGGCTGGCAGCATTTCCCGAACTTGATCAGAATATCATCAATCCCCCTCACAATAACGCCGTCGCCTGTTTTTTTCTTCTTGGACCGCCCGATCAGCCGGTTAAGGATGGATGCTTCCTTTTCTTTTTCAGGCTCCTTGAATTTGTGGACAAGTTGAACAGGTGTCAGTTTGCCGTAGCCCACATTGATGACCAGTTCTTCCGGAGTTTTCAGTCCAAAAGCCTTGGCGGCCTCTTCCATTTCCGGGCTTGTGAAAAGTTTGTTAAAATTCAAACTGTGCTTTCGGAACGCTTTTTCGCATAGCTCTTTTCCAAGAGAAAGGCTTCGCTCATGCTCCTGGGATTTGATCCAGTGCTTGATCCGGGATCTGGCTTTGACGGTTTTAACGAACTGGAGCCAGTCCTTGCTTGGAGTGTGGCCTTTGGTCACCACAACTTCACAGGTATCTCCCGTTTTCAGGTCGTATACCAATGGAACAATTTTCCCGTTAACCTTGGCGCCCGTGCACTGATTTCCGATTTCCGTGTGAATGGCATATGCAAAATCAATGGGGGTGGCACCCTTGGGGAGAGAGATGACATCTCCTCGGGGTGTGAACACATAAACCTCGTCAGGGAAAAGGTCGATGCGAACGTTTTCCATGAACTCTTCGGGGCTGCTGGAGTTGGCCTGGTTCTCCACCAGATTCTGAATCCAGGCATAGGTTTCACCCGAGTTCTGATTATAGGATTTCCCCTCTTTATACGACCAGTGGGCTGCGATGCCCGAACGGGCCACCTGATCCATTTCATGGGTTCTGATCTGAACTTCGATGCGTTCGCCTTCGGGCCCGATCACCGTGGTGTGAAGGGACTGATAACGGTTGGGTTTGGGAACGCCGATGTAATCCTTGAATTTCTTTGGAATGGGCTGCCATGTGTTGTGCATGACTCCCAGCGCTGTGTAACATTCGGGAATGGTGTTCAATATAATCCGGAACGCGATGAGGTCGTATACTTCCTCAAACGTCAGGTTCTGTTTCACCATCTTGTTGTAAATGCTGTAAAATTGTTTGTAACGCCCCAGAACCTGGCCTTTAAGTCCGGCTTCCTCAATCTTCTGGAGGATCTGCTGACGAATTTTCTCGATGGCCTTTTCCCGCTCGGTCTGGTCCTTTGAAACAAGTTGAAGAATGCGTTCAAACTCTTCAGGCTGGAGATATTTGAATGACGTGTCTTCCAGCTCTTTTTTAACCCAGTAGATACCAAGTCTGGAGGCAATGGGCACATAGATATCAAAGGTTTCCTTGGCGATTTCCTTGATTTTATGTTCTTTATTATGAAAGTGGAGCGTCCGCATGTTGTGCAGGCGGTCAGCCAGTTTAATCAGGATAACCCGGATGTCATCAGCCATGGCAAGAATCATTTTTCTGATGCTCTCGGCCTGACGCTCCTCGGACCTCTGAAATGAAAGTTTGCTGAGTTTGGTCACCCCCGAAACAATATGCTGGATACCGGGGCCGAACATGTTTTTGATATCCTCGTCTGTGGCGTGGGTATCCTCAATCACGTCATGGAGCAGCCCCGCCGCGATACTTTCCACATCAAGTTTCAATTCAGCCAGAATCCCCGCCACTTCCAGGGGATGGGTCAGGTAAGGTTCACCGGAAAGCCTGATCTGGCCGTCGTGAACACGGGCTGAATAAATATAGGCCCTCTGGACAACGTCCAGATCTGCATCCGGGTTGTACTCAAGAATTCTGTCAAGAATATCATTGATTCGAATCATCTAAGCATCACGCCTACCACATGGAATTTTATAATCAATATCATTGCACACAGGCCATACCCATAAACTGTCTACCACAAAAAACAAACCTTGGAGGCCCAAGCCTCCGGATCTGCATTCGAGGAGTAAAACCTCGGAACGAGAGTAGAAGTCCTGACAAGGATATATTACTATAACCTATCCCTTCTTCGCTGTATAGATATTGATCAGTATGATTTTGCAAAAATAACCCGACGCTCGCTGGGCTTTCCGCAGAACACACAGCACCCGTTTTCATCCGGTGCCCCCAGGGGAATACACCGAATCGTTACACTTAAATCGGTTTTGATCTGTTTTTCGCATTCCGCTGATCCACACCAGTGGGAATGGGCAAACCCGCCGTGAATTTCCGGTTTCTCCTGATTTTGCGGCGTGAAGTAGGCGTAGAAATCCTCTTTCCCGTCCACGGGCAAAGTCTGTTCATTTCTGAGAGCCAAGGCCCGGTTGAAAAGATTGGCCTGGATGTCGTCAAGGATCTCCGTAATGCGGGCGATAAAATCATCACGTTTGATGGACTGTTTTTCTTTATGGGATTTATCACGCCGAGCCACGAACACTGAATTTTCCTGGATATCCCTTGGCCCGATTTCAACCCTTAATGGAATGCCTTTTTTGATCCAGTCCCAGCCACGTGCTCCGCCGATTTCACGGGCATCAATTTCCACGGTGATCTTTCGGTCGTGGTATAAGGTGGTTCGTAAGTCTTTGGCCAGATTTTCAGTGAACGCCAACACCGTTTCCCGTTCTTCCGGTTTTCGGAAAATGGGCAGGAGAACCACATGGGCTGAGGCCACACGTGGGGGAAGGATAATTCCGTCATCGTCTCCGTGGGTCATGATCACCCCGCCGATAAGACGGGTGGACACTCCCCAGGATGTTGTCCATGCGAAATCTTCCGATTCCTGGGCTGTCTGGTATCGGATGTTGGAACTTTTAGCGAAATTCTGGCCGAGAAAATGAGAGGTCCCGGCCTGAAGGGCTTTTCTGTCCTGCATCATGGCTTCGATACAATAAGTGTTTACCGCACCTGGAAAGCGTTCGGAAGGTGTCTTTTCCCCTTTGATCACAGGCATGGCCAGACACTCTTCGGCAAAACGGGCATAGACATCCAGCATCATCCGTGTCCGTTCTTCGGCTTCCGCGCTGCTTGCGTGGGCCGTGTGACCTTCCTGCCAAAGGAATTCAGTTGTTCTTAAGAACGTTCGTGTCCGCATTTCCCACCTGACTACATTGGCCCACTGGTTGATTAGAACGGGCAGATCTCTGTAGCTGCTGATCCATTTGGAGAACGAATCTCCGATAATGGTTTCCGATGTGGGGCGAACCACCAGGGGTTCGGCAAGAGGCCCGGCCGGAACCAGACCGCCATTCGGCCCTTTTTCCAGTTTGTGATGGGTGACCACGGCACATTCTTTGGCAAAACCCTCCACATGCTCGGCTTCTTTTTCAAGAAAGCTCAAAGGGATAAATAATGGGAAATAGGCGTTTTTCACCCCTGATTCCTTGAACATATCGTCAAGAATGCGGGAGATATTTTCCCAGATGGCATACCCCCATGGCTTGATTACCATGCATCCCCGGACTGGAGAATTTTCGGCCATTTCCGAAGCTTTGACCACCTGCTGGTACCATTGGGGATAGTCGTCCTGCCGTGTGGGTTCGATGGCGGTTTGCACCTTTTTTGTCATGATGATCCCTTTCTATGCTGTTCGTTTACATGGTTTCAATTTCGTTTAGCAATTCTTCGATGAGCTTGTCTTCCGGGCATTTCCGCAGAATTTTCCCTCTAGAGAATATAATTCCGATTCCGTTTCCACCTGCAATACCGATATCCGCTTCCCGTGCTTCGCCCGGGCCATTGACCACGCAGCCCATAATGGCAATTTTAATGGGTTTCCGGCATGATTTAAGGGCCAACTCTACCTTTTCCACAATTCCGATCAGGTCGATATTTGTTCGTCCGCAGGTGGGGCAGGAAACGATTTCAGGTCCGCGCCGTCTTAAGTTTAAAGCCTGGAGAATCTCGTAGGCCACACGTATTTCATCTTCAGGATCACGTGTCAAGGACACCCGGATTGTATCGCCGATACCTTCAGCCAGAAGCATGCCGATGCCCAGGGATGATTTGACAATGCCCGGAAAAAGGGAGCCTGCTTCGGTGACACCCACATGGAGCGGATAATCCACCCGATCCGAAAGCTGCCGGTAAGCCTGAAGTGTTCTGAACACATCCGAGGCTTTAAGGGAAATCTTTATATCTTGAAAATGGAATTCTTCCAGCTGCCGGATGTTCCGCATGGCGCTTTCCACCATGGCTTCCGCTGTCACCCCCTGATGCGCGTCGAGAATATCCTGTTCAAGGGAGCCGGAGTTCACGCCGATTCGGATGGGAAGGCCCAGATCCTTAGCGCAGTCCACCACAGCTTTCACTTTCTCCCTGCCCCCGATGTTCCCCGGATTGATCCGCAAACCGTCTGCTCCAGCTTTAGCCGAGGCAATAGCCAGTTTGTAATCGAAATGAATGTCAGCGATCAGGGGAATGTCTATCTGTTTTTTGATGTGGGCTACAGCCTTTGCTGCATCCTCATCCGGAATAGCCACGCGGATGATCTCACAGCCCGCTTCTTCAAGCCGTTTGATCTGGGAAACCGTGGCTTGAACATCCTGGGTTTTGGTGTTGGTCATGGATTGAACAACAACGGGAGCCATATTGCCTATGACCACACTGCCCACATGCACCTGACGGGTCTTTTTTCGATGATGGGAAAATGGCATGGAGTTTACGTTTCTTTCATTCAATGAGTCATGATTTTTTGTTACAGGCCCGTTTATGCAAAAAACGCTTTGCCAAAGCGGCCAGGATTTGACAGAATACCAGACCGTTCGTGATTGTTCAAGATGAAAAACCTTGTTGAAACCCTTGGGAATACGGTAAATATGGCGCTTAAAAACAAAAAAATACCCGATGATTTTTCACCGGATGAATCGATACGAGAACGGTTTGTCCAACATGTTTCCGATGGAAAACTGGCTTGCGCAGAAGCGTTCAGGCTGGCCCGTGAATTCAATCTCCCTGAATCGGAAATTGGACATTACGCCAACCTCTGTGATGTGCATCTTGAAAAATGTCAGATCGGCCTTTTCGGATACGGCCCTGGAAAGAAAAGACTTGTTGAGAAAAAAGATCATGTGGCCCCTGATCTTGTTTCGGCAGTCAAAGAAAAGACCACGGACGGTATTATTTTCTGTGCCGCTGTATTCAGCATCTCGGAATCATTGAATATTAGCAAAATCGATGTTGGCAACGCCTGTGAAACCCTTGAAATTAAAATAAAAAAATGCCGGTTTGGCGCATTTTAAGAATATTAAGATGCAATGCCTTGATGGAAAAAAAATATACGGCAAGAATAGCAAGGCTTTCCGGGCATGCCAATCTCCCGATTGGCTCTTTCGAAAGCCGAAAGGTTTTCAGATTCTAAAAACAGCACGATGGGCTGAGCATTTTGGCGAAGGCAAAGGCAACAAATGGTAACAAGATAAGCCAATGCTGTTGACCTAAGGCTTAGACAGTCTGAATTTTATTTTCAATCCCGTTGTCGGCTTTAATCCGACAGAATTGAGGGGTGAGGAGGTGTTATTCTTGACTCTGTTTTTCCGGAAATATCCGTAATACCAGACCAACTTTATTGACATTCCTGTATAACGCTTCTGTTAAACTCATATTATTCAGAATCTGAAAGCCTTACGGCTTTCGCAGAGCCAATCAGGAGATTGGCGTTCCCAGGTCAGCCAAAAACTGAGAAAATAGGAAAAAATAGTGGTCACCCATTAACTCTTAGCAAAGTTGATGTTGGCAGCGCCTGTGAAACACTTGGAATTAAAATCAAAATGCTGATTTGGCGCATTTAGGGATACACGCTGCAAAGCCTTGAAGCAAATATTGCAGCAAGAATGGCAAGGCTTTCCGGGTCGAGATATTGATCTACCCCTTGGCTGAAGAGAACCTTGCACGATGCAGGGAAGTCTTCGTCTTCTCGGTTGAACAAAAGGAGAAGACGGACCGACGGCAACGCATCGAAAGCCATCACCACATCATAGGAAAGGTTACTGGAAGGTTTATATCCTCCCATGGCCAGACAAGCGTTTATGATGGTTGTGCTTTTTTTTGAAAAGGCTCCCGCTATTTTATTTTCCACATTATCGGCAAAATAGACGGACAGCGGCCCTGAATCCTTGATATCTCTGTATGCAACCCAGGTTTTTCCCTCTTCCATGTCGTCTTGAAACATTAAAAGGTAGTTGTAAATCACCACGCTCACATCAAAAGAGGTGAGAGTCCCTTCTTGACATAGAATTCCTTTTTCCGACACATGAAAAATATCATTGAAAAAAGGCATCGAAAGGTTTTTACCCGATACATTGAAAAAACGGCTCGATTTCAATCTGTCCCAGGGCATGGCCATGAGTCTTTCCTGATATGTGCTCAACGTTTTTTCAAAAACATGAACCTTTTCATCCATATGTTTTCCTCCGTCATATTAACCCGGCAATAAAATACATCCAGTAGGCCGGGCTCGCGCCCGACAGCCATGGCGGACAAGCCCGCCCTACGGCCCCAGTCACTGGCATGGTTTAATGGCAGTCTGTTGGCCTATTTGTCGGGTTAATATATCACTGAAAATTAGCTTGCCATCCCGAATCGCATTCATCATGCCACACTCATCAGGCGGGTTTGGACCCGCCCCTACAGATTGAAATCATTTTATTGCAACTCGGCGATCTCAGGGTTTTCACCCGACCTGATTTGTTGCATCCCTTTTTAATATGTCACACGCAGCCGCAATTATTTAGAGAAACCTTTGCAAAACGGCCTCCGGCGGCCAAACTTTTGAAAAGCTTGACAAACGATATGGGAAGGGTGTTCTGTTGGCCCAAACCCATTTGTCCAGATTTTTAAAATCTGGCCCCCGGAAAGGCCACCGGAGGCAAGGTTTACAAAGTCAAATTAATCCTGAGTGATATATTTTTTAACGGTCCGTCTGTCCAAGAGGGTTATCCGTGCCACTTCGCCCAGTGTTCCGTGTTTGTCGTAAAGCCGTCTGCAATAATCTTTCAAAAGATCCTGGGCCGACAGGTTACCTTTGTCCATAAGAGATTCCAGTTCTGACCCGGGTTTTGAAACAGCCGGATAAGATGCATGAGTGCAGGTTCGTTTCAGGAGTATGCGCCTCACATATTGGCCCAGTTCCCGGACATTGCCGGGCCAGGGGTAATTTTTTTCAAGCTGGGCGGCCAGCGCTTTTTCCACCATGCGGGCAAGATCAATGGAGGGTTTGCCCACAATTCGCTCAACCGTATGGACAAGCAGGTCTTCCAGCTCGTCAGGCGCTTCGCGTATGCGCTCCCTGAGAGGCGGAACGATGATGATATCCGAACACAAACGGTAGAAAAAATCGCTTCTGAAGCTTGATCCGTTCTGTATTTCCCCAATTTCCTTGTTCGTTGCAGCGATGATCCGCCCTTCAAACCGGTGTTCGCCGTGACTTCCAACCGGGCTGAACACCCTTTCTTCCAGGATTTTCAAAAGTTTGATCTGAACAGGCATGGAGACTTCCCCGATTTCATCAAGAAAAATGGCTCCATAGGGGCTGCACTGATCGAAAATCCCCTTGTGATCTTCCACAGCGCCGGTGAACGAGCCTTTTTTATGGCCGAACAATTCGGATTCAATAAGGTTTTCCGAGAACTGGGAAATGTTCAAGGGGAGGAAGGTTCGTGAAAAACTCTCTTTAAAGCAGCCTTTCTTTTCATCGAAAGGAATAAACCCGCTCTGGCCGATGGCCCGTGCAGCCGTACCTTTACCCGTGCCGGTTTCACCTAAAATCAGCGTTGAAAAATCTTCCATGCGTGACCACAGAAACTGGTTGTAAAGATCCAGATCGCAGGTGAACACGTTGTTCCATAAGCTTTCCCGCAATTTCTGCATGCAATTGCTTCGTCCCACAAGGCCTCTGTCGATAAAGTAAAAAGCACGTCTGAGCTGGTAGCAAAGGGCGATGGAGTGAAGGATGTGATCGTGCCTGAACCCCCGATCTTTAAGATAACGAAGAATTTCCCCGGCGAATTCCACCTTCACCGATGTTTTTCCGGCTTTCATCTGTTCAATGATCAGGCTGTCAAAGTGATCTATAAAGCGGTGAAACACCACAAAAAGGTATGTTGTCATTAGAATTTCGCTGTCCTTGCCGGAAAAAAGGGTGATGTCGCCCCTTCCATCCTGCTCGATCAGCATGACCCTGTGATTTACCTCTTTTATCGTCTGATCAAGCACTTCCTGTCTTGAAGTTTCGGGAAACAAGCCCGCGATTTTAAGGTCGATATCATTTCTCTTGTCCGAAAACGGATTGGCCAGAACGGCCTGGTTGACAAGGGAGAAAAAGCTTCGTTCTTCATGGGTCAATCGGTGTTTTGCCGTCATGTTTATTCCTTTTCACTAAGTGGGCACAGTCACATGGATAAGATTCACCATGTGTATACATGATACGCATTAAAGGGCAATCTTCTTTTGTTAATTAATCATACGATGATCCGCCATGCTCAAAAATATACGATAATATATCAGTATATTATGGGAATTATCAAGAATTGGCACATTTGTTGTTATTCCTCCTGGAAAATGGTTACCCGGCAAACATGCAAAAAATAACAAACTATCGAGGAGGTAAGACAATGAAACCATACACAAGAACAATAAAAATAGCGCTTTCTGCCGCTTTTCTTTTTATCTGTCTGCTGCCGTCAGCCGTCATGGCTGCGGGATTGCTGAAACCCTTGGATAAAAAAGATGAAAACAGCGTGAAGATCAAGTCCCATCACGTGGATGTGGTCATTAACAACGGATTTGCACAAACCAAGGTTGAGCAGGTGTTTTTCAATTCCGGCTCTCATGATCTGGAAGCCATATACTCGTTTCCCCTGCCCAAACAGGCCAGCCTTTCCGAAGTGAGTCTCTGGATTGGCGGCAAGGAAGTGATCGGGGAAGTGCTTGCAAAAGAAAAAGCGAAAAAAGTCTATGAAGAGCAGAAGGCCAAAGGTAACGACACGGCCCTTGCAGAAAAGAACGATTACAAGACATTCGATGTGAAAGTTTTTCCGGTAAAAGCCAAGGGTGAAACAAAGGTCAAGCTTGTCTATTACCAGCCCCTAGAAATCGATCTGAACGTGGGCCGTTATGTCTACCCCCTTGAAGAAGGCGGGGTGGATGATGAACGCATCTCGTTCTGGGCTGTGGACAGTGAGGTCAAAGAATCCTTTTCATTCAACCTGAAATTGAAATCGGCTTTTCCTGTGAAAGATGTCCGGGTTCCCCATTATGAAAACAAGGCCATTATCAACAAATCCGGCCATGCAAACAAACAGGAAACATACACGGTGAACCTTGATTTCAAAGAAGGGGCCACCCTTTCCAATGACATTGTTTTCTATTACCGGCTTGAGGACACGACTCCGGCACGGGTTGAACTGATTCCTTACAAAGCGGATAAACAAGGAGAGGGAACGTTCATGGCCGTGGTAACTCCCGGTGCATCCCTCAAACCCATACAGAACGGCACTGACTGGACCTTTGTTCTCGATGTGTCGGGAAGTATGGCTGGCGGCAAAATCAGCTCCCTTGTGGATGGAGTAAGCAAAGTCATTGGGAAAATGGGGGCCAATGACAGGTTTCGAATCGTCACCTTTAACGACAGAGCCGATGAATTTACAGGTGGCTATATCACGGCAACAGATGAAAACGTCAGAAACGCCCTTGCTAAAATAAGTTCCATCAGCGCCAACGGTGGAACGGATCTGTTCAGCGGACTTGCCAAAGCGTACAAAGGGCTTGAGGCTGATCGGATCACAGGCATCGTTCTTGTCACAGATGGTGTGGCAAATATTGGCACCACGCAGCACTCGGCCATGGTGGATCTTATTCGGAAAAATGATTACCGTCTGTTCACCTTTGTCATCGGAAACAGCGCCAATGAGCCGCTTCTCGGAACTCTTGCCGAAGAATCCGGCGGTTTTGCCATGAATGTTTCATCTCGTGACGACATCGTGGGACGGATTATCCAGGCAAAAGCCAAGGTTCTCAACGAATGCATCTACGACGCGAAGCTGAAATTCCATGGTGATTCGGTGAAAGATATAACCCCTTCCTTTGCCGGAAATCTCTATATGGGACAGCAGCTTGTTCTGTTCGGAAAATACAAACGCCCTGGAGAAGTGAAACTGGAATTCACGGGTAAAGTGGGAAATGTTTCAAAAAGCTGGACCTGCCAGGCTGTTCTCCCGGAAAAAGATACGGCGAATCCAGAAATTGAAAGGCTCTGGGCGTTGTCCTCCATTGAAGACGTTATGAAAAAAATCCGCATGGAAGGTGAATCCAACCCTTTGATGAACCGCATTGTGGAACTGGGAACCGAATATTCCCTGGTGACGGATTACACATCCATGGTGGTTGTGAACGACTCTGAAATGGAAGCCATCGGCATGAAACGGTCGAACGCAGACAGGGTAAACCGTGAGCGGGCAGCCCAGGCAGAAAAAGAAAAGCAACCTGCCACGAATTACCGCACGGACAACCGGTCATCCGGCAGCGGTATGTTCAACGGAGCAAGCTCCCATTCCGTGGGAAGTGGGCCTGTGGGGCCTCTGTTTCTGATGCTCGCATATTTCATCAGGAGACGATCCGGTAAATAGCCTCAAATCATGCACCCTGACAAGCCCTCATGATTGACCTGATTCTGGCATAGTGTCGTCAGGCTAAGGCTTTAAATGATTCAATCCGCATCGAATCCCAACGGGATTCCGTATCATAGCTCAGGGTTGCGGCAACGCCGCTACCCTGGGTTCACCGGCGAATCCCCCCAACCCCAAAGGGGTTGTGTCTGGATATGGGCGATTCATGGGAATGTTAAGCAACCCCGTTGGGGTTGAAAATCATAATCGAAAATGTCCCAGGGTAGCGGCTTTCTCCCCAACCCTGGGCTTTATGACGCAGCCCCGTTGGGGCAAATAAACTGATTTTTACCTTTAGCCTGACGGCTATGCCATGGAAGGCAAAGAAAGATGTCATTACAGCTATTAAAATCAACAGATACTGCGAACCAAACCTCCTCAAACACTGAATCGGGTTCGTGGAGCACTGAAAAACTACGATCATCTGCCGGTTTAATCGGTTTTTTCTTGTTGATTGGTGTGCTAAACGGCCATCTTATGGGAATAAATGACATCCATTCCTTTCTTTTTCTGTCCCATGCCGTTGGTTCGGGCCAGTGGTGGCGGCTTCTGACCTTTCCCTTCGTTCACGTCAGCTGGTACCATCTTGTTCTTGATGTGGGGGCGTTCGTTTATCTCTACAGCTCAATCCAACAGAAAACTTTTGATCGGTTGGGCCATGTGATTATAAGCGGTGCTTTCAGCCTTGCAACCGCCTGTATCCTTTCACCGGAAATCAATGATATCGGACTTTGCGGTTTATCCGGTATTGATCATGGGCTTATGGCCGCAGCAGCACTTTGGATGATACGAAACAAAGAAGATCGACGCTTGGGTTACACTTTCCTGACTCTTCTCATAGCAAAGTGTGTTTATGAAATGGTTGCTGGCGATGTCTTTTTTTCGTCCATCCATCTTGGATTATGCGGAACGCCGCTTGTGGCCTGTCATCTGGGCGGGGTAGTCGGGGGGACGATCTCGTTTTTTCTTTGTCGAAAGTCTGATTATAATACCGCATATTCCAATAAAATATCTTGACATATACCTCATATTGGTTTTATACAAAACTATTATGAAAGTAAATGAAACCAACTTCTTATATACACTTACCAGCATCAGACAACGACTGTTCAAATTTATGGAAAAGGAGTTGGCCGACAGGAATATTTCGGGTGTTGCTCCATCCTACGGAGATGTTCTTTTCGCGCTTGATCAGAAAGAAACACAAACGGTTCAAGAGGTTGTAAAATATACAAACAAGGACAAATCCACTATTTCATCCGTTATCAACAGGCTTGAAGCCAACGGTTATATTTGTAAAGAGAAAGATGTAAGCGATGCACGAATCACCAATCTCACGCTTACTCCAAAGGCAAAAAAACTGAAACCTGTCTTGTTTGAGATATCCGGAAAAATGAATGCCAAAATATTCGAAGGTTTAAGCACGACTGAGAAGGAAACTTTATTTGAACTGATGGGAAAAATTCTCAATAATCTGTAGTTTTTTTTGCACTAATAGTTTTGTACAAAACCAAATACAGGTCATACAATAATACAAAAAGGATATTCTATGAAAAAAAGTAATGAAATTACAAGGCTTGAAAGTGTTCAGATTCTTGACAGCTCGTCAAAGATAAGAAGTAAATTTCTCGATAAATGGCTTCTTAATGGAATTGATGGCATAAGGTTCTATCTATTCACCGGCAAGATTGCAAGAATACCGATTATTGGGCTTCCAATGAAAAAAAGTCTCGAACTTTATTACAAATACCTTCATACCAATTCCCTTGTTTTTCCATTAGATGTCATCGAAGAGGTCATTAACACATCGACCCATTTGTATGTTGACCCATGTCCGTGTCGTCTTGTCGCAGGGGAAAAAAGCTGTGACGCCCCTCTTTTTGTATGTATGAGAATCAACAATGCCGCGAAAATCCGGGGAAAACAAAAGAACAGCAAGGGGCTGAGCAAAGAAAATGCCATAGCAATTATGAGAAACGCCCGAAAACATGGGCTCGTGTTTTCACTCGAATCATGTATTCAGCCATATCAGTACAACATATGCAGTTGCTGCAATGACTGCTGTATCGCCATGAGAATGCGATATGATTATAAGTTGAATATTTTCAATTCCGGCCCATATATCCCACTAATCGACAGGGATTTATGCAAAAACTGTGGGGCCTGCATTGAAAAATGCCCTGCCAAGGCGCTCATTTCAGACAACGCCAGCCCCTCGACAAACCTGAAAGATTGCCTCGGCTGCGGTATCTGTGCAGAGGCTTGCCCACACGATTCAATAAAAATGGATATATGCAATGACAGACTCAGGAAAGACTCGGAACCCGGTACACTGAGGATGTTTTTGTCACTTATTTATGTATACGCATCCATGATTCCCCTGGTGACGCTATACAAGCTGATTAACGGCAGCATGGGATACAAAACGGAGAAAGCCATTCCAAATAATAATGACGTTTTCAGAGTCGATATGCAGTAAGAAGCGGCCACAGGTATAACAGGAGCGTAATAATGATAGAAACACAGGACTATGATCAGGTAACACAGATAAAAATGAGCAGGGAGTTTGACGGAAAACCGATTTACTGGATGGCGGCATATCTGATAGACGGCCTGCTTATTGACACGGGCTGTCATGAAACATCTCAAGAGCTGGTGAATTTTCTTGAAAACAGGAACCTCAAGAATGTTGTAAACACACATTATCATGAGGATCATATAGGTGGTAATCATGATATCATGGCCCGCTATGGTGTTGATATTTTCGCTCACCCGATATCGATTCCCAGAATAGCTACCCGATATCATCTTTTTCCTTATCAGGAATTTACCTTCGGTTACCCGGTTCCCACAACTGTAAAACCTGCGTCCGATCATCTGAAAACCGATCACCACACCTTTCAGATCATTGATACGCCGGGTCATTGTGATGGTCACATCTGTATTGTCGAGATGAAGAGGGGCTGGTGTTTCACGGGTGATCTCTTTACCAGAGAAAACCCCAAGTTTATAAGATCTGAAGAAAACATCGGAGAGATAATCAGATCCATGCGCAAGATAGTCGAATTGCCCACAGAGAGGCTAATTCTGTTTACATCTCTCGGCAGAATCGTTGAAGATGGAAGAAAGGCTTTGACAGATTGCATAAATTATTTAAGCGAACTTTCGATCAGGGTTAAGGCCATGAAAACATCAGGCTTGTCAGTCGATGAAATTGTAAATGGAGTTTTCGGAGGTGAGAATATGTTTATGCAGCTTACAAATGGCCAGTTTTCAACAAGCAATCTAATCACGTCGCTGTTTGAAACATGTATATCACACCCTTCATAGGCAACATTGCTGGAATTAAGAAAGTATCAATGGAGCGTTATGACCCGTTATTTCTCATAATTTTGGATTTACTAAGAGCTTGATAGTAAAAACAGTCCCACTGCCCAGAATGCTTTTTACCTCAATTGTCCCATGATGTTTCTTTATTATATTGTAAACCAAGTTGAGACCAAGCCCAGTTCCCTTTCCCACTTCTTTTGTGGTAAAAAAAGGATCAAATATTTTTGGAAGGTTCTCTTCCGGAATCCCCCCTCCTGAATCGCGTAGGGATAGCTCAATATAATCACCAAAATCTTGAGTTGCGATCTCTATAACCCCTTTTGTCTCAATGGCTTGCGCTGCATTTACAAGAAGATTCATGATTACCTGATTCAGCTGGCGGGGGTAACAGTAAATTTTTGGAATATTTGAGTAAGACCTTACCAAGGTTGTTTTGTATTTTAATTCATTCCAAACAATATTGATGGTGGACTCTATGCACTTGATTAGATCGGCATGCATAGGGGCTTCCTCTCCCGGATGCGCAAAATCCTTTAAATTAGACACAATTTGATTGATTCTTTCCGCACCTTCCGAGGATTCGTCAATAAGATTAGGAATATCATTCAGGATATAATCAATGTCCAGTTTTTCAATTTGCTCTAAGATATTGTTCAACTGAGTATGATGATCATTGTCATGAATCAACTCTGGCTTCAAGTTTCTAAAATTTTCAATAAAGAGGCTGTAGCATTTGATTGCTTTAGTCAAATCCTCAGCGTAATCTTTCATCATTTTTAAATTACTGGAAATAAATCCCATGGGATTATTAATTTCATGGGCCACGCCAGCGGCCAGATGCCCAATCGATGCCATTTTTTCCTGATGCATCAGTTGGCTCTGGGCCTCTTTGATCTCTGAGGTTTTCCGGCTAACCTCCAGCTCAAGGCTTTCTGATAAAAGTTTGTATTTCGTTTCAGATTCCAGCAAAGCCCTTTCGGTTTCCTTACGATCGCTGATATCGTTGACAACACAAACGACGAGCCTCCGTTGATTCTGTAGCATCATTCCAAACTGGATTTCGACCGGGACCATTTTATTCCCGTTATTCCTTACGGCTACCGCTTCCTGAGGAGGGCTTTTCAATAGAGCAACATTGTCAATCAGGATAGTGTTTGTAAGTGATTCGTTGATCCTTTTATAAATAAGGCTTTTTTCAAACTCATGAAACAAACAGCTCACCGATATACCGACAAAGTCGTTCTTCTCATATCCGAATAATTCCATGGCTGCTGGATTGCAAGTCGCTACCGCTCCGGAATCATTGATTGTAATGATACCATAAGGAACGTTGTCCATGATGCCTCGGATCATATTTTCCCGCTCTGTTAGTTGATTCTCGGCAGCAAGCCGCTGGGCCTGGCTCTCACCAAAGCCAATCAATAGGCCGTTAATAGTATTCACCAGCAAACCCATTTCATCCTTTTCGTGACCGTCGAGAGAGTCAATTCTCCCTTCTGAGGGATTTTCAGGGTCAACCTCGGTGAGCTTCTTCACTATCCTTAGCAAAGGCAGGGTAAGGTTATAATAAAAAATCATAGTTAAGATGATCGCCAGAATACAATTACGAACCAGTCCACTGATCAGGATAACCCTCGCCCTTTCCAGAAAATTTCCTGCCATCAAATATCGATCCACCGTAAGTCTCATCATCCCGATTTTCTGCTCTGTTTCATGATAAAGTGGAAAAACATATTGTTTGTTTTTTTCAAAAACAAGCGCCATTATCTTACTCATTCTTATTTCTCGATCATTCCGTTCCAAACTGAAAAGAATTTCTCCTGATTCATCAATAACGTCTACCTTGCATATGGGCTCATATTTAAACAATCCTTGAACAATTTTTTTAGCCAGATTGCCGTCCAAATTATACACGGCATTCTCTGCCGAACCTATTATCAACTCAACTGTATGCGAAATTGTGATATCCATCTGTTTACTCTCATTGAGAAGGTCAGCCCCAATTTGCAAAATACCGAGAAATATCCCGAGAGTAATTGCGACTTTAACCGTCTGTTTAGCTTGGCTAAAGGAAAGCCGATTCTGAAGTTTTATATCCATTATATGTCCTGCCCCCCTTTTTCATACTCAAAAAAATATTATAATCTTGTATGAAAATACTATTTTTTCAGAAGTTGTCTTTGGATAATTGAAGAGTCGTTTTTGGACCGGCTCATCGAATTTATATTGATTCAGACTTTCTTTCAAAACAAATAAAGCTGTTTTGATTCGGTATACCGCTCGAACTCCACACGGTTCCGCCCTAATTCCTTTGCACGGTACAGGGCTTTGTCTGCTCTGTTGATGGTATTTTGAAAAGATTCCTGGGGCCTATATTCCGACACGCCGATGGAAATGGTGATGTAGAAATCATTCATGTTTTCGTATCTTATGCCTTCGGCGATTTCTCGAACACGGTCGGCAAAAGTCAGGGCCTCGACCCCGTTGGTTCCGCAGAGAACAAGCATGAATTCCTCTCCACCGTAGCGGGCTATGATATCGAAGTCTCTGATATTCTGCTTTATGGCAAAAGCCACATTTCTTAAAACAATGTCGCCTGCTTCATGACCGAAACTGTCATTCACAGCCTTGAAATGATCCAGATCCAGTATACAGATTGAAAACGTTTTATTGCCCCGATCGCAGAATGCTTTCTGTTCCTTTAATATTTCAAGAAGTCTGCGCCTGTTGTATACCTGGGTCAACTCGTCGGTCACAGCAAGTTTTTCAATGGTTCCAAGGGCCTTTGCAATGGTTGTCCGAAGGTTTGTTATATAGCTTCCCACCAGAGAAAACCAGGGAAGCACCGTGGCCAGAAACAGGATGTTGATCAGCTCCACCTTGAGTTTGATCTCTTCAGGGTGAAACGTGTAAATCATGTAAACAACGATGGAATAGTTCACCAAGGCGAAGCAGGATATGATCAGAAACTGGAGAAAACGAAGTCTGAAAACCCCGAAAACCAGAACAACAATGTACAGCATCAACATGGAACTTCTGATTTCTCCCCCGCCGTAAAGGCAGATCATAATCCATAACGTTCCGATAATCATCTGGATCATGGTCAGGCTGGGGTCCTTGAACCGCTTGTTCAATCCGGTACGGAAGACAAAGTATAACCCTGTGTTCGTCAGTATTACGGCAAGGGTCAGGTAGAACAAATCTTTCAGGTCAAAGCGGGTGAAGCCCTGAAGAATGCAGATGGCGCAGAGAACAACCCACATGGCATAAGATCCCAAAGCAATGAGAAAGCGCTTGATTCGAATCGTCTGGGCAGGATCATCTGGAAAGAATGTGAGTGACTGTAGTGATTTCATCCTAATCTCATAAAACGTCCATGGCAGTCATCGGTTCGTATTCCACCCGGTCACGGCCATTGGCCTTGGCACGGTAAAGAGCGGTGTCAGCCCTGTTGATGGCTACTTGAATGGGTTCTGAAGGCTGGTATTTGGTCACTCCCACCGAAATGGTGATATGAAAATCGGGAGGCATTTTTTCGAAAACGATTTCCTTGACCGTTGTTCGGATCCGCTTAGCGCAGATCATCGCTTCACGGCTGCCCGAGTTGGTCAGGATCAGGATGAATTCTTCACCGCCGTATCTGGCAATATGATCAATGTCTCTGAGGTTCTTGTGGACTTCCTGTGCCACGGTTTTGAGAACGATATCGCCTCTTTCATGTCCGAAGGTGTCGTTCACCAGCTTGAAGTGGTCCAGATCGAAAATGCAGATAGAAAATGGATTGATTCCTCTGTCGCCCAAGGCTTTCTGGTGCTCCAGAATCTTGAACATCTGCCGCCGGTTGAACACCTGGGTCAGATCATCGACAATGGCAAGCCGCTCAATGATGGTAAGGGCTTTAGACACTTTTTCACGTAAATGGGCGATGTATCCACCCACCAGCGAAAACCAAGGAAGAATCGTGGCAAGGACTACGATATTGAGGACATCAATTCTCGGATTTATGGATTCGGGATGGGTTTTATAAACGAGAAAAATGATGGCTGCGTAGTTGACCACGGCGTAAACAGACAGGAAGAGAAACTGCCATACCCTCAGTCGGAAAAGGCCGAATACGAACACCACGAGATAGAGCATCAGAACGACGCTCCGCATCTGATCTGCAAAGTAAACCATCACCATGACCCAGAACGTTCCGATAATCATCTGAAACAAGGTGAGGCTGGGGTCTTGGAATCGTTTGTTGAAACCAGTTCGGAAAACCAGGTATATCATCGCATTGGAAACGACAATTCCGATGAGGCTCAAGATCAGGACACCCAGAGTCACTCTGGTCAAACCCTGGGCATAGAAGAACATGGCAAGACCTGCCCACATGGCGTAGGAGCCGAGCGCCATCAGAAAGCGCTTGATTCTCAGCGCCTGATTATGATCATCCATAGGATAAATACCGGGCATAGGAAATTCGCCTTATAATTTGACTTCTTTGACTTCACCCCTGCTAATAATGAATAAAAAAAAGAATATTTAGCAGTACATCATCAGGAAAACAACAAGTTATGGTTTGTCTGGTTTTTATTCCCGCCATTTTTTCATTATTTCCACGCATGCTGCGGACTAACTGTCTGTAAACGTTGTTCTTACATAAATAATCATATTTACCGGCATAAAGCAACGACTTTGCCGATATGGTTCTTCATTGTTGAAAAACCATGCCGCGATTCAAACATCGAACGACAAGTCGCATTTCTGCGAAATTACCGTTGAGGTATTGTTTTATATGGGAATGTAGGTGTCTGAAGTAGGCCGTGAATTGTTTGGCTGGATGGAGCTAAAGTTCAAGGCAACACACAGTGAAAGGTAGCAATCATTTTGTAGGGGCGGGTTCAAAACCCGCCCTGAACGTGATGGGTGAAACCCATCGCTATAATTTTATGCGCAAGCCCGGATCGTACCGAAAGCCACGTCTCTGCGGCCAGCGGGACTCCAGATATGCATTTTTTCAGCAGCGTCCATCAGCTCGCTTCGGAAAGCCGGATGGGCAATGCTGATCAGAGCTTCGGCCCTTTCCCAGGTTGATTTTCCTTTGAGATTAACCATGCCGAACTCCGTGACCACATAGTGGGTGATGGTTCTGGGCAGTGTCACGATGGTTCCGGCATCGAACACAGGTTTGATACGTGATGTGATATTTCCGTTCCGGTCTTTCACGGTGGAAGAAAGACAGATAAAGGATTTTCCACCCTTGGAATGATATGCGCCATAAGCGAAATCAAACTGGCCTCCTGTTCCTGTGATATGACGGAAGCCGGATGATTCGGATGAAACCTGACCGTAAAGGTCCACTTCAAGAGCATTGTTGATCGACATCACTTTCGGGTTGGCCGAGATATGGTGCAGGGCATTGGTGTAATCCACCGGATAGCTGGCACAGCTGGGATTGTTATCAAGAAATTCATAGAGACGTTTGCTGCCGAGGGCAAAGGTATAAGTCATCTTCCCTTTATCCAGATATTTTTCGCTGTTGGTGATTTTTCCCATTTCGAACATGTCCAGGTAAGCGTCAGCCAGCATTTCAGTATGAACACCGAGATTTTTCAGGTTTGAACGAGCGATCATTTTTCCAATGGCGTTGGGAAGACCGCCGATACCCAGTTGAATGCAGGAACCGTCTTCGATCTGGTCCATAATCAGGGCGGCGATGGTCTGGTCAACCTGAGATACTTCAGCTTCTGGAAGGGTCAAGAGAGTTTTGTTGTCCGACATCACGATGTAATCCACAGCAGACACGTGCACCGAATCGTCATATCCGCCAAGACACCGGGGAATATTGTCGTTTACTTCCACAATAACGGTTTTTGCATTTTCGATGATGGC
Organism: Desulfobacteraceae bacterium; assembly: GCA_041660385.1. Lineage (GTDB taxonomy): Bacteria > Desulfobacterota > Desulfobacteria > Desulfobacterales > Desulfolunaceae > DYJE01. Next base: position 2,180 of record JBAZWJ010000019.1, on the reverse strand, counting down.
TTTCTGGAAGGAATTGGCAATACCGAAACTGAAATTCCCGTCGTTGTCCATGGGTGCCGTGCGGACCATGCACACGTCGGTGCGGATGTTCTGCCGGTAGTGGGAAGGTCCCTCATGGTAGATGAAAGGGATGAAATGGCAGCCGCCACGGTCATGGTTTTTTCGTTCTGCTCCGCTGAAATGCCAGCTATTGTAAACAAATTCTCCACCAAGCCCGTTGTCCGATGCAACCGAAGCTGTTCCGGGAAAGGCAAGGGCTCTTATTTTCACATCGTGAAGTTCGGAACGGCGTCTGGCCAACGCTGCATCAAGAAATTCAGGGGCGCAACAGAACGCACCGTAATCCACCCAGTCTCCTGACTTGACGATAGAAACCGCTTTTTCCGCTGAAACGAGTTTATTACGATATTCCTGGATATTCCCCATATTTCCCCCTGCAATGTTTATAACTTTGTCTGTCCAATACCCATAGTACTCATCTGGGGCATGGACGTGAAACAGCATGTCTTATCCCATACTAATAGCAAGGCATGTGCCACGGGAATAAAATACAGGGAACCAATTGAATTAACTAATTAATATTATGCAAAAACGAAAAAGATGTATATGAAAAGGATGGGTCGGATGTGGTTGATTCGCCACATCAACGTGTTGATATGAGGTACTTGGCCTTTATTGACGCGGCCTTGAGCTATAATGTGGTGAAATGTACACACAAAGAAACTATTTAACCCCATATTTTCGCATTTTAGTGAAAAGGGTTTTGCGGTGGATTCCAAGAAGCTCCGCTGCTTTGATTTTCTGCCAGCGGGTTGCTTCAAGAGCCGCCAGAATCGCCTGTCGTTCGTATGATTCAACGATCTCCGTAAGCGACTTGCCTTCGTCAGACTTAACCGGCGCAACTTTTTCAAGAACAGGCGGCGGCTGGTCGCCCAAATCCATGAAATCAATGGTCTTGAGCGTCACATAACGGCTCAAAACGTTCTGGAGCTCCCGAACATTGCCGGGCCAGTGATAGCGGTTGAAGGTTTCGATCATGTTGCCCGTGACCGCAGGCTGGTCTTTTCCTTTGGCGAATCTGGCCATAAAATGGTCAATGAGCAGAGGCAGATCCTCTTTCCTGTCACGCAAAGGCGGAAGAGCAATGGGAATGATATGGACCCGATAATAGAAATCTTCGCGCATCATCCCTTTGCGAACCATGTCTTTGATGTTTCTGTTCGTCGCCGCGATAATGCGGATATTGGGTTTTCTTACCAGATTACCGCCCACTGGGGTGTATCCGTTTCCTTCAATGGCCCGGAGAAGTTTTACCTGCATGGCCAGGCTGATTTCGCCGATTTCATCGAGAAACAACGTGCCGTTGTCACCCAGTTCGAGAAAGCCTTTTTTATCGGCGTTTGCCCCGGTAAAGGCCCCTTTCTTGTACCCGAAAAATTCGCTTTCGCTTAAGGTTTCACTGATGGCCCCGCAGTTCACGGGAACGAAGGGATAGTTGCGCCGTTCGCTCAAATCATGGATGGCCCGTGCCACAAGCTCTTTGCCCGTGCCCGACTCGCCGGTGATGATCACGTGAGCGTTTGTGGAAGCCGCTTTAAGGATCAACTCGTACACATCCTGCATCACCCGGCTTTTTCCGATGATTTCCCCGAATTTATATCGATCGCTGATGGAATGCCGGAGCCGGATATTTTCGTTTTTCAGGTGCTCCGCGCTCTCAGCAATGGCTTCTTCCGTGATTTTGCGATCCGTGATGTCGAGGAGGATGGACTGAACCTTTTCAACTCTGCCGTCTCCGCTGATGATGGGCGTTCGCACCGAAAGGTACCAGCGGTCATCCACGGGACTTTTCATCTCCCGTTTCATGGTGTGTCCCTTGAAGACCATGTCGTCCTCGCACCAGGGGCAAGGTTCACCAAGGCCGAACACCATCTTATGGCAGGGCACGTCATCCTTGTGTTCTCCCCGGTATTCGATCAGGGTTTTGTTCATGAATTCAAGTTGCTTGTCTGCCGTGGTGATGTAAATAAAACCCACAAAAGTCTCAACAATGGCCGAGAGTTTTGCCTCGCTTTCCCTTAATCGGTTTTCCGCCCGCTTTCTTTCTGTAATGTCCATGAACGAAGCGATGCTTCGTTTGCTGTCCGGGATCATGCCCACTTTCATGTAGATGAGATCGG
>JBAZWJ010000018.1:82218-90725 GCA_041660385.1 Desulfobacteraceae bacterium | reverse complement strand
GATATAGTTCATGTTAAAACTCTTCGAGTCTCCCTCAATGGTCTGCTCCATGGCCGTCCCGAGAGTGATCAGATCGTAAATGGCCTCATTCGTTTTCAGCAGACCGTCATATTTGATGTTTTTCAGCTTCTGGATAGCCGACTGGACATTTTCCTCGCTGAAGAGATACTCACTGCCTTTATAACGGATGCGGTTTATTTCTTTGAGCTGGTTTCTCAGAATATTCTCCAATAAAACATTGGATGTTCGGCCCTGTCTTTCGCGGAGTGTTTCTGAAGGTGCCAAAAATTCAAATCCCAAGCCAATCAAAAGCTGCAACGCCGGGATTTGGGAAAGATATTTTTCATTGATCTGAAACGTATTCATGGCATAACTCCCAAAGCATGCCAGTAAGGTTTGAATCCCAATTCCACAATTTCTGTTATAAGTGTCAAAAACGGTTCATAATCATTTTTCGTATGGGCTGTATCCAGAGCCTCGTAATAGTCCAAGCGTTTTTCCACAGGAAGAACAACTGGCGGGAACCCACTTTTCATAAGTTCCAAATTCATCAGCAGCCGTGATGTTCTGCCATTGCCGTCCACAAAAGGATGGATTTTCACAAAATCAGCATGAACACGGGCGGCCCGTTCTGCTGGATGGAGAGATAGCCCCTCGGTTTGATACCATGTGATAAAACGTTGCATGTCACTTTCCACATGCAGGGCATCGGGAGGCACATGATCAGCGCCTGAGATGATGACATTTGTTTTTCTATAGACACCCGCATTTTTGTCATCAATATTTTTTAGGATCAATTGGTGAACTGATTTAATCTGCCATTCAGACAGAGGTTCATTTTGCTTGACCAGATCTTCCACAAAAAAAATGGCGTCCCTGTGGTTGATCGCTTCAACATGCTCTCGAATGGTTTTCCCGCCAATGGTGATGCCTTCCAAAGCAACCTTGGTTTCTTTCAATGTCAGCGTATTTCCTTCAATGGCATTGGAATGGTACGTCCAACGGAGAACCAGATCCTCGTGGAGATTGGAGACAATCTCCGGCGGCAAAGGGCGGTAGGAGTCAAGTTTCTGCTTTAGTCCGTCAAGTTTATTGATATTTATCATTTTTAGTATCTCCTTTTTTAACCACGGAAGGCATGGCAGGTACAAAAAGGTTTGGAACCACACATGCGCACCAATGGACACGAATATTTAATTCAGCATTCATCAATCAGTCCTCATCATTCAATTGCTTCATGTCTTCTTCGATCTCTTCGACTGTAGGAAGTGAGCCTTTTAATTCATCCGGCAACACTTCTGTCAACGTAAACTCACTTACCCCCATGGGTTTATTGATATCTCTGAGGGCAAATTCGGTCTCGATCTTGTTTTTGTCCCGACAAAGCAATATCCCGATGGTCGGGTTATCGTCTTCGGCTTTGAGCAGGCTATCAACCGCGGAAAGATAAAAATTCAGTTTACCCGCATATTCAGGAATAAATTTCGTATTCTTGAGTTCAATCACCACATAGCATTTCAGCTTGATATGATAGAAAAGCAGATCCAGATAATAATCGCTTTCTCCGACTTCCAGATGATATTGCCGCCCGACAAATGCGAAGCCCTTACCCAGTTCCAGAAGGAACTTGGCGATGTGTTCCACAAGCTGTTTCTCAATATCCCGTTCGTTATACGGTGGAGTCATGGTCAAAAAATCAAAGGTATAGGGATCTTTGATCGTCTGTTGAGCAAGATCGGATTGTGGAACAGGAAGAGTCTTTCTGAAATTGCTGACCGCTTTCCCCTGCCTGGTAAAAAGATCGGACTTGATCTGTAGCGCCAGCACATCACGGCCCCATCCATTTTTTATGGTTTCCTGTATGTAGAATAGCGCTTCCCGAGGCTCTGAAACCTTGTCTATAAGAATCTTGATATGACTCCAAGGCAGCTGGCCTCCGAGTTGGAGGATAATTGGCGGATAAATTTGTGCCCCGCCTCGGGGCATGATTTCCGATTCTGTTTGTGCCCCGATCGGGGGCACAATGTGTTCTCTCTCGGAAAAGGCGGTGAAAAATTCATAGAACCTCTTTACATAATAGAGATTGCGACGTGAAAACCCCTGAACACCGGGGAACTCAGAGCGTAAATCTTTAGCCAGTTGGTCAATGACCCTGGCTCCCCAGTGGGTCACCGCCAATTTTCGAGAAAGTTCTCCGCCCAGTTCCCAGTAAAACAGAATCAACTCGCGACTGGCCGCCAATGCCGCCTTGACCTGCACAGATCGAATCTTCACCTTCAGCTCTTTCAGCCACAGCGTATAGTCGCCATTGGCTGCTGATGAAGACTGAGTGCCGGGTACTGGATTGTTTTTCAATTCATCTTTCATCATTCATACCTCATCATTCGGCGAAGCCGCGTACCCGCCATTCGCCGGTGAGCATCTTCTGCATCAGGCCACGTTTCTGGGTTTTGTATTTATCTGCGAGCTGTTTCATCAGGTCAATTTCTTTATCTATTGCCTCAAGGTATTCCCCGATATTCTTTTGGGTTTCAAGGTCTGGAAGCCAGATAGGCATCTTCAAGAAATCTTTCTTATTCAGAACCCTGTTGCGTCCAGCCCCACCGGGAGAAATATTGGAAAGGTCGTATTTCATCCGACTCGACATAATTAATTGCCGAATGAAGCAAGGCTCCGCCTTTGATCTTTTTATTTCAAATGTTGGGAAACGGTGGGAGACGTAGCATTCCTCATCTTCTTTCTTCACAAGCGCAATGGCACCTTCCCATGCAAAGGTTATATTGAGGATTAAGTCGTTTTCTTTAACACGGTATAGAGAATCCATATTTACGGTTCGCGGATCTTCGACAAGTCTCTGGAAGGTTCCTTTGAAATGGCTTCTTATGCCCACAGCAACATAGGATTCCCCTGGCTTATCAACTTTTCTAACTACAGGCCTGGCGAAAGCGCCAATTGTCGAGTTGGCCTTTTGGCTGCTTATGCGAGAGTGAAGCTCCCCTAATTTTTGTTTTTTCTTTGCCTGAATCAGCCGTTCGGTTTTCTCGATGGCCTCATCCCAGGTGGACAGCAGATCGGCAATGGCTTTTTGCTCAGGAAGAGGGGGAACTATAATGGGAAACCCTTTTAATTGGGTTGAATTCAGCGTAGCCAATCCTGAAGAACTCTTAGAACACGAGAGTAAGTAATACCGACCTCGCTCGCTCATTATTTGCAGGGCAAGGTAGCGGTAATCGATCTTGCCGCCTCTGGCTCGTAAAACAAATAAATGGTTTTGGTGAACACAATCCGAAATGCTTCCATCCCAAATTGCACATCGTCCAAGATTTTCTGGGTTTCCATTACCCTCAACCAATAGAAGATCATTTCTATACAGCCTATATCGTTCTACTTTTTCCTTATGTATTGAGATTTTCTGGATATCTCGAAGATCCAGTACACCATTCTGAACATTGGCAACCCGCAAGTAAGGCAATTCAATGTCACCTTCTGCTCTCTTTGAGTTCTTTGTTATACCAGTTTGAAGATCAGCTACATCAATTAGCTTTTTCGGCTTCCATCCAAGAGGACTCTCTTTGGTATTGCTCATCGCTGACTCTCCTTGAGCCGTTTTTCAGTTTTCAATTTCCATTTTTCACTGATCAATGAAACCTGATCACTGAACGATGAAATCCCGCCTGCGGCGAGTGTTGAAATATAAGTGATGAATGCTGAATGATTATTCAACCACGGAACATACGGAAGACACAGAAAATCGAATAGACCTCCTTCTGTGTTGTTCTGTGTATTCCGTGGTTCAATTAAAAATCTGTGTGCCGTGTCCATCTGTGGATGCATAAACCGTTCGTGAAAATTCTTATTCATTCGTGGTTCCCTCCAGATTTATTTTTTCTATTACGCTTTAATGTCTCGGCTGATTTTTTCAAATCATCCATATAGTTTTGATCTGCTTTTTGCTGTGCTTCCTGTCTGCGTCTTTCTGCGAATTGATCGTATTGATGATTGGCAAACTCCAATGCGATTTCCCGGCTGATACTGCCGAAACTTTCAAGGACGGGCAGTTCGACATCATTCAGGAATTTATCGAGGAAATTTTCCCAGTCTGCCATCTGGATGGTCTGGCGTCTTTGGGCACGGAATTCGGCCTGATCCAGGAACATGACTGTGATTCGGTTCAGGGTATCAATCTCATTTTTATCCAGATAGTTTTTGGCGGTGCCGATATCGGTTTTCACTACCCGTGAGCCTTTCCAGCTGGTGAGTCCCATATTGGGTAATTCGGCATCGGCTCGTTTTTTTATAATTTCCGCTGCGGTCAAGCCGGTTGCGGCATAGTGCATCTTGTTTTGCATGGTGGCAAAAAAGAGCTGTGTTTGTTTTTCTCCTTCCTGATAGTCGCTGGCCAGTGCAAAGATATTTTTGATCATCAGGTAAACGCGGGCCTCGCTGGCGCGGATTTCCCGGATGCGGGCCAGAAGTTCGTCAAAATAATCAACGATCCCGGTGTTTCCCTTGAGGCGCTCGTCATCCATGGTAAAGCCCTTGACCAGATATTCGGAGATCCGCTCATTGGCCCATTTGCGGAACTGGCTTCCCCGTCTGGAGCGAACCCGAAAGCCGACGGCAATGATCATTTCCAGATTGTAATGATCAATCAATCGTCCGACTTCTCTGCTGCCTTCCATTTGAACTATTCGGAATTTCCGAATAGTTGCTTCCGGAAGCAATTCTTCATCGTCGTAAATATTTGAAATATGCTCATTTATAGTTGGAGTGGAGACACCATACAGCTCCGCCATCAACTTTTGGCTCAACCAGACAGTTTCCCCTTCCAGTCGTACCTGAACAGGATCACTCAGTCCTTGCCCCTGATAAACCAGAAGTTCGCCATACGGGCGGTTATCTTTATTAATTTTCGTGTCCATCCGTGGTTACCTCTGAATCTGTTGAAGTTTTTCCGCCATCTGTTTCCGTACCGCTGCCAGCTCTTTTTCCAGATCGTCAATTTCCACCTGCACCGCATCGATGTCGATTGCCTCTTCCTCCTCAAAGGTGTCCACGTATCGGGGAATATTGAGGTTGAAGTCGTTTTCCTTGATCTCGGCGAACTCGGCCACATGGGCGTATTTTTCTTCTTCGGCCCGGGCGGCATAAGTCTCCATGATCTTGCCGATATGCGCTTCCGAGAGCGTGTTCATGTTTTTCCCGGAGACATACTCGCGGCTGGCATCGACAAAGAAGACGTTTTTGCAATTTTCACGAGCGCCGCCTTTTTCCCGGGCGCGGTCAAAGACCAGAATCGCCACTGGAATGTTTGTCGTCGGGAACAGGTTGCCCGGCAGGCCGATCACAGCATCCAGCAGATTTTCCTCGATCATTTTTTCCCGGATACGCCCTTCGGCTGCTCCTCGGAACAACACACCATGGGGAACCACCACGGCAACCCGTCCCTGCTTTTCAAGGGCGGTTTCCACCATGTGGCTGATAAAGGCCCAGTCGCCTTTGCTTTTGGGCGGCACCCCGCGCCAGAAGCGGTTATACTGATCACTCTCGGCGTTTTCCGCGCCCCACTTATCCAGTGAGAACGGTGGATTGGCCACCACGCAGTTGAACTTCATCAGCCTGTCATTTTCCACCAACAGCGGGCTGTTCAGAGTGTCACACCACTCAACCCGGGCGCTGTCAAAGCTGTGCAGGAACATATTCATACGGCAGAGCGCCCAAGTGCTGCCGTTGGACTCCTGCCCGAAGAGGGCAAAGTTGCGAGCGGCTTGTTTGTCGCCTCCAGCTTGCTTGGCGACCTCTTCTGCGGCCTTGATCAACAAGCCACCGGCGCCACAAGTGGGGTCACAGATACGATCACCCGGTTTCGGGCCTGCCAACTTGGCCACCAGCTCGGTCACCTTCAGCGGGGTAAAGAACTCTCCAGCCTTCTTTCCGGAGTCGGAGGCAAAGCGCTCTATCAGATAGATGTAGGTATTACCGATCACATCCTCGGAAACGAGGCTGGGTTTCATGCTGAGCTGGGGCTTGTTGAAGTCTTCAAGCAATGTTTTAAGGCGTTTGTTACGATCTTTCGTCCTTCCGAGGTTGGCCTCGCTGTTGAAGTCGATATTCCGGAACACTCCTTCGAGTTTGCTTTTGTTGCTCTCTTCAATATGGTCGAGCACGATATTGATCAGCTCGCCAATATTGGCGGCTGATCGTCGCTCATAAAGGCTGTAGTAAGTAGCGGGGAATTCATCCAGAACCGTTTCGATGCCGGTCTTCTCATTTTTTTCGGTGAGTTTCACCACCGGGAGAACAAAACGTTCACGCTCAAGCTTTCGGAGAATGCGAACATCGTCATCGCCATACTGCTTCTGATACGTTTCGTAGTGGTCCTGCCAGACATCGGAGATGTATTTCAAAAACAGCATCACGAGGATGTAGTCTTTGTACTGCGCCGGATCAACAACACCCCGGAAGGTGTCACACGCCGCCCATGCCGCATTGTTGATGTCTTTCTGATCAATCTTAATCATTGTAATTCTCCTTGTTTAACCACGGAAGACACGGAAAGCACGGAAGGTTAGAGTCCCACGAATGTCATAAGTCTCTCGCGCGAATATTAAACTCATTTTCCGTGTCCTTCCGTGCTTTCCGTGGTTCCTCTTGCAAACTGCATTAGTACTGTTGAAATGTATTGTTGTCGCTTATCGGCCAGTGTATTGAGCAGGGTTTGTTCACGAACAGACAGCATGGCCAGTTCCACTATGTTTTTCTGATTTTCCAGACTCGGCAGTGCCACTTCCAGATCTTCAATCGCCTGTTTGCTGATCATTTTCTGAGCCGAACCATCGGCTCTACTGGTCAGAAAAATCTGTGCATCCCGCTGGCTGATGTACCAGTTCAGATACTCGGGCAAAACCGCTTCCGGCTTCGTCACCCTTATCCTTAATAAAGGGGCTGCGACAACTGCCTTGCCCGGATCATCAAGAAGAATAGCCGCCGTGGTTACATGACCGCGAGACCTGAATACCAGATCACCTCTCTGTGCGAAATGATGTTCTTTCACGGCCTCCATATTGATTCTGACCAAATCATCGCAGCCGACCGTGTTGTCATCCAGAAGATCTTTCATCTGAATAACTGAAATTCCGCCACCTTCCGAGGCTTCGAGACGGGATCTGAACGAGTATCCCATCTGCACAGTTGCAAGTTTTTTTATTTCCATCTTCATTTAGCCACCCTACAATATGCTGTAATATTATTTCTGTATAATATATGAACAAGCGAGATGTTTGTCAACCCCATTTTGCAATAATGCTGTTACTACATTTCTATCTTCATTGATCGGAGCTGATCCACTCCCTATTATTCGCCGAGGCTTTTCCGCATTATCAAGCGGAAATACCGGAGCAAGCACAGATTTCAGACAACCCGGCGCCAGTTGACATAGAGCCTAAAAAAGAAACGGAGAAGAAAGTGGTAACAGAGAGGAGAGCTGATCAAGATTTCCTAAAACGGGAGTGGTTGCAGGGTGTTTAGTTGAGTGACCAAATCGACGTAAGTCACTAACTCATAAAAAGACAAAAACCGATTCTGTTTTCCAGACTCGGCAACAGGATCGGTTTGTTATCATGTAATTGGTGGAGCTGAGGGGGATCGAACCCCTGACCTCATGGCTGCCAGCCATGCGCTCTCCCAGCTGAGCTACAGCCCCACGTGAGTGTTGCTTTATTATATAAAACCCATGGACGTGTCAACAGATATTTCAGAGACATTGCATATCTTTTGCTCTGATTCCTAGGATTCGCACAGACTTTATCCTCTAAATATTATTGGGCAATGAATGAATAAAAAACGAACGTCGAACATAGATGAACACGAAAAAAGTCTCCAGATGGTCATGAACAATGTAGGGTGGGCTATCGCCCGCTAATTGTGGTGGGCGATAGCCCAACCTACGAGTTTTATGCTGAATTTCAAACCTATTACGACGCCATCAACATAGAACATTGAATGAAGGATTGTGCCATTTGATATGTCAAAAGCGATCAGTTTTCAGGGATAGGAATCAATTTATTAATTCAAAATTTTTAATAAATGAAACCGCAAGAATGCTTCATAAATGCGACAGAGGCGGTTATGCCATTATTCAACATTCGATGTTCAGTGTTCGATGTTCAAAAGATCTGCCACAGAAACGTGCAGCATAATTCAGCCGACAAACACCTGTTCGATCCCTTCAATGGCTTGTTTCAAAACGTCCGGGTCCTTGGCCCTTCTTACGGTGGTGATGAACTCGCTTTTACGACACAACCGGGAAACCTTGGCCAGAATCTGGAGATGCTGGGTCTGGTTGCTCTCTGGGATAAGAACGGCGAAAACAAGATCCACAGCCCTATCATCCATGGATCCGTAGTCCAGCGCTTTCGATAAACGGGTGATCACCACAGCAGCCTGACTCCGCTCGCCGGTAAGGGTATGGGGAAAGGCAAGACCTGCACCCACGCCGGTGCTCATAC
>JBAZWJ010000018.1:0-82208 GCA_041660385.1 Desulfobacteraceae bacterium | reverse complement strand
TTTCCTCACGGGCTTTAAATCCCTGAAAAAGGCCCTCGGCATCGGTCACAAGGCCCTTGTCTCTGCTTTTGTCAGCAAGAAATCGGAGAACCGCTTCCTTGTCCGGAAGGTCCACATCAAGAAAAATACAGTCCGATCTGATGAAATCGCTGATATTGAGCGCAGGTTCCGTCATGCTCTCCCCCTTCATGATGCACGTATGTAAATTGTCGGATATGGCTCACCATAGGCGAACGGATGCCGGTTGTCAATCTGGAGAAAGCATGGTGTATCCGGTGATTCAACGAAGTGTTCCGCTGATGAAGAAAAGTTTCAGCCCCCCGTGGAAAAAAGGATACTGGGTCATGGTTGAAGGGGCGTTGACCTGAACTTTATCAAAAGGGGAAACAATTCCCACCCGCCAGCCCCTGAAACGTTTTCCAAATGACTTGAACATGTTTCCGATAAGGACCATACTGGCTTTTTCCGTTCCCAGCCGAAGGCCGTAGGGCGGATTGACCATCACCAGTCCTTTTTCCTGGCACGGTGGATCAAGATCAAAAACATCGGCCTTACGAACCCGGATCATATCGGAAAAACCTGCTATTTTAACCATTTCATCAAAAGCCCCACAGGCCGTGCCGTCGTTATCCGAAGCAAAAACAGGGGGCAGATTTTCCGTACGGAACTCCTGCTCTGCAATTTTCCGCATATGCCTGAACGCCCCTTCCCGGAAGCAGGGCCAATGCTGAAAAGCGAAACTTCTGTACCATCCGGCAGGAATGTTTTTCGCCATCATGGCCGCTTCCAGTGCGAACGATCCTGTTCCACACATAGGGTCCACAAGGGGCATCCGGCCATCATAACCGGCGATGGTCAGTAATCCGGCAGCAATGGTCTCACGCATGGGGGCTTTGCCGCCCTGGGTTTTGAGTCCCCGCATGTAAAGAAGATCTCCTGAACTGTCCAGAGATAGCTCAAACCGGTCGTTAAACACACGTACGAACACGTTCTGAACAAAACCCGGTTCATCTGTATCGCCGGATGAAACACCGGTATCGTCCAACCGCCAGGCAATGCCTTCCCTGAATCGCTGGTCAACGGCTCCGGTATGGTTAAGCCGCGATTTTTTGGCTGTCACATGGATGCTGGGGATATGGTTTTTCCCAAGATACAGCTCCCAGGGGATATTTCTGACTTTTTTTTCAAGGGTTGGAAAATCCATGTCCGTAAATTCGCCAAACCGCATGATGATCCGTGATGCGGTCCGAAGGTAAAGATTGGCCCTGTAAGCATCTGAAACCATTCCCTTGAATTCGATCCCACCATCCACTTCAACCACAGGCCGGTCAGGACCGAGAAGCTGGACCAATTCGTCACGGCAGACCTTCACAAGACCGGGAGACACTACGACAAAAAACGTGTGCTCTCTGGCCGTGACATTCCTTTTGATTCTCTTTTCAAGCGCATCCGCTTTTGTCATTCTGTTCCTTTATCTTTAATCCCAAGTGTGTCGAGAACTTTAAGGGTATAAGCCCGTTTACCAAGACCCAGTTTTTCGGCGTAATCAAGCTGGATTTCCCAGTCCACCTGGGGATAAAGACCTTTGAATTTATCTTCTCCGGCTGCGGTGTGGGTTTTAAGGCAGGAACCTTTGAACGCCTCTTCCTCATTCACCAGATCGGCTGAGGCCTGATCCAGAGCCACGGGGTCCAGCGAAGCCACAATGCCGATATCCCGGACAATAGGTGTGTCGCTGTGGTTGACACAGTCGCACATGGGCGAGATATTGTTGATAAAATTCACGTAAAGAACCTTTCCTTTTTTCTCTTTGATCACACCCAGGGCATATTCCATCATGCCTTCGAGAAAAACGGGAACGCTCTGGTTCCAGCGGATCTGAACCGCCTCGGCAGCGCACACCACAATGCATTCCCCGCAGCCGATGCATTTGGTTTCGTCGATCACCGCTTTTTTGTCTTTATCAAAGGAAATGGCATCCGCCGGGCAGTGTTTTTTACATTCGCCGCAGGACACACATTTTTTTCTGGTCACCTTGGGAGATACGGTGGAATGCATGGCCAATTTCCCTCGCCGTGACGCACAGCCCATGCCGATGTTTTTCAAAGCTCCGCCAAAACCTGAAAGCTCATGGCCTTTAAAATGGGCCAGACTGATCAATGAATCGGCGTAATGGATGTCCGTACCGATGTAAGCCGACTGAAAATGCTTTTGCTCAATGGAAACAGCCACATCAGCAAGTCCCCGCAGCCCATCGGCGATCACCAGAGGCGCATCCACCACCGAGTAGGCAAAGCCGTTCTTCACCGCCGTCGTAAGGTGGCTTGGCGTATCGCTGCGCGTTCCGGCATACAGGGTATTGGTATCCACAAGAAAAGGTTTGCCGCCCAGTTCTTTCACGGCCTCCACCACGATTCCCACGAACACCGGCCTGATGAATGCCGTGTTGCCCTTTTCACCAAAATGGAGTTTCACAGCGGTTAAATCACGCTTTCCCACCACCTGGGGCAGCCCTGCCGTTTTGATCAGCCTTCCTAGTTTTGCCGTGAGACTTTCCTGAAACGTGGCCCTGAAATCGATGTAAAATACGGTTGATGCCATGGTATCCTCCCTGTTGAGGCTTGTGTATTGTATTGATAAACGCTAATAAACTTGGACAGTTTATCCAACAGAAGGGACTACGTCAAGGTTGGGGGTTGGATTGAAAGAATAATGAGAAAATGAATAATAAATAAACATCGAACACTGAACATCCAACATCGAATAATGGATCGGGCCATTTTTATAAGGTTAATGAAAAAGCTCTCATTGAAATTTATTCGAAGCCATTTTTTTTTATTAAACAATAACAGATCCGCCAGCGTGAAAGTCTTTGATAAACTGACACGGGTGGAGATGCAACCCATTCAAATTTCGATGTTCAGTGTTCGATGTTCGATGTTCAAGAAAATCTCCGCCATATTAGCAATTATACCCGAAAGGACAATTTATGATCGATGGCATGACAAAACTAAAAAAACTGGAGGGGCTGTATCGTATCCATGAAGACTATCTTTCTTCATCGGAATCAGCCTGCCATAAAGGATGCGCCACCTGCTGCACCAGAAATGTCACCATCACCAGCCTGGAAGGGTTTTATCTTCTTGAGAATCTGGATGAAGATAAAAGAGCCTTAGCTCTCCAGCACATCCACCAGCAGGCAGACAAAAAAAGGCTGATCCCTCTTCTCACAGTCAACGCCATGGCCCAGCGCTGTGTGAACGGCGAAGATCTACCTGAAGAGGAATACGATCCGTCATGGACGCCCTGCCCCCTACTCGACGATGATGGTGCCTGCTCCGTCTACGCTTTTCGTCCTCTGGCCTGCCGTGCCATGGTGTCACGTAACATCTGCGGCGTTTCCGGCGAAGCGGATATGGACGACATCCTTTTCACCGTAAACAACGTGTTCATGCAGGTTCTTGAACACATGGACCAGGGTGGAACGCTTGCCAACATGATGGACATGCTGATGCATCTGGGCGTTGACGGACATTTGAATCATTATAAATCCCATGGAATCCACACTGATCCGCCCTCTTCGTTTCTCCTGAACCAGCCGCTCAGCATACTGATGGTTCCGCCTGAACATCGGGCCATGATCAAACCGGTTATTGAAGAGTTGCAGGAATTGTGATTTGTGTTTGGTTTGATTCGCAACTTCACAGATGGGCAGTTGGCACTATTCGGAACCGCGAAAAATCTCAGAAGAACTGGTAAAGGAGCAATTCTATATCAACATTATTCATTGACATTTCAAAGTATTCCCATTTATGAATTCACATTAATTCAAATAATATGGCAACTAAGTCAAAACATATAATCTTTGTTAGCAATCCATTGGAGATATGAGTGATACTAAAAAATAATGAAATTAAAGTCGTTAAGGGCTCACCATTTAGATATGATGTTCTCGAACGCAAAGAAAGCGCAGAAGCTTTAACTGAATTTGTGACATCTTCAAATGAACCTATGGTTGTATGTATCGATGCCCCTTGGGGACAAGGAAAAACTACTTTTCTGAGAATGTGGGAGCAACATTTAAAAGACAATGCAATCCCGACTTTGTACTTCAATGCTTGGAAAAATGATTTTTCAGATGATGCACTCGTTTGTCTTATCGGCGAAATAAGTGCATCGATAAGTGAAATATCAAAATCTGGTGATGAGTCTAAGGCCCGAGAATATTTCAACAAAGCCAAAGGATTAGGTATTACACTCCTAAAACGAAGTGTCCCTGTCGCCGCAAAAATAGCTACAGCTGGGGCATTAGATCTTGACAAGCTGACAGAACAATCTCTGTCTGGCTTAGCTGAATCACTTGCAAAAGACCAGATTGAAAAATATGAGGGTTCGAAAAAGACATTAGAGACATTCAGAGTCACACTATCAGAGTTCGCCAAGAGTATCACAAAAGAAGACACACCAAGGCCATTGGTCTTTATCATTGACGAACTTGATAGATGTAGACCAATTTTCGCCATTGAAATACTTGAAAAAGCAAAACATTTTTTTGATGTTGAAAACATAGTATTTGTCTTGGGTGCAGATAAAGAGCAGCTTGGTTCATCTATAAAGGCAATTTACGGAAACGATTTGAATGTAAATGGATATTTGAGACGATTCATAGACTTTGACTATATCCTCCCCCAGCCTGAAAAAGGATTATTCGTTAATACGCTATTTGAAAAATTCTCGTTCAGTGAATATTTTTCACAAAAATCTGGTAGTGACACTCGATATGAAGGTGAGGATGCTCTAAGTATGTTCACAGAATTATTCGAAATTTATGGATTGACGCTTCGAGAGCAAGAGCACTGCTGTTCTTTACTCAGCCTCTCCATAAGGACTACCCCTCAAAACCATAAGCTTTTTCCATTATTTCTTTGTTTTTTGATCGTTTTAAAAGTTAAAGAACCTGTCGTTTATAAACAATTCATTACCGGTGAAATGACACCTTCACATCTATTAACTCATCTATCAGACAGCCTTGGAGTCACAGGATCGCTGGACATCCCCCATAGTGCTGCTTTGGAGGCATATATTGTAACATGCAAATCTAAGCGCAGCAGCCATGATGATCTTTTAAAAAAATATAAAGAAATCATAGATTCAACTACCGTTATCGATACAGAGAAACAACGAGCGGCCAGGATTTTAAAACTAATTGATGATTTTAATTGGAATGGAGGGATTGGCAGACTTGGGTATTTAGTTAAAAAAATCGAAATAGCATCTCGTTTTAAATCATGAGTCGATAGCACAGGAATAACTGGAATTCCGGAGGGGCATTCTTAATTTTAAGCAGATCTCAATAAAACAGTATTTGGAATTATTGACACACTCGCCCATGTTAATAATCCCCAAAAAAAGAAATGTGTCTTTCAATATAATTTGTCTTTTACACCTTGCCTCTGGCAGCCCTTCCGGGGGATCAGATTTAAAAAATCTGGACAAATGGGTTGGGCTTCGATCAACATCGAAACCGTTCCCATATCCGTTTGTCAAACTTTTCAAAAGTTTGGCCCCCGGCAGGGCCGCCGGAGGCTTTGAGATATTTTTCAATAAAATAAACAACAGGAGGCGCAATTCATGAGAAGAAAATCACTTGTCCATAACGGCCTGACGCTCTTGGCCTGCATTTCCCTGGTTGGCTTAAGCACGTTGGCACTCGCCCAAAGCGAACCGGAATGCCCGGCGGTTCTTTCCTCTCTGATGCCAGGGAACGCGGTGAAGGTGACGTGCCAGTACAACGCTGCGGGAATCATCGGTATGGGATACGCAGCCGCCAATCTTCCCTTCAAAAACATCTGTGCAAATCAGGTTTCGCAAACTCCCGGCAAAATTACCTATGATCTCAAGCACTACGCCGGAGAAGGAATCGCAATGTTTAAAATGCAGATCGGTCCTGAAGAACAGCAGCGAAAACAGAACAAGCTGGATGATTTCGAAAAGAGATACCAGCGATTGAAAGCCGGTAAAAATCCGAAACTGGTATCCTTGAGTCCATTGAAAACAGAAACGGTCAGTGGCGGTTCGATCAGCTATTTTGGTTATGAAACGGATTGCAGTGAAGGGGAAAAACGTTCCATTCCAACCGCTTATTTGCACGCCGTGGGCCACAATGACAGCACGGCAATAAACTTGGAAGTCAGCGGAAATATCAGTGTTGACGCAGCGAAATCCGCCGCAACAGAAGTCCTTAATAATTTTGCCAAAGCCAACTTCTCTACGCTGGATAAATAGGAAAAGCGATAATGCAGGAAACACAATGGAACATGAAGCCAAATAAAGCAAAAGCATTGATGCTTGCCAAACGTCAATTGGCTGAACTGGTTTGTGATGCGGTGAACCTGGAAGGGATTCACTTCACCTTGCCGGAAATCCAGACATTATTGGATGGGGTTACTGTGGGCGGCCACAAGATCAGTGATCAGAATATCGCTCTGAATCAAGCAAATGCATGGCGGATGTTGTTTGAGTTGATTGAGAAAAATCAGTTTGCCATCACCCGTGAAACCGTCTGTTCTCTTCATGGAATCGCAGCAAAAGACGATGCGCTGGAATGGGGGGATTTCAGATCCGGCGGGGTCACCATCGCCGGAACGGCCTATATGCCGCCCCCTTCGGCATCATTGTCGGAACTGTTTGATAAGATGGTTTCCGACGCCTCAGCCATCCCCGATGTTTATGATCGCGCCATTCATTTTTTTCTAACCATGGCCCGATGTCAGTTCTTTTATGATGTCAATAAGCGGATGGGCAGATTTGTCATGAACGGGCTTTTGTTAAACCATGGATTCCCTGCCATCAACCTTCCGGCAAAGAGGCAGCTTGAATTTAACCAATTGATGCTGGCTTTTTACGAGAGTGGTGATCAGAAGCCGATGAATGTTTTTCTTCGGTCTTGTCTGGATGAAAGAATTGTAAAGATTATGAAAGAGTAGCCGGTGGGTTCGTATTATTAACCCGACGAAATAATATTTCCAACACACATATAATATATGTGATGACCGTAGGGGCGACCCGCTGGTCGCCCTCTGTCCGCATAACCATAAACGTTTATTATATATAGGTTTGGGCGACCAGCAGGTCGCTCCTACAACGTTTCAGATGGTTTATTGGTGGGTTATATCCTCCCAGGCCCAATCCCAATCTGACCGTTTTTGACAATACAAATGTCCATCTGGGTCATTGTAATCGTTTTGAAGGTCACGTATCGTTTTTTCCAAAAATCTCTCAAAAACGACAAACAGGATAAAAACATGATCACCGTTGGAATCGATATCGGGTCCATCACCACAAAGATCGCCATGATGGACAATGGCAAACTGACATACGCCGATCTGGCGTTCAGCGGCTACGACATGGTGAAAGCCTGGCAGGACATTTTTGCAAAAATGCTGGACAAGACAAACAAGAAGGAAAAGGACATCACCTGTATCGTGTCCACGGGTTACGGCAGGAACAGCGTGTCCATCGCCCACAAGCAGATCACGGAAATCACCTGTCATGCAGCGGGAGCCCGGCACTTTTTCCCAAAGGTCAAGGCGGTCATCGACATCGGAGGCCAGGACAGCAAGTGCATCCGCATGGACGACAACGGAAGTGTGGCCGATTTTGTGATGAACGATAAATGTGCCGCCGGAACCGGACGATTCCTTGAAGTCATGGCCAGGGCTCTCCATGTGGAACTCACGGATTTCGCCAAAATGTCCAAGGCCGCCAAACGCCCGGTGATCATCAGCAGCATGTGCACGGTGTTCGCTGAATCGGAAGTGATCAGCCTGATCGCCAGGGGCGAAAGCCGTGAAAACATCATCGCCGGCATCCACGAATCCATCGCGTCCCGGATGGTATCCATGATGAACCGAACGGGTGTGGCCAAACCCATTGTCATGACCGGCGGTGTTTCGAAAAACGCGGGCATGCGCACAGCCATTGAAAAACGAATCGGCATGAAACTCGATGTACCGGACGAAGCCCAGGTATGCGGAGCTATTGGGGCGGCGATTCTGGGGGCGCGGCAATAAAGATTATACTCTGTTTTCTGACTTCCGGTGGCCCTGCCGGGAGCCAAACTTTTGAAAAGTTTGACAAACGGGTATTTGCAGGCTGTCTGGCGTATATAAACATATACCCATTTGTCCAGATTTTTAAAATCTGGCCGCCGGAGGCAAGCATCAAGTCTGTCAATTAAGCTGTATATCAATAAAAGAAGGATCATACATGAGATTATTCGCATACTACGACACAGGGCACGAATTCCCGGAAGAGATCGTTATGGCGGCGGGGTTCACGCCGTACAAGATTCTTGGAGACGTTCATGTTTCAAACGACCCGGCGGACCGCTATGTCCACAACTACATCTGCCCTTTTTCACGAGCCTGCCTCACCGAAGGCATGGCCCGTTCTGCGGACTGGGCCGGAATCGCATTCTGCCACGGATGCGACACCACGAACAACCAGTACGACATCTGGAAATACCATGTTAAAACCGATTTTCTTTACTGGATCAACACACCGGCTAAGAACGACAAGACAGCGAAGAACTATCACAAGCACGAGCTGCTCCGGTTCATTGACCGCCTTGAAAAGCATTTCGGGCTGACCGTCACAGACCAGGTTTTAAGAGAAGCCATAGCCACATCCAACCGGATCAAACATCTGATGCGACAACTTTCAGCACTTCGGGCAACACGGGACATTCCGAACAGGGATTACCACGATCTCACCCGGAAATGTGTTCAGATGGACAAAATCGAGTTAATCGTTGAACTTGAAAAAACTCTGGCAGACTGGAAAAATCTTCCTTCGTTTCCCCTTGATCGGGTGCCTGTTCTTCTCACCGGTTCGGACATCACCTATGGCGAGATGATGGATATTCTGGACGCGGCCAAACTGAGGGCTGTTCGTGACGATTTAAGCCTCGGCGAACGGTATTTTGCCATATCAATCCGGGAAACAGGTGACCCCATTGAAGCACTGGTGGATTATCGGGCAGAAATTCCCCAGCCACCCACACGGATTCCTTTTGCCGCGCGGCTGGATTACCTGAGGCAATGCCTTGCAGAAACACCCGTTAAAGGAATCGTTTACCAGATTCTGAAATTCTGTGAACCCCATGGGCTGGATCTGCCGTTCATGACGGGTGAACTGAAAAAAGACGGACACAAACTGATCATCATTGAGCGGGAATTCACACCCACCGTGGATCAGCAACTGGTCAGCAGACTGGAAAGTTTCAGGGAGATTATATGATCAAAATAACAAAATTCATCGCACAGCATCCAAAACTCCTGATTCAGGGCCTGAAAGGGTATCTCAACCAGCCTCTTACGCCACGGTTATTCCTGATTATCATGCAGTACCTTAACCGGACCAAGATGACCGCCATTCAACCCTGGAAACGGTTCGGTGTGTTCAGTGCCGGTTTCCCCACGGAAATTCCTGTGGCCATGGGCTATTTTCCAGGTTACCCCGAAGCCTATGCAGCGCTCACCGGAGCCGCCGGATGCACGGTTCCGCCCATTGAACATGCTGAAAGCCTTGGGTACGGACGAGATCTTTGCAGCTATATGAAAACAAGCATCGGAGCCTCACGCATGGGCTGGCCTGAAGATTTTGGAGGTCACCGGGTGGCCGATGCCTATTTTTCGGCCAATCTGGTGTGTGACACCCATCTGAAATGGTTTGAAGGTGAAGCCAAGCTTCATGGCAAACCCCATTTTGCACTGGATGTTCCCAACCTTGTGGCCGGTGAAGGAGAAGACCGGATTGAGGAATACGTGGATTACATCGAGGCGCAGCTCTGGGATCTCATCGCCTTTCTGGAACGGGAAACAGGCAAAAAATTCAACGAAAAAAAATTCATGGAAATTGTGAACAATTCCCATGAAATATGCCGGTTGTTCAAAGAGCTTTATGAATACAGAAAACGGACTCCCGCCAATCGCTATTTCGAATGGGTTAGAACGTTCATGTTACCCATGGTCAGTCAGTGGAATCAGAAAGATGCTATCAGATATTACGGCTCGGAGCTTGAACGGGCAAAAAAACGTTACGGCAACAACCAGAGCATTGAAAAAGGAAGGGAAAAATACCGCGTGTTGTGGGAAGGCATCACCCTCTGGTACAACGTGGATCTGTATCAGAAAGTTCTGGCGGAAAAAGGTGTTCGTATTGTAGCCGATCCTTACACCTATTCTTTCGCCGGGCGGAGCAAGCCCGGAAACACCTTGAAGGAAACATTGCGACGAATCGCCAGAGATCACATCATCATCCCCTTCACCTTGAATCTTGACCGGCGCATCGCTTACTTTGACAAGCTCGTCGAGGAATTCGATCTTGACGGCATCATCCTCCACGCCAACCAGAGCTGTCGCCCCAGCAGTACCGGGCTTCTTGATCTCCAGGAAGCTCTGCAAAAAAAATGGGGAATTCCTGTGATGATTATGAACACAGACCACTGCGACCCCAGAGCATATTCCGATGGCCCGATGAATACACGCATCGACGGATTTGTGGAGCTGATGGAAGAATTTGTGAAACGGAAGAATGGCGGGAAAAAATGAACGCCGAACATCGAACACCCAACAGCCAATGAAGGATTGACAAATCATGAATAGAATTTCAAACCACACCTACAGCCGGATATTCCTTTTCGGCGCGTTGTTCAATCTTTCTTTCGCCATCCCCGGCCTTTTGCTGCCCCGGTTTGTGGCCACTCTTGCCTATGGCCCGGACATGGTGGCAAGTGTTTTCAGCAATTATTACGCCTATAGTTTTTACAACATCGTCTGGGGCGCGATTCTTATTTTCGGAATCGGTTACTATTTTGTATCCAGAGATGTCAGCAAGAACCGTGGTATTGTCTGGATGGCCATTATCGGCAAATCGGTTTTTTTCATCTTTTTCTCCTATTCCTATTTAACCGACCGTGCATCGCTGCTTGCCCTTCTGGGCGGAACCTGTGACCTGATCTTCACCCTGATTTTTCTGCTGTTTTTATGGCAGACAAAGGATCAAAAAAAATAATGAACATCGAACGCTCAACATCGAACATCGAATTGTGAACGTGAGAAATACCGATAAATCATAAAATGAGGGCCCCATGGAGTTCAAATATCTGAAAACCCGTCGTGAAAACCAGACAATGTGGGTGGAAATCCACCATCCGCCAGTCAATTTCATTGTCACGGACATGCTGGAAGAAATGCACATCCTGATAAAAAAAATCAGCAAAGACGATTCCATCAGGGTTTTCATCTTGACCGGCGGCAGAGACGATTCGTACATCATGCATTTTTCCATCAAAGAACTGATGATGCTCACCAGTCACCTGCGGAAACTTTTTCTGCCCACCGCTTTCAGGTATAGAATCACCGCCACCCTTTTGAAGTACTACATGACCTTCACCAACTGGCTCATGGACATCTTTCCCTGGTATGAAACGTTGACTCTGAAACAGGCCAAATGGATACGCGGCTATTCCTCGGGCATGTTCCTGTGGTATCAGATGATGCGGACGTATTACGCCATTGAGCGGATGAATAAAGTCACCATCGCCGCCATTAACGGAGCATGCAACGGTGGTGGCACGGAAATGGCTGCCTGTTTTGACTTCCGGTTCATGGTGGGAGATCAGGGCTTTACCATCGGCCAACCCGAATGTCTGGTAAATATCGTCCCTGGCGGTGGCGGAACCCAGCGGATCACACGGCTCATCGGAAAAGCACGGGCCCTTGAGCTGATGCTTAAAGCCACCCAACTTACTCCGGCTTATGCCAAAGAAATAGGCCTTTTAACCGATATCTTCGACAAAGCGGATTTCAAAACCAAGGTCCAGGAGTTCGCCGACATGATGAGCAAACGCCCGCCCATCGCCATCGATGCCATTAAACAAGCTGTGACCCAGGGTCTTGACACCTCGATTCGGCACGGTCTAAGTATTGAACTTGAACAAAGCGTTCGATGCTTCGATTCCCAGGATACGGAAATGGCCCTGAAAAGCTATCTGAAATACATTGATGAAAACATCATGACTCTGGATTACGAAAATGCCAGCACTCAGGATATCGTGGATTTGCTTAACACCACTCTGGATGTGATGGAAAACGCGAAAATCTTTAAACCTTTCCAAGGAAAATGATCATGAAAAATCTGAACAACAAAGTCGCTGCCATCACCGGAGCCGGATCGGGCATTGGGCGGATGCTTGCCATGGAATTTGCTAAAGAAAACTGCCGTCTGGCCCTTTCCGATATCGACGAGGCCGGACTTGAGGAGACAAAACGATTGATCGGAAACAGGGTGAACGTTTCCACCCACCTTGTGGACGTGGCCAAGCAGGATCAGGTAGAAGCGTTCGCCAAAGATGCGGTAGCGGCCCACGGCGGAGTGGACATCATCATCAACAATGCGGGAGTGAGTCTTGGCGATTTCCTCGAAACAGTGCCCATCGAAGATTTCAAATGGCTCATGGGTATAGATTTCTGGGGTGTTGTTTACGGAGCCATGGCGTTCCTGCCCTATTTAAAAAAACGACCTGAAGGGCATATCGTGAATATTTCCAGCATCAACGGCATTATTCCCAATCCCAACAACGGCCCCTACTGTGCCGCAAAATACGCCGTCAAAGGATACACCGAAACCCTTTACCAGGAAATGATGGGAACAAACATCCGCGTCAGCTGCGTTCATCCGGGCGGAATCAAAACCAATATCGCGCGGAATGCCAAAGTAAACCGAACCTTGTCGGAAATGCCCAAAGAATCCGCCGTGGATCTCTACGACAAGGAAGTGTTTATCACCACAGCTGAAAAAGCCGCTCAGATTATTATAGCCGGTATCAAGCGAAACGAAAGGCGGATCATGGTGGGCAGAGATGCAAAAACCCTGGACCTTCTGACCCGGTTTTTCCCCAAGACCATGGTTTACTTGAGTGCCGTTGTTTCACGAAGAATGGCGAAGAAATACGCCAATATGAAGCGATGAAACTTACATTTCGTTATGATTGATTTCACATGAAATGCCCGGCATCTGGCTTGAGATGCCGGGCATGGCAATAATGTTATGAATAAATGGAAGGCGTAATCGGGAATTCCGGATAAGCACTTACTGCTACTTCCGCCTGATCAAGACCGTCTTTTTCGATTTCTTCTGAAACCCTCAACGGAATCACTTTATTCAACACCTTAAAAAAGACATACATGATGGAAAAAACAAAAACGACGTTCGTTGCGACACCTACTATCTGTGCTGCAAACTGAGAGAAATCACCATAAAACAAGCCCTTTACCGTATTGCTGACGCCGTTCAATCCGTCGCCGTATGTTCCGTCGGCAAACAGACCGAGTGCAAGAACACCCCATGCCCCATTCACCCCATGAACTGATATTGCTCCGACTGGATCATCAATTTTCAATTTACGTTCTACAAAAAAGACGCTCATGCAGAGAATAACACCGGCTATAAGACCGATAATCACAGCAGACACGCTGTTAACAAAGGCACAGGGCGCTGTAATTGCAACCAGACCTGCAAGAAAACCATTGGCGATCATGGAAATATCCGGTTTTTCATAATATACCCACATATAAATCATGGATGATACAGCACCGGCTGCGGACGCAAGCATCGTGTTGACTGCAACCACTCCGATTCTCATATCACCACCTGCCAGTGAAGAACCGGCATTAAACCCAAACCAGCCAAAGGCAAGAATAAAGACACCTGCAAGGGCCATGGGAATGTGATGCCCTGGCATGGCGTTTGGCGTTCCGTCTTTTTTATATTTTCCAAGTCTCGGCCCAATAATTATTCCACCAGCAAGTGCCGCCACACCACCTGTCATATGAACCACCGATGATCCTGCAAAATCAAGCATGCCATGGCCAAGACCGAAGTTTTTCCCAAGCTGAGACAACCAGCCGCCGCCCCAGACCCAGTTTGCGTAAAGGGGATAGGTGAACATGGAAATAAAGAAAGCGTAGACCAGAAAGGACTTGAATGTCCAGCGTTCAGCCAGGGTCCCCGTTGGGATCGTCGCTGTGGTATCCATAAAAACCATTTGAAACAGAAATACCGTAAAAATGACCGCATCATATGACGAACCGCTGAGAAAAAAGCCCTTCATTCCAAACAAACCAAAGTCTTTTCCAAAAAGATGAACGACAAATTCACTATTAAGCCCGGTTGCTCCCCCAAGAGTAGCCACACCGCCCACACCGCCCATTTGAATGGCAAATCCGCAGATCCAGTAACCCAGCATACCGATGGCATAAACCATAAAATTCATTCCCATGGTATGCCCGGCATTTTTGGCCCTCGTAAATCCTGTTTCTGCCAGAGCAAAACCCGCTTGCATGAACATAACCAGAAAACCACAGACCAGTGTCCATACCATATTGATGGCGATCCGGTTATGCCCCACAACATCCGCCAGCTTGGCGGCAAGGGGTTCGCTTGTTCCCATGGTTTTCAAATCATCTGCGGTTGGCGCATTGGGCGTTGCACCAATCACATCGGCTGCACCACCTGTTCTTATTCCGGCAGGGTCAGGGTCTGCTGCCGCAGCACCTATCACTGAAATACTTATTAAAAGACAGACACTTACAAATAGAGACAAAAACTTTTTCATAACTCAACCTCCAAATATTTTGGGTTCTCCCAAATAAATAGCGTTTCAGCCGGATGGGCCTTAAATAGCTTCTTTTCCAGATTCTCCTGTCCTGATACGAATAGCGTTTTCCACAGATGAGACAAATATCTTGCCGTCTCCGATCTGACCTGTGCCTGCGCTTTCAACTATGGTGGTGATCACTTTTTCCACCATATCTGCAGAAACCACGATATCGAGTTTGATTTTTGGTACAAAATCCACCTGGTATTCTGCGCCACGGTAAATCTCCCGATGGCCTTTCTGCCGACCGAATCCTTTTATTTCGCTCACCGTCATACCGGTAATCCCCAGTTGCCCCAGGCTTTCTTTGACCTCATCCAGCTTGAATGGCTTAATGATTGCTTCGATTTTTTTCATCCCTGTCTCCTTTTATGAAAGTGCTCTCTCAAATTCTTTACTTTCATAATTTGCAGATCATATGCCAGACAATAAATCTATTCGTTATTAAATATTAATTGCTGTTATAATTAACTATATTTGTATATTTCCATCAATTAAATAATGTCTCATAACAACATTAATAAACATTATTGTAATATTAATATTATGATATTACCTTTTTGATGTTTTATATTTGTTTGATTATTCCAAAATCCACAACAGCATGCCCTAATACAAACAAAGCCATAAGCGATCAAATAAAGATGAACAGAGATATTATTTACCCGGCAATAAATACATCTGTAGATCGGGCTCGCGCCCGCAGCCATAGCATGGGACTCGCTCCGGGGCTCCGCAATGCTGTAGCCCCACACATTCTATCGCATCACGCAACAGCCCCTCGCTTCGGGGAGAATCCCTGGCTTTACCCGATAAATATTACTGATCAATGAATGAATAAAAAAAGAATGAACGTTGAACAACGAACGCCCAACATCGAACATCGAATTAAGGATTGTGCCATTTGATAAGTGCTGAAGTGATCCGAAAAACATGGATAGGGACCAAATGGTTTTATGTTATTTAATTCAAAATTTTTAATCGATGAAATTTTAAGAATGCTTCATGAAAGAGACAGAGGCAGTTCTGCCATTATTCGATGTTCAGTGTTCGATTTTCGATGTTCAAAAATCCTGTTACTAAGTGTTGAGGCTTAATAAATTCTATCGGGTAAAGTCAGGGAAAATCCCCGGAACGAGGGCCAGCAACTTACGGCTGGTGCTTAAGTCAACAACATTGCCGGGGCTCCGTAGCCCCTCGTAGGTCAGGTAGAGAAACGAACCCCGACAAATAATCCGATCTGCGATTGGTCGTTCGTCGTTTTTTATTCCTTCATCGGATATTGTTCATTTGTCCATAATATAGCACATTACCGCATCCCCGCATCCACTGCCTCGGGCTGGGGTTCGGGCGGAATGTTGGACCGGATCAGGATATTCTTTTTCAATGACAGGACAACCTGGTCGATATTTTCAACGGCGGCCCTGATTTCACTGACCCCGTTTTTAACAGAACCGGTCACAGGAGGAATATCCTTGCTTCCCTTTTCGATGTTAGCGATTATTTTTTTTAGTTCGGCAATGTTGGCAAGCAAGACGTCACCGATTTCATGAACTTTCTCAAGATCGGCTTGAACCTGATCCACGACTTTTGGGGTTTTCCCTGTGGCCTTTTCCACGTTGGCCATGATCTTGCCAACCTTTTTCTCAACTTCTTCCAGAGATTTGTTGACGCTGGCCATGGCCGCAAATAAGGGCCCCTCAGGCTGTTTGATCCTCGCTGTAATTTCCGAAAGATCCTGAACAGCCCTTATAACCATTTTGGCCGTTTTTTCGATCTCGAATTCTTTGAGAAGATCGGTAATGGATTTGTTTTCAATCGAAGGAATCTCGCCATCCTCCTCGATCAGGGGAGAACTTTCGCTTCCGGGTTTGATGGAAATGAACTTCTTTCCGATATAGCTGATGCCTTCCACACTTGCGGTCGAATCCTGACGGATTCGATATGCAAAATCCTCGTAAATGGCCATGGTCACTGTGACCCTGTCACCCACAAGATTGATTTTTTTCACTTTTCCGATATCTGCATTAAACAGTTTCACCGAGGAATTAAGGTCCAGATCATAGCTCTGGCCAAATGTCGTCTGGTAGGTGACATTCTTTCTGAACCAGTCTTTACCTCGCCCCACGAGAACCACCATGCTCAGAAGAAGGACCAATACCAAAATCACGAAAGTCCCCACCACTTTTTCCATTGTACTGAAACTCAACACCATAATGCGTCAATCCCATGTTTGGTTTTATGATTCAACAACTTCCCGGACCTTTCCTTCACTGATTGTGAGGGTTTTTCCTGAAAAGCACCGGCTGAAATCTTCTTCGTATGTCAGAAAGACAAGAGTCATCCCCAAATCAATTTTCTTTTTGATCGTTTCAATCAGAACCTCCAGCGAGTTCCCTTCGGACAGACAGAACTCTTCGGGATATTCCAGCAGCATGATCTTTGGTTTTTTTGCAATCTCCCGGACCATCATGGCGCATTTGTTGTCTGGCACGCCAAGATTCGCGGGTCTCTGGTCGAGAACCCTCTCGATGCCGAAGGTCACGCACAAGGCCATGGTCTCACTGTCCAGAGCCAAAGACAGATCGTTCTCAAAATAGGAACGGCCCAGAATCAGGTTCTCCCGGATGGACCTGTTGCTGATAAGGGCCGTGTCGGCCGTCAGATACCCCATGGTTTTTTTTGCCCACAGCAGCCGTCTGTAATCTGAGAAATCAAGGGTTTCACCATTATACGTGTACACTCCGCCCGCTGGATAGGCAAGGGTTGCAAGTCCTTTGAAGAAAAGGTGGGCGTCATTGGCCGAATCGGTCTTTAAAGAGTAAACAACGCCCTGTTCCAGGTTCAAGATCAGTGGGGCGATTCCATTTCCTTTTCCTGCTTTTTCCGGTTTGAGAACATAATCTTTCAATTCGATCAGAGCCATGATTCCCCTTACAGATAAAAAACAGCGGAAATAAAAATATTGATCACCATCACCCAGAAAAAGCTCTGAACCGCTGTCTTGGAAGCGCTAACGGGGATCAGGGTTATTATTTTCTTTGTTTTAAAGCCATGATAAAGGCTGATGACGGTCATGGCAACACCAAAGGAAAGGGCTTTCAGCAGCCCTACCACCATATCCGTGCCCGTGATAGCCTTCGCCACAAGAGTCAGAAACGAACCCATGGGCACATCACTGGCCACCCAGACAATGACATAACCTCCAAATATGGCCACGATATCGAAGATAATGAACAGACAGAGAACCGCCGTGGTGATCCCCACAAACCGGGAAAAGGAAAGGATGCGCATGGGGTCAACCCCTGCCATTTCAAGGGCTTCAATCTCGTTGAAAACAGTCATCGAACTAATCTCAATGGTGACTGCCGTGGCCGACCGGAGGATAACAAGAAGGGCCGTGATAATAGGCCCAAGCTCACGGACGACAAGAACCACTGTGACTTTTCCCAGGTCAAATTCACCGGAAAGCTTGGTAAACTGAACGATCAGCATGGTTCCCACCATCAGTGCGATGGGAGTAATGATAGGTAAAGCCTGAACCGCCGTGAAATAAATCTGCTCCACCACGGCTTTCTTGACCAGTGCCCGGCCTGTCGCTTTCTGGCTTAAGAACAATTCAAACAACCGGAACGTAAAAGCAAAAACATTGAGGATGTAGTTGATGAACTCCAGCGTTTTTCTGCCGGTGTAACCCGCAATGACTTTCATAAGCTCTTGGAATCCTGATAATATGTATTGTTTTTCACTCATCATGGTATCCACATGAGGAAAGAAAAACCGTAAAATCTGACATGTTTTTAAACAGTACTTTAAATGGAAAAACAAATCAAAGCAAATTTCCCATTACACCGCCCAGAAAAATCTGATGAATTTTTTGTGGATCGATGATAACTAATGGTACCTGACGATCATTCGAAAGCTTATTCTCATTCATGATGTGGCAATGGTTATGACAAAATATAAGGATTCACCCGCTCTGCGCCTGTTTTTATTACTTCTTTTCATTTCCGCCATGGTTCTCCAAGCTGCGGGGGCTACCGAGTTTCAGGAAGACTATCCGGGATTCGCCTCCGGTCAGGAACTGATCGTCAGAGGAAGCTATCCCGAAGCCATCGCCTTGTTCCGTGAGATCTCCCTGTCGTCGAACGACACCCACATCAGGGCAAATGCCCTTTTTCATATCGGTTCCATATACGAAAACTATCTGGATCTTCCTGAACATGCCATTGACTGCTACAAAGACCTGACCCTTATGTACCCCGAAAGCCCCACGGCTCCTGACGCTTTGTTCAACATCGGCCGGATCTACTACAAGAACGAACGTTACGTCGAGGCATTTAAAGCCTTTGAAGATTATATGGAACGTTACCCAACAGGCGCACGGATGATATCTGTAAAATCCTGGGCTGAAAGCGCCGAGCGAAAATCCCAGAAAGAGCCGTCTCTTTCACATAAATCTATCGGTCTCACGACACTTGATCCAGGGATCCGCGTTCTCTTGACAAAAAAGGCAGCCAGCATTCGTGTCGACGGCCAATCGAGTCTCACCGTAAGATGCATGGATAAAGGTCTTCTGCTCTTCGAAGGCATGGGGCCGGTGACGTTTTCCAGAAAAGGTAAACGTCTCATACTGAACGGTAAAGCCGTCGATGCCGACTCTTGCAGAATCATGCATCAAGGAGAATGGCTGCGCATTGGAGGACGGCGCTACAGAGGAATCATAGCCGTTCACCTTAAGCCATCGGGCCTGATGGCCGTCAATCATGTGGATGTGGAATCCTATCTGTACGGTGTGGTCCCCAAAGAAATGTCACCACTATGGGCTCCGGAAGCACTTGTTTCCCAGGCCATCGCTTCAAGGACGTTTGCCCTGTACATCCGGGGAAAGCACACCTCGGGAGACAAAGCCTATGATCTGGAAGCCACCACATCATCACAGGTATACGGTGGCCTTGACGCGGAAAAAGAATCTGCAAGAGCCGCCGTAGATTCAAGTAAAGGCATGGTTCTCGCCTTCCAGGACAAACTGATCATATCCTATTTTCACTCAAACAGCGGAGGGTGTACCGAAAGTTCCCTGAACGTCTGGGGCGCAGACATCCCCTATCTCAAAAGCGTTGAAGACAGCTACAGCACAGAACAACCCATCCCCCCTTGGGAATACACCCTTTCATACAAAGAACTGTCACGAATCTTCAGCAAATCTCTATCCAGAAAGAGCTTAAGAAAAATCGAGCCCCAGGAAAAATCTCCCTCAGGTCGAATATTAAGTTTTATTCTTTATTCTGATGATAAGCAGGTCAAAGTATCAGGCAATTCTTTCAGAATGAGCCTTGGACCCGTAAACATGAAAAGCACGATCTGCGATGTGATCCCGGAGAAAACCGGAGTAAAATTAAGAGGCACGGGCTACGGTCACGGAGTTGGAATGAGCCAGCATGGCGCTCAGCGCATGGCCTTGGCCGGACTCAGCAGTGAGGCAATTCTTAAGCATTACTACAAAGATGTGGAAATTCTGAAAATATCTTATTTATAAAGATCAGTTACCCATCATGGCTGTTATCTCAGCGATGGATGCTCCGCTTTTGATTTTGTGTTTCAGGGCTTTAAGCCGTTCAATATTTTCCATGGTGTTAATCAGCCGTTTCACATGCTCTGTTTCACTCAGGGTTCCATACCGGATATCCATCAAATCCATCACCGCTTCTTTAAGTTCCTGGAGCATGCCTTGTTGCATTCCCTGTTGCATGCCTTGTTGCATTCCCTGCTCAACGCCCTGATAAAAGCTTTTTCCCAGCATGGTGTTTGCGAATGTCATAACCTTCTCTCCTTCTTTTTCAGACATGGCACCTTCAACGATGGATTTTAGTTTTTCACTGCTCATGTCTTCAATGTTTGCTATCAGGTATCTTAACAAAGTTTCCATATATTGCAAACCGGTTTCTTTCTGCATCAGATCGTTCAGAAGCTTGAAAATCCCCGGCAGTTTTTTCTCAAAATCTGGATCAAAAACATGCTTGAACATCAGCATGACCACACGGCTCAGAATGGTTCCTCTGATCTCTTCATCGCTGTACCGGGGAAGATCAAAAAGGATGTATTGAAAATCAGGCAGAAAGGATTGAACAGGTTCGGATGAATCGCTGAACAAACCTGAAAACCGTTCCGGCGCGTTCCAATTCTTTTTCCCATGGTACATCACCAGAGGCACAATGATATCCAGTTTTTTTGATCGGCTCTGTTTCAAATTCAACGACCAGATACCGGTCATGTATTTCAGGAGTTGCAGGTGGATCAGGCTGTCCGGATAACTTTTGTGTTCAAAAAGAATATAGATGAAGGCATGGCCGTTTTCCGTTCGAACACGGTATAAAAGATCTGAATGATATTCTTTCAGGTTCTTTTCAACAAAACTGCCTTTGTGTATTTCAAGGCTCGCAAGGTCCATCACGGTAAGAAGATCGGTTGGCAGGTAGTTTTCAAGAAACGACCGGGCGCTTTCCACATCGCTCCAGATCTCCTTGAAAAGTTTGTCATGGGAAAATTTTAAGTGTGATATTCGCTTCATGTTCCCTGACGTATCATAAACCGGATCGTCAGGCAAGGGGAGTCAACGGTCATAAGGTAATCGAATATCTTTATGACCCAGAGTTGCAAATCCCCGTGTGCAGTCGTCACAAAAAATTACAAAATACCTATGGAATCAACGTCCAGGCTGCTGTGGGTGAACCGCCTCCAGCTGCGTTTCTAATTTCATCAGCGAAAGCGAGGGTTGGATTAACAGGTGTGGCCTGAAGCCCTGCCAAGTTCGGCCAGGCAGGATTTGAAACAGAATAAATGGAATTTTCAATATCTCCGTCAACGGCGTAAGCTGTGTCACCTTTGATGTGGCGGGTAAAAATAGTGTATGAAGTCTGGTTGGAGGCATCATTGATGTCCAAACAATTCGCAACCATATGATGACCCAGAGCAATGGGTATTGCCATTGCTCTGGGAACTGTTTCAGTCGTCCGCCCTGAAAGACGTGCACCGGCTAAAGTCGTTGTTGCTGGAGCAGATAAAGCCTGGACAGCGCGGGTATCGGCTGCACCAGCACCAGCATCAGCAGCAGAACGAATTGCAGCTATCGCTTCGGTATGTCCATAGACTCCCAACTCGGAGTTCAAATTGGCGTTATCTGATCTCAGATTGTGAACAATCGCTTTGGCTGCGGAGTTATATGATCTCATCCTGTAAGTCATAAACTGGGGAATGGCGATGGATGCCAGGATACCAATAATGGCAATAACGATCATGATTTCAATCAGAGTGAAGCCTTTTTCATTTCCTTTGACCATTGTGGACATGTGATGTTCCCCCCCTATGGCCGAAACGACCATCTACTTTCCCAGATCTTTCACTTTATCAAACCTGACTTCATTGTTAACAGGATCATATGTGTATGATGTTAAATAGGGGTTAGGTGGCAATTGGCTTATAACCCCTGTATCTATAAGTTTATCGAGTGATTCAGGTTTAGCGCCGAAACGATCAGCATACACTTTAACTGCATTTTCAAGAATCATAACTCCTTTAAGAGCCATAATTCTGTGTTTTATCTCTTTTAAACTGTTTTCAGAGATATCGGGTGCATCCAGCATGTTTTCCAGAACCAGCAGACTGGCCTGGGTTCTCCCGTCTTTTGCAGAAAACCTGCTGCCTAATAGCGCTATTAAAACCGGGGCATTTTCCACCTTTGCTGTTTCGATAAATATGTTAGACGCGCGATCATAATCGTTCAGAAAATAATAATAATTAAAACCCATATAAAAACCAGGTCTGAAATCCCATGGCCTGCTATGCCTTGCAATATCAAGCAGCCGATTGCCCTCTTCCGGCATTTTAGCATCCCAGGCCATGGCGCTCTGGGCCAGGAGGTAAGTCTGCTCGAAATAAGGATCAAGGCCCATGACCTGTTCAAATCCCAGAAGCACATTTTTCCATTCTTCTTGGGAAATATCTTTTCCACTTCCAGTGAACGAGCTGACCTGCATCAGGATAAAGTCCGCCATAAGGCCTTTGAACTCACCGGCAATCAATTGAACCACTTCCGGCGGTGCATTGACAATATTCAAGGCATATTGGGCGCTCAGTTTATTTCGTTCATTCTTGATGTGTATGTTGCTTGCAATAAAAAAACCCAGGAATAAACAAAAGAAAACAGGCCAGATAAACGTGCGATCCATTTTCACGACAACTCTCTCCGTTTAAAAATCATGACAGCGAGGGTTATACAGATCACGATATACGAAAAGCCGTAAAGCAGAACCCATGACAAGGACGTCATATTAACGGGCAGACCATAGGCTGCTGTTGTTTTCAGATCAAAAGCGGCAAGGTTCGGCAATATCCAAGAGATCGTGTCAATCACCTTGATGGAAAGGGAGTCCTTCGTCATGAACTTGGTGGACAGAATGATATTTTTAACGTTTTCCATATTATGACAGATGAAGTAGGTCATCAGGGTCAGCAGGACCGCCGTAAAATGATGGGTGCTCGCACAGGTCCAGAGAATGGCAAGAGCCAGAAGGACAAGAAGGGACAGGGTCAGAAAACCAATGGATGCGGCAAACATAGTCCACGAAAAATGGGGTGGAATAAATACCTCCACCCCAAGGACAGAGAGCCGGACTGACAGAGCACTGCACAGCCCTAAAAAGAAGCTCGAAATCACAATCACAGATCCAAGCCCCACGTATTTCCCAATGATATAATGGGCCTTTGTAACAGGCCGGGACAGAATCAGATACACCGTTTTATTTATAAGATCACTGGCCATCAGGGGCAGACACATGAAAAAAATGATGATGAGCCCTGAAAAGGAGATGATCGAAAGGCCCATGTCAACGGCCACTTTGCCGAGTTCCCAAGTAAACATTCCGGTAAAGACGATGTTGGCGACAAAGAGAATCAGACCGAGAAAAAAAATCCCATACAACGCTTTGTTGCGGATACAGTCTTTGAAGGTGATCCAGCCGATCAGAAAAATCTTATTCATTATCACCTCTGTCATCCATCTGCACGATGTTCATAAACGCACTTTCAAGGTCTGAGCCGTATCGGCTCAGCACATCTTTGACTCCACCTGCGAACAGTTGATTGCCATTATTAAGAATGGCAATCCGGTTACAGAGCTTTTCAACGTCACTTAAAATGTGGGAACTGAAAAAGACGGTTTTCCCCCGCTCTTTGAGTTCAAGGATCACATCCGTGATCAGATGACGTCCCATAGGGTCTAATCCGCTCATCGGTTCATCAAGAATCACGATTTCAGGGTCATGGATCAGGGCCACGGCAAAACCAAGCCGCTGCTTCATCCCTTTGGAGAAGGTCCGGATCTGCCAGGATTTCGCATGGTCGAGCTTCAGCCGTTTGAGAATATCATGGGATCTGCCGTCCAGGTCATCTCTTTTCAGCCCGGACACTCTGCCTGAAAAATTTAATATCTCAACAGCGGTGAGATTCTCGTAAAAGCAGGGGATTTCTGGGAGATATCCGATATGATGCAAATAGTTCTCCCGCCCAACCAGAGCATCCTTGACATGGATTTCTCCATGGTCCGGCCGGATGAAATTAAGCAGAAGCTTGATGGTTGTGCTTTTGCCTGCACCGTTTGGACCAAGGAACCCAAAAACCTCCCCGTGTTCAATGGTAAGACACAGATCGTTTAAAGCCTTTCTTTTTTTCAGTCCGCTGGTAAACGTTTTAGAAACATTCTGGAATTGTATCGCGGCCATAAGCTTTTAGGATGCCTTTTTCTGGTTAAAAAAATAGCCCCTTTCTTGATCAAAAAGGGGCTATTGTCATTATATTTTATTAAACATTAGGGAACAAGAGTCCAGTTTCCAGTGGGTAAACCGCCACCAGCTTGACCAGTAATATCATCAACAGGAGGAAGCGTAGGAACCAAAGTTGCCGCACCAATACCAGCGACATCAGACCAGTTAGCGTTTGTAACTGCGTACAGAGAATTTTCAATGTCGCCATCAATTCCGTAAGCGGTGTCGCCTTTAAAATGACGTGTATAAGCGCAATATGAAGACTGATTAGTCGCATCATTTACATCTTGAACATCTGCGATCATATTGTTACCCAATGCAACGCCAATGGCCAGAGATCTCGCTGGTAAAGCACCAGTCGTGCCGGCAAGTCGGGCACCTGTTGCTCCAATAGTTGAAGGCCTTGCCAAGTCCACGTCAGCGGTCGTATCGGCAACACCCACACCAGCGTCAGCACCATCAAGGAGAACTGCTGCTGCTTCAGTATGCCCATAGACGCCCAGTTCGGAGTTCAGATTGGCGTTGTCCGCTTTCAGATTGTGACCTGTTGCTTTAGCAGCCGAGTTGTAAGCCCTCATTCTATATGTCATGAACTGGGGCACAGCGATGGCAGCCAGAATACCAATGATGGCGATAACGATCATGAGTTCGATG
Source organism: Desulfobacteraceae bacterium (assembly GCA_041660385.1). Lineage (GTDB taxonomy): Bacteria > Desulfobacterota > Desulfobacteria > Desulfobacterales > Desulfolunaceae > DYJE01. Next base: position 57,011 of record JBAZWJ010000018.1, on the reverse strand, counting down.
AGGGTGAAGCCTTTTTCATTTCTTTTGACCATTTTAAACATGTGGTGTCTCCTCTTTTGGTTGGTTTTTGAGATTTTTATCAACGCGTAGACAAGATTCCCGATGTAAAAACACCATGACTTTTTTGCACCATGAACTTCGGTCTTTAACTCGGGAAAACGTTCAACACGTGATAATTACTCTATTGCAGTTCTTTTATGATAACCAAGAAACCTGTTTTTAGCAACACTTTTTCAACAGAGTGCTATCCGTGCGACGACCTTGCCTTCCAGTCATCTTGTACGAATCGTTTCGTTCGTACGGTACTATGTTATTACAAAAGCAATGCCAGCGTGTGACTATTTTCGTAAAAATATCTATCATGCTGTTTTAATTTATTTTTATTTTAATAACACCCCATTGATTCATGCCATGATGCTTAAAAAGCGTTGGCGTAATTTACGCATTTTGGCCATTGTTGTGACGAAAAACGGCACAATGGGGAATATGGAATATCCAATTGCCTCTCCTCTCCTGGGTCGGGTAGAGCCACGAAACCCGACAAATGACCCGATCCTTCCGGGAAGAGCCCCAAAGCGAGGGGCTGAAAGAAAGCCAAACAAAAGCCGACGGTATCCATGGTGAATTTTGAAAACGATTTTAGAATTGATTTGAACGGCTAAGCTATGACGGGCATGGATTCTGGGCGGCGGTCGATGATGATTCGGACTTTGCGTCGGAAATAATCTCCGCAAGGTCATGACGTTCAAAATGCGGTGCCGACCCGGAATCCATGGTGTTTTGGAGACGGTGGTTGTACTGATTTGAACAGTTCTTCATTTTATAAAAATAACATCTTGTGGCGTGTTCAAAATATATGTATGTTCATTTTTTATAGACTATTAAATATATTGAACGGAGAATCTCACCCATGAGCGAAAAAGACATCCTTCAGAAGACCTTAGTTGCTATAATGAGAACTCATCCATTCACCGTTTGCCAAACGGACGTGCTTTACCCATCGCAAACGCTGGATAAAACCGCCCATGCGATTATTACGATTACATACGGTGAGACGGAACATAGACTGATTACAAAAGTAAAAACCAGGTTCGATAAAACCATGGCGGCGTTACATTTGGCTGAATCTCACGACAAAGAACGAACCGTCATAATCACCCCCTATGTTTCGGCTGAAATGGCTGACCGTCTTAAAAACTATCATATTGAATTTATGGATACATGTGGAAACCTGTTTCTTAATCGTCCTCCATTATATCTTTTTGTAAAAGGAAACAAATCCCATGATATTCTGAAACCGGAGCCTGTTATCCGTGCTTTCAAAGCCAGCGGTTTAAAGGTCATCTTTACACTGCTTTCCCTTCCTAATTCTGAAAAAAAAACGTTCAGAGAGTTGGCCTCATTATCAAACGTCTCTCTTGGGACAGCGAACTGGGTTTTAAAGGATTTGCAAACACTCGGTTTTCTAATTAATGGGGGCTCTCATGGGCGTAAACTGATTAAAAAGATAGAATTGATGGATCGTTGGGTAACCGCCTATCCAGAGCAGCTAAAAAATAAATTGAATAAAAAAGTATACAGTTCTGATAACATCTGCTGGTGGAAAGATACAACATTTGAGGAAAACAATGCTTTTTGGAGTGGCGAAGTTGCCGCATCAAAATTGACGGCCTACCTAACCTCCGAAACGGTAACCCTCTATACAAAGAAACCCTTAACAAAACTCATTGTAAATAACAAATTGAGACATGACAATCTGGGGAAAATTGAAATCCTTGACACTTTTTGGAATTTTCATCATGGCCATGCAAGAAGCTCAACCGCCCCACCCATTCTTGTCTATGCTGATTTAATGTCAACATGTAATTCTAGAAATATAGAAACGGCAGGTATCATCTATCATGATTATATCACTGAACTTATCGAATAAACTCCATCATCATGCATCATTATGTTGATGCTGGAAATCTTGAACGACTCTACAACGAATCCGCAGATCTTTTTGAATCGGAAGGTACCCCCGATTATGATGAGGTTTCAGCGAGATTTCTTGGCCGAACCTTGGCAACGATTCTCAAAAATTCAGAGTCAACAAAAGGCAAAGTAAAACATATCTTGAATCGGGAAACCAATACCAACAGAAACAAAGGATTGATACAAAGCATTGTTATCAGTAAGTCCTTTCCCCAGTACTCCTATCAACAAGTTGAAAAATTGATTTCAGCGTTATATCAAGGTCTATGCGAGCAGTGCCCATAAATTGAACTGATTTGAATCCAACATCACTCAAGCCCCAGTTTCTCGCAGCGGTAGCGCATGGAGCGGAAGGTAATGTCCAGAAGTTTGGCAGCTTTACCTTTTCTGCCGCCACTGAATTCCAGGGCTTTCTGGACATAGGCTTTTTCGATGGAATGGATGATATCGTCAAGCTGAACCCCGTGTTCCACGTCATGGAGGTTGAATCGGCGGTTGGGCACGCCTTCGATCCAGCGGCGTTTGAACGAGGCAAGAGACAGACTTTCGGGCAGAATGATGTTGGTGGTGGAAAGGGCAACGCTTCGTTCGATGAGGTTTTCAAGCTCACGGACGTTGCCGGGAAAATCATATTTGGTCAGGAGTTCCACAGCGTATGAAGAAATTTTGGTGATATCCTTGCCCATTTCCTTAGAGTATTTGTCCAGGAAAAACTGGGCCAAGAGTTTGAGATCGCTTTTCCGTTCACGCAGGGCAGGAACTTTGATTTCGATCACATTCAGACGGTAAAAAAGGTCTTCACGGAAACGGCCTTCCATAACCTCTTCTTCAAGTGTTTTATTGGTGGCACTGATAATACGGATATCCACATCCACATCTTTGGTATCGCCCACAGGCTTAAAAGACCGCTGCTGCACAGCACGAAGGAGTTTAACCTGGAGTCCCATGGATAGTTCCCCGATTTCGTCGAGGAATATCGTGCCGTTGTGGGCTTCTTCGAACAGCCCTTTTTTATCATGGGTAGCTCCGGTGAACGAGCCTTTCTTGTGGCCGAACAGCTCACTTTCCATGAGATTTTCGGGAATTCCACCGCAGTTTACCGTAACAAAAGCCTGGTCTTTCCTATCGCTTAACTTGTGTATGGAGCTTGCGATCAGTTCTTTTCCCGTTCCGCTTTCACCGGTGATCATAACATTGGTCTTGGCTTTGGCCACCTGTTCGACAAGCGTGTAAATCCGACGCATGGCCGGACTGTCTCCGATAATACAGCCAAAGTGGAGGTGGGTTTTGGTCTCTTCGCTGAGATCTTCCTTTTCCCTTTCTATGGTTTTGAGGTCAAGGGCTCTTGCGATGGTGGCTTTGAGTTCATTGTTATCAAAGGGCTTGGGAACGTAATCGTAGGCCCCGTCGTTCATGGCTTCCACGGCTGTTTCTGTGGTGGCATAGGCTGAAATCAGGATCACCACGGTTTCGTTGTGACGTTTTTTGGCAGCACGGAGAACATCAAGGCCGCTCAAATCGCCCAGACGGATATCGGTCAGAACCAGGTCATAAATACGGCTGCCGATTTTTGACAGGGCCTCTTTGCCACTTTCCGCACAATCGACCCGGTAACCGGCCTTCACCAGCATCAGATCTAAAAATTCACGCATACTGAGTTCGTCGTCAACGACAAGGATGGAGGCTTTATTATCAAATGAGGGCATAAAACTGGTTTCCGTTTTGGTGTTGGTTTTGATCGGGTGAATTTTATTGTCGGTCGTCTATGGATATTCGTGATGGGTTGCGCTGTGCTCCACCCATCCTACAGATTTACTTACGGCACCTTCAATAAAATAAACGTCCGATTATTTTAAGGATCGGATCATTTGTCGGGTTTCGTTCCTCTACCCGACCTACGAAAAACTACACATCTGAAGCCCCATAGCGAGAACCGTATTTTTTGATGGTCCCTCACTTTTTCCACCCCAGGATTTTACTTTGTTTCATAGACCAATTTGCCATCCACCAGGGTTGCAACAGCACGCCCTTTCAGCTTCCAGCCGCCAAAAGGCGTATTTTTGCTTTTGGAGTATAAATCCTTCACATCAAAGATGTATTCAGACTCAAGGTCAATTATGGTGATATCGGCAACGGCGCCTTCCATAATGCCACAGGGAATTCCCAAAATGGCTGCCGGATTGGTGCTCATTTTACGAATCAGGGATTCAAGGCTCAGAACCTTTTCTTCCACCAGTTTTAATGACAAAGATAAGGACGTTTCCAGACCGACGATGCCATTGGCAGCCTGACTGAACTCCACATTTTTCTCAAGCGGAGAATGGGGGGCGTGATCCGTAGCAATAACATCAAGAGTTCCATCGGCAAGCCCTTCCCTTATGGCCTGTCTGTCATCCTCTGATCGTAAAGGTGGATTCATTTTGGCGCTTGTGTCGTAACCCATCACTGACTCATCGGTGAGTGTGAAATAATGGGGTGCTGTTTCAGCCGTGACGTTCACACCACGCAGCTTGGCAGCTCTGATGGCCTCAACCGATTCCCGAGTGCTTACGTGGGCGATATGAACACGTCCACCGGTGAGTTCGGCAAGACCGATATCGCGCATCACCATGATGCTTTCGGATATATTTGGAATGCCTGCAAGGCCAAGTCGTGTGGCCACAGCGCCCTCGTTCATGCAGCCGCCCGCAGCCAGATCCATATCCTCACAATGACTGATGATGGGCAGCCCAAATCCTTTTGCGTATTCAAGAGCCCGTCGCATCAGCTGACCGTTGGTGACGGGCAGCCCGTCATCGGTCAATGCCACGGCACCTGCTTCTTTTAATTCGCCGTATTCACACAGTGCCTGACCTTTGGACATCGTACTGATGGCAGCAGCAGGATATACTTTTGCATAACCGGCTTCACGGGCTTTTTGAATGATATATTCCGTAACCTGTCTGTTATCGTTCACGGGTTTTGTGTTGGGCATGCAGCAGACAGCGGTGAAGCCGCCGCGCGCAGCCGCCCTGCAACCTGTTTCAATGGTTTCTTTATACTCGAAACCCGGTTCCCGTAAATGCACATGCATATCAATGAGTCCCGGGGTAACAAGCTTCCCTTTGGCATCAATCGTCCGTTCGATGGTCACACTGTCAAAAGGAGCGCCGCCTTCAAGAATCTTGAGGATCACACCGTTATCTATAATCAGATCGTACTGTCCGGAAAGCCGCCCCGGATCGAGAACGTTTCCACCGCTAATCCGTATCGCCATCCCGTGATCCTCCTGCAAGAAGATAAAATAACGCCATTCGAACAGCAACGCCGTTGGTCACCTGCTCAAGAATAATCGAGTACGGCCCGTCAGCCACCTCTTCAGAAATTTCCACGCCTCTGTTCATAGGACCGGGATGCATGATGACAACATCTTTCTTCGCCCGTTTCACCCGTTTTTCCGAGAGTCCGTAATACCTCGAATATTCTCGAACAGTTGAAAACATGAAGTTTTCCTGTCTTTCCTTCTGGATTCTGAGCATCATGATGATATCCGCATCCGTCACCGCTTCGTCCATGTCCCAGGTCACATCCGCGCCGTACGTTTCAATACCCTTGGGAATCATGGTGGGAGGACCTGACAGAACGACTTTGGCTCCCATTTTCGCAAAAGCCACCGCATTGGAGCGGGCCACACGGCTGTGTGCAATGTCACCCACAATGGCGATTTTTTTCCCTGCAAGGCTCCCTAATTTCTGTCTGGCACTCATCAGATCCAGAAGAGCCTGGGTGGGGTGGGCATGACGTCCGTCCCCGCCGTTGATCACGGAAGCCCTGACGTTTTTTGCCATCAACTGGGCCGCACCGCCTTCGGAATGGCGCATCACGATAATATCGGGATTCATGGCTTCGAGGTTCTTTGCCGTGTCGATCAGGGTTTCCCCTTTGACCATGCTGCTTGAACTGGCTGAAATGGAAATTGCATCGGCACTAAGCCGCTTGGCCGCAATGTCAAAAGACACCTTGGTCCTTGTGCTGGGTTCGTGAAAGAACAGCACAATGGTTTTGCCCCTCAACGTAGGGACTTTCTTAATAGGCCGTTCGGAAATTTCCTTCATTCCTTCGGCCGTATCCAGAATCAGATTGATTTCCTCAACGGTAAGACTCTCGATGTCCAGAATATCTTTCTTTTTAAGCTGCATGTTCCCCATCCGCTATTGGACGTTGGACGTTCGTTTTTAATTATTTGGTCTTACTCCAACAAGTCTCCCAATCTGTCCCACCGAACCCCGAAATTCTCACTGTCCCATGACCAGTAAATAATAAAGGCTTTTCCCTTCACATCTGCCAGAGGAACAAAACCCCAGAACCGACCGTCATGGCTGTTGTCTCTGTTATCACCCATGACGAAGATTTTACCTTCAGGCACGGTAACAGGACCAAAATTATCTTTAACGAACCGCGAGTCCATTCCCTGGATCTGGCCATATCGTTTCAGCTGATCAAGCCAGAGCGTTTCAAAGTTCTCTCTGGGAATCATGGGGGCTATGACCTCATTCGATTCAAACCGCTCATAGGGTTTCTCGCCTGTCCACTTGCCGTTGATATAGACTTTCTTGTTTTTTATCTCGACAGTGTCCCCACCTACGCCAATGACTCTCTTAATAAAGTCACGCTGATCAATGGGGTAGATAAATACAACGATATCCCCTTTTTCAGGGTTCTTCACAGGAATCATCGTTGACCTCAAAAAAGGGACTTTGACGCCATAGATGAACTTGTTCACCAGAATGTGATCTCCAATCTGAAGGGTGTCCAGCATGGAGCCTGAGGGAATTTTAAATGCCTGAACAACAAAGGTGCGTATGAAAATGGCGAGGATAAATGCAACAGCCAGCGCCTCCAGATTTTCCCGTAAGGAGCTTTTCTTCTTCACTTCGGTCCGAACGCTGCTTTCGTCTGTGGGTTCTATGCTCAAACTCTTCCCTGACCTTTCAACCGTTTAATTTCGTTGCAACTAAATGGGCATGGTTTCCTGAGGTTCACCCAGAAAAAACTCACCTGCCTGGATCCATTGTTTCAGGAGTTCTGCAATCTGACGAGCTTTAACCATACTCGACAATGGAACGGTCTGTATATCGGCTCCATTGATTCTGACCGACCCGCTTTTCAGCTCGGCATAGCTCACCTGGGCAAGACTGTCGAAATTCCCGTTGGGGTAATTCTGGCCGAAATCCAGGACCTGGGTAAAGATTTCTTCATCGGAAATGGCTGTATAAGCCGCCATCTCCTCATTTAAAATGGGTATGGGTATGCCTATACCCAGCGAAAGGGAACAGCCATAACCCCGTATACTCACACCCTTCAACCATTCTGTGGACATGTTCTTCAGATTACCCATGGTCCAGATGGTCCCGGAGGGCCTGACCGGAATGCCTTTTTCCGTCCGGATGTTTTTCGGGTTATGCTGGGTTCCGTGTCCTGCGACGTACCCTTGGGCCCCTCCGATGAATATCCTGGTACCAACACCGATGGTCTTGTAATAGGGGTCGTTCAAAAGAGGGCTCAACTGTCCGGCGTTGCAGTAGTTGATATTACCACCCTGGGGTTTCAGCGTACCCATATAGGTGTAGACGGTTTTGTTTGAAAGATTGATACCTGCGTTGTAGTTCTGGTAAGCATTGCGGGGATTGCACATGGTGGCCATGGGGATATCGGCCAGAGTCATGTCTTTTTCAATTTCCCGATTGGGGTAGCAGTCCGTTCCATAGCTCGTGGCATAGATGTGAACCGTGCGGCCTGCCACGAAATCTTCAATCACATGGCCGCCTCCGTAGTTGAATTCACCCGGATAGACTTTGTTGAGCGGGTCGTCCTCGCACACCGCTGTGGCACCGATGTAGCAGTCGATGGCCGCAACACCCGAATAGGCTTCCACGTTGTTGAAATAGGTTTTGGTAGTTCTGATAAGAGGTTTGGATTGCCCGATGTTAAAAAAAACACCGGACGAGCACATGGGGGCAAAGGTTCCCGTTGTCACCACATCCACACGGCGAGCCGCTTCAACCGGCCCCTCTTCCCTTACGATATCAATAATCTCTTCGGCGGTGACAACAACCACGTCACCCTTCTTAATTTTCTGATTAATCTCTTTGTAGGTTTTATTGATTTTATGTTTTGCCAAAATAAGACCCCGTCTTATGACCACGTTTTATGAACCCGCCAGTTGATCCTGGAAAAATCCTGTTACAGGTCCGGTTGAACTTCCCTGATCTTCGAAGTAATGTTGTTTTTAATCCAGGACGCATCCCACCACTGTAGCGGATCAACGAAAACATTATGAACGTACATGCCAAAGTGGAGATGATCGCCTGCCGCAAGCCCGGTGATCCCCGTGGTTCCGACCACATCACCCTTAGCAACAACCTTACCCACTTCCACATTGGCCCGGCTCAAATGGGAGTAACTTGAAAACAATCCGAACCCGTGATCAATGACCACGGTCTTTCCATAAATGCCTATGGTGTCAATAAGAACAACCTTTCCACTGTTGGCCGCAGGGACATCCGACTGTTTGACAGAAGCCAGATCATAACCCAGATGATACTGGTCATCAACTGTCTTATCATTATAAACATAGGTCCGGTGATCGGCAAAGGCTGCCTTCGTAGCTGATGCAGGCAATCTCAGAAAAGCATCGCTCCAGTACAAGGTTTCCTCAGTAAAAGGTCCCGGCCCCAGAATCCTCTGCTCATTTTTTACCCTAAGTTCACTGTTGATCTTGAGAAATTTTTCAAGGTTGTTGCCATGAAAACCTTCAAGCCCGTCGATTCTGACGGTGGGCATGTTGGCATCCAGATAATCATCGGTAATCGGAATAATATCGTTCTTGTATTTCTTGTTTGCAATGTAATGGGTAAAACCTGCCAGCGTTTTGTTTCCAGCGCTGTCCGTCGCTTCGATATAAAGCCGGGTTCCCGGTCCCTGCAGCTCCGTCCGAGCAAAAAAAGCCATCATGATGTCCGGGTCTTTGAAATACCCCCCATGCCCGGGAAAGAAATTATCCCCCACACGAACTCCGGTTTTAGCGCCCTGCTCCGAAACTTTATATATGGCAAGCCCTGCTCCGCCCGGAACAAGATTATGGTTCCGGCTGATCAGATCGATTTCAGGGTAACGGGTATCCAGCATGATTTCTTTTTCGATATACGTGACGTTCCCCGAAAACCATCCCCACAACGACCCATCGCTCACTCTGATCCGAAGACGCGCAGGGCCGTCCACTAAACCCATTTTTTTCAAATCAACGGTCGCATCCACAACAGCCGAGAATGTTCTGTTCTTCGTTGAAAAAAACGGAACAGAGTATTGTTTTTCATAAATCACGTTGTCTTTACCATTCACCGACAAAGCGATCCAGATTTCCCTCAAACCGCTTTTTGCATCGCTGACCTTGCCTGAAATCCGGCCTTCAACCCCCAGAGCCTTATACGGAATCCCCACATCAACCTTAGGGTCCCCCATTTCAAAACGCGTCGCTATAAAATAAAGCGCCGCAATGGCCAACGTAGCGACGACCAAACCAACCGTAAATGTTGCTGTATTTTTCGATGTGTTGTTCAACGGAAGAAAACCACCTGACTCTATTAAGTAATGCTATTGTGGTAAAAAACCCGAGTATCAAGCCCCATGTTTGATATCTTGACTTTTATACGTTCCCACGGTAAATCCAGAAACGTTTCCATTCCTCGTCGTTTTCACGGTGGTCTCAGGTCATACTCGACAGATCCACCGCAAATGCTCCTTTTTGGAATGATTGGAATGAATTGATCTTTGTTTAACCTTTAATTAATCTTTGGACGTTTCTTATATAAGAATTACCAAAAAAACAACAGGAAAACGTATGAGCCGTATTGCCCGGGTTGGACAAATTGAAGCCGGAGAGCGACTGCCCCTTGTTCTGATCTCTGGCCCCTGTGTCATTGAAGACTATCCCATCAGCTTTGCCATTGCCTCTTTCCTTAAGGATTTAACCGCCAGACATGGCATCCCGTTTATCTTCAAAGCGTCCTACGACAAGGCCAACAGGACCTCTGTCTCGTCATATCGGGGACCGGGAAAAAAGGAAGGGCTGGCCATTTTAAAAAGCATCAAAGAAGAACTGGGCTTGAAAATACTATCCGATGTCCATTCTCCTTATGAAGTAGCCGAAGCAGCGGAAGTTCTCGATGTCATCCAGATCCCTGCGTTCCTGTGCCGTCAGACCGATCTGATTCTTGAAGCGGCGCGATCACTCAAGCCCCTGAATATCAAAAAAGGTCAGTTTCTTGCGCCCTGGGATATGGCAAATATCGTCAAGAAAGCCAAATCTATGGGGTCACGTGACATATTCCTGACTGAAAGAGGTTCATCCTTCGGCTACAACAACCTGGTGGTGGATTTCCGTGGAATCCCCATTATGCAGCAGACAGGATGCCCTGTGATTTTCGATGCCACCCACAGTGTTCAGCTGCCCGGCGGCCAGGGCGAAAGCTCCGGTGGTCAGCGTGAATACGCGCCTGTTCTTGCACGTGCTGCTGTGGCCGCAGGTGCTGACGGAGTGTTTCTTGAAGTTCACGAAAATCCGGATCAAGCGCTTTGCGATGGGCCGAATTCCCTGAATTTCCCCATGATCGAAGCGCTTCTCCCTCAGCTCCAGGCCATCAGGAACATGTCATGACAATGAACCCGGATATCATCCGACGGATCTTGCCCGTTTCAACCCTTCTTCTGGACGTGGACGGCGTTCTCACCGACGGGAGCATCGTATACTCGGACAGTGGTGATGAGATCAAGTCATTCAACGCCAAGGATGGTTTGGGACTTCGGCTCCTGATGGATGCGGGAATCACCGTGGGGATAGTTACCGGACGGCGCTCACAGGCCCTTCAGAAACGATGCGACAACCTTGGCATCACCCTTGTATTTGATGGTGTGACAGACAAGAAACAGGTTCTTGAACAATTCATCCTTGAAAATGGATTATCCCCGGACGCCATCGCTTTTGCGGGTGATGATCTGCCGGATATCCGTATCATGAAATCCGTGGGATTCCCCATTGCCGTGGCAGATGCGGCCCCTCTTGTAAAAGAGACAGCGCTGTACGTCACCTCGTCTCCTGGCGGACATGGTGCTGTCCGGGAAATCTGTGAACTGATATTAAAAACAAAAGGCCTATGGGACACCATAATGGAACGATTTATATGAGCGCACAGTACAAAAAACGAAACTCTGATAAATTGCAGTTTTTCCTCTACGTCCTTATATTTATAATTATTTTTGCGGTGGTGGCTGTGTTCGTCAAATACAGGTTTCTATCGGACAAAGAGGAAATTTTAAATGTGATCAAAAACCAGGCATCGGTGTCCATGGCCAAAGTTGAACATTCAGCGACAAAAAACGGCGTAAAGGAATGGAATCTTAAGGCTGTCTCGGTCAACTATTATCAGAACAACAAAGAAGCGCTTTTCAAAGACATTAATGTGTTATTTTTTGATAAAGGGAAGCCAGGTGCCGTGCTCACAGCCAAGAAAGGTCATCTCAACACGGAAACAAACGACATCGTGGCCTCTGGCGATGTTCGGGTTGTTCATGACGAATTCACCCTGGAGTCGGAAGCCCTGGATTTCAAGAACGGAGAACGGATTATCCGGTCCAAAGTACCTGTAAAACTTTTCAAAGAGGGCTCCACCATCACAGCAGATTCCATGAATATGGATTTGAACACCAACATTACGAAGATGAAAGGTCATGTCGAAGGGACATTCACCGGAACCAATTAACATGAAAAAAAATGGATCATTCATATGAAAAAGAATAGAAGCATTCAAATCGTCTTTATCGTTTTTCTCATCACAATGGCTTTTGCCTTAAAAACAATGGCCGACACCAAACCGTCCACCTCCACAGACGCCAAAAAAAGCCAGGCCAAAGCAGGTGCTGGAAAAAGTAAATCCGCAAAAGCCAAAAACGATCCAGATCAAATACACGTGAGTGCTGATGCGCTCATTTCTGACAGAAATGCCAATTATGCCGAATTCCAGGGCAACGTGGTAACAACTCAGGAAGGCTCCGTGATGATCAGCGACCGTTTGAAGATTTTTTACATTCAGGACCCGAACAAGAAAAAAAGTTCAAAAGACCCTAATAATCAAGGAGCCATTGAAAAGATTATTGCCACAGGCAACGTAAAAATAAAAATGGAAGATAAGACTGCCTGGGCCGACAAAGCGGTTTACACAAAAATTGATGACACCATCTTTCTTTCAGGTGGAAACCCCAGAATTCTCAGTGGGAAAAGTTATCTTTCCGGCGAGACCATCAGGGTAAACAGAAAAACCGAGGAAGTGTTTGTCAATACAGATACGGTAGCAAAAAAAGCAGGCGAAAAACCCAAACGTGTGGAGATGAACATCTTCACCAACGATCCCAGCTTGAAAAAATAGGTTGTTTTATTCAAATCAGGCATAGTTTTGGCCGGGCATGAAGGCATACATGAACGTGTGGCAAACGTCCGGCCAAACATTAAACGCCGCCTATGGTCTACTTATTAACCCGGCAACAAAATACATCCATGTTAATCGTATAGGAACGATGGGTTACGCTTTGGCTCCACCCATCCTACACAGGTTTCTGCCCCTCGGCTTTACCCGATAGATTTATGCATAGCAAGATTGCGTCAGACCCTCGTAGGTCGGGTAGAGGAACGAAACCCGACAAATGATCCGATCCTCCCATAGGCCCTCCGCCCCATAGCCGTCAGGCTAAAAGCAAAAATCAGATTTTTTGCCCCAACGGGGCTACGGCATAAAGCCCAGGGTTGCGGCGAAAGCCGCTACCCTGGGATATTTGCGATTGTGATTTTCAACCCCAACGGGGTTGCGTAACATTCCCATGAATCGCCCATATCCAGACGCAACCCCTTTGGGGTTGAGGGTGCTCGCCGGTGATCCCAGGGTAGCGGCGTTGCCGCAACCCTGGGCTACGATACGGAATCCCGTTGGGATATTCGATGCGGATTGTATCATTTAAAGCCTTAACCTGACGGCTATGCCCTCCGCCCCCCTTGTCACCGCCACGTCAACACGCGCACATCTGCAAAATAAGTGCCTATAATAGTTTGATATAGTCATTATTATATTTTTTTTGAATTTTTAGCTTATTTTTCAAGGTGGCTGTGTTATACTTGGTTCAAATTCAAGTAGTTCATGGGAATTATTCAAAGCCGTCCACCTTGATGAACCATAAAAGCAGTTCAACCTTGTGTGCGGAAAATCCGATCTTTAACTTTGGTTATTTTATCATCAGTACATATAATTGTTTATGGCGATATTGAATCTGAATCATCTGGTGAAAACGTACGGCGGCAGAAAAGTTGTTAATGATGTCAGCCTTGAGGTCCGAAGCGGACAGGTAACAGGTCTATTGGGGCCCAATGGAGCTGGAAAAACCACGACATTTTATATGGCCGTGGGTATTATTCGGCCAGATTCGGGAGAAGTTCTCATCGACGGAAGGGATATCTCACAAGATCCCATGTATATCAGGGCCAGAAACGGACTGGGTTATCTTCCCCAGGAGTCGTCGATATTCAAAACCCTGACCGTAAAAGAAAACGTGCTGGTCATTCTCGAACTTCTGGATTTGCCAAAAGCCGAACAAAACAAAAAAGCGGACGAACTTCTGGATGAACTGAGAATCAAGCACCTTTCCAAACAGAAAGCGGCTGTTCTATCCGGCGGAGAGAGAAGACGACTGGAGATCACACGGGTTCTTGCCACCAACCCGGCGTTTATTCTTCTGGATGAACCTTTTGCAGGTGTAGATCCCCTGGCCGTCATTGATATCCAGAAGATTATCGGTTTTTTGACCCAGAAAAGCATCGGTGTGTTGATTTCGGACCACAATGTCAGAGAAACCCTGGGAGTCTGTCATGATGCGTATATCATGAACAACGGCGCAGTCATTGAGTCAGGCCCCCCGGAAAAGATAGCTTCAAGTGAAATTGCACGGCGATTTTATTTAGGTGAAGAATTCAGGTTATAAATCCTTATGGCATTAGAACTTAGACAGCAACTCAAATTATCCCAGCAGCTTGTGATGACGCCGCAATTGCAGCAGGCCATCAAGTTGCTCCAACTGTCCCGGTTGGAACTGGTGGATGCCATAAACCAGGAAATCGAGGAGAACCCTGCTCTTGAAGAGCTGATGGAACACAACCTCAAAGAATCCAATGAAGATTCGCTGGACATGGAAGACAAAATGTCCCAGCCTGCCAGTGAAACAGAAATAAAAATTGAAGAAAAACTCAATACTGAAATAGACTGGGATAACTATATCGAAGAGTACAATTCTGCTGGAAGAACCCATTTCGAAGCAGAACACAGGGAAGCGCCAAGTTACGAGTCTTTCATTTCCGGCAAAAAATCCCTCAAAGACCATATGCTCTGGCAGCTCTTGATGTTTCTTCCCGCAGAATATGAACAGGAAATCGGCTGCCTGATTATCGGCAACCTGGATAACGATGGGTACCTCACCACCACGGTGGAGGAAATGGCCACCATGTGCGAACGGCCGGTGGAAGACGTGGAAGATGTGCTGGAGACTCTCCAGACCTTCGATCCTCCCGGCGTATGCGCAAGATCCTTGAGCGAATGCCTGCTTATTCAGGCAAAACAACTCAAGATAGACGATCCTATTCTCACCCGGATCATCGCAGACCACATCAAAGACTTGGAGAACAAAAACTATAAGGCCATTGCACGGGCCCTGAAAATATCCATCAACACCGTGGTGGCCGCTGTCACGGTCATCCAGGGCTTTGAATCGAAACCAGGCCGGATTTTCAGCGACGAAGAACCTCACTACATTATCCCGGATATCTTCGTGTACAAAGAAGAAGGGGAATTCGTCGTTGTTCTGAACGACGACGGCATGCCCAAATTACGTGTAAACCCCTATTACAGAAAAGCCATAAGCCAGGGCAAGGATATGCCGGGAGAAACAAAAGATTATCTCCAGGAAAAAATGAGATCAGCTGCATGGCTTATCAAAAGCATACACCAGCGCCAGAAAACCATATACAATGTGATGGAAAGCATTCTCAAATATCAGGCGGAATTTTTCGAAAAAGGCATTGCGTACCTGAAGCCCATGGTTTTAAGGGATGTGGCTCAGGACATCAATATGCACGAATCCACCATCAGCCGCGTGACAACGAACAAATACGTATTCACGCCTCAGGGGATTTTCGAACTTAAATATTTCTTCAACAGCTCTATCAACAGGGTCCATGGCGGTTCGGCCATGGCTTCCATCAGCGTTCATGACAAAATCAAACAGCTCATAGGAAAGGAGAACCCCAAGAAGCCTTTCAGCGATGATAAAATCGCAAGCATCCTAAAGGAGGAAAATAACATAGATATTGCTCGAAGAACGGTAGCAAAGTACAGGGAGGCCTTACGTATTCTGCCTTCAAGCAAACGCAAACAATTTTAGGGAGGTCATTTATGCACGTATCTGTAACCTTTAAGAATCTTGACTCTTCAGATGCACTTCGATCATACGTTCAGAAAAAACTTGATCGTTTTGATAAACTCCTTGACAACCCTGCTGAAGCCAACGTGGTATTTTCCGTTGAAAAAATCCGTCACACAGCGGAAATCAATCTGATCAGTGACCGTATGACCCTCTACGCCAAAGATCAAAGTGAAAATATGTATTCGTCTATCGATACTGTGGTGGATAAACTTAAAAAGCAATTGACCAAAACACTTGATAAAATTAACAAACGTGCCACCAACAACCGCGACAGCATTAAAAACGGCCACGACGAGCAGGAAGAAGAAACCGACGATACCGGTTTCATTGACGCCGAAAGCGATGGAGAGCAGTCGGAATATAACGGCGAAGCACTATAACAGCACGGTTAACCGGCCAGTCATGTGACCGGGAATTACAATAAACCCCGTTCATGGACATATCAACCATGAATAAAACACTTTGAAAACAAATCAGGGCGCTTTGAACAAAGCGCCCTTTGCTATTAAAGGAAACCGCGTCATTTGGACTGTTTGGATCCTGAATATAAGATAATTCACCTTGTCTCAGATCAAAATATTGAGTTTCCTTTCAGACAATAGTTATTCATAAAGAATTTGGCTTGAAACTTAAAAACCAGACTGATATGAATAGAGCTGTTTTATTACTGGGAGAGGGAAAAGCCTCACAATGCAAGCAAGATCCTATCCACTGGTGGAAATATGAAAATTCTCGATGTTCTGCACCTTGACTCCATCATTCCGGATCTTAAATCCAAGGACAAAAAAGGAATTCTCGAAGAGCTGGGGGTATCCATAGCTGGCGTCGCCCGGCTTAACCCCGAACTCCTTTTCAAAGTTCTCATGGAAAGAGAGCAGCTTGGGAGCACAGGTATAGGCGAAGGAATCGGCATACCCCACGGGAAAATCAAAGGCCTTGACTCCATGGTCATCGGCTTCGGGTTAAGCAAAAGGGGGGTAGACTTCGATTCCATTGACGGAAGGCCCACCCATCTCTTTTTCACATTAATCACCCCCGACCAGTCAACCGGCCTCCACTTGAAATTTCTTGCACGAATATCACGGATATTAAAAAACGACGGGTTCAAAATGCGATTAATGAGAGCATCAAGTGCAGAAGAGATATACACGATCATGCAAAGCGAAGATGATGAATTCTAACGATAGAAACGATTAAGATGGAATTTTTGATGGACTCGTAAAAAAATTTGAGGATGGAACTTTTACAACGCCATCAGTTTTGCACGTACAGTTTGAAGGAAAAGTTGAATAGGAGTCTTATGATAGGCATTGTCCTGGTCACCCATGGCACGCTGGCTGCTTCTCTGATTGAAACAGCTGAGTTCATTCTTGGAACAAAACCCGAAGGAGTTATTCCTGTTTCCATTAACGTGAAAGAAAATGTGGACGAATTCCATACAAAAATATCGAGTGCCATTAAGAAAGTCGATAAAAAACAAGGAATTCTGCTGCTAACGGATATGTTTGGCGGAACGCCATCAAACATCAGTTATTCATTCCTCGACGACGGGAAAGTCGAAGTGATATCCGGCGTCAACCTGCCCCTTCTTATCCGAGCGGTGGGTATGCAGGGTGAAACGGATCTTAACAAAGCGGCCAAAACGCTCGTGGCGTCAGGGAAACAGAGCATTTCACTTGCAAGCGGCATTCTAAACGGAACTAAGTGAAACCATTTTCAGGGTCATGAATCGCTATTTTTAGGGGAAAAGCTGAGTTGAACTCAGCTCTTTTACAAAAGCTTGACCGATCAGAAAAAGAATACCGATACCGAAAAGAAACCAATCACCTGAAAGACAGGTCTGCGGGATCGTAATAAGCGTAAACCGTCTGACCTGGAATAAACGAACCGGCTTCAGACGAATTAATTATGGAAACAAGACAGCAATCAGAGCCAGAAAGGGATACGTAGAGATGCTCCTTGTTTCGAGAAAGGGAGATCCCGGCGATCCGGGGTTTGAATATCATTGCGTTATCTGGAATCCGGCTGGAATCATGGGCAAGGTAAAGGGCTGAGGCAGGAATAATAGCAGATCTGTTCCGGTCAGGAGACATGGGCACTGGGATATTACAATCACATGATGTAACGCCGACTTTGTACCAGGAATTCCCCCTCTTTTCGAAGGGTCCTGTGAGGATATTGATCCGTTCTTCCTTGAACAGGTGTCCGTTGAACGCGGTGATGGTCCTGTCGCTTATACTTTCCAGCCATTCCCGGTCATGACTTGAAATCACCAGAGTTGTACCCCACTGTTCTCTTGCATGAAGAACAGCACGCAGGATCATGGTGCTGCTGTGCTCGTCCACATGGGCTGTTGGTTCGTCGAGAAGAAGCATTTGGGGTTTCAGAATCAGACGGGCCGCAAGAGCGACTCTTCTTGCCTCTCCCCCAGACAAAGCCTTTACACTGCGCCGGGCGAATGAGGAAAAGGGTAACCCCACCGATTCAAGAGATTCAGCCACCCTCTTTTCTAAATCATTCGTGTCTTTCCGGATCATGAGGCCATACGCCACGTTTTCCGAAACATTTCGTTTCAGCAGAGTGGAATCCTGAGTAAGGGTTGCAATCCTCTCTCTTGCTATCGCTGAAAAAGGCACCACCTGTTCACCCATGAACCGGAGTGCCCCTTCAGTCGGCTTTAAGATCAGCCCCAGGATATTTATCAGAGTGCTCTTTCCGCTTCCGTTTGGCCCGGTTATCCCTGTGATGGTTCCGGGGTAAAGATCAAAGCTCTCTTCTTCGAGGACAATCCTGTCTTTGTAACGATGCTTCAGATTCCTGATCTCAAACAAGGCGTTCGTCATTCGTACTTCCTTAAAAACGACATGGACACATTAACAGCAAACGCGATGAGGAGAAGAATCAGACCTAAGGCGATTCCCACGTCAAACATCCCTTTGCCTGTTTCAAGGGCAATGGCCGTTGTAATGGTTCGTGTATGCCATTTGATATTTCCTCCCACCATCATGGAAATCCCGACTTCCGTGGTGACACGGCCGTAAGCATTAAGTGCGGCAACAAGCAGCCCGAAACGCACTTCCCTTAGACTCGTGAGAAACAGCCTTGTGCGACTGACGCCGAAAGACATCAGAGTTGGCCGGAGCTGGGCGTCCATACTCTCAACAGCGGAGGCGCTCAAAGCTGCCACCACGGGAAAAGCAAGAATGGCCTGACCGATGGCAATGCCTGGAAGGGTGAAAAGGAGTCCCAGTGAACCCAGAGGCCCCCTGCTGGATATCATGGCGTAAACCACAAGACCGATGAAAACCGTGGGAAGCGCCATCAACGTATCCACCACAAGACGCAAAGCCCTCTTTCCCGGAAAAGAGAAGTAACCCAGTGCGAATCCCGCAGGTATACCAAGGGCCAGACTGACAATCATGGACATACCGGACACATAAATCGTGGCCTGAACAGCGGAATAGGTTTCAGAATCAAAACTCACCAGAAGGTGGAGGGCTTTGATAATGCCGTCAATGATGAAATCCATTTAATAACTATTTCTTAGCATTGGGTGTGAAAAGGGGTTTGCCGAGAAGCTTGAAATCCCCGATGAGTTTTTGAGTTTTTGCACTCACCATCCAGTCGGAAAACGTCTTTGCAAGATCGTATTTTGCTTTTGGGCAATGTTTGTTGCAGACAGCAATGACACTGTACTGGTTTTTGAGAACATCATCCCCTTCAACAAGGATAACAAGGGGAGGGTTTCCTTTGTGATCACTTTCGTATTTGATGAAGGTGCCCCGGTCTGTCAGCGTGTAAGCCTTGCGTTCAGCGGCAATGCCGATAGTCTGAAGCATACCCTGCCCTGTCTGGATGTACCAGGACTCTTTCTCAGGAAGAGGTTTTCCCGTTTTCTTCCACAGGTCGAGTTCCATGACATGTGTACCGGATTTATCTCCCCTGCTGGCGAAAGATGCGCTCTTACTTCTTATGATTTCAAAGGCGTCCTTGACTGATTTTCCTTTGATTTTTGCGGTATCAGAGGCTGGCCCGATGATCACGAAATCGTTGTACATCACTTCTTTTCTGTCCACTCCATAACCATTTTCAACAAAGGTTTTTTCCACTTCCGGGGCATGGACAAGAAGAACGTCCACATCACAGTTCTCGCCCAGTTTCAATGCCTTACCCGTACCTGTGGCTGTCCATTTCAATTCGATGCCCGTTTCTTTGGCAAATACCGGGGCAAGCACGTTCAAAAGGCCCGTGTCATCAGTGCTTGTTGTGGTGGCCATCATCAAGGTGCTTCCGGCAAAACACGGCACGGCAACCACCAGCAAACCCAGAAGGATCAGCACTGCTTTTTTAAACTGATTCATTGTTTTTCTCCTTTTTGTAAAACTGTTAAT
This sequence comes from Desulfobacteraceae bacterium, assembly GCA_041660385.1. Lineage (GTDB taxonomy): Bacteria > Desulfobacterota > Desulfobacteria > Desulfobacterales > Desulfolunaceae > DYJE01. The sequence goes on along the minus strand of JBAZWJ010000018.1, from coordinate 37,092 downwards.
ATGTAAGCTGATTATCACAATAATTCCGAATTGCTAAACCGCTCCGATCCCAGCCTCCTGAGGAAAAACCATCCGTCCGCTGATTTCGGTGTCATAGCCCGGAAGTTTTTTCGAAAGGTCTTTGAATCCCTTTTCGTGAAGAATCCCCAGAAAATACTGAACGCCTTTATCAAAGAAGCGTTCCTTGTCTATCAGAAGATCAAAACGTTCTATGCGCAGCGGAAGGAAATCAAGCCCAAGCAGTTCGGCAACGGGCCTGATACTGGGGCCTGCATCGGCTTTCCCTGACAGTATTTCAATGCCCACATCCATATGGCGTGAGACTTCGTTGGCGTATCCATCCAGATTCTGGCTGTTCAACCCCGCCTTTCTGATCTCGTGGTCGAAAAGGAGACGAGTTCCTGTTCCAAGCGGCCTGTTGATCATGCGAATGCCCGGATTCCCTAAATCTTTCACACCACTTATTTTTAGAGGATTCCCTTTCTGAACAAGGATTCCCTGTTCTCTTCGGCAAAAATTCACAACCACCGGCATATTGCTCAGTTCCCTGCCGGCAAAATCGAAATTATAATCTTTTTCACCGTCTTCGAGCAGGTGGCTTGTGGCCATGTGACAAAGATTCCGGCGAAGAGCCCTAAGCCCTCCCATGCTCCCCAGATTACCGAACACAGCCACATGTTCCGGATAGAGTGTGTTAAAAAGAGCCATGGTCTTGTCGAGAAGCAGGTCATTACTGCCGGTGATAATGAGGAGTCCCTCGTAGGGCGGTAGCTTTGTCTCGGGATCAGGGAAATTCAACGTGCTGTTTTCGATCCACTGATCTACCAGATGCTTGGGGAAAAGCCATTTGCCTGTGACCTTTGATGCCGGAAGCCCCTTTTCCGAAACCAGGGTGTATACCATCTTTTCATTGATCCCCAAAAGCTCGGCCACATCTTTTGTTGAAAGCAGCTTTTTCATTTGCCGTTCCTCATTTCGAAGGATTCTTTAGTGTTTTTTGTTATTTTTTGTAAACATTGGAATATCATAAAACATGGATGGATGACAAATAACTTATGATAACTTTTGCGTGAAATGCTCAGAATTTCTGCTATAGTGTGTTCACAAAAAAATACCTGTCTCATCAAACCTATTTTTTAAAATTCAAAAAAGGAGACCACCATGAAAAAATTCGTACTGTTCGTATTCAACGGTGACCCCATGTGTTTTATCCATGTTCTGCTGAATGCCCTGGATATGAGCGCCAAAGGCCATGAAGCAAAAATAGTCGTCGAGGGGGCTGCGGTAAAACTGATCCCGGAACTGGTGCTGCCTGGAAATCCTCTCAACGGATTCTGGAAAAAATGTCTGGATGCTGGTCTTGTGGAAGGTGTCTGCAAAGCCTGCTCCAACAAACTGGGAACCCTGGAAGCAGCAAAAGAGCAGGGGCTCGCCCTTCTCGACGATGTTTCAGGCCATCCGGGAATGGCGGCTTACAGAGACAAGGGCTACGAAATCATTACGTTTTGACGAATATATTGATGACTGTCAGATCAGATCCGTATCCGCATATTGGATAACTTCGTCTCGAACAAACAAGCCAGGGCTGGAATTTTTAACCTTGATCAGAATTTTTGTCCCCTCGTTGGTACGAGATTTGATGGTCATATCACCACCCAGAAGCCGAACACGTTCTTCCATACTTTTGAGACCCATGCGTTTTTCACGAATGGACTCGTTCATCCGTTTTTCAACCTCAAAGCCTTTGCCGTTATCTTCGATGCGAACGATGATGTCCGGTGAAGACGCCACAATACGGATGATCACTTTTTTTGCACCCGAATGTTTCTTCACGTTGTTCAGTGCTTCCTGGATCAACCGGTAAAGGTTTATTTCCATATCAAAATCAAGGCCAATATTTTCCATTCCAGCTGAAAAGAAGTCAACGATCAAATCACTTTTTTCGGAAAAATCATCACAGTACTGAGCTATGGTTCGTATCAGCCCCATCTGATCAAGATTGGGTGGCCTCAGGTTATAAGCAATGTCTCTGACTGACGATATGGATTCTGAAAGCACCCCTGAAAAAATGCTGATGCTCTTTTTCATCTGCTCGGGATTTTCAAGTTGGGTCATGAAAAGAGTTTCACATGAAATTTTAAGCGCCCCAAGATTCTGGGCAACGTGATCGTGAAGATCACGTGCAATGCGCTGTCGCTCACCTTCCTGGGCTTTGATCAGCTCCTGGGTCAAGGTGTGAATATGTTCATCGGCCCTCTTGCGCCGGGTAATGTCTTCCACTGCCCCTTCCACATAGAGGATCCGTTTACGTTGATTATCGTACACAGCCTGGAGCTTCAAAGAAATCCATATTTCTCTGCTATCGAAATTTACAATCTTTGTCTCAAAGTTATCCACCTTGCCTTTTTGTCCCACTTCGATATACAGACGTCTGGATTCATCATCGGTCAGATAGGCTTTAATGAAATTAATGGATAAAAGGTCCTGAGGATTTGTCGTACCAAGAATTTTATGAAGAGCCGGATTGGCGTCAATGATCTTGCCATCCGTGGATGCCCTGTAAATACCCACGGGAATACCGGTAAAGAGGCTCCGATATTGTTCTTCGCTGTTTTTAAGGGCCGCCTGGGCCGCCTCCCTTTCCACCTGAAGCCTGAACATCATGATGCCATAGGCCAGATCGTCTGCAAGCTCCATGAGAAGGTCGTATTCGGTGTCCACAAAAACCCCGACTTCTTCTGCGATGATATTGAGGACTCCTACAGCCGTTTCACTGTGCATCAAAGGAAGGGCAATCACCGAAGCACCCCCTTTGTCCAGCATTTCAGGACGCCAGGTCCGATAGAACCCGTCGTTTTTCAGGTCATCGATCACCTGGGGTTTCCCTGTACGAATAGCTGTTCCCACAGGCCCAAGACCTATGCCTTCTTCTTTCCAGCAGATTATTTTCGCGGTCACAGCCTTGTACCAGTCTTCATCACCCCAGTACGCCACGGGCAGGATTGTTTTTTCTTCATCATTTGAAGGGAAACCGACCCAGGCCATACGGTATTGACCCTGCTCCACAACAATCCGACAGATGTCCTGAACAAATTCCAGCTCACTGCTCGAATGAACCAGAGTTCTGCTGCAATGGCTCAACGTCTGGAGAGCACGGGTTCTTTTCCGAACCAGGGATTCGAGATGCTCTTTTTCCTGCCGAAGCTGAGATTCGGCATTCTTTATCCGGAGCATCACGTTCACCTGGGCCACCAGTTCAATGGCTTCAACGGGCTTGGTAAGAAACGCGTCAGCACCCACATCAAGGCCCTTGACTCTGTTTTTCGTGTCCATTCTCACGCCGGTCAGCATGATCACAGGTATGGATTTTGTTTCTTCAATAGATTTCAGTCGTCTGCACACCTCAAATCCATCAAGGCCAGGCATCATGATGTCGAGAAGAATGGTATCCGGAATTTCTCTGATGGCCATTTCTATGCCTTCAAGACCGGATGTGGCTGTAATCACTGTACAATCTGGAATGTATCGGGAAAGAATCACCGACTGGATGATCAGGTTGTCTTCGATGTCGTCAATGGTCAGAATTTTTGGCATAATCCGTTTGTCGTTTCCTGATAACCGGTGGACGTTTCAGTATAAACTACTCGGGCTAACAACGGTGTCAAATGATCCGGGCGAAAGTGAACTAAACAGCAACAAGCTTAAAACCATTGATAATAATACATCATATCTATCGATGTACCCGTAAAGATAAGGGAAATCTATTTCAAGATCCGGTTTTAGTCAATCATTTCTTTTACACTTCAGGCCATGAAGTTAAAAAAGGTAAACCAAACAGGAGCATCTCCTGCCCTCGTTCCGGGGAGAATCCCCGTAAGAGATAACAAGGGGGCTATTGCGCTATACGGCTGGCTGCGTCGCTTTTTATATTTGGCTCTCAAAAAAGATATGCGATTGCCCTGGCAAAAGGGTTGAAAAAACAATTTGGATGATTCATGTTAACGGGCATGAGTACCATATCCCCCCTCATAACATTGCATCATGTCACCACCCGGATCAGGGACAGAAAAATTCTTTCTGACACAACCTGGACCATTGAAAACGGCGTGAGCTGGGCGGTGATCGGCCCCAACGGGTCGGGCAAAACGTCCCTAACCCGGCTGCTGATCGGTGAACTTCCCGTGGTTCAAGGGACCATGGATACTCGTCCCGATTTCGATCCAGGCCGTGACATCGCCGTGGTGTCTTTCGAGATGCAAAAACGTCTTTTCGTTTCCGAGTCACGGAAAGAAGACTCCCGACATTACAGCGGTCATGTTCTGGATTTCACCTCCGTATGGGATATGCTGAAATCATCTGTTCAAGATCATCCACTGCCCGACATTTCCCATATCATAAAAATTGCGGACATCACGGCCATATCCCATCTTCTCCTCAGAAACATCACAAAGCTTTCCACAGGGGAGTTTCGAAAAGTCCTGGTGGCCAAGGCCCTTCTTTCAAAACCCAGACTTCTCATTCTTGACGAACCCATGGAGGGGCTGGACGCACCGTCCCGGGAGCAGCTTTCGGATTTCATCGCCCATCTGATCAGGCAGGGCGTCCAGCTGATCTTCGTAACCCATCGACTCGACGCCCTCCCTTCCGCCATCCGGCATATCATCTGTCTCAAAGACAGCCGGGTTGTGGCCCAGGGCCGGAGAGAGACCCTCCTTACCCCAGCCTTTATGGAGACTCTTTATGGTCAATTTTGCAATGCAACAAAACAGGCCATTCAACGCCTTTTTTCACTAAAAAACCACAGCCCCAATTCGGATATGATCGTCATGCGTGATATCCACGTGTGCTACGGCAGCTTGTCGGTGATAAACGGTCTTTCATGGAGAGTCAGACAAGGTGAGAAATGGATGGTCAAAGGCCCCAACGGCAGCGGCAAATCCACCCTTTTGAGTCTCATCGCCGGAGACAACCCCCAGGCCTACGCAAACGAGATTTATCTATTCGGACAACGAAGGGGCAGCGGAGAATCCATATGGGACATCAAGAAACGCATCGGCCTGGTGTCTTCGGAATTCCAAATGCGATATCAAAGGGATTTGACAGTGTTCGATGTGGTGTTATCGGGGTTTTTCGATTCGGTGGGACTTTACAGGAAGCCTTCGGCAGACCACATGTCAACCGCCCGTTCCTGGATTTCCATTCTGGGTTTTGAAACAAAAGCCGCCACTCTTTTCACCCATCTTTCCTTTGGCGAACAGAAGCTGGTTCTCATCGCCAGAGCCATGGTCAAATCACCTTCGCTTCTGATTCTGGATGAACCCTGCCAGGGCTTAGACCCTGTAAACAGGCGAAACGTTTTGCAGCTTATTGAAACAATTGGCCAGATCCCCGAAACAACGATGATCTATGTGACCCATCACAGAGATGAGGTTCTTTCATGTTTTAACAAGGTTTTATGCTTTTAAGAGCATAGAATAAATGGGTTTCACTATGCTTTTTTCACCCTACAGCTTCACATTTTTGGCTCGATTCGACAAAACCCACCAGGCAATCATAGATGATACTTTTATAAGTTCCACGAGAAGGGTAAGGCTGAAACCGATGGCTGCGCTGGGGCTGTCGAATATCGTGCTCAAAGGCCACAACAGGAAAAAAACAGACGCAGGAATGATGGTGAGTACCCGGAGCGGGCTTTGAATACAGGCGATAACCACCCCGGCTTTTTTCAGCCGGAAAAGAAAATAGCCTGAAATGATCAGAGACATATAGGCCGCAAAAACGATGATTGAAAGGCTTATTGCTGTGCCCATGCCGATCTGGGGTGCGGCATTCAAGAACTGGTGTTTGATGTCATAGACAAAAGGCATCTGGTTCTTGGATATGCTCCATCCCATGTACCACAGGATGGTCATCACATCGAGAACACCCCAGATCTTGATCACTTTTTCCAGTTTTTTTAACATGAGAGCCTCAAATCGCAGGACAGTGTTTTATGTTGGCATAGCCGATATCGCATTTCTAAAACATCGCATTGAATAAAACCATCCATAAACAAAATCGCGCGACATGACAAGATCTTTCGTATCGTGCCATCATGGATTCCGGGTCGGCTTTGTGTATCGAGCTTCTTAAATGATCAAAGGGTGTCTTGGACGTTAAACATTCGAAAAGCGTCCGTGGTGATAAAGAACTCCGCCTCACTTAAACACGCTCCTTGAAGCGGAATTTATCCATCTGGTTCTTAAGTCAACAGCATTGGGGGCATAAATCCACGTCAACTCTGAGAATGTCATCAGCCTGAAACCCGATATGTTTTTAACGTTTTTCAAACTCAGATGTAAAATCGTCCTCCACTTCTTCCCAGCCTGTGACCATGGCTTTGACGTGGGCGGTCACGGTGTGGCCGGTGGTGGTCATGTAGACATGGACAATGACAAACATCAGGATGGAAAAAGTCAGAACTATATGAACAGATGCCAGAACCTGTAGGGAAAGAAAACCGTTGATACCCCATGCTTCCCAGGAATTATACTGCCAGTAAAGAAGACCTGTAATCATCTGAAGAGGCAGAAGAGCCGCAGCAAGAATCAGGTAACTCAGTCGCTGGAGCGGGTTATGTTTGGCATCTTTCCGCTTGGGAACAGGGTGGGCCTCTCCTTTAAAAATCCCGAACATATAATATCGGACCACATCGAACATTTTCTTTGTTGTAGGGATGTACTGCCGCCATTCGCCAGTGGTAAAAAGCCAGAAAACAAATACAAAAAAGGCTATCAGCCAGGTCACGCCCACAAAGCTGTGGATAGCCACGGCTGTTTTGTAACCGAATAATGTGTAAAGGCCGTTCACTTCAAAACCGGTAATCATAAGAATAATGATAAATACCATCTGGAGCCAGTGCCAGAAACGCTCGTACCTTGAGTACAGATACATCTTTTTCATGAATTCCTCCTTTTTGACACCACGCGCAGAACACCATGCCCCGAAACGCCAATCAGAGTCAACAGAACCAGCACCCAGCCCGCTATGCTGATCAGGTTGGACCGACCTGTTCCTGGCATATAAAATCCCGCCAGTTTATCCATCCGGCCATTCCTGCTGTGACATTCGATGCAGGACAAGGCGTTCTCCGCAGGGGCCACCATGTGAGTGGTGGGAAAGACGGAGGTGGTTTCCACAAAGCTCCATTCGCCGGAGAAAGGAATGCCCATGGGAGCCATACCTTTTTCAAAAGCACTTTTCCAATCCAGTGTTTCCCAGTATCCTTCTGCCCCGGACAGGAGAGGTGCCAGCAGCTTATTGGTTTTGGTGTCGTAAGGTTGTTTTCCTCTGAACAGCTTGAAGGGAGTTATCCGTGAATGCTTTTCATACATATTTCCTAAAGGTTCGTTGACCTTGACCACGCCCGACGGATCGATGGAATCGCGCAAGGTGAGGGTTCGAACGGTTCCGTTATACCAGTAATACTCGGGTTTCACATCTTTGGCCCATCGCATTTCTCCTTTGATGGTCATATAATCTTCAGTCTTAATTTTCTGACCGTCTTTCAGAACCCCTGCTTTGGACCAGTCCCACCACACTTTTGTGGGCAATCCGCCACGGGCAAAGGTGGGAATGTGGCATGTCTGACAGGCCACTTTGTCCGTATGGTCGTTCAGTTTCGCATCATTTTTATGCGGAGTCGAGCTGTGGCAGGATTCGCAAGTGATCTTTGAAGCCAGGTCATCGTCCAGAAGACTTTTTCGTGTGGTGGAGGCTGGCAGAGTGTAAGTTCGACCCGCCACAGCATGCATCTGAGTGGTATGACAGCGGGTACAGGTAAAATTTCCGCCATCAGGAGACATATGCACATCAAGTTCTCTGGGCGGATTGGTGAGCGATGTATCCAGATCTCCGTGTTTCACTCCGTTGCCTCCACCGCCTTTGAAATGACATTCTCCGCAGTTCTTTCGTTCAGGAACCCCCACGGAATGGACTGCTGTTTTCATTTCAGATTTAAGATCTTCGGCCATCATTTTGGATTCTTCGTCACCCTGCTCCGTGAAATAGGGAATATCATCGAAGGCTTCATTGAAATTGAAGTTGACCTGACCATGACAGGACAGACAGTTGATTTCGCCCGCCTTCCCATTCCACCCCGTGTGACAGTCAAGACAGCTCTTGCTGTTCATGTTGTTGGTGGATATGCAGAAGTTGTTAAGGGAATAACCGGATTTTCCCACTGGCGTGTCTTTATCCGGCCCTTCCACCAGCCAGGTCCAGTGAATGGTTTTTCTGAAATCACTGTCGGCGTGGGTGTGACAGGTCAGGCACGCCTTGGTGATCTCGTCACCGGATTTGAAATCCTGCTGAAGTATCGGATACTTGCTGTGACCGGCCTTGATCCGTTCGTTTTTCATCATCCAGTCTGCCGGGGCTTTTTTCGCCTTACCTTCCTCAGCCATGACGGGAAGAGCCGCAAGAACCAGAAACAACAAGCCCATGACCATGTGTTTAAACCACTTAATATCAGGCATAGTGTCTATTCCCATATACATCATTCATTTTCCCATTTCCCCCAATCCACGGAGATGGTTTTTTAACATCGAACACTGAACATCGAACATTGAATGGATTGCAGCACCACCGCCGTCGTTTTGTTGAAACATTCTATCGACTTGGTATTGAATAAATTATTAATTACAAACTTTTTTATTCGCGTTCGCTGGCCTTTTCACCAAAATATAAAATGGCACGATCCTTCATTTTATGTTCGATGTTGGGCGTTCGATGTTCGATGTTCGTTCTTTCGTCATTATTCTATTTGCACTTTGCTGGCGTGGGTGAATCAGCCGCACCTGAAACCAGATAAGCACTGATGTTTTTCAGGTCTTCTTCTGAAAGTTTCGCCCAGACATCCTTGCAACCGAACTGTGCGAAATCCTTGGTTTCAAAAACTTTTTTCCATTGGGCCTGGGTTTTTGCATCCGGGTTTATAGTGGGTTTATCAGACACTGAAGCATTCTGGGCATGGCAAGTCTTGAAAACGTTGCGATAAGCGTATTTCCCTTTCCGTTTATCGCCCTCTTCCGCATGAACGGTAAAGGCAAAACAGACCAGCGCTACGATCATCATGGTAATTATACGTGTTTTTTTCATGGTTTCATTCATCCTTTCTATTATGGTTTCAACGGTCTTATCTAACAATTAGAATTGATAAGCTCTTAAAAAGTCTTGCGATGGCTATGGAAAAAGGCCCATATGCAAGGCATAGTTTTTGGCCGGGCGTGAAGGCATACACGTTCGTATGTCGAACGTCCGGCCAAAAACTATAACGCCGCAGATGGGTCTTTTTACGACGCCATTAGAATTTCATGTTTGCTGACAGGTATATGTCCCAGACCTTGTCGGTCACAGGGAAAAGGGCATCGGTGGACATCACTTCGGTTATCTTGACCGGTGCACCCAATGGATTTCCGCTGCCAGTGTAATCATAATCGTAATAACGTCCGCCAAGGGTCAAAAAGAAATGGTCTTCAACAACAGGCTGATGATAATAAGCTTCAAAGACCTGACCACGGGCGGCCAGTTTGCTGCCTGCGAGTGAATCTTCAGCTCCGGTGAAGTTGAACCAGTATTTGGAACCCCAGTTGTATTCGAGTCCGAGTTTACCTTTTCCCGGCATGGGAATCTGACATCCGGTGTAGAAGCTGTATCCACTGTGGCTTTCAAGAACGCCGTTGGAGCTTAATAGACCCATACCCATCATTTCATAGAAGGGCATATTAGAAATTTGAGATGGATCAGTATAACTGAATGAGCTGGAGAAGAACAGATCAATGTCATTCATCTTTTCCAGTTTGGTTCTCATAAGAAGGGACGCTGCGTGCCAGTCACCGATATTGGCAGACGGCTCCATGCGGCTGATGAACCCGCCACTGTTGGGTTCGAAGTAATACTCTGAGACGCCATCATAGTTCATGTCCGCCTTGGAAACGATGAACGGCATCACTGTTGTTCCGGCAAAACCGTCGGTGAGATCAGGGGCGAACGCATACATCAGGCCCACACTGGTCACGTCGTTGTTATAAAGCTCTGAAATAAATCCCATCAGATGAACATCATCCACCTGGGGATTGGAAGACATGGACCCGCTGTTGCCGTAATCGCTTTCAAAACCCATACCGTAGCAGAGTTTAAATTCAGCGCCGGGAATACCTGTTGCATCTTCAAGAGCGAAGGACAGGGACGCACCATCAAACTGCCAGTTGATCACCGCACCAAAAGGCGACCCGCCTTCCAGGCTGTTGGCCGCATATTCAAGGGGAGGACCTTCGGTGGAGGGACGACGACCAAGAGAGAAGTTATAAGGAAGAGATCCGATTTCATTTTTATAATTCATGTAAGCCCGTTCCAGATGGATGGTGTCTCCTCTGGGTACGCTGGCGGTTGTGCCGTCAAGGCTGACGTCACTCATGCTTCCGTGGTTGAAGTTGACGCCGGTGCTGTCACCCCAGACTTTGTAAGCGGAAAGTCTGCCCATGAAGTTCAGGTTGTCGTTCACTTTGGATTTCATGTTCATCCTGAACCGGGTGGTATAAAGGATGTCGTTGTCCGCATTGTATTTATCAGCCGGGGGAATCATTCCACCCATGGCCATGTTGGCCATGGCTCCCTGGAACTGTGCCAGAGTGGCTCCATTGAACCCGCCGGTTGGTGTGCCGTCGTAGTTGACAAAAAAACCATTCACAAGGGCGGACGGTGCGGCCAGAGCGTCTTCGTAATGAACGGACCAGGCCGTTGTTTTAAGCTCAAAACCCAGAGCCAGCTTGTCTGTGGCCGTGTGAACTTCCGCCTTGTTCAGACGGTCACCCATGTCGTCCACCTGTTTTTTCAGTTCATCGACCTGTTTCTTAAGGGTCTCGGTATCTTCAGCACCCACAACCGCCGGAGCAGTCAAAAACAGGCACGAAACGACCAGAGCCACAAGGGCTTGCCATGTCCATCCGCGTTTACTTCTTTTCATCATGTCCTTCTCCTCTTAATCCGGTTTTTTATGATTCCCGGGATGTCCACCCGGGTTGTTTCCACATTAACAGTCTACCTATTTATTATCGAATTCGGGCTGCAACCGCTCTCTTTTGCAACGCGCATGCCACAACTGTTAACATCATAGAACAATATTATATTTATATATTTTCAGGTTGTTATTTAATTTTTTGTTGCAAAGCCACAACAGTTATATTAATCTTTTAGTTAACATAAGTATTAATGTTAATTAACACTATTAACGATTAACAGGTGCACCATGGAATTCGGGAGCTGCTGGCAGGCTGTGGTTGAAAATGTCCGTGACGGACTGGTTGTGGTGGATACGTCGGGGAAAATTGCGGCTGTTAATCCGGCCATGGAGCGCATGACTGGATTTTCAGCGGCTGAGCTTATTGGCAAATCCTGCCGGATACTCAACTGCACCGGCTGTAAATTCATCGGGGGCGAAAACGGTCAGCCCTGGTGCGAACTGTTCAATGTAGGCAAAGCCAAAAGCCGCGAATGCATCCTGACCAACCGGAACGGACGAGCGGTTCATGTACTCAAATCCGCAGTGGCCATGACCGACGCGGAAGGCAACCCCATTGGCGTTGTGGAAACCCTTACCGATATTTCCGAAACCATCAACCAGAAAGAAGAAATCCTGTATCTTCGAAAGAACCTGATGATGGATGAGGGTTTTTTCGGAATGCTTGGAAAAAGCGACCCCATGCGTCAGCTCTACGACCTGATCGTCAGTGTGGCCAGATCCCAGGCTCCGGTTCTGATCCGTGGAAAAAGCGGTACCGGCAAAGAGCTGGTGGCCCGGGCCATTCACGAATCAAGCCCCAGAAAAGACAGACCGTTCATCAAAGTCAACTGCGCAGCCCTGAACGAAAACCTCCTTGAAAGTGAGCTATTCGGACATGTCCGGGGAGCTTACACCGGAGCGGACAGGGACCGTGTGGGCCGTTTCGAGGCCGCTCACGGCGGAACCCTCTTTCTTGATGAAATCGGCGACATCCCCCTGTCCACCCAGATCAAGCTTCTGCGGGTTCTGGAAGAAATGGAAATCGAAAAAGTCGGGGACCAGACCCCCATTCCCGTAGATGTCCGAATCGTCTCCGCCACAAACAAAGACTTGGACGCCCTGATCCTCACCGGTGCGTTCAGAGAAGATTTTTATTTCAGAATCAACGTGTTTCCCATTTTCTGTCCGCCGTTGACCGCGCGCAAGGAAGATATCCCCATCCTCGCCAAACGACTCATTGATCAGTCCACATCCCGTGGAGAAAGAAAAGTAACAGGCTTCACCCCCGAAGCCATGGAGTGCCTCCTTGCCTGGCCCTGGCCGGGAAATGTCCGCGAGCTCAGAAACGCCATAGAATACGCTCTTGTCCTCAGTTCAAGTGAACTGATCGGCAAAGAGCATCTCCCCCTCACACTTACCCAGCCTGACCAAACCGGCCCGTATGCTTTCCACACAGACAAACCCAGACAGGAAGAACGTGAAGCCCTGATCCAGGCACTCAAGAAATCTGGAGGCAACCAGTCCGAAGCAGGAAGAATTCTTGGCGTCAGCAGGGTCACGGTATGGAAAAGGATGAAAAAATTCGGGGTGCTGCCCTGAATAATCCCCCATCATACCCATTTACATCCCCAGTTTTTTCATTCTGTTAAACACGGATAAACAAAATCCATATATGGATACTAAGGACGGAAAATCAACCGCAACCGTCAAAGCGCTTCCCTCGCTGAACGGCAAACTCGGTTCATTTTTCTGTGGTTCCCATTTTGGATACGGGCTTCATGAAGATGCGGTCACATCCGCCATTAACGTGGCAAAAATGTTGGGCGGTCGGTGGGAATAGTTCCCATATTCCCGTTACTTTTCCGCATTATTCCTGTATGAGTTTTATTAAACATAAAACAAATTCAGGGGGAATGCATGAATAACAACCGATCTGCGGGCAAGCTGGCATCAGGGTTAATCCTCATATTGGCAGTCATGGCATTCATGCCTTGTCCTGCCATGTCAGAGTCCGCTTCGGCAAAGCCGGATGTGTTCGTGCAACTGGGACATTCGGACAGAGTGAGATCCCTGTCCTTTTCCCCGGATGGAAAGTGTGTTGTTTCATCAGGTGCCGATAAGACCGTTAAAGTCTGGGAAGTGTCCACCGGCAAGGAAATGACCACATTCGTGCATGGCAGCGATATCATCAACGCCTTTTTTTCATCTGACGGAATAAATGTCTGGTCCGGGGACACGAAAGGGGTTTTAAGGCTCTGGGATATCAGCACCGGCAAAACCATCGCACGACTCAATCATGGGTCAATGGCCTTTGCCCTGGCCTGTTCATCAGACAGAAAATACGCATTTTCCGGCGGCGGGGAACGTCTTGTTTACTGGGATCTGACCACACGGAAACAGGTTTTCACACTCCCGATCAAAGAAGTCAGTGTGAGAGATGTAAAATTCTCCAACGATGGCCGATATATTGCCATGATTTTTGAAGGATTCTCCTATCCAAATCCTGAGTCTGTCATTCATATTCTTGATGTGAAAAAACGGAAAATCGTCAAAAAAATTAAAGGGGGCTCCGTTCCATTAAGGGCTGTGGCCTTGTCGCCGGACGGTAAAACGGTGATTGCAGGCGGTGGAAATGACGAAAAAGACGCGATGATGAGTGTGTGGGAAACCGACAGTGGGTGGAAGATCACGTCTTTCCCTTTCAAGTGGCCCGTGTTCAATATTGAATTTTCTCCCGACGGGAAAGATGCGGCAGCAGCATCATACGGAGAGGTTTGTTTGTTCGATACCGCATCCTGGACAAAAAAAGGAACGATGAAAGGCGAATTGCCGGTGGTTTTTTCAGCGGACAACCGGGTTTTCGCTCATTCCTCCAACTGGGAAAATGTTAATGGAGTCTCGACATACGTTGTAGGTATAAAACTGATTGACCTCAACACCGGCGGGCAACTAAAAAAACTTGTAAGAAATGTGGAATGGGTCACATTCTCAGCATTCAGTTCATCAGGTCAGGAGATCATCGCATCAGGCACCAGACACTCTTTCTGGGATTTGAAACAGGGTAGCCGTTCCCGGGCCTTTTTCTTGAAATACCCGTCAGGGACGGTTGTGTATCCAGAAGCGGAAAGTCCTGATGGTAAGCTGGGTGTGGAATACACCGACCTGGGCATGCGACTCTGGGACCTGGAGGCTGGAACGATGATCCACGCGTTCCCCAAGGATGGCACTGCCACGCTTAACAGAATGCAATTCAGCCACAACGGGCGATACCTTCTCACTGGAATGTGGGATGGCAGCGTGGGTGTCTGGGATATGGTCAATCGCATCAAACTCAGAAATTTTTCAGGAAAGCACAAAAACCGGGTGACAGCCCTGGCATTTTCACCGGATGACCGTTTTGCCTTTTCCAGCAGTGAGAGCGAAGACGGGACCATAAAAAAGTGGGATGTGGCGACAGGAGCGCTGATCACAACTTACGAAGTCGATCAAAGCACCACGTCAATGGACACATCGCCCGACGGAACCTGGCTTCTTGCCGGAGGGTACAACGGATCAAAAAATGATGTTATTTTGTGGAATATTGACACGGGTTTAAGGGTTAAAGCTTTCAAAGGACACACCGAAAGGGTGGATATCGTGGCCTTTTCCCACAAAGGTCAATACATCGTTTCCGGTGATGCGGACCACATGGTCAAACTTTGGGATGTCAGAACCGGCAAAGAAGTCAGAACGTTCACCGGCCATTCCGGCCTGATCCAGTCCGTTGATTTCTCATCGGATGACACACGACTGGTTTCAGCAGCAAGAGATGGCACCACCCGGTTGTGGGATGTGGAAACAGGCAGAGAAATCGCCCAATTTATCAGCTTTGCCGACGGCGAATGGATCATCATCACACCGGAAGGTTATTACAATGCTTCGGAAAATGCCGACCGTCATCTCAATGTGCATCTGGGCCGGAATGTTTTTGGCATTGAGAATTACCGTGAGTCATTTTTCAGACCGGATCTGGTGAAGGTCGCCCTTGAAGGGGGTTCACTCAAGAGTTTCAAGACACTTGCCGATGTGAAGCCACCGCCAACGGTCAGTATTGTGGATACATCGACCCGCGTTGACACGGACACGATATCGGTTTTATTGCGTCTGACAGACAACGGCGGCGGCATCGGCGATATCCGCATTTATCTGAACGGAACCGCTGTTTCCATGGACAGCCGGGCCTTGAAGAAAACCGCTACGGTGACGAACGTTCTTTTAAAAGAATACACCGTCACTCTGTCCTCCGGTAAAAATACAATCAAGGCCGTGGCGTTCAACGGCGACAACACCATGCAGAGTCATGAATCTGTTTTTGACGTGACATCGACCTTTACCACAGCAACTCGGCCCTCTCTCCATGCGCTGGTGATCGGCATCAATGAATTCACCAACCCCAAGCTTAAGCTGGCTTATCCTGTAGCGGACGCCGAACTTTTTGCGGCCACACTTCAACAGGTGGCAGCGGGGCTTTTCGACACAGTGAACATCCGCGCCCTGACCACCACGGAAGCCACAACAAGCGCGGCGATCGTCCGTGAATTGAAGGCATTTCAGAATTTAAGACCCGATGATGTGTTTGTGTTTTATATTGCCAGCCACGGCACAGTGGATGAGGGCGAATATTTTCTTATCACCTCCAATGTGGGTTCGCTGAGAACAGACAAACTCAGAACCGACGCCATAACCCAGAACATGCTCAAAGAGGCCATCGCCAATATCCCGGCGACCAAAAAGGTCATCATCATTGACACATGCAACGCTGGCGCGCTGGGCGATGCCATCCAGGTGGCCATGATGACCCGGGGCATGAGCGAAGACACGGCGCTGAAAATATTGAGCCGGTCCGTGGGTTCCACCATTCTTTCCGCCTCCACATCCGTTCAGGAAGCCATTGAAGGTTACAACGGTCACGGCCTGTTCACCTATGTTCTCACCGAAGGATTAAAAGGAAAGGCGGACAAGGGAAACACAGGTTTCATCAAAACCACGGAACTGGCGGATTATGTGGACAGCGAAGTCCCCATACTGGCTGAGAAAATATTCAAACGTGCCCAGTACCCCACCATTTCCATCAGTGGTCAGGCATTTCCCATAGGAAAGATTAAATAAGACTGTAGGATGGGTGGAGCCAAAGCGTAACCCATCGTTTCCGTGCAGCAAACATGAATATTTTGCTGCCGGATTAATGTTGAGCAAGAAACTTGACAATCCTCTTGATTTCCATGCAACTTCCTTTAAAGTTATTTCAATGTATGACGATTAAATTAAAATAGTTGAAAAAATAAAACTGACCTGCAAACAAACGTATAACTGACCCATGGATGCACACCCAGAGAGGGGCACTTTCCATGTTACACGCTGACACAGTGCAAAAAAACCGATTTGCCAAAGCACAGCTCCTCAAAACCGGTGCTCTTTTTCTTCTAATCATGGTCATGTCCGGCGCTGTTTTCTTTTATATGGCCAAGGCCTATGTTATCAGCCATGCGGAAAAGGATATAAGCAACCTGCTGCTGGAACATAAAGGGTTGCACACGTATGTTCAGGAAGTCATGCATCCCGCTTTGTACAAATACCAGGCCGATGGCGAGTTCCCCAAAACATTTTATGCACCGGAACTGTTTTCATCCTCTTTTATCGTAAGGACCCAGCATAAGCTGTACAACGAAGAACGTGTGAGACTGGGATTGCCCCCACTGTATTACAAAATGACGGCTAAAAATCCCAGAAACCCCGTCAATATGGCTGGCCTCATGGAGTCACGATTGATCACCATGTTCAATGCCGACCGTACCAAAGTATCCCATCGTGAGATCATCAATATTGACGGAACCAGCTATTTGTACGTGGCCATCCCTTTTCTTGCCAACACCCCGGCTTGTCTGAAATGTCACGGCAAGCGGGAAGATGCACCTGTCCAGCTCCAGGCCCGTTACCCCGGGCAGGGGGGCTTCAATGAAAAATTAGGCGAAATTAGGGCTATCACATCCATCAGAGCACCTCTTCAAAAAGAGTTCACGATTATCTTCATCGTCGTCGCCTCCGTACTCGCAGGTGTGATGTCCATGACTGTTCTGTTTTTATTCAATTCCCGGCTGCGTCACATTGTATCGTCACGCACCAAGTCTCTTGTTATGGAAATTGATGAACGGAAACGTGCGGAAGCCCAGACAGTCCTATCCTTTGAACGGTTCAAGGCCGTTCTGGACAGCATGGATTCCCTTGTCTATGTGGCTGACATGGATTCACACGAACTTCTGTTCGTCAATCAGTTCGGTCGAGACATCTGTGGAAAGACTACCGGTCAGATTTGCTGGCAGGTTCTTCAGACAAATCAAACCGGCCCCTGTTCGTTCTGCACCAACAAACGGCTACTTGATAACAACATGAAACCCACCGGAATTCATGTCTGGGAATTTCAGAACACCATGGACGAAGAGTGGTACGAATGCCGTGACCAGGCCATCCAATGGACTGACGGACGTTTTGTGCGTATGGAAATCGCCACGAACATCACCCAGAGAAAACGGATGCTTCAATCCCTGGCTGAAGAAAAAGAACTGCTTGCCGTCACCTTGAGGAGCATCGGCGATGGTGTCATCACAACTGACATAAATGGCCGGGTCATTATGATCAATAAAGTGGCTGAAATGCTCACAGAATGGAGCAATCAGGAAGCTGTGGGCCGCCCGTTCACCGAGGTATTTCATATTATCGATGACATGACACGACAAGAGTGGAAAAGCCCTGTGGGCAAAATCATGACTGAAGGATCCAGCGGAGAGCAAATTCACCACGTGGTCCTGATGACAAAGTCCGGGAATGAACGACGTATTGCCTTCAGTGGTGCACCTATCAGGGACGATAAAAGTCTGACCATCGGAATGGTTCTGGCATTTAGAGATATTACAGACCAGATCCGGACGGAACAGGAACTGATCAAGGTTAAAAAACTCGAATCCATCGGTGTGCTGGCCGGTGGGATTGCCCATGATTTCAACAACATCCTGTCCGTAATTCTCGGAAATATTGACTTTGCCCTTTCCCTTTCCGACTCAAACATGAGCAGCGAATCCAAGGAGCTCCTCGACGAAGCGATGAAAGCCTCCCTGCGCGCTCAGGGCCTGACCCAGCAGCTTCTCACCTTTGCCAAAGGCGGTGAACCGGTCAAGGAAACGGCCTCTCTTGCCGATGTGATCATGGAATCCGCGAACTTTATTCTCCATGGAGATAAGGTGGCCTGTCGCTATGAGTTCCCGGATGACCTCTGGCTGGTGGACATAGACAAGGGCCAGATCAGTCAGGTGGTTCAGAACATCATCCTCAACGCCAGTCAGGCCATGCCCGGAGGAGGTATGATTGATGTGGCCTGTGAAAACGTCATGGCCGCCGATATCCGAGATATCGATACCCCTGAAAACAACCGTTATGTAAAAATGACCATCATGGACAGGGGCATCGGCATTCCGGCCAATATTCTGGAGCGGATCTTTGATCCCTATTTCTCCACAAAACAGAAAGGCAGCGGACTTGGACTCGCCATAACTCACTCGATCATCAGCAAACACAGCGGCTACATCTCTATAAATTCCACTCCGGGAACCGGCACCACGTTCATCATCTATCTTCCGGCATCGGGTAACGGATCTGTTGCAGCAAAAAAAGTGGCTCCTCCCGAAGCAGCAGGCCAGAAAGCCAGAATCATGGTGATGGATGATGAGGAACAAATTCGAACGCTAACAAACCGTATGCTGAGCAAGATGGGCCACGAAGTCGTGCTCGCGGCAGATGGTGCGGAGGCTGTCAGACTATATAAAGAAGCATTTGATAAAGGGACGCCCATGGATCTGGTCATTATGGACCTGACCATACCCGGCGGTATGGGTGGGAAAGATGCGGTCAAAAAAATTCTGGCCGTCAACCCTCAGGCGAAAGTCCTTGTGTCAAGCGGTTATTCCACCGATCCGGTCATGGCGTCATACAGCGAATTCGGATTCTGCGGGGCTCTTGTCAAACCGTTTCAGTTGAGTGAACTGAAAAAGACATTGAAAAAAATACTCTCGGATACCTTGTAATTTCGGGAGTCTGCCGCAGGCAAATCGGGAGATTGGCGTGCCCGGGAAGGGCACCTTCACCCAGATCCTCTTTAGTATCTTTCTGCCACAGCATTGCGTTACACCCCTCGTCCCGGGGATTCTCCCCGGGATGCGACCTCGGAGACTCTGCCTCCAGCGTCGCATACCACGGGATAATGAAATCATTTATTGAAGGGATTGATAAGCCAGTTTCTGAACCGGAAGCTGGAACAATTGCAGTACATTGCCGAAAGATATGGAATTCCCTTTTTCATAACTGAAGCTTAAAAGGGTGGAAACGGGTTTTCTGATTTTGACGACCATTTCCTTAAAATTCTGAGCATTGGCTTCCACAAGAATATCCGCTTCGGTTGGAAGACCGCTTCTTACTTCAGCAATCCCGCGCCTGATGATCAGAGTGAAGTCCTTGTGCTCATCCGTAAACCGAATGCCCACTGTTTTGATAGCATCCATACATGCCTGGGCATTCAGATTGACAGGAAGCATCCCCATAAAACTGTCTATGGGAAACTGGGCAAGCTGTTCCGGTGTGATTTTGGACTCCATTGAGACCGGTCTCTCATTGCTCATTTCCAGGGCTTCTGTGAGATAGTAATGACGGGCATTGACGTTTTTCTCTTTTTTCCCCAACTCTTTAAGGGCTCTGACCCGGATAAATCTGGCCTCTCTGTTCGACGGTTCCAGACGCAACAGATGCCCGGTCAATTCCAGCGCCGCCTGGTTGTTCCCGGCTTCCACATTCTTTTTCGCATGGGCCAGCAGCTTGTCCGTTCCACCGGCAAGATCCGCCATCATCCGGGCTTCCGCTTTCCGGCTCAACGGCTGAAGATCGGCTGAATCACCGCTGAACCATCCCAGATTTCCAACAAACAAAGACCGGAGCGACCAGGATGCTTTTCCGTAAAATTCCTGAAGATAGGGCAAGGAGGCAAGGTGCCCAGGAAGTTTGATGGTTTCCACCATCTCATCGGCTGTCAGTCCCTGATTCATGGCCCGGATACCCTGATCATGGACATACTGGATGGCATCTCTGTAGTGAGTCATCATGGGATAAATGGTGTCTGCCCCGGTAAGCGGACGACCGTGACAGGGAACCAGATATTCCGGTTTGATGTCTCTGATGATGTCGACGCTTTTATACCAGCTTTCAAGATTTCTGTAGGTCGTTCCACGAATGGTGTAAAGATTGGGAAAAGACGTGTAATAATTATCAGCGCTTATCAAAACTTTTAATTCGGGCAGCCACACATACAGCTGGTCATCCGTCTCTCCCGGCGCATGAATCAGTTTCAGTTTTACACCGGCGATGGTTGTTTCAAGGGTTTCTGAAAATGTTTTGTTCGGACGAAGATAGCCGGTTGTTGCGTCGCTGCTCAGTTTTAGCCCTGAACCGATTCCCGAGTGTTGAAGTTCTTCCTGACTCAGTTTATTTCCGAACATCCGTATTGAGCGTGTGGTGATGATGGGTCGGTTTTTAAACAGCAGATCACGGACAATGGCGTCTGTGGTTTCATGGGCATACACATCGGGGCGCGTTTCCCCTGCAAAGGTTTTTGCTCCCATGACATGGTCAACATGATTATGGGTATAAATAATAGCTTTCACAGGTTTGGACGATATCTTGCGAAATTCCGCATAGACCGCTTCGGCTGCCTGGTTTGACTCCAGAGTATCCACAATGATCAGACCATCAACCCCTTCGATCATGATGGAATTGGCCAGCCCGTATCCCACAGCCGAATAAACCCTGTCGCCAATTTTGTGAATTTTTCTCTCAAATTCCACACTGTGGTTGACGGGTTTTTCCACAGCAACCGGCGGTTTGTTTTTTTCACTCTCGCCCTTATCAGGCAGAAAGGTCCAGGCTATAAGTGACAAACCGGAAATCAACACCCATAAGATTTTTATGATTTTCATTCTCTCCCCCGTCTTCATTCATTCAGTTTACCCATCGCATTATCAACCCGTTTTCTAAACGTGCCATGATAATATAAGTATTGAACAAAAATAACAATTGCATGAATCAACATTAAAGGTTCATTTACTAAAATCACCCGTTATGTTAAATTAAACACCGCTTAATGTTTTCCTCCCTTCCACCTTAAAAAAGGAGCAGACCATGGCACATATTCTAAGAATCAACACAAAAGAAAAACGTTATTCATTCGAAGAGCCCTCCCCTGCGTTTGCAGCTCTTGGCGGGAGAGCCCTGACTTCAAAAATGATTTTAAACGAAGTCCCGGCCACCTGTCATCCGTTGAGTTCATTCAACAAACTGATTTTTGCACCGGGTCTGCTTTCAGGGTCACCGGCGGCCAATTCCGGGCGTTTGTCTGTGGGGGCCAAATCACCCCTCACCGGCGGAATCAAAGAGAGCAACACCGGAGGTCTTGTTTCCCAGAAGCTTGCCCGGCTGGGCATTAAAGCCCTTGTCCTTGAAGACAAACCTGAAGACGACGCCTATTCCATCATCGTAATCAAAAAAGATTCGGTTGAGATTCTCCCCGCTGACGAATACCGGGGCGTATGCAACGGAGAAATGATCGAAAAACTGTGGGAACGGTTCGGCAAAAGAGTGGGTGTGGCCAGCATCGGTCCTGCGGGAGAACAGAGACTGACAGCAGCGTCTATCCAGTTTGCCGACCCCAAAGGTCATCCGGGCCGGGCTGCCGGGCGGGGAGGGCTTGGAGCTGTCATGGGCTCCAAAAAAATCAAAGCCATTGTGGTGGATGACGCAGGTGCGGACAAATTCACCCTTCATGATCCCGAAGCGTTTAAAACTGCCAACAAAAAGTGGGCGGAACTCCTGATGAATCATCCGGTATCCGGCCAGGGTCTTCCGGCCTTTGGCACAGCGATTCTGGTGAATCTCATCAACGAAGCAGGAGCTTTACCCACCAAAAACTTCAGGAGTGGACGTTTTGAATTCGCCCAGGACATCAGCGGTGAAACCATGTCAGCAAACATTGAAAAACGGGGCGGCATTGTATCCGAAGGCTGTCATCCGGGCTGCGTGATCCGTTGTTCACAGGTTTACAACGACAAGGACAACAACTATCTGACTTCGGGCTTTGAATACGAAACCATCTGGGCGTTTGGTGCCCACTGCCTGATCAAGGATCTGGACGATATCGCCAGAATGGACAGACTCTGTGACGAATTCGGCATCGACACCATAGAAACAGGCGTGACCATCGGCATTGCCATGGAAGGTGGCCTGATCCCCTGGGGTGACGGCAAGGCAGCCATTGAGCTGTTGAAAAAAGTGGGCACCGGCGATCCTCTTGGGAAAATCATCGGAAACGGCGCAGCCTTCACAGGCCAGGCCCTGGGGGTTGACCGGGTGCCGGTTGTTAAAAAGCAGGCCCTTCCTGCCTATGATCCCAGAGCGGTCAAGGCCGTTGGAGTCACCTATGCCACCACACCTATGGGCGCGGACCACACAGCCGGTTACGGGGTCTGCCAGAATGTCCTCAGCGTGGGCGGAACCATTGATCCGCTCAAAAAAGAGAACAACGTGGAGATTTCCAAAGACCTTCAGATCGCCACAGCCGCCATTGATGCAGCAGGGCTTTGCCTTTTCGTGGCATTCCCGGTTCTTGACCATGCCGAAGGCCTTCAACTGATTGTAGACATGCTGAATGCCCAGTATGGATTGACCCTGACCACAAACGATGTGGTTCAACTGGGAATCTCCATTCTGAAAGATGAGCATGAATTCAACCGTCAGGCAGGGTTCACCAAAAAAGACGACCGGCTCCCGGATATGTTCAAAGAGGTGTTTCCTCCCCATAACACGACCTGGGATTTTACGGATGACGAACTGGCGAAAGCCAGAACGTTTTAACGGTATGGGAAAACTGATTTTCAACGCCTTTTCTTTCCTTCAAAAAAAATTGAAGGAAAGAAACATTCCCTGCGTCGACGCCCCTTTTGTTTTTTCAGAAGGCCAGACGGTGCGGGACGTATTGACGGCTATGACGATTTGTGACGAAGATATTGAAGGAGTCTTTGTCAACGGAAAGATTGCGCCTGCGGACACCGTCCTCAGAGACGGCGACCGCATGGCCGCCTTTCCTCCGGGAACACCGGGGCCATACCGCCTTCTTCTGGGTATTGTTAAAAGAGGCAAAGACTCCCAGTGAAACCCGAAAAGCGGCAAGCAGGAGACGATTCGGAATGAGGATTGAAGTGAAACTTTTTGCCTCCCTTGGGCGGTTCGCATCCCATCCATTGATTTTGCCAGGCGGGATCATGGAACTTCCATCACCTTTGCCCGTGGGTGATCTTGTGGACAGCCTGAACATTCCGCGTCAGGAAATTAAACTGATTTTTCTGAATGGGGTTCACGCCCACATGGACTCGGAAATCCGGGACGGCGACAGGCTTGGGATTTTTCCTCCCATCGGAGGTGGTTGATGCCCGATCTGTTTGAAGATATTGAAACACAATCCCAAACAGTAAAAAACCCCATGGGTGCGGATGTGAAAACCATCAGTGACAGGTCGATGGTTGATATTGCCGAAAAAAACAAACTCACGGTCCGCGTCGTCAGTGTCCACTGCCTCAAGCTGGGGATCGTGCCTCTCCGGTATCTGCGAAACAGCCCTTCCATAAGTCTTGACGAGCAGATCATCCTTGCAGAATCCCAGGTCGCCGTGGTGGGTTGCGGAGGACTGGGCGGCCACGTGATAGTTCTACTGGCCAGACTGGGTATTGGAAAACTCCTGGTGTTTGATCCCGATACCTTTGATGAAACCAATCTGAACCGTCAGGCCCTCTGCCGTTCAGACACCCTGGGTGCATTCAAAGCAGAAGAAGCCGCCCGCCAATGCGCCATGATCAACCCCGCTATGGAAGTCCGCTCCCACGTTCTTGCCATCACCTACCCCAGTCAGAATCATTATTTTTCAAACACCGATGTGATTGTGGACGCTCTGGACAATGCGCAGGATCGCCTTTTTCTGGCGTCCCTTGCCCGGGATCTGAAAATCCCCATGGTTCACGGCGCTGTGGCCGGATTTGAAGGACGGGTGATGACCATCGCTCCAGGCAGCACCAGCATCGAAACCCTTTATCATGTCGAAAAAACGACCACTCCCCAGGCTTCCGCCGAAATCCTTCTGGGAACCCCTGCCCTTGCCCCGGCCCTCATCGCAACCTTCCAAACCATGTCCGTATTGAAAATTCTGCTCAAACGAAGCCCAATGGCCGATAACAGCTTCCTTCATTTTGACCTGGGAAAGGAGTCTTTCAATACGTTTACCCTCTGATTACCGGCCTTTTACGTTTACCTTGACATAGTGATTTTTCATACCATTTGCCGAACAAACCGTTCATTATTTCAGTTGATACTTTAAAATGAAAAGAATAAAGTGACTGCCAAATAAAGAAATCATCATATCAGTATGAACATGAATCAGGAAAAACATAGCTGACGGGATATAAAGGTAACCCATATGAAAAACGTGCGACGAGAGGTAATAACCGAATGAAAATTCAACGAGAATCGAATAGAATCAGCACTTGTACGCTGGTATCATTCGCAATTATTATCTGTTTGACGGCAATGGCCGGGATAACCGGTTGCACTGATAAAAATGCCAGCGATACCCGTTGGGTGTCCATGTCCGTGGGGCTTTTTCATACAGTGGCCATAAAAAGCGACGGTTCCCTTTATGCCTGGGGATATAATGGTTATGGCCAGCTCGGAGATGGAACAACCGCGAGCAAAGCTGCTCCAGTGCGAATTGGTTCGGATGCTGACTGGGCTTCCGTTTCAGCGGGATATTATCATACAGCGGCCATAAAGAAAGATGGCTCTCTTTATGTCTGGGGGAATAATACGGCCTGTTACTTTGGAGACAGAACATGTGAACACAGAACCATCCCTGTTCGCGTCGGCGCCGATTCCGACTGGGCGTCTGTCTCTGCAAACGAGAACCACACATTAGCCATAAAAACAGATGGCTCTCTTTTTGCCTGGGGGGAAAATTTTTATGGTCATCTGGGAAATGACACATTCGAGAATAGCGTAGAGACACCGTCCCGAATCGGCGCCGATTCCGACTGGGCTTCCGTTTCCGCAGGCCCGTATCACACCACAGCCATAAAAACCGATGGTTCCCTTTATGCCTGGGGTTATAATCTGGTCGGTCAGCTGGGTGACGGAACGACCACTGACAAAACCACTCCGACCCGCATCGGCACCGATTATGACTGGACGTCTGTGTCTTCAGGAGATTTCCACACAGCCGCCATAAAAAAGAACGGCTCCCTGTATACCTGGGGAATTAACTACGCCGGTCAACTCGGAGACGGAACAATCATCGAAAAAACAATACCCACCCGCATGGGTACCGAGAACACCTGGGCCTCGGTTTCAACGGGAGATGCCATCACTTCGGCTGTGAAAAAAGACGGCTCAATGTACATATGGGGATTAAACGATAAAGGACAGCTTGGCGATGGAACAATCGTCAATAGAAATACTCCGACCCTCATTGGCTCTACATCCAACTGGAAATCAATCGCCACAGGACGTTTTCACACCGTGGCATTAAATGCGGACGGATCTTTTTCCGCCTGGGGCTGGCGATGGTATGGCCAGATTGGGGACGGCAAAACCGGAAACAAAAAAATTCACTCCCGCATTGGCACCGATTCGGACTGGGCCATTTTAGACTTGTTAGCAGCCATAAAAACGGATGGTTCTCTTTACACCTGGGGGAATAATTCCAATGGCCAGGTGGGAGATGGCACAACGGTTGATAAATCATCCCCGACTCACATTGGCACCGACACGGACTGGGCTTCTATTTCAAGCGGCCCCTTTCACAGAGTGGCGTTAAAAACAGACGGAACGCTCTACACATGGGGAGCCAATCACTACGGTCAACTGGGAGACGGCACAACCCTTGATAAACATATCCCGACTCGCGTTGGCGTTGATTCGGACTGGATTTCTGTGTCAGCAGGCGAAGAATACACCATTGCCGTAAAAAGCGATGGTTCAATGTATGCCTGGGGTTATAATGTATACGGCCAGCTTGGAGATGGAACGACCGAGGAAAAGCACACCCCGACACGCATTGGAACAGACTCGGACTGGGTTTCCGCAAAAGCCGGGATGTACAACACGATGGCGTTAAAGGCGGACGGATCGATTTATACCTGGGGATCCACAATTGATGGGCTTGTGAACCTTTCTGAAGAAGTTGTTATTCCACAGTATGTAACAACACCGAAATTCATGGGATCTGATTTCAACTGGCTGTCTGTTTCAGTACCCTGGGGCCATATTATTTTAGTAAAAACGGATGGGACCATGTACTCATGGGGAGATAATTATTTGGGCGGCTTAGGGTATTTAAGCCAAACTTATGGCCTTACTCCAACTCGCATTGGAACCGATTCGGACTGGACGTCCGTTTCCAATAGGTTTGCCATCAAGCAAGACGGTTCCCTTTATGCATGGGGAATTAATACCTACGATCACCTTGGACTCGCTGCAAATGATGCCCATATCGCCTATTCCCCGACACGCGTTGGAACCGACAGTGACTGGGCATCTGTATTTTCAATAAATTATATAACACTCGCCATAAAGACAGATGGTTCTCTTCATAGCTGGAGTAGGAACATTGACGGGAGTTTAGGTGATGAAACGTCCTGGCAAAAAACACCTGTCAAAATCGAATAATCTGGGGGTCTTTGAATTGACTGTTCCACAATCTGGCGGATCATGTCTCCAGACGGGATGGTTTTCCAAGCAGTTTTTCGTAGGTCGGGCAGAGGAACGAAACCCGACAAATGATTCGATCCTTAAAATAATCGGACGTTTATTCTGTATCAGTGGCCAACTGTGAATAGAACCAGGCGTCTGTCTCAATGTTCAACACCCGTCGGATTTCGTGCCTCTATCCGACCTACGCGCTATACAAACCCTGAGCCATCGTTCGAGAGAATTGGGCATCTGTAGGGGCGACCCGCCGGTCGCCCTGATGGCTATGTCGGCAGCCGGGGCTGGTATTTCAGAAAGTTACATCCAGGCACAATGGAGAGGGCGACCAGCGGGTCGCCCCTACGGAAAAAACACCCAGACAGATCCATCCGGCAGCCCTGATGGATCGGGTGCCATTGCTATCAAAACCGATAACCCATCAGGGGTTCGAAGCGTTTTTTATTTAGGCACGATATATCTTCTGCTTCTGTGCCATGATGTCCTGATCTTCAAGATACTCATCAAATCCCAGACGGCTGTCGATCATGCCGTGAGTGCCGATTTCCACAATTCTGTTGGCCAGGGTGGAGACAAGTTGATGGTCATGGGATGAAAAGAGAACCACTTCAGGGAAGGCCACAAGGCCGTCGTTAAGGGCCGTGATGGATTCAAGGTCCAGATGGTTGGTGGGTTCATCAAGAATAATGGTGTTGGCTTTGCTCAGCATCATCCGAGACAGCATGCACCGCACCCTCTCGCCTCCTGAAAGAACGGACACTTTTTTCAACGCTTCTTCGCCGGAAAAAAGCATGCGACCCAGAAATCCTCTTGCGAAAATTTCACCTTCATCCGGCGGGGAATATTGTCCAAGCCAGTCCACCAGACTCATGTCCATGGTAAAATAGGAACTGTTTTCCATGGGGAAATAGGCTGTTGAAATGGTGGTTCCCCATCTGAAATGGCCGCTGTCCGGTTCAAGTTCACCGGCAAGGATTTGGAACAATGTGGTTTTCGATAAGCTGCTCCCGCCCACAAAGGCGATTTTATCGCCGTTGTTCACGATCATCGTCAGCTTGTTCAGCACCTCGACACCATCTATTTTCTTGCACAGATTATTGATTTCAAGAATGATATTGCCGCAGGGACGTTCTGGCTTGAACTGGATGAACGGGTATTTCCGGGATGACGTGGGCATATCTTCGATGGTCAGTTTTTCCAGCAGTTTTTTCCTTGATGTGGCCTGTTTTGATTTGGAGGCGTTGGAACTGAACCGCTGGATAAACGCCTTGAGTTCATTGGCTCTTTCAGTGGTCTTTCTGTTTTCATTCTGTTTCTGTTTCAAAACCAGCTGGCTGGCCTGATACCAGAAATCGTAGTTGCCCACATACACCTGGATTTTGCCAAAATCGATATCGGCGATATGGGTACAGACCTGATTCAGAAAATGACGGTCATGGGACACCACAATCACGGTATTCTGAAACCGGAAAAGAAATTCCTGTAGCCAAACCACGGATTTATGATCCAGATGGTTGGTGGGTTCGTCAAGAAGAAGCACATCGGGGTTTCCGAAAAGAGCTTGGGCCAGAAGAACACGGACCTTTTCGCCTCCGTCCAGTTCTTTCATTTTTTTCTGGCGCAGATCTTCGGCAATGCCCAGCCCATTCAACAGAACCGCCACTTCAGATTCGGCATCGTAACCGTTCATTTCGGAAAACTGCTCTTCAAGCTCACCGGATCTAAGGCCGTCCTCTTCGGTGAATTCTTCTTTGGCGTAAATCAGATCACGTTCGCGCATCACTTCAAACAAACGTGCGTGGCCCATGATCACCGTATCAACAACCGTTTCTTCATCAAAGGCGAATTGATCCTGACGGAGAACGGCGATTCGCTCATTCGGCCCGATATGGATATCTCCTTTATCAGCCTCGATCTCGCCGGACAGAATTTTAAGAAAGGTTGATTTCCCTGAGCCATTGGCCCCGATAAGACCATAACAGTTGCCTGGAGCAAATTTGATATCGACGTCCTTGAACAGAACCCTCTTGCCGTATGTCAAGGCAACGTTTAACGCATGAATCATGGTATTTCCTTATAATAAACAACATCTTTTAAAATAATAAAAGCCGCAGGAGTGACCTGCGGCTCACGCAACGTGTGCTTATATCCCATTGTTCGTTTCAGAACAATGGTTTTTTCTCTGAAGTTGTTTTGGTGTCTGGTGTTCCAAATCATATCATGCCATCGTTGTTTTATCTGTAGGGGCGACCCGCCGGTCGCCCTCTGACAGAAAAATACCCACGGACAACACACATCCGCAGGCATTCTTCAACAATTAATGGAGACTTGAAAGGACATATTCCGTGGGATCGTCAACCCAGATGGCATCTGTGTTGCTGGTCACCCGGGTGAATGTAAGACCGGCCTTGTGATTTTCGTCAATCACGATGGTATTTTCCGATGGCCGAAATACCGGAAACAGATGGGGGAAATCAGAGGCGGACAGACTGACTCTGATTTTATGTCCCTTTTTGAAAACATTGGCCGTTGGCCAAACTTCCACCACGTATTTGTAAACTTGATTTTCTTCGATGGGGCTTGGATTTTTGTAAGCATGATCGTAGAAGGGATCAAAAGCCACGTACCCCTTTTCATCGAATTCCCTCGGGTTTGCCGGATTGAACGGCCTGTTCTCCGCACTGAGCCATCCTGAACTGATATTTCTCGCTCGTCCGCCGGGGAACACATCGTTGACCTCAACCACCCACTGCA
Organism: Desulfobacteraceae bacterium; assembly: GCA_041660385.1. Classification (GTDB taxonomy): domain Bacteria; phylum Desulfobacterota; class Desulfobacteria; order Desulfobacterales; family Desulfolunaceae; genus DYJE01. The sequence continues at coordinate 7,421 of JBAZWJ010000018.1, read as the reverse complement.
CATCGCGTTTATTCACGAAATGAGGAATCGACGTATCGTTCATATTCAATTTCCCGAGAGTTTCAAGAAGTTCATCAACCTCTGACTGACCAAGAGGATCGTCGAATTCCGTTCTGGCCCAGAACGTCAGTTTCAGCGGACCTGATACTTCAAGATCGGTTTTAAGTTCATCGGTCGTAAACGTCAGAACCCCCACTTCATCTGATCGTTCATCTTCCCAGGGCATGAGTGCGTCCATATCCACGTTGAACGCAAACTTGGATAACTGGGAAACCAGGGCGGGAAGTCCCATGAGCCAGCGAGTGGACGACCGTGACGTCAAGCCGTGTAGTTCTTGCGGATCATGTTCAAGCACAGGATCTGTCTTGGATGTATAGAATGTTTTGAAAAACCAGTACGAATTATAATAGTCTTCTTTCTGAGGAGCTTCCACCATGGCATAATTGTTTGAGTAGTTTCTTGTGGAAAACCAGTCAAGCAGGGAATACGGTGCTTTTTTCTTGGACAGATAAAGATTTTTTGTTTCGGTTCTCGCTGCCGGAAGGGGCCAGGATTTTTCGGCCCGCCATTTTTCTTCTCCCAGAATATAAAGAAGAACGGGGTATTCAACCATGAAGGGATCGTTTATCTCCTTGATTTTCCAGTCAAACCAGCGGGCCGCGATATCACAGTTCAGCAAGCCCTTCATGCCCATCCCCATGGAGCCGTCAAGATGGTACCATGGCCCCACGATCATGGACTTGTTTGCGTTGCTGTGGTTTTTCAGACCGTACTCCCAGGTATTGATCGTTCCACGGGTGAAGATATCGAACCAACCACCGATCATGAATACAGGTAAATTTTCGGGAATCACTGTTTCCCCCAGATTTTCCGGGTATTCAGGCCCAAGTTGCCAGCCGCCCGCAGGTTTTTCCGGCCAGTACAACATGGTGGATTTTGAATCGTAGAAATCATTCTTGTCCACATTGTCTTTGTTGAGAATCCAGTTGATGGTCACTGGGATGTTGTTGATATGGTCTTCCCAGATATCCTTGGCTTGCTGAATATCTTCAAGATTAGGGTTGATATAACCGTCCTCACCCAGATAAAGAAGCGGCGGAAGCGCGCCCATAATATCCACCATCCCCAGCCACAGGGGAATGAACTCCAGGTCCAGGTTTCCGCCGTGCATGACGATATCCCTGTACACATCGGACATGGGAAGCATTGGAAACAGGGCTTTCAGATGTCTTGGAACTCCATTGTCCGACTGAATCTGTCCGGCGGCCAGAAGCTGACTGATGGCCATATATGACGGGCCGATCATGCCCACACGCTTATCGGACCAGCTTTGGTTCGGGATAAAATGGTCGATGACGTAGCCAAGATCATAGTGCTCAGGAGGCGCAAACGACACCCAGTTTCCATCTGATGATCCGCTTCCCCGGATATCCAGAGCCAGAATGTTGTAATCGTAATTCAGTAGGGCAACGTAAAGCATCGCCATTATTTCCCGGCGATACGGTGTGGCGATAACGATGGTGGGGCGTCCGTAAGGTCTGCCCTCACAGTAAAGCGGCTGGCATGCGGACTTGGGTCTGATGACGGTGGCAAAAAGATCCACACCGTCGATTCCGGCTGTCGTGTTGTCAGGAATGGTTATCCTGACATTCAGGTCAATGGCCACATCCGAAATACTCAGGCTGTCGAGTTTGTTACGGATGGTGGTTTCGGCTTGACTGTCAAGCATTTCGGCGGATAAAACCGCAGGAATTAAAAAAGCAAACACGAATCCAACAAAAAATGAACGTTTTATCATTTTCCCTCCAGATTTCAGTGAATTGTATTGGTGTTTCTATTGCAAGTGTGAACGACGTTTCTATGCATTAACGATGCTTTAATCACATTAATTGGCACGAACGTTAAATTTTTGCAACAAGATTTTTTCGAAATAATCGTTCCAGAGAATCAATCCTTTCTGTGACCGGGTCAGTAATACAATCTGCCTGTTTATTTTGAAGAACAGCCACGACGTGTTATGGCAGCACTGAATATAAATACCTGAATAAATTAATCCTTGACAGAGTATCCATGTTGAAGTCCATCATATCCTGTGTTATAGTTCGACACACTTAATAAGCAGCATATGACGGGTGCATCCCATAAATTCTGGCCTTGATCCGCCAGACAAGAAAGAGGCCGCTATGTCAAAAGGACTTGATGTGATCATTGTTGATGATGACCCACTGGTGGTTGAAGTGACAGCACACATTGTCAATCATTTTTATACCTGGGGGGAAGTGTTTGTGTTTTCCGATGTGGAAGATGCCCTGGAATACTGCCTGCTCAGAGAATCAGGTATTGCGGTGTTTATTGTGGATGTGTTCATGGGAGAAAAAACCGGCTACATGTTTGTGGACTCTCTTTCATCCAAGTATCCGAACATATACAGCGACACCATCATGATCACCGGAGACGCCAGCGATGAAGTCGTAAACGCCTGTGTGGCATCCGGCATCAATCATCTTATAGAAAAACCTGTGCGCCCCTACGCTCTTCAACTTGCCGTCCGGTCCATTGTTTCTCGATACGTCAGCTTTTCCAGACATCTTGTCAATAATCCTGACTTTGCCGAACTTGTTCTGGCCCTTGATTCGGAAGCCCAGTAAAACAAATCAGGCGACCTGAAATGTTCGGGCGACCAGCGGGTCGCCCTACGATGGCGTAAGGTGGATCTGTGTCGGGTGTTCATATCCGCTGCATCCACCCACAATGGGAGACGCAGGTGTTTCTGCCTGGGGTGGTCTTACCCGTAGGGGCGACCTGCTGGTCGCCCTCTCCGCTGTGCCTGAATGTATCTTTTTTGAAACAAACCCATCTTTCTGGCCAATACACCAGGGCGACCGGCGGGTCGCCCCTACGATGGCGGACACCAATCCATTTTCGACGGCTGATACAATTTGTCCGATTCCCATTGCGCAGGGTTGTTCTGAACATATTGGCGAAGACTGTCCATTTCCGATTCATCTCTTATGACATGCTCCCAATAATTGCGTTGCCATAACGCCATGCCCGGCGTTTGACGCATTTCATTAATACGTTTTGTAACCACAGATTTGTATCCGGCCATGATCGCCCCGATTGATCGTGGTTTTGGGCCCGTAGGGGCGACCCGCCGGTCGCCCTTTCCGTTGTGCCCGGATGAACTTTTTTGAAAAACCAACCCCATCTGGCTGCTCTGATCCGTCAGACCGACCGATCGTCCTTGCGATGTTGGAGTGATACAACCTGGGGTGTCCGAATCATGCCTGATCGTGTCATTTGTAATGATCATTATCCCATGAAAATGATTGGGCATCACCACCCATTCATCCAATATGATTTCATTGCGTATTCCAGGTGTTTTCGTCCATTCATCCACCACGATACGCCCTGCGTCATTCAAACACATTTGCCTGTCTACAATATCCCCGAAAAGACATAATCGGTTATGTGTACAGAATGTAATGAAATAAGCCCCGGCAGAGGAATAATCATATCGTTGTAACCGGATTGAACGGCGGTGGTGAATGGTTGGATTGTAATTCATGGGCCATGCCTTGTTTGTTTTTATTGGGTTAATCGATTTGTAATCGTCTGAAGACGATACACGAGGGCGACCGGCGGGTCGCCCCTACGATGGCGGACTGTTGATCTGTTCGGGTGTTCATATCCTCAGACGCCCAAAATAGCAGACCCAGGTGGGCCTTCCTGGGTGGTCTTTCCCGTAGGGGCGACCTGCTGGTCGCCCTCTCCGCTATGCCAGATGTACCTTTATAGAAATTGGACATCCAGACAACCCGATACAAGGGCGACCGGCGGGTCGCCCCTGCGATTCGTAAATGAATCAATGTATTCATTTAAAACATCATTTTTCCCATTCAAGAATATATTTTTTCACGGTGCGCCGATCCAGATTAGTGCGTTTGGCGACTTCTTCGTAGGTTTGAAGGCGATCATAGAGAAGGCGGCAGTAGCCAGCCAGAAGTTTCTGGGCATCCAGATTGCCTTCTTCGATGCCTGAAACAAGACTTGCTTCCAGATCACCCAACGCTTTTTTTCTGTCGCCGGTGTAAGTACGGTTCAAAAGCACACGGCGCACGCACTGTTCCAGCTCCCGGACATTGCCCGGCCAGTCGTAGGAGGGTCCCAGGTGTTTCTGAATCACGTCACGGACCATGTCTGTGTATTCGGGAGAATCCTCGCCCACCATGCGATTCACGGTGAATGAAAGAAGGATATCCAGCTCCTCCGGTGTTTCCTGAATGCGCTGGCGTAAAGGCGGAACAGTGATGATATCCGAGCAGAGACGGTAGTAGAAATCATCCCGGAACACCTTACGGTTCTGAACATCATCGAAAGACCGGTTGGTGGCGGCGATGACCCGTCCCTGGAACCGGCCATCCGTTTTGCTGCCCACCGGGGTGAACACACGTTCCTGAAGAACCCGGAGGAGTTTCACCTGGACCGGCACGGAGATCTCGCCGATCTCGTCAAGAAAAATCGATCCGTAAGGGCTGCAACGCTCAAAAACACCTTTGTAATCTTCGATAGCTCCGGTGAACGAGCCTTTTTTGTGGCCGAACAACTCCGATTCCATGAGGCTTTCCGGGAACTGGGACAGGTTCAGACTGACAAAAGACCGGGAAAAACTCTCTTTGAAACACTGGTTTTTTTCATCATAAGGAATGTAACCGCTCCGGCCAATGGCCATGGCTGCCGTGCCTTTACCTGTGCCTGTTTCCCCCAGAAGAAGGGTTGAGAAATCCTCCATTCTGTTCCAGAGGTATCGGATGTAAAGGCCCATGTCATGGGTGAACACGTTGTTCCAGAGTTTGCGTCTGAATTCCTTCATGGCCGTACTCTGGCCGATCAGGGTGTCCCGGATGAAGTAATAAGCCCGCCGTATCTGGTAGCTGAGGGCCATGGAGTGATAAATTTTGTCGTAGTCAAAGCCCCGTGACTTGAGCGAGGCAATGGCGTCACGGGCAAAGCTCACCCTCACAGGAATATCATCGGAAGCCAGCTGTTCCAGGATCAGCGTGTCAAAGCGCTCTCTGTATCTGTAGAAAAAATCAAAAAGAAAGGCGTTTTCCACAAGGCTTCTGTCCCTGCCCTGGAAGGATTTGATATCAGCCCCTTTTCTTTCGATTTCAGACAATCTCCGCTTCACCTCTTCTATGGTTTTGTCGATCAGGTTGGCCTCATGGACATCCGGGAACAACCCCGCAATCCTCACATCAATAATATGGCGTATATCACTGAAAGGATTGGTGTATATGGCATCGCTCACCAGTGAGAAAAAATTCCGCTGTTCTTCCGAAAGCCTGTTGTTCTGAGTCATGTCTTTGTCCTTATTCCATGCAAGATGATGGTAAAAATGTAACAATGTTTGAATCTCAATGCTCTCGAACTATGGTTCAGAGTTTGAGAAACGAGTAGCCAGGGCCCAACCCCGGAACGATGGACTGTTGAGCAATATCCTGATTGGATATTAGATTATCATTATTTTCCAAACAGCATGCATTTTATGTCAAACATATATACACAAAATGAATGTCTGTCAAATCTATCAGCTGTCCCCCGCCACATCAATACACTTATTATACATAGTTTCGGAATGTTATGAAAACACACTCCACTGGCACGATGTTTGAGTAGAACAGGAACACTTCGGGTCGTTTTTATGCGGCCAAAAAGACATTATTCATAATACACATGCCGGACAGCACGTCAGCTTCGGTCTTAAAAATTGAATGAATTTAAAACATTGAAGCTTATTGTAAGGAGCGCACCATGATAAAACAGATATTGACCACACGACTTCCCCTGATCGTTCATCACCCTTCCCTCACATTCGATAAAAATTACGCTTCAGCCATCGCCGAAGCGGGAGCTCTGCCGGTATTTGACACCGAATTTTACAGTGACGAACAGGTACGGGAAACCATCAAGAGCCTTGAAGCAGAACCCTTTACGTTCGGTGTCCGCCTTTCCGTGGGCCGCCAATCCCTTATCAGCACCATCGGCCATAGTCACCCGGAAAATCTCGAACTCCTGATATTCACCTACGAAGACAAAAACCAGCTTAAAGACTTTTCTTATATTCCAAGTCATTCAAAGTTTTTCATCGAAACCCTGGATATCGGCCTGACGGAAGAACTAAGCCGCATCGCACCCCACGGCCTGATTCTGAAAGGCTACGAAGCGCCGGGCCGTGTTTCACGCTACACCGCGTTTATCCTTATGCAGTGGTATCTTGAAAATGCAACTCTCCCCCTTTTCATCCACGGCGGCGTAGGGCTATACACCGCAGCAGGCCTACTTGCCGCCGGTGCATCCGGCTTTGTTCTGGACAATCAGCTCTACCTTTGCGACGAAGCGCCGCTATCCCCGTCATTTAAAAAACTGATGGCCGAAGTGACCGAAACAGACACGGCGGTGGTGGGTGAAGCACAGAATATCAGGTTCCGTTTCTTTGCCAAACTGGGCACAAAAATCGTTAAAACCTTAAAAGAAAAGGAAAGCGCTCTTGCCGGAAATCCTGACGCCGATCGCCTGATTTCAGAGGCTGTACACAAAGAAATCACAGCCCTTGATTCAACCGACGCCAACCCGTTGCAGAGCCTGTTCTACCTTGGCCAGGACGCATCCTTTGCCCGGAGTTTCATGACCAATGCCGATGCCGGATCAACCCGCATGACCGATGTGATCAGCAGCTTTTTCAACACCATGGGAAAGGCCATGGACGCCATTGACAGCCATGACCCCATGGTGGAAAACGCACCCCTTGCTCTGGAGCATGAAACACGTTACCCGGTGATCCAGGGCCCTATGGCCAACATCAGCGACAACCCGGATTTTGCCGCAGCCATATACGAGAATGGCGGCCTTCCCTTTTTTGCCATGGGCAATCTTCCCGAACATCTGGCGGAAACCATGATCGCCGAAGGCAAGAAAAAAGCCCCCCGGTTCGGAACCGGCCTTATCGGCATCGAGACATTCAACCGAACCATCCACAAGCACTTCGATATCGTAAAACGGTATCAGGTGCCCTTTGCCCTGTTCGCAGGCGGCGTCCCGGCCCAGGTCAACGAACTTGAGCAGGCCGGAACAAGAACCTATCTTCACACGCCAAATATGATGATGCTGAAAAACGCCATCGAAGGAGGCTGCACACGGTTCATCTTCGAAGGCACCGAAGCAGGCGGCCATGTGGGAAGCCTCACCAGCCTTGTTCTCTGGGAATCGGCCATGAATCTGCTCATGGCTCAGGTCGATTCGGCCATCAAAGGCCAATGCGTGATCTTTGCCGGGGGAATTTCAACAGCCCATGCCTCATCGTTTATATCAGGGATCTCCTCGGTCCTTGCGGCCAGAGGCGCGAAAATCGGTATCCAGGT
>JBAZWJ010000017.1:0-91994 GCA_041660385.1 Desulfobacteraceae bacterium | reverse complement strand
ACACACTTGATTTTTTTGAAACTGTGCGGTTTCTGCGTTATGTTTCAGAGCAACTATCGGCTTAAAGCCTTTATATGATTATCACATCTTTAACCTTGACAAATCAAGATAAAATTTCAGAGACTATTGATAATAAAGGCTTTTTAACCAAATGCAAATCATCAAAATGGAAGGATGGAGGGTCAAACCTGGACTTGTGATTATGACTTCTGATCGTACGCTTGTTCTGTATTTTAACGCCAAAGCCCCTGGCGTGGTTCCTGCGACTGATTGCATAATCCGGATTATCGGGACGGTTTTTTCGGCCAGTTGATTTGCGGTGTTTGGCAAAGCGGGTGGGCTAAAAAACTGCCGGATAATAAAGGTTTTATGAAATGAATAAAACTATCGTAGAAACTGTGTCAAACAAGAAACGTTGATAAATCTTTATCCTTGACACTTATTTTTGGCACCTTTTTTTATAATTAATGATCGGTCACGTATAAATTCCTCTGTTAAGTTTTTGTTTTCCGATGTGTAACGGATGTGTAGTTGTTATATAACTCCCTGTTTTTATATATATGATGAGAGGTTCGAATCCTATCACCCCTAAAAAATCCCCGTGCCTTTTCCCGTGCCTTTTTACTTTTAAAGCGCCATAAAAAAGGCACGGACGTTGATATTTGAATTATGAAAACCATTGATAATGCTGTATTCAAGCGTTTTGAAAAATATCAACGTCGCCCTTTCACGGCGGCGACAGGGGTTCAAATCCCCTTGGGGACGCCATTATAATGAAGGCCTTGAGATTTTCTCAAGGCCTTTTTTATTTTGTAGCCATGTCCGAACGTCATTCCATATGAGAAGATAACCAATTTAGCGCCAGGTTGAGTCGCGGAACCAATCCTATGAACCAGCCTTCGAAGAATTTGAAGGCTGGTTGCCGTTATTATCTCATCCCCAGCCTTATTCTGCACCGATGTCAAGAAAGTCTTTTCTGAGGTCCACAGTGGACTCTTTGCCAATCTTATCGTAGTTGTCTTTGAGCCACTGTTCTGCTGTTGCCCGCCCCCGGTCTCTGAGATCGGTAAGAAAATCCCAGTCACAGTTGAACTTGCTTGCGACTTTCAGGTCAGCCAGGACTTTGTCTGCCCGGATAGAATGCATGATCATGTTTTTCAATCTGCCTTTGAATTCGTCTTTCAGCCAGTTTTCTTCTAAAAGTTTGGTAACAAAGGATATGGCTCTTATTTCACTGATCAGGGAGGAGTTGAAGGTGATTTCGTTCAGACGGTCCATGATGTCGTCAGCTTCTCTAGGCAGTGTATCCCGTTCCAGAGGGTTAATGTGGATGATCACCACATCTCTTGTGTCTGTATGATAGAAAAGGGGGAAAAGGGCAGGGTTGCCCATATAGCCACCGTCCCAGTAATGTTCTCCTTCAATTTCAACGGCCTGGAACAACTGGGGAAGGCAGGCAGATGCCATAACCACGTCTATCGTGATTTCGTCTGTTTTAAAAACACGTACATTACCGCTTCGAACTTTGGTGGTTCCGATGAAGAGTTTTGTTTCCTGACAGCTTTTGAGAACGTTGAAATCCACGCAATCTGCAAGGACATTCCGCAAGGGATTGAAATTGGCAGGATTGAGCTGATAAGGCGAAAACGTCTTACTGATAATTTCGAACAGATTGACTGCCCAGGAGTTTTCAGCTGTCCATCGGTTGAGCATCCTTCCCCAGGGTGTTTGTTTTAAAGGGTTGTATACGGCCCCTGAATCGCTTACTTTTTTCCAGAAGGTGTGAAGTGCCTGTCGAGCCCCGTCAGCACCTCCAATCATGTTGCCGTATGCAAATACAACAGCGTTCATGGCTCCGGCACTTGTACCGCACAGCCCGTCAATTTTAAGGCGTCCGTCTTCGATCAGTTTGTCCATGACACCCCAGGCATATGCTCCATGGGCACCACCACCCTGGATAGCCAGGTTGATTGTTTTATGATGGTTTGAAGAATTGGGCGTGTGGGGGCAACCGCAGTCGGCCTGGGTTTCAGTCTTTTCAGTTTCTTTGGCCATGGGGATGGTCTCCTTAAATTTATAACTAATGATGAATATTGAGAAACAAATGTTGTCAGTGATTTTTTATTGACGGACAGGCAGATGAAAGCCTGATGTTTACGGGTTGGTATTATGGCAGAATGGCAGGGCAAGGGCAATGAAAAGGATTGTAAAAGGAACTATTTTTAATTTATTGTGAAAACGATGGCAAAACAACTTACGTAGGGGCGGATTCAAAATCCGCCCACGAATTTCCGGTTAATTGTTGGTTACAAATTCTGATACATCCATGGCTTCGCGATTTGTATTGAAGCGGTTATTCATCATGAATCCTCCGTTTCCATAGGAGATAAATTGCCGGATAGACAAGCAGCTCCATTGCCACAGATGAAATCACGCCGCCGATCATGGGGGCGGCGATGCGTTTCATCACATCAGCTCCGGCGCCGTGGCTCCACATGATGGGCAGAAGACCGGCGATGATCACCGAGGCGGTCATGATTTTAGGCCGGACCCGCTGAACCGCACCTTGGTGGATGGCCTGTTTCAGGTCGTCGATGTTTTTGATCATCCCTTTCTTTTTGAGATTTTCATAGGCGATGTCCAGATAGAGCAGCATGACAACGCCTGTTTCCGCATCAAGCCCGGCAAGGGCGATGATACCCACCCACACGGCAATGCTCAGATGGTAATCCAGGGCGTACAGCATCCAGAACGCCCCGATCAGGGAAAAGGGGACAGCCATGAACACGATGCCCACTTTGATCAGAGATCGGGTGTTCAGATAGATGATGATGAAGATGATGAAGAGAGTCATGGGAATCACAAGCATCAGACGTTTTTCAGCTCGTTGCATGTATTCGAACTGTCCGCTCCAAATGAGATGGTAGCCGTTAGGCATGGTGATGTTTTCGGATACGGCTTTTTGTGCCCCCTTGATATAAGTGCCGATGTCCAGGTCTTTGATGTCCACGAACACCCAGGAGTTGGGTCGTGCATCCTCGCTTCGGATCACCATGGGGCCTTTGGTCGGCGTGAAGGTCGCTATCTGTCCCATGGGTACCTGCTGGCCTGTGGGAGTGGGGACAAGAACACGTTGCAGCGACTCAATGTTATCCCGGAGCTCCCGGCTGTACCTGAGGTTTACGGGATAGCGCTCCAGCCCTTCCACGGTCTGGGTGATACTCATTCCGCCCATGGCACTCTGAATCACCCGTTGGACTTCGCCCACGGTAAGGCCGAAACGGGCCGCTTCCTTCCGGTCAATGGCGATGTCCAGGTAATTTCCGCCCACAGCACGTTCGGCGAATGCACTCAACGTTCCGGGCACATCTTTTAAAATAGCCTCTACTTTCTTTCCGAGCTCTTCAAGGGTCTTCAGATCCGGGCCGGATATTTTGACGCCCACCGGTGTTTTGATCCCGGTACTCAGCATGTCCACCCGTGTTTTAATGGGCATAGTCCAGGAGTTGGTGAGACCTGGGATGCGGACGGTTCTGTCCAGTTCATTGATCAGCTTGTCTATGGTCATTCCGGGTCGCCACTGTTCTTCAGGTTTCAGCATGATGGTTGTTTCAAGCATGTCGAAACCTGCCGGGTCTGTGGCTGTTTCGGCACGCCCGGCTTTTCCGAATACATGGTGGACCTCTGGAAATGTTTTGATCATCCTGTCTGTCTGCTGAAGGAGTTCTTTGGCTTTGGTGACAGAAATGCCGGGCATGGTGGTGGGCATATAAAGGAGGTCTCCCTCATAAAGAGGAGGCATGAATTCCGATCCGATTTTCATGAAGGGGTACACTGTGATGCCGAGAAGTATCAGCATGAACGCGATCATAGTTTTCGGGTATTTAAGAACTCCGTCCACCACGGGATGGTAAAGAGACGTGAGCAGCCGGTTGAGGGGATTTCTGTTTTCGGGAAGGATTCGTCCTTTCAGAGCGAATCGCATGAGCACGGGAACCACAGTGATGGAAAGAAAGGCCGCTGCGGCCATGGCATATGTTTTTGTGTAGGCCAGGGGCTTGAAAAGCCGCCCCTCCTGATCTTCCAGGGTGAAAACCGGGATAAAGGATACGGTGATCACGAGAAGGGAATAGAAAAGGGAAGGCCCCACTTCCATACATGATTCTTTGATAATTTCCACGAGATTTCGGCGCTCGTGGGGTGGTTTTTCGTTTTCATGTTCGATGTGTTTGTGGGCGTTTTCGATCATGATGATGGCTGCGTCCACCATGGCCCCGATGGCGATGGCGATGCCTCCCAGAGACATGATATTGGCGTTGATACCTTGAGCCTTCATAATGATGAAGGCGATCAGGATAGCCGTGGGCAGGGTGAATACAGCTACCAGGGCGCTCCGTGCATGAAGCAGGAAGAGGATACACACCAGAGCCACTACTATGATCTCTTCAATCAGCTTCTCCTTCAACGTATCGATGGCCCGCAAGATCAGGCCGGATCGGTCATAGGCCGTTTCGATGGTGACACCTTCGGGCAAACCCGGCTTCAGTTCCTCCAGCTTCTTTTTTACGTTTTCGATCACTTTAAGGGCGTTCTCACCGTATCTCATTATCACTATGCCGCCCACGGTTTCCCCTTCGCCGTTGAGTTCCGCTATTCCGCGTCTCATCAATGGCCCGACGGTGATATCGGCCACATCTCGCACGTAAACGGGAGTTCCCCGGCTTTTATCCACCATGAGGGGGATGTTGCCGATATCATCGATGGATTTGATATAACCCAGGCCACGAATCATGAATTCCGTTTCACCCATCTCGATGATTTCGCCGCCCGAATCTTTATTTGAATCGGCCACAGCCATTTCGATCATGGAAAGGGGAATGTTAAACGCAAGGAGTTTCGCGGGATCCACGGTAATCTGGTACTGTTTCACGAAACCGCCGATGCTGGCCACTTCCGATACGCCGTCAACGGCTGAAAGACCGTATTTCAGATACCAGTCCTGGATGGTTCTGAGTTCCTGAAGTGAATGTTTGTCCGAGGCCAGGGTGTATTCGAAAACCCAGCCCACGCCTGTGGCATCGGGGCCAAGGGTGGGGACAACGCCCTGGGGAAGACGGCGTGTGGCGGAGTTCAGGTATTCGAGGACCCGGCTCCTTGCCCAGTAGATATCGGTTCCGTCTTCAAAGATGATATAGACCAGGGAATAACCAAAAAAGGAATAGCCCCTTACCACCTTGGAATGGGGCACGGAAACCATGGCCGTGGTCAGGGGAAAAGTAACCTGATCTTCCACAATCCGTGGCGACTGCCCCTGGTATTCGGTGTAAATGATCACCTGGGCGTCGCTGAGGTCGGGAATGGCATCAATGGGGATGGTGAAAAGAGAGTAAATTCCCAGAGCCGCAAAAAAAACCGTGGCCAGGATGACCATGAACGTGTTGTTGATGGATGCTTCGATTATTTTTTTAAGCATAAGCTATCTCTTTTTTCATGAGTCATTTTTTCGGAACAAGGGTCATGCCGCAGAGAGGGCAATTGCCCGGTTTATCCTGAACGATTTCCGGATGCATCTCGCATGTATACTGGATCTTATCGATCTTTATCGGTTTTTTGATCGGGATAAGCTTCATGCCGCAGAGCGGACAATCCCCAGGTTTATTCTGAATGATTTCCGGATGCATTTCGCAGGTATACTGAACCTTTTCGTTGTTCATGAGTTGTTTTACCGGAACTGCTTTCTTCACAACCGCACTGGCCACCGGGCCGCTTTTTTTGACAGAAAGGGTTTCATGGCTCTCATGACTTTCCACAGCTGCATCTTTCTCAACCGGTGCTTCTTTGCCATCCTTTTTGACCATTCCTGCCACAGCAGCTTTAAGGTTGCTTTCAGAATCAATGAGAAACTGTGATGAAGTGACGATATTTTCACCTTCATGAATTCCATCAAGAACCTGTATGTAACCATCGGCAGAAATGCCTGTTTTAATATCCCGTGGGGCGAAATAACCACCGCCCAGTGAAACAACGGCGATATCCCTGGAACCTGATTTTATAACTGACTGTTCAGGTACGGCGATGATGTCGCCGGACACGGCTGATGCCAAGGATACTGTGGCAAACATTCCAGGTTTCAACAGATTCTTTTCAGTGTTTTTCATTTCGATACGGACTTTGGCTGTCCGCGCTTCATCGTTCATGGTGGGGTAGATAAAACTCACCCGTCCTTTGAGCGTTTTATCAGGGAAATAATTGGATGTAATTTCAGCTGTCGCTCCATTTTTTACCCAGGGCAGGTCATGGGGGTAAACATCTGCCGTGACCCAGACCGAGGAAAGATCAGCGATTTTGTATAGAGGCATTCCGGCTTCAACCTTTTCTCCGGCGGTGACCATCTTTTCCATGACAATTCCCTGGTAGGGAGATCTGATCTCGATGTTCTTCAAAGGTTTTCCACGTTTTCCAAGGGCTTTGATCTCCGAATCGGGAAGATCCCAGTACGCGAGACGCTTGAGAACACTTGCGATCATTCCGTCACCCTGATTTTTGATTTCATTGACCGTGCTTTCTGCGAGATTCTTTTTGTAACGAAGGGCCAGAAAGTACTCTTCCTGGGCGCTGACCAGATCAGGACTGTACAATGAAAAAAGGACCTGGTTCTTTCCCACACTCTGGCCTGTTTTATCCACATGAAGTTTATCAACCCAGCCCATGAATTTGGTGGTCACGGTGTAAAGTTTTGATTCGTCAATCTCAACGATGCCCGAGGTTCTGATGGTTTTGGTGAGGCGCCGTTTTTCTGCTTTTTCCATGGTGACTCCCATGTTCTGAATCATTGAAGGATCGATGCGGATACCTTCGGCTTTATCGTCACCGGCGTAGACTGGCACAAGATCCATGCCGCAGTCCGGCGCTTTTCCCGGTTTGTTCGAGGTGTACCAGGGGTGCATGGGGTCCACGTAATAAGCTATTTCGCGCTCGCTTTTCGCTGGATTTTTTTCTTCATATACAGGGACGAAATCCATGCCGTCAGCTGCTTTTTTCGGGGTGTGGGACGTGATTTCAGGGTTCATGGGGTCACGGTAGTAAAGGATTTTTCTTTCTTCGGGCGTACCAATTCCAACGGGCTGAGCAGCAGGGTGTTTAAAAGCAAGATAGCCTGCTGAAAAACCGATAAAGGAGAACACGATGGCTGTGATGATGGTTTTATTCATGGGACTTCCTTTCCATGTTTTTTGAAGGAGTGTCAGGGTTTTCGGATAAAATTATTACCGGGTCGCGGCCAGTGGCTTGGTCCAGGGCTGCAAGGCTTTTCATGTATGCTGCAACCGAGCCATGGTAATTTTCACGTGCACCGAGTTCTGTTCTCAGTGCTTCGATGAGAGAGAACAGCTCCGCTGTTCCTGTGGTGTAAGCTGCACCCATGGCTTCCCGTGTCTGCTCGGCCTGGGGGATCACGGTGCTTCTATAAAACTCCATGGTCCGGTGGTTTGTATCAACGTTGTTCATGGCTTCCCGGATCTGGAACCGCGTCATATTCTCCATGGCTCTCAGATCTTCTTTTGCTTTCAGGATGTTCAGACGGCTTTCTTCCACCCGACCTTTTATTTTTCCACCGGATAAAAAAAGGAAGGGGATATCCATACTGATCATCGTGGAAAAATAATCGTCAGGCCCTTCTTTCATGCTCTTGTACATCAGCCGGAGCATGATGTCCGGGTAGTAATCACGTTTTGCCAGTGCGAGTTCCGCGTCTTTCATGCGAATATTTTCATCCATGGCTTTGAGTTCCGGCCGTTTTTTAAGAGCTGTTTCGTCAGATTTTACTTTTTTAGATGAAAGTTGATGAACATCTATGTCCGGCACAGATCCTAAGGGTTGTTCAGGTGACCTACCCAGAATCGTGTTGATCATGGTTTCCATGACCTGTTTTTCCTGTTTCATGGTTGAGCCTTCGTTGATAAGCATGGACAGCTCGGTCTGGGCACGGAGAACATCGGCCTGGTTGCCCTTTCCAAGTTCATACTGTTTTCGTGCGAGTTCTGCGAACTGGCGCATCAGGTCCTGACTTTCGGCGTTTATCTTTATTTTTTTCTGAACAAGGTAAAGGTCGTAATATACGTTTTTCAGATCCCTGACCGTGATGTTCTCAAGGGATTTGACTGACCATGCCGTCATCTCCGAATTGCTTCGTTCAGACTGAGCCATGATCGTTGTCTTTCCTGGAAAAGGGATTTTCTGCTGAACGAAATAATCGGTTTCCATGGAATCTTTGAACGGATTGGGGAACGATGAAACAGGCGTAAGCGGGAATTCCACTCCGATCTGTGGCGCTTCCCAGGCCTTTGCCTGGCTGATCCGTGTTTCCACTGCGAGTTTTTGATACCTGGCTGCTTTGAGGGACGGATTATTATCAAGAGCTTCCGCAACCAGATCTCCCAAGACAAGAGCAGGCGGATCTTCAGCGTGGGCTACAGGCAGAATAAAAAATAAGAAAATGGTAATGTATCTCAAACCATATGAAATCATACATAATTCCTGTTTAATTATTGGCGAGTTTCATGTTCATGCAATCATTTAACGATGGATAAAGTCCCAATCGTTAAATGATTAAAAAAGAAATGACGAAAAAAGAATAATCTAAATATAAAGCACGAAGTCGGTTGTTACAACGCGTTTTTCTCAGAGGGCTTCTTGAAAATTAAAAATATCAGATCTGAATCCTTCCCTGGAAAACTGTACGGGCAGGCCCGGTTTTAAAAACATGTCCTGATTCTTTGTCCCAGGTTATTTCCAGATCACCACCGTCGAGATGAACAATGACCGTGTTTTTTGTTTTACCGTTGAGAATGGCTGCGACAACGGCGGCGCAAGCTCCTGTTCCGCAGGCAAGGGTGACCCCGGCGCCACGTTCCCAAACCTTCATCCGGAGTTCAGAATCGGAAAGGACCTGGATGAACTCCACGTTTGTTTTCTGGGGAAACGACGGATGGGTTTCAACCAAGGGACCTGTTTCCAAAAGAGGGGCTGTTGCCGTGTCGTCTACAAAAATAATCGCATGGGGGTTGCCCATGGAAACAGCTGTGAATGAAACAGGGCCATTATCTGTTGCGATGGTCTGAACAAGGGCACCTGGCAGGGAAGGTTTAAAAGGGATCTTTTCAGCATCAAGAATCGGTTGCCCCATATCCACGGTAACAGATCTGATCTTCCCGTTGTCATCCATATTCAGTTTAGGTATTATCACACCTGCAAGCGTTTCCACGGTGAGCTCCGATTTTTCATTCATGCCTGATTCGTAAACATACCGGGCCAGACAGCGCATACCGTTTCCGCACATCTGGGCTTCGCTTCCGTCGGAATTGAAGATTCTGAATTGTATATCGCAGGTCGTGGAATCGAGTACAATGATCAGGCCATCTGCTCCGATACCAAAACGTCTGTCGCAGAGTTTTTTCGCGATGTCATTGTAGGCTTCAATTTTTGCAATGCCCTGTTTTCTATCATCGACCATGATGAAATCGTTTCCAAGGCCTTCCATTTTTGTAAAAGATAGATCCATGATGCCCTCCGGATGATGTTTAATCAAATATATTACGTTGTATACAGTGTGTACGCAATCATTAATCCCCGATAATACCGAAAAATATATTAGAAATCTTATGGATAATTGTATTGGGCGGGATAGACCATGAACTAACAAAAAATTGAATTGCGTACCGTTGAATGATTTGATAGTTGTTTTTTTAGAGTTTCCCAATAGATAGAGTGCTCGGAACGCGTTTCACGGCGACAGGGAGAGATTATTATGGTCAAAATGAGTTTATATGAAGAGGCCCATGTTCTTGTGGCAGCTATCAGGGTTTTCGAGTTCAAGAAACGTATGACGCCGTCGCTCAAGGATTTGAGCGAACTTCTGGGTATGAATATCGACAGGGTTACAAAAATAAGCAATGATATAAAATCGTTGGGTATTGTTGATATGGTGGCTGGCCCTTTTGAAAGCGTTAATCTCGTTATTGTGGATCACATGAAGATCGAAGAAATATCGCGCGAAATCAAGGAAACAAAAATGGAGGACGAAATCCGAAAATTTCAGGAAAAGTCCAAAAACGCTTATGAAGACAAGGTTAAAGCCTTCACCCTTGAGACCAAGAAAAAAGAAAAAGAATTGTTCGAAGCCCTTCAGAAAAAATTGAAAGAAGAAGTCGGAAAATAACATCTTTCGATTATTGATGCGTTCACCGGCGTGAATCGTGTTTTTTAAAATTGATGTTTAATATAAAGCATGTTAATATATTCACAAATCGCAAATTGAATTCCATCAAAAAAATAGTTTCCGTAAGTTTTTTTAAAATCCTTGTTTAAAATCATTCCATACCGACGAGTTTGAGGATTTAGTATAGAGTATTCTTCAATCTTTTGAAAAAACAAATCTCTCACCAACAGGATGACTATGGTAACTTTTCATAAGAATTTTGACAAAGAGAAGCTTTCTCAACAAACGCGGGAAAAAATCACCTCCGGAATAAAAAGTGCTGAAAAAACATTTGATTATTTGATGTCGATCAAAAAGATCGGTCAACTTGTTCAAACCATCGACAACTTGAAACTTGCGCCCAAACTGATAGGTGGATTCGGTTCGGTTCTGGGTCTTTTTATCTGTGTTATGTTTCTTTATCACTATTCCGTAAGGTATACGATTTCTAATTTTAGTGATCTTATGGATGTGGAGCAGGCCATCAGCGATCATTCTTCCAAGATTAAAATGTACATGCTGATGTCCCGGGCTGAAGAAAACAATTTTCTTAAAATGCTGAAGCTTGATCATCAGAAGAATCTTCATAAGTATATGGGTGAACTTCTATCGGAAGGCAAGATCGTCAAGAATCTCGCTGAAGAATCGGATAATGAAAGAGCCGCAGAACAGGTCGAAACCGTACTGAAAAGCGCGGAAAGTTACCTGAAGGATTTCGATCAGGTCGTTGAAGCAATGAAGGTTAAGGGTCTTGATGATAATTCAGGACTCAAAGGGGAATTCTACGCCAACGTTAAGAAATTTATGGAGGATATAAGTTTGCTTGACGTGGGAGATTATGCCGAGGAGATGCTGATTATGGAAAAACTCCAGGCAGAATATATGCTGACAAAATCTCCTGATATTAAAAAGGAAATCAATGAATGTGTTGAAAGATTCATGTTTCTGTCGAAAAAAAACAGATTAAACCCTGTGGCAGAGATGGTGTCCAATCTTGTTGATGAAACGATTCCCAAGTTTCATAATAATTTTAAGCAATTGATGGGCAAAGGAAAAGGGACAACCATAGCTGACCCCAGTTACAAAGCCATGCAGGAAAATCTTACAGAACTGGGTGATGTATTGGCTGCTTCAAATTTCAAAGGGGCCAAAACCTATGCGCTGGATATAAGATTTAATGAAAAGAGCTATCTGCTGTCCGGAGATTTGAGTCATGTGGATGCAATAAAGAAGATTATTGAAGATATTGAAGAAGCGTTTAAATATTCTAAAATGGATGATGATTTTAAAGAAAATGCCAGAACCAATCTTGATCAGTATTCCAAATCCCTTGATACACTTGTTGAAGTGGATAAAAAAATTGAAGTTTTAAAAAAGCGAATGCTTGAATCGGTCAACCGTGTTGTTCCTGTTGTTGAGGCGCTCAGTGCCGATGCTCAGAAAACATCAAAGGAAAAACTCGAAGGGTCGGAAAAAATAATCAACCAACGAGTAAATCTCGCTTTAATGATCGGTATTGGGGCAGTTATTCTTGGATTAGCTTTGGCTGTCATCATCACACGAGGGATCACGTTGCCAATCATTCAGACCGTTAAATTTGCACGGCGAATGGCAAGAGGGGATTTATCACAGAACCTGTCAATAGATCGCAAAGACGAGGTTGGGATTCTGTCAAATGCGTTGAACGAAATGGTAACCCATTTGAACCATATGTTCACAGATATAAGTAATGGGGTAAATGAACTTACAGCAGCCTCAAATTCTCTTTCAGATGTGTCCGGGCAGATGCTGGAGGGATCTGAAAAAACATCTGAGAAATCGGCTTTTGTTTCAAAAGCATCAACAAAAATGAATGAGAATATCACCAAGGTTGCCGGAACGATCCATGATGCTGCGGATAATATGGGAGTCATAACGCAGACAACAGGTGAGATGAGCCACAGCATTGGCGAAATTACCCGCAGCACAGACAAGGCAAGGAATATATCAGAGAGCGCAGTGGCCAAGGCGGAAATTGCCAGCTCAAAGATAAAGGAGCTTGAAAAGGCGGCTCTTGATATTGGTAAAGTCGTTGATACCATTCGTGATATATCTTCACAAACTAATCTTCTTGCATTGAACGCAACCATTGAATCGTCAAGGGCAGGTGAAGCAGGACGGGGATTTGCCGTAGTTGCTGGCGAGATTAAAACCCTGTCACAGCAGACAGCGGCGGCTACAAAAGAGATTAATTCACAGATCGAAAACGTTCAGAGAACAAGTGCTGAAACCATGGAGCAGATAAAAGAAATAGCGGATGTTATCACAACCATTAACGATATCATTATTTCCATATCCACAACCATGAAAGAGCAGGACAGAACAACAAAAGATATTTCATCCAATATCAATAGATCCTCTCAGGGTATACGGGCAATCAATGACATGATGGCGGAAAATTTATCAATGACAGCTGATATTACTAATGATATCAATGATGTGAGCTCGGAGGCAGGGGGGATGACCAGGAGCAGCCATTCTGTAAACTCAAGCTCAGAGGATTTAAAAAAACTTGCCACTCGACTCAATGAGATGGTCAGTCGTTTTACTCTATAATTATGACGTTCTCTAAGAAAGAATGTTATAACTCTCATTTAAATTTATGCGATAACCGTAGGGGCGACCCGCTGGTAGCCCTGCCCCGCATAACCATAAACGTTTATATATATCGGTTTGGGCGACCAGCGGGTCGCCCCTACAACGTTTCGTCGACTACAATTTCATAAAGAAGAGTTCATGTTTTGTTCTAACCAGATGTAAGCCTCTGGAGGCAGCATGTAACCAAAAAACATGCCTAACATAAAAACGATGAAAAGGAGTTTAACCATGTTAAAAAGATTTTTGGTCGTTCTTGTCGCATTGCTATTGTCTTCAACCTGTGTTTCTGCATTGGAAGTCGGTGGTGTCGTTTTACCCGACACCATGAAGGGCGGTGATGCCAACCTGCTTCTGAACGGTGCTGGAATCCGAAGGAAATTCGGACTTAAAGTTTATGTGGTGGGGTTATATCTTAAGGCCAAAAATTCAAATAGTGCCGCTGTTTTAAATGGTGATGAACCGATGGCGCTGCAATGTAAATTCAGGATGTCAATACCCCCCAGGAAAATCGATGAAGTTTTTTACGATAGCTTCGGTGAATCCATGAAGATCCCAAAGAAAGGAAGTTTCACTGCCCAGTCAACCTATGGTTCGATTACCAAAGAAGTCGTGACGTTCATGGGTTATATTGATAAACGTGATGTCGCCAAGTCGGATACCTGGATTTTTACTTATATTCCTGGAAAAGGGACTGAGATTAAAATCAATAATGGGACTAAGGATGAACTTTTTGGTGTTATCAAGGGTCAAGAGTTTAAAAAAGCTCTGTTCGGAATTTGGATTGCCGATCATGCACCTGTGGGAAGCTCCCTCCGTGACGAACTTCTTGGAAAATAATAAGTTTTAATGATGAAAAATAAAAAAGGGTGGTTTATGTAACCACCCTTTGCTTTTTACCGTTTTAATAATATCTCCGAACCACCTCTTTGATACCGGATCGCAATATCATTATAATCTTGACAAAATCATTTCTCATATTTAAAGTTGACTTTAACTTTATATTAACGTTTACGTAAAAGATAATGATGTATTTTTGCATCACCTGTAACAGGGTGTAACCGGTATTGTTCGTTGTTTTAATTATAAGGAATAGGGAAATGGCACAATTAATCGCAGACCGCAGGGACATTGATTTCGTTCTTCACGAACAACTCGAAGTTGAAAAGCTGAGCTCACATGAAGCTTACGCTGAGTTTAACAGAAAAACCATGGATCTGATCGTTTCCGAAGCCAGAAATCTTTCGTTGAAAGAGGTTCTGCCAACCAACGTCATCGGAGACAGGAAAGGGTGTGAATTCCAGAATGGTCTTGTGAAAGTTCCGGAAGAATTCCAGCGGGTATGGCAGCTTTTCCGTGAAGGCGAATGGATAGCCATGACCGAAAAACCCGAATGGGGAGGGCAGGGCATGCCCCACGCGCTTTCCGTTGCAGCCACGGAATACTTGAACGGTGCGAATATGTCCATGTTCATGTATGTGGCGTTGACCCATGGCGCTGCCAATCTTGTTGAAGCTTTTGGTACGGATAAGCAGAAGAATCAGTGTTTAAGGAATATGTATTCGGGCAAATGGGGTGGAACCATGCTTCTTACAGAGCCCAATGCAGGTTCGGACGTAGGCGCTCTTGAAACAACAGCCCGGAAAAATCCTGACGGTACCTATTCAATCACCGGAAA
Organism: Desulfobacteraceae bacterium; assembly: GCA_041660385.1. GTDB lineage: Bacteria > Desulfobacterota > Desulfobacteria > Desulfobacterales > Desulfolunaceae > DYJE01. The sequence continues at coordinate 77,427 of JBAZWJ010000017.1, read as the reverse complement.
CAAGATTTTTATTTCTGCCGGTGAAAACGATCTGGTTGAAAACATCATTCATCCTGTGCTTGCCCGAATCGAAGGCGCTCCCGCCGGAACACGGGGCATTTCTCTTTTTCTTGTTCCTAAAATTCGTATCAATGATGACGGAACTCTCGGACAAATGAACGATGTGGTCTGCACAGGTATCGAACACAAAATGGGCATCCACGGTAATTGCACATGCTCTCTGGCTCTTGGCGGAAAGGGCGAATGCATTGGAACCCTTCTTGGCGAAGAAAACAAAGGCATGAAAGCTATGTTCCAGATGATGAATGAAGCCCGAATTTACTGCGGTGTTCAAGGTCTGTCTCTTGCTTCATCCTCTTATATGAATGCTGTTAATTATGCGAAAGAGAGAGTCCAGGGCGCCAATCTCATGACCATGATGGACAAGAATCCACCAGCAGTACCCATCATCCAGCATCCGGATGTTCGCCGTCAGCTGATGAACATGAAAGTCTATGTGGAAGGGATGAGAAGCCTTCTTTACTATCTGGCTTATACCACGGATCTTGCGAAAGTGACCGATGCTCCTGAGGAAAAGGAACGTCTCCAGGGTATTGTCGACGTTCTCATTCCTGTGGCCAAAGGCTATGTAACAGACAGGTGTTTTGATGTCTGCTCCCATGGTGTTCAGGTGTTCGGCGGTTACGGTTTTATCGAAGAATATCCGCAGTCCCAGCTGTTGCGCGATGCGCGTATTACCATGATCTACGAAGGGTCAAACGGTATTCAGGCCATGGACCTTCTGGGCCGGAAGCTGGGCATGAAAAAGGGAAAACCCGTGATGGATCTTTTTGCCGAAATTCAGAAAATCACAGCTGAAGCCAGGAAAAACGATGCCCTGAAAGATCTTGGAGAAGATCTGGATGAAGCTGTAACAAAATTAGGTGCAACAGCCATGCATATGGGCAAGAAAGCCATGAGTGCGGAAGTGATGAGCGCATTTGCTTTTGCCCATCCTTTCCTTGAAGCCACAGGTGATGTGATCATGGCCTGGTTTTTGTTGTGGCGGGCCCTTGTGGCTTCGAAAAAAGTGGATTCGGCAAAGAAAGACAGAACCTTCTATATCGGCCAGATCAAATCAACCGAGTATTTCATTGAAAGCATTCTGCCTATTTCCCTTGGAAAGATGAACGCCATCCTTAAAACAAGCCACGCAGCGGTTGAAATTTCTGAAGAGGCGTTTGGTTAATCAGCCTTAGTTTATAAATTGATATGTTGAGGCAGGTCTTTGTGCCTGCCTCAACTCAGAAAAAAGATATGCAATTACCTGCCGTTTTACCATGAATCCTCTTTCACAATTCTTCCCTATGATTTAATATGCGCCAATTTTAATAAGATCAATTCCAGGAGAAACACCCATGTATTTTGCAGGGATATACTGTGATGATGAAAGCGGAGCATGCTGGGCCGTTATTGTGGAAAAGGTGCTGAGAAATGCCAGAAAAGAATACCATGTGACGGACATCCGTTGTTTTTCAAAAGAATCATTTTTACAGGACATCAAAAGCATTTACGAAGATCCCTGTTTTTTAAGAAAAAAGAAGGTGTTCAGCCAGGACAGGCGTCCTCCGAAAAATACCTTTACACCCCCTGTTCTTGTGTTGGCTGTAAAAAGCGGTGATCCTGAGATGGTTAACATTTTACGCGCGAACGGAATTCCCGTTGAAGGTTTTTTCTTCAGCGACCAACCGGGATGGACAAGAGAAGAACAAAAGGTGCTGAGATTCGGAACAAACCTTCATGTTCATCGCGATGATCTGTCCAAACTCGATAAAGTTCTAATATCGCCTTCTATTGTCTGGGTGGATAATGAAAATCATGAAGTTGTAAAATTTCAACAAGAGATCAAACGATATCTTGAAACTAAAAATATCCATGGCTCTTTATCCTCTTTGATGCTGGCCCTGTGGCACTGTGAAACAATCAAGCAGACCAAACGGTATGGCGGGTAGGGGCAGGTTCCAAACCTGCCCTGCTCCGAATTGGGGCGGGTTTGGAACCCGCCACTACAAAACGGACATCGTAGACAAGTCCACCCAGTCCACTGTCTACAAAGTCCACTTTGTCCACATCGTCCACAACAACCAACCCCATCTCACCCCCAAACACCGTTTACACCTTTATCTTGACTTTGCCCCATCAACACACTACTATCCCTTAAAATTTTAACGTTCAGGTGCTTTTAATCGAGCAAAAAGGGAACCCTGTGAAAATCAGGGACGGGCCCGCCGCTGTGAACCCGCCTTTCTAATAAGGAACTCTTTCAGCAACATCTGCCACTGACCTTCAAAGGGTTGGGAAGGCCGCTGAAAGAGCGGGGAAGTCAGAAGACCTGCCTGGATGTTTGGCTCTATCCTCGTGGACGGGGGAGGGCTTTGAATAACCAGCTTGGATTGAAAACGGGAATCCCGCAAACGGTTTGAATAACCGATTGCGGGTTTTTTTTTGAATAAAGGTATGGGGCATGGAATCAGGGAAAACAAGAAAAGATCAAACGAGTCGTATCCCCTACGGTTTGACTCTCCTTGGTTTTTCTCTTTTGCTTGTGGTTCTTGTTCTTGTTTCAGCCGGACTTGGCTATATGAAAATTCCCATCGCCGATGTGGTGAGGGCCCTTGTGGATTCGTTCAGCACTGCGGCCAGCCAGAGTGAAGAGATCCGGGCTGTCATCGTGGATGTCCGGCTTCCCAGAATTATCACCGCTGTTCTGGTGGGAGCCGGTCTTGCCGTCTCCGGTGCCGTGTTTCAGGGCATCCTTTTAAATCCCCTTTCCGATCCGTACACACTGGGTATATCCGCAGGCGCGGCTTTCGGAGCAGCCATTGCCATTGTGTTCAATACAGGGTTTTCAAGTCTTTCCATTCCCCTGTCCGCTTTTGCCGGGGCTTCGGCCACATTGTTTTTCGTGATTTTTCTTGCAGGTTCCGGGAAAGAGGGACGTGGTGGCTTGAGTTCAAGCAACCTGATTCTTTCAGGCATTATGATATCGGCCATTTTATCCGCAGGAATCAGTTTTCTGAAATACCTGGCCGATGAGCAGGTTTCCGTGATTGTGTTCTGGCTGATGGGAAGTTTCACTTCAGCGACCTGGACCCATGCAGTAATTCTTCTATCAGCTATCGTTCCTGGATTTGTTGTGGCCTTTTATTACGCACGTGATCTAAATCTTATGAGTCTCGGGGAACGTAGCGCGAAAACCCTGGGCGTTGAAACATCGAAAATCACGTTGATCCTTCTTGCCACGGCGTCGTTTATCACGGCAGTCTGTGTGTCGGTTTCAGGAATTATTGGTTTCGTTGGCCTTCTCGTTCCCCATATGGTCCGGTTGATGGCCGGGCCGGATAACCGTAAACTCCTTCCCCTGTCCCTTGTTCTTGGCGGTATCCTACTTCTTTCGGCAGACACGGTGACACGGGCCGTTCTGTATTCCGAAATTCCCATTGGTGTTCTCACTGCCCTTATCGGCGGACCTGTATTCTGCTTTTTATTCAAACGCAGTCATATGACAGGGAGGGGATGACATGGTGTATTCAGTGAGCGGACTTTCTTTTGCCTACGAATCCAGACCCGTTCTTTCGTCTCTGACATTCACCATGGAATCCGGTGTGTTTTACGGTCTTCTGGGCCCCAATGGCTGCGGAAAAACAACGCTTCTCGACATTCTTGTCGGTCACAGGTCACTTGATTCAGGCGAGGTGTTGTTCCATGGAAAGCCGTTAGCCGATTACTCCCGAAAAAGTCTTGCACGGTCTGTGGCCCTGGTGGCCCAGAATCCTGTGATCCATTTTCCCTATAAAGTGAAAGATCTGGTGTTGATGGGTAGGCATCCTTACATCGGACGTTTTTCATCACCAGCGGCAGATGATATCATGATGGTGGATCAGGCCATGGAACAAGCCGACGTAAAGCATTTTGAAGACGCCCTGATCACGGAACTGAGCGGTGGCGAGCGCCAGAGAGTTCTTTTCGCTAGGGCACTTGCCCAGGACACGCCGGTTCTCATGCTTGACGAGGCCACGTCGAATCTGGATATCCGCCACAGTCTCGGGCTTTTGAACTGTGTTCGGGAAAGCGTTGTAAAATCAGGAAAGACGGTGATTTCCGTATTTCAGGATATCAATCTGGCCGCCCTTTTTTGTGACCGTCTATTGTTCATGGTAAACGGTAGCATTCATACCCAGGGATCTGTGCAGGAGGTTTTGAACAGCAACGTGATCAGCCAGGTTTATGGTGTGGAATCACAGGTTCATGATGAGCCGTTTTCGGGAGCCAGGCAGGTTTTTTTTCAATCGGGGTGGCGTTCAGACTAACGTAAAAGGCGAAGCGGCATGATGTCTATAAAAAGAATAACCGGTAAATGGGCATGGTGTCTTCTTCGCAGCGTGTTCTTTTTCACTCTGGCATTTCCGGCGTTTTCAGCTGAAACAGTGGTGGATTCCAAAGGGCGGAAAATGAATGTGGAGAAACCTTTCACCCGGATCATCTCCCTTTACAGCGGTCATACGGAAAATCTTCTGGCCATGGGCCATTGTTCGTCCATCATCGGGGTGAACGATGAAGAGGATGACGAAAAGGATAAAACATGCAAGCGCCCTGTGTTTTCCTATCATGATGGCCCGGAAAAGTTTTTTGCGGCAAAGCCCGATCTTGTATTGATCCGGCCCATGATCGACAGAGCCTATCCTGGATTGGTATCACGCCTTGAACAGCGCGGTATAAAAGTGATGTCCTTCCAGCCCGGTGATGTGAACGAAATGTTCGAGTACTGGGTGAATCTGGGGGCTCTCACCGGGAAAAAAGAAAAAGCCCTCTCCATGGTTGCTGATTTCAAAAAAGAACTATCGGCGGTGACAGAACGGACCCAAAAGATCAAATCACGGAAACGTGTTTATTTTCAGGCCATGCACCGTCAGATGAAAACTTTTTCAAAGGATTCCATGGCCATATTCTGCCTTGAAAAAGCAGGCGGTATCAATGTGGCCGCCGACGCAGTAAGCTCAAGGGGCACGAATATCGGGATTTACGGCAAGGAAAAGATATTGTCACACGCATCGGAAATTGATGTGTTTCTTGCCCAGAACGGCCGCATGAACCAGGCTGATGTGAACACCATCAAGAACGAGCCCGGTTTTCAGATCATCAAGGCCGTTAAAGAAGGCAAAGTTTATCTCATTGAAGAGAGCCTTGTTTCCAGACCCACACCCAAGCTGATTCAAGGAATTAAATCAATCAGCAACGTATTGTATCCGGAGATTTTCCAACAATGAAACAACGCTTGAAAATGAACTTATGACAAACACAATAACTTTAAGAAATTCACGTGGTTTTTCCTGTCCACCCCGTCCACAAACCAAATTTTCAAAGGAACAACCATGCCCCAAGGTCTGATCATCGCCGGAACAAACAGCGGTTGTGGAAAAACCACAGTGAGCCTTGGACTTATGGCCCTTCTTTGCCGAAAAGGTTTTGCTGTAGCGCCTTTTAAAGTCGGCCCGGATTACATCGACCCCGGACACCATAGCCGGGTATGCGGAAGGCCAGGCCGAAATCTGGATGGCTGGATGCTTTCAAAAGAATACAACACCCGGTGCTTTGAAAAAGGTCTTTCGGGCTGTGACATTGCAGTCGTTGAAGGCGTTATGGGCCTATACGACGGGTTTGACGGAAAAAGTGAAAACGGTTCCACTGCCCAGATGGCCAAATGGCTTGACCTCCCCGTGATTCTGGTTGTGAATGCCAAAAGCATGGCCCGGAGCGGGGCAGCCCTTGTGAGCGGGTTTGAAAATTTTGATTCGGATCTTCGTTTTGCCGGTGTGATTTTCAATAACGTGGGAAGCCCGCGCCATTTGAGTTATCTCAAAGAAGCCATGGAAGGCCGTGTGATCATGCCCTGTCTTGGAGGGATTTTAAGAACCGAAGACATTGAAATGCCAGAACGTCATCTGGGTCTTGTCACCGACGATGAGCACGGACTCGCTCCTGAGAGGTTAAACCGTCTTGCTGAATTGATGGAACGATCCCTTGATATGGATCTTCTTCTTGAAATCATGCAGAGCGGGGATCAAAAAAAATGCTCCCAAGCTTTGTCAGAAAGACAAATACAAGCCAACGTCCGTATAGGCATTGCCCGGGACAGAGCCTTCTGTTTTTATTACCAGGACAACCTGGATATCCTTGAAGAATCCGGCGCTGAGCTGGTGTACTTCTCTCCCATGGACGACAAGACCTTGCCGGAGAACCTGGACGGACTTTACCTGGGCGGCGGTTATCCTGAAATGTTTGCATCCCAGCTTTCGGCAAACAAGGGTTTAAGGGATGCAATCAAACAGGCAAGCGATGGTGGCTTGCCCATATACGGCGAATGCGGCGGGTTCATGTATCTGTGCCGTGAGATCAAGGATTTTGACGGGAAAATCTGGCCCATGACCGGCTGTTTTTCCTACAGAGCTGAAATGCTGCCACGTCTCCGCAGTCTGGGTTACAGGGAAGTGACCTTATTAAAAGACACGTTGATCGGGAGCAAGGGCACTGTGATAAGAGGTCATGAGTTTCATTATTCAAAAATTGACGAAACGCCCGGTGGCGAAACATCTTACCGTGTGAGCCCAAGGTCCGGTGAAGCAACCGCTCCCGAAGGTTACACGGTGAACAGAACTCTGGGCAGTTATATCCATCTTCATTTCGGAAGCAGGCCGGAAACAGGACGTGATTTTGTGACTGCCTGCACAGAATACAAAAAAGAAAGGACATGTCATGAAGCCTGAAGATATTGAACGGATGAGCTTTGACATCATCGAAAAAGAAGCGGGTGATCACGGTTTTTCAAAAAAGACCTGGCCCATTGTAAGGCGGATGATCCATACCTCTGCGGATTTTGAATATATTGAAAGCGTCCGCTTTCATCCTGATGCGGTGGATGCCGGAGTTAAAGCCATAAGGTCAGGAAAAAACATCGTCACAGACACCACCATGGCTTTGTCCGGTGTACGGAAAAAATCCATCGAAAATTTTGGAGGCCGGGTGATCTGCTATATGGCTGATCCCCATATCGGGAAAAAAGCCGGAGAAACAGGCTCAACCCGTGCCCGACTTGCCGTGGATGCGGCTGCTGCGGACATGGAGGGCGGCATCTACGTGGTGGGAAACGCTCCCACAGCCCTGTTGCGCTTATTGGAACTGGTCCGCGAACGAAAGGTGAACCCGGCCCTTGTGATCGGCTTTCCCGTGGGTTTTGTAAACGCCGCCGAATCCAAAGCCGAGCTTCTTGCCTCAGAAATACCGTATATCACCAACGAAGGGCGTAAAGGTGGTTCCAATATTGCCGCAAGCATTGTGAATGCTCTGATCATTATGGCAGAAGGACAATAAAGATATTAGCTTTGTTTTTTAACTGCCATCCCCGTGAGGGTGGCAATGCTGTTGACTTAGCTATGCCTCACATGTCCAATCGCATCGCGCAACAGCCCCTCGTTCCGGGGATTCTCCCCGGAATGCTTAACCGGAGGCTCCGCCTCCAAAAATGGAGAGATCGACGCACTCTAAATACGAGTAAGTAACGATTCGAGACAGTATGAACACACATGTATAATTTGGAAAATTTGTCGATTTTTTAAGGTATGGAAGTGCGTGATAAATAAAAAACAGTCCGTGATGTGCGACGTTGGAGGCGGAGCCTCCGTGGGGCGCATTCCGGGGAGAATCCCCGGAACGAGGGTCAGCAACTTACGGCTGATGAATAAGTCAACAGTATTGGGGAGCCAGATTTTAATATGCCAATGTGCTGTCAATTCCGATGGGTTACGCAAAGCTTCACCCATCCTACGGGGATCAGCATGTAGGATGGGTGGAGCCAAAGCGTAACCCATCGCTTCAGTGCAATTAATATGGATGTATTTTGTTGCCGGGTTAATATGGGAAAAACTATAAACAGAGATACTAAAAATAACAGCATATCATAGAAGGACATTATGGAAAAAAAACAAGGGACATTATACGGCATAGGTGTTGGACCGGGTGACCCCGAACTGATGACCATCAAGGCGGTGAAAATCCTTGCCCATGTGGACGTGGTATTCACGGCGTCATCGGCCAAAAACAGCTTCAGCCTTGCCGTGGATATCGCCAGACCCCATCTCCCGGAAACGGTTGATGTGCGGCATCTTTCCTTTCCCATGACCCAGGACAAAGAGCATTTGAAATCAGCCTGGCGTGAAAATTCCCTGGCGATTCTGGACGTGCTGGATCTGGGAAAAGACGCGGCTTTCCTGACTCTGGGCGATCCCATGACCTATTCCACCTTTGGCTATATTCTTCAGGATATCCAGGAACTGCGCCCGGATCTTCCCATAGTGACCATTCCGGGCATCACGTCCTATCAGGCCGCCGCAGCCCGGATGAACGTCCCTTTGGTGGAAGCCGAAGAATCCCTTCTGCTCACGTCCGGTGCATATGGGGGCGGTAATGTCCGTAAATTCTCTGATTGCGCGGAAAACGTGGTGCTGCTCAAAGCCTATAAAAATGTGAAAGACATCACCCGGGCTCTTGAAGAAAGCGACATGATCACCAACAGCCGCGCCATTAAAAAATGCGGAAGGGACGGCGAAGAAATCATAAAAGATATAAGAACCCTTGTTGACCGGGAGCCTGATTACTGGACGCTGATTCTGGCAAAACAAGGTGGAAAGAAATGATGTAAAAAGTGCAATGTGGACCCAGTGGACTTGATGGACCATAAACTTTATGTTTGTCCACTCAGTCCACGAAGTCCACTTGGTCCACAGCTAATAGCATCGAAACGGCCAATCATGAAAAAAAAACTCAGATCAGGCTTCACCACAGGAACAGCCGCCGCCGCCGCTGTTAAGGGAGCTTTGCACCTTCTTGCAAGGGGAATAGCGCCAGTCCAGGTCCGAATTCCTTTTCTGAGTCAGGGTCATGTGGATATCCCCTTAAAACGATGTGAAAAAATCAGTCAGGATCAAGCCTTGTGTAGCGTGATCAAAGACGGCGGAGACGACCCGGATGTTACCCATAATGCAGAAATCGGGGCGATTGTGACCCTTGACAGAACCCTTGAGAAAATCCGTATCCGTGGCGGCAAAGGCGTGGGCCGGGTGACCAAGCCGGGGCTGGGTCTTCCGGTGGAAGGACCTGCCATCAACCCCGGACCGTGTGAGATGATCCGCATGGCTGTTGAAGACGTCTTAGGACCGGACGCAAAGGGAATCGACATCGAAGTTTTTGTGGAAGACGGAGAGCATATTGCCGAACGAACCTTAAACGCACGGCTGGGAATTCTGGGCGGTATTTCCATTCTCGGGACAACAGGGGTGGTCAGGCCCATGAGCCACGACGCTTATATCGCAACCATCGGTTCATCACTGGCTGTGGCGGCGGCTTCTGGACTTGAACAGGTGGTCTTCACCACGGGAAGGCGCAGCGAACGCTATGCCATGAAACGTTTTCCCCAGCTTCCCGATGAAGCCTTTGTTCAGATCGGAGATTTCTTTAAAGCATCGCTTGAAAAGGCCGTGGAAACAGGCATAAAATCCGTAACCTTTGCCGTGTTTTTTGGCAAAGCCGTCAAAATGGCCCAGGGCGCACCCCATACTCATGCGGCAAAATCCGATGTGAGTCTTGAAACTCTGGCCGGATGGGTGCTTGAAATTTCGGGTGACCCTATCCTTTTCAATCAGGTCAAAACAGCAAACACGGCCCGTCATGCCTTTGATATGGTTTATCCTGTCTGGCCCGGAGTTATTCAAAAAGTGGGTGAAACCATGAAACAATGGGCGGAATCATTTTCACGGGGCGAGATAAACATTCGATCCCTGATTTTTGATTTTGAAGGGACTGTTATTTTCGATTCAAATGAGAAAAAAGAGGGTGCGTCATGATTCCTGTTAAAATTATCGGCATGGGCCTTGGGCCGGACGACCTTACGGAACGCCATCGACGGATCATCGCTCAGGCGGAAATTCTTGTTGGCGGGCGACGTCATCTCCTGCATTTTAAGGAACATCCTGCTGAAAAAATCGTGATCGTCAGGGATGTGAAAGCCCTTGCCGGACAGGTTGCACACCTTGCACAGACAAAAACTGTGGTGGTTCTGGCATCCGGTGATCCCTTGTTTTACGGTATCGGCAAAGTGTTTGCCGATGTGCTGGGAAAAGAACATGTGGAGGTTTATCCCAACGTGACATCCGTTGCAGGGGCCTTTGCACGACTTAAAGAATCCTGGGATGATGCCGGAGTGATCAGCCTTCATGGGAAATCTTATGGTGGAGATCTGGTTGCGGCTATCCAAAAGCACGATAAGGTGGCTGTGTTTACCGATCCCAGGAACAATCCTGCCGAACTTGCCGGGCTTTTATATGCGAAAGGTCTCGACAACTATAAAATATGCGTTCTTGAACAGCTGGGATCGGAAGACGAGCTGGTTAGATGGTACAGCCTTGAAGATGCTGCAAAACAACATTTCAATGATCCCAACATGGTTGTGCTGGAAAAAAATATTGAAGACCCGTTGGATGAACAGCCGCTTGAACAGGAATGCCCCGTTCGACCCTTAAGCCTGGGCATGCCCGACGATTGCTTTGCACACAGGCAAGGGCTGATCACCAAATCCGAGATCCGGGTGGTGAGTCTTTCAAAGCTCTGTCTTGAGAACCAACATGTGATGTGGGATCTTGGTGCCGGAAGTGGCTCTGTTTCCATTGAAGCTTCAGCGTTTATAAAGCAGGGCCGGATTTTTGCCGTTGAACAACATGAAGAACGGATAGCCGATATCCGGGAAAACATCAGGCGCTTCGGGGTCTCAAATGTAACCCCTGTGATGGCCTGCTTGCCCGAAGGCCTGGAAAGCCTTCCAGACCCGGACCGGATTTTCATTGGCGGCGGTGGAAAAGATCTTGAAACCATCTTGAACACAGCCTGCGACCGCTTGAAACCTGGCGGAGTTATCGTGGTGAACACCGTGCTTCTTGGAAATGTAAATACAGCCCTCACCACATTGGAAAAACTTGGCTTTGAAACGGACATCGTTCAGATCCAGGTTTCAACAGGGCAGGCCATGCCCTGGAATTTGATGCTCAAAGGTGGAAATCCTGTTTTTATTATTCGGGGTAGGAATATCAAGAAATTATAAGGATGGGGGCATTTGTCGGGTTTCGTTCCTCAACCCGACCTACGATTTGTTGAGATTATGAATTTCGGGTTAGAAAATTACACAACAACCCATTTGTCCAGATTTTTAAAATCTGGCCCCCGGAGGCAAAATAGCAGAACAATAGAAAACATATAGGAAAATACTAAAAATTATAAATAGGGTGTATTCATGGAAAAAAAACAAATCCTCTTTGTAGGAGCAGGGCCGGGAGATCCGGAGCTGATCACGGTGAAGGGCATGCGGGCTCTGGAGCAGGCGGATCTGATCATCTATGCGGGGTCTCTTGTTCCTGAGGCGGTGATGTGCTGGGCAAGGCCGGACACGGAGAAAGTGAACAGTGCGTCTCTTCATCTGGATGAGATTGTGGCGATGATGGTTCAGGCGTATCAGCAGGGTAAGGCGGTTGTGCGGCTTCATACCGGTGATCCGTCTCTTTACGGGGCGATCTTTGAGCAGATGGTGGAGCTGGACAAACGGGATATCCCATACCGGGTTATTCCCGGAGTCACAGCGGCATTTGCGGCTGCGGCCAGCATGGGATTGGAATACACCCTGCCCGAAGTGTCCCAGACTTTGATCCTGACCCGCATGGCAGGTCGAACGCCCGTTCCTGAAAGCGAAAACCTCGAAAGCCTGGCCCGGCATCAGGCGTCCATGGCCATTTACCTGAGCATCAGCCTCATTGATCAGGTGGAAGAAATTCTTGTCAGATGTTACGGAGCGGATTCCGTTTGCGCCGTGGCGTTCAGGGTGAGCCAGCCTGAAGAGCAGATATACTTTACGCCAGTCAGCGGCCTTGCACATCTTGTCCGGGAAAAGAACATCACCCATCAGGCTCTGATCATTGTAGGGAAAACAGTGGCTTCGTTAACCCAGGGCATAGGCCACAAATCAAAACTTTACGACAAATCGTTCGGCCATGGGTACAGGGAACAGGCATGATAGAGAAACGGATCACAGGCAAAGGCATCACAGCACTCTGGGCTTTGACATCCCAGAGCGCAGCTCTTGCCATGACCCTTTCAGAACAACTGAAAGGCTGTGATCTTTTTTTTCCGGACAGATTGGACAGAGGTGCTGATTCAACGGACAAACCATGCACCTTATATCGATTCGAAAGCCTGCGGCAAACCGTGTCCGAAAGATTCAACGATTACTCCTCCCATGTATTTTTCATGGCCACAGGAATCGTGATCCGGGTGATAGCCGAGCATATCGTTCATAAAACCCATGATCCTGCCGTGGTTGTGGTGGATGACCGAGGGACTTTTGCCATCAGCCTTCTTTCCGGGCACATCGGTGGGGCCAACGACCTTGCCCTTCGTGTTTCGGAGATTCTTGGGGCAACGCCAGTGATCACCACCGCCACCGATGTGAACCAGCTTCCCTCGGTGGACATGATGGCCGTTGAAAAAAATCTGACCATTGAAAACCCGGATATGATCAAACGGGTGAACATGGCCTTTATCAACGGGAAACAGGTGGGGATTTTTGATCCGTACGGATTTTTCAACGATCAAAAGGCATTTGACCGTTCAGCCCTGCATGACGTGGGCGTGTACATTGATGACCGTCTGGGTTCGTCAAGACCGGGCGATCTGGTACTGAGGCCGAAAACACTTGTTGCCGGAATCGGATGTAACCGTAGAACGGAAAAAAGTGAAATCAGGGAACTTTTGTTTGAAACCCTGGAACGTAACGAATTGTCATGGCGATCCCTTGCTTTAATCACCAGCGTGGATGTGAAACATGACGAAGCGGGCATTATTGAACTTGCTGATGAAATGAAACTACCGTTGTGGTTTTTCAACCGGGACGAGTTGAACACCATAGAAACCATAGAAACACCATCGCTCATGGTGGAAAAACATATCGGAGTGAAAAGCGTATGCGAAGCAGCAGCGATTCTGGGTGCGGGCAAGGGGAATCTGATCGTTCCCAAACGGAAATCAACCAATGCCACGGTGGCTGTGGCACGAATCAACTTTACATCGTAGGCATCGGCCCTGGTGATCAGGCCCATATGTCGGGCCGGGCTGTGGACGTACTGAAACACGTTTCTGCCGTGGCTGGTTACACCACGTATATGGATCTGATCAAGCCCTTGGTTGAAGGCAAAAAACTGGTTTCAACCACCATGAAAAAAGAAGTGGACCGGGTAAAAGCCGCCATCGACATCGCCATGCAGGGTGAATCCTGCGCCATCGTGAGTTCAGGTGATCCGGGGATTTACGCCATGGCCGGGCTTGCTTTTGAAATCTGTCAGAAGCAGGGGATTACGGTGCTGAGGCCAGGTCAGAGTGAGGTTGATGGACAAAAAGGGAATACCCTTACCATCGAAGTGGTTCCGGGGATTCCGGCGCTGGCATCAGGCGCGGCCCTTCTCGGAGCGCCGTTAACCCATGATTTTGCTGTGGTGAGTCTGTCCGATCTTTTAACGCCCTGGGAGCGGATTGAAAAACGGATTGAGGCTGCGGCTGGGGCTGATTTTGTTATTGTGATTTTCAATCCCCGAAGTAAAAAAAGAGACTGGCAATTAAAAAAAGCTCAGGAAATCGTTCTGAAACATCGGCATCCCGACACACCGGTGGGAATCGTGAAATCTGCCATGAGGGAAGGGCAGGCCGTGACCATCACACGCCTTGGCGATCTCGATAAAGCGGATGTGGACATGCTGAGCACGGTGTTTATCGGAAGCAGCGCGTCTGTTGCCTATCTTGATTTTATGATTACGCCAAGAGGGTATTCGGAGAAGTACGATATATGAAAGGTTATGTTCAGGTCTACACCGGAAACGGCAAAGGAAAAACTACGGCGGCTCTTGGTTTATGTCTGCGGGCACTTGGTGCGGGGTTCAAGGTTTTTGTCATTCAGTTTCTAAAAAAAGGGGACTACAGCGAAATCAAGGCACTGTCACAGTTTGCCGACAAGGTCACGATTGAACAGTACGGTCTTGGCCACTTTGTCAAAGGCAAACCTTCCGATGACGATATGGCTGCGGGCCGGAAAGGATATGAACGGGCACGGTCAGTTATTGAAGCAGGTGAACATGGGCTTGTGATTCTTGAAGAAGCCAATGTGGCTGTGACCTGTGGGCTTTTTTCGGAAAAAGAGCTGCTTGATCTGATCGAGCTTCGGCCGGACCATGTGGAACTGGTGATCACCGGGCGCGGGGCAGGTGAGGCGTTGATCGAACGGGCTGATCTGGTGACGGAAATGCGGGAGATCAAGCATTACTATAAGAACGGGGTTATGGCGCGGGTGGGGATTGAGAAGTAGGATAATGAAAAAGAAATAACGTCCAACGCTCAACGTCGAACGTTCAACGTCCAATGGAGGATGGGGGCAATTTAATATTGAACATCGAACATCGAACGTTCAACATCGAACATCGAATGGTTGCTGTGCCATTGGTCAGACATTTTTTGAGTTTGCGATGTTTTTCGTTCTGACTTTATCCAATATGGCAGCATGGCAAGAAAATCTTGTCGGTATAAAGATTAGATAACCTTTGGATCTCAATGCTGTCGAACGATGATTCAGAGTTTGAGAAACGAGTAGGTCGGATAGAGGAACGAAATCCGACGGGTGCTGGTCATTGAGACAGAGGTTTTGTTCTATTCAAGGTTGACCACTGATACAGAAAAACGTCCGATTATTTTAAGGATCGGGTCATTTGTCGGGTTTCGTCCCTCTACCCGACCTACGAGGGTCTGACGCATATTATCGGGTATGGTCTGGTTTGAAAAAAACTGAACGGATATAAATATGATGGCAAAAGATAATCACAAACAACCAGCCGCCTGCATCGCTGTGTTCGGAACCGGGTCGGATGTGGGAAAGAGCATTGTGACCACGGCTCTGTGCAGGTATTTCATGAGGTTGGGGCTGCGGGTTGCGCCGTTCAAGGCTCAGAACATGTCCAATAATTCGGGGATAACCGCAGAAGGGCTTGAGATGGGCAGGGCGCAGATCGTCCAGGCTGAAGCGGCCGGTATTGTTCCCCATGTGGATATGAACCCCATTCTTTTGAAACCCACCAGCGATGTGGGTTCTCAAGTGGTGGTTCTGGGTAAGGCCATTGAAAACAACACGGCTTCCGAGTACCACGTGAAAAAGGAAAGGCACTTCAAAGCGGCAACAGATGCCCTTGATCGTTTGCGGAGTGCCAATGACGTGGTGGTGATCGAAGGAGCCGGTTCCTGTGCCGAAGTGAACCTCATGGCCCATGACATCGTGAACTTCAGAATCGCTGAATATGCCGAAGCACCGGTGATTCTTGTGGCGGATATCCACCGGGGCGGTGTTTTCGGACAGATTGTGGGGACGTTATGCTGTCTGCCTGATCATCTGAAAGACAGGATCAAAGGATTTGTGATCAATCGTTTCAGGGGAGATATAAAGCTTTTTAATGATGGTGTGACGTATATTGAAGAAAAAACAGGTAAAAAGGTTCTGGGTGTTCTGCCCTGGTTCGATCATTTTCGTATTCAGGCCGAAGATTCGGTGGTGATCGAAAAACCGGTAAATAAGCCAGGTCCAGGATCAGGAAACCCGGCCATTGCCATTGTCCGTCTTCCCCATATTTCCAATTTTACTGACTTTGACCCGTTTTTTGATCTGTCTGGGCTTGATGTTTTTTTCACGGAAAACCCTGATGATCTTTCAACCTACGCAGGTGTGATTGTGCCGGGATCGAAAAACACACGATCCGATCTGACCTGGCTTTTTGACAAAAGCTGGGCTTCTGCCATACGCTGTTATGCGGAAAACGGAGGGGCTGTGCTGGGTATCTGCGGTGGTTATCAGATGCTGGGCACCGTTCTCCATGACCCGGAAGGTTTTGAAGGGAATCCGGGAAGTTCAAAAGGTCTTGATCTGCTGCCTGTGGAAACGGTGATGGAAGAGCCGAAAACAACTACCCTCAGCCGGTTTTCATGGGATGGGAGACAAGGTTCCGGCTATGAAATCCATATGGGAAGAACCACACGGAACGGTGGGCGGGCTCTTTTCGATGTGAGCCGGCGAAACAACATGTCATGCAGCGATGAGGACGGGTGCGTTTCGGACACGATGAACGTGATAGGGACATACATGCACGGTCTGTTCGACTGCCCGGACATCCTGAAAGGTGTTTTATCCCGCATGGGACTGCCACACATTTCTGTTCCTGAAACAGGTGGACTAACCGTTAGAGAAAAAGAATACGATCTTCTGCTGGACCATGTGATGAATCATGTGGATCTTGAACACATCAAAGGGTGGGTACACCATGACCAGACATGAACATACATTTGTTCTTGGCGGATGCAAAAGCGGAAAAAGCCGATACGCCCAGAAACTGGCCGAATCATTGACACCTGGCAGACGACTTTACCTTGCCACCTGTGTGCCTCTGGACCAGGAAATGCGGGACAGGGTGAGGCGCCATCAGGACGACAGGGACAGAACCTGGTTCACTGTTGAAACACCCCTTGATATTGCAGAAATCATCAGGCAGAAAAGCTCAGATCACGGAGTGATTCTTCTCGATTGCCTGACGCTCTGGGTGACCAATATGATCATGGAAGACATGGAACAGCCCCATATCCTTGAAAAGACAAGGGAACTCTGCGGCGAGATAAAGCAGGCAGGCTGTCCGGTTGTGGCCGTATCCAATGAAGTGGGGGCCGGAATTGTCCCTGAAAACAAGCTGGCCCGGATGTTTCGTGATGTTCAGGGCATCGTCAACCAGATTGTGGCGTCAGAGTTGGATCGGGTGGTGGTCACTTTTGCGGGCATTCCCATGACACTCAAAGGAAAGGCGGCAATGTGAACGGAGAAAAGACTCTGACGATCAAAGATCGTTTTCTTTCAGCCTTAGGATTTATAACGGTTCTTCCCACTGTTCTGAACTATACCTACAGCCCTGCCGGGATGACGCCTTTTTTCCCGGTTGTCGGACTTATCGTGGGCGGGCTTCTTGCCTGTTTTGATGCGGCGGTCAGAGTTTTATGGAACCCGGATGTTGCTGCGCTGCTTGATGTGATTTTTTTGATTGTTATCACAGGTGCTTTCCACCTTGATGGCCTTGCCGATACGGCAGACGGCTTTTTCAGCCACCGGTCAAGAGAGCGGATGCTGGAAATCATGAAAGACAGCCGCATTGGAGCCATGGGTGTTGTGGCTCTGTTCTGCGGTCTTTCAACCAAATGGGCCGGAATCGGTTCTCTTCAGGGAGCGGGACTTGACCGGTCGCTGATACTTTTACTTGTACCTGCTTACGCCCGATCAAGTCTCCTTTTCGGCATCCGGTTTCTTCCCTATGGACGAGCCGAAGGAACGGGCAAAGGCCATTTTGATAAAGCCCTGTCAGTCAGCGACTTTGCCTGGATGGCGTTTCCTGTTGTCTTGTCATTTGGCCTTGGATTTAAAGGGATTGTTCTGAATCTGGCATTTATTTTGATGGTGACGGCACTGCTGGGCTATTACAGGAAGAAAATGGGCTGTATCACCGGAGACATGCTGGGAGCCATGGTGGAAGTGGGGGAATCGGTGCTGTTTTTAGTATTGGTGATGGGATAGACGGAATTTGATGGGTTACGCTTTGGCTCCACCCATCCTACAGGTTTATCGTAATCGCCCATTTTGATTTATGCGATGACCGTAGGGGCGACCTGCTGGTCGCCCTCAGTCCGCATCACCATAAACGTTTTTTACATATCGATTCGGACGACCGCAGGTCGTCCCTACAATGATTCGTCGGTTCCATATGTTAAGGAACCGGCTTGGATATAGAACACAAATTCAAATAACCAACAACCAACCGGAGACGCTTTCATGATCATCGGACACGGCGGAAATATTTTCGATGTGGCAGAACGCTTAGGATGCAATCCTTCAGACATCATTGACATGAGCAGCAATCTTAATCCCCTGGGACCACCGCCGGGTCTTGTTCAGCACCTGAAAGACAACATGGACACCATCATCAGCTTGCCCGAAGTGAATTCAAAGAAAATCACATCCATGCTGGCTGATCGTTACGGTATTGCGCATGAATGCGTTCTTGCGGGCAACGGAACCACCCAGTTTATTTACAGTATTCCACGGGCACTTGAGACACAAAAAGCTCTGGTGGTTGGTCCCAGTTATGCAGATTACAACGACGCCTGCGCCATGCATCACGCCGATTGCCAGATTTTTATAACGAAAGAATCCGATGGATTCAGACCTGATCCGGAAGAACTGAACAAGGCTGTTTCCAAAGTGGACACGGTGTTTATCTGTAATCCCAACAATCCTACGGGTGTACTGTGGGATAATGGCGAACTTGAAGAACTCTGCCGGTCCCATCCGGAAACCTATTTTGTCATAGACGAATCCTATCTGCCCTTTGCACGAGACAGTTACAGCGAAAGTGCCATAAATTTCAAACTGCCCAATGTGCTGGTTCTGAATTCCATGTCAAAAGTTTTCAGGATTCCCGGGCTTCGGGTGGGATTTCTTCTGGCACCGGTCACGATGATTTACCGGTTTGAACCGCTGATTCTGCCATGGAGCGTTAACGCACTTGCACAGGCAGCAGTGGAATTTGTTCTTGAAAATAGAACCATAGTGGATGAATTTCTTAAAGAAACGCGAGTCTTTGTCCAGCATGAAAAGCAGGTGTTTCTGGACTCGATTGCTTCGGAATCACGAGTGGCCTGTTATCCGGGCTCGACATATTTCGTTCTTGCAAAGCTCCAGGAGCCTTTCATGGCTACGGACCTTTGCAATGCTTTGCTTGAGCAGAAAATTTTAATAAGAAACTGCTCGAATTTTACAGGACTTGACGCACGTTATGTGCGGTTTTCATTGAAGGACCGTGAAACCAACATGAGGCTCAGTCATTATTTGAAACAATCA
Source organism: Desulfobacteraceae bacterium (assembly GCA_041660385.1). Classification (GTDB taxonomy): domain Bacteria; phylum Desulfobacterota; class Desulfobacteria; order Desulfobacterales; family Desulfolunaceae; genus DYJE01. The sequence continues at coordinate 58,334 of JBAZWJ010000017.1, read as the reverse complement.
TGGGGATGACCGTAGGGGCGACCGACCTGCCGGTCGCCCTGCTGGCGTCGCTATAATGTTTTTGTATAGCGGTTTGGGCGACCGCGGGTCGCCCCTACAAAATTTCGTCGGTTATTATGTTACGGCAATGATTTTGTATTGTCACATGGAGGATCAATGCCCGTAAGGAGGAATATCAGGTGGGCAGCATCATCCGAATCAACCGAAAAGGTTTTTTTATCTTCTTCAAAGTCGTAAGCGTAATACGATTGAGACCCGCCTTTAAGAATGACGGCCCTTTCATCGTCGTTGTTCAGGTAGGTGACTGTGAGTGACGTGAACAACGAATCGATTAATTCCGACCAGTCATCGTGAAAGAGATTGAAGCCTTCATCCAGACAAATATCCTCGAACATGTCTTCGAAAAGTTTTTCCATTTCAGATTGAAAATAATCGATTTCGGTTAAGACGGGAAGATGACCTCCTGGTTCTACGCTGAACCGTTCTGCTGTGTCTTCCAGATAAGCGAGACTCATGATCATGTCCGTAATGGGGTTGATGTTGACCGTTTGTTCTTTGACATCTTCCGGATTATCTGTATTTCGTGTTCCGGGAGTGTAGGAGTGCAGCGTTCTTGCACCGTTGATTTCAGCCCAGAGGATATAGGGCGGGTCGGGCTTTGTAATGCTCAGCGAATAGGTGCCTGTGTTGGCATCAATGGGCGCTTCATAACGATCATTTCGTTTGAAGGACTGGGCATGAACCGTTCCTTCCACAATTTCTCCATTGCTGACCGTGCCGGTGATGACATAGGGATCAGGCATGCCATAGCCACTGTTGTCGCATCCGGTAAGAAATGAAAGAGTTACAAATGGTAGCAAAATCCATAAGCCCCATGGACGGATCTGTTTTATCATGCCTTGAACTCCTGTTATCGAAATATATTTAACACATGCTAAGTAATTAAGTCAGAGTCGCTGGCAGAGTCAATAAAAAAAGTATGGATCGCCTCTTCATAAGTTGTGTTATGAGTTTATTCTGATTCTGATTTGATTTCATCATCAGCATGATGGCTATGGACTAATTGCCGGGAGTATGCTTTGATATTTCTTCAAATGCTCCTGTCTGAGCGTGTCTCAGTCCATGTAAAATGACAATTGATTATAAATGAGGATATAAAATGATCATTCCAGTGATTTTAGCCGGTGGATCAGGGACAAGACTTTGGCCCCTTTCCCGTGAACAATACCCCAAACAGCTTCTGAGCCTGGTGGATGAAAAGACCATGCTCCAGAATACGGTGCTTCGGTTGATGAGTTTCGAAAACGTGGGGAAACCCCTTGTGATTTGTAATGATGATCATCGGTTCATGGTGGCCGAACAACTTCGGGCTATCGGTGTTTCCGATGCGGATATTGTTCTTGAACCCATAGGCAGGAACACGGCCCCTGCTGTGGCGGTGGCCGCCATAAAAGCCCTTGAAGTATCCAATGAAGCCATTCTTATGGTGTTGCCAGCCGATCATAATATCGAAGAAGTGAAAGCCCTTCATGAAGCTATAAAAACAGGTGTGGATCTTGCGAAAAACGATTACCTGATCACCTTTGGTATCGTTCCTAAAGCTCCTGAAACAGGTTACGGGTATATCCGTAAAGGTGAAAACCTTCCGGGTGATCATCAGGCCGGTGATGCGGTGCTTATTTCAGAATTCGTGGAAAAACCCGATGCAGCAACGGCTGAATGTTATCTGAAATCCGGCGAATACTGCTGGAACAGCGGAATGTTCATGTTCAAGGCGGACCGCGTTCTTGCCGAACTTGAGCGGTTTGTGCCCGATATCGTTTCAGCCTGTCGCAAATCGGTTGCGCAGGGAAGAAAGGATCTTGATTTTTTCAGGTTGAACAAAGAATGTTTTTCAGCCTGTCCCAGTGATTCCATAGATTACGCAGTCATGGAACGAACAGACAGGGGTGCCATGATTCCGCTTTCGGCAGGATGGAATGATCTGGGTTCCTGGGACGCCCTCTGGCAGGTGGGGAAAAAGGATGGGGAGGGAAATGTGATCCATGGAGACGTTCTGACCCATGATGTGAAAAATTCCTTTCTTCATGCTGAAAGCCGCATGATTGCTGCGGTGGGTCTTGAAAACCATGTGGTGGTTGAAACAGCTGACGCCGTTCTCATCGCTCCCCGTGACCGTGTTCAGGAAGTGAAGAAAATCGTGTCCCAGCTCAAAAATGTGATGAGAGAAGAAGCGGCGACGCATAAAAAAGTTTACAGGCCTTGGGGGTCATACGAAGGCATTGATCTTTCAAGTAACTTCCAGGTCAAGCGAATCACCGTGAAACCAGGTGCACGTCTTTCCCTTCAAAAACATTTTCACAGAGCCGAACACTGGGTCGTTGTTCGTGGAACGGCCATTGTGACAAAAGGTAAAGAAGAATTTGTTCTCAAGGAAGACGAATCCACCTATATCCCTCTGGGTGTGGTTCATCGTCTTGAAAACCCGGGACGAATTGATCTGGAACTCATTGAGGTTCAGTCCGGAAGCTATCTGGGAGAAGATGATATCGTTCGATTCGAGGATGTGTATGGAAGATGATCTTGAAAAAACCGGGTTTATGTCATTCAAAGGTCATTTCATCATTGCCATGCCTGAACTTGCGGACCCGAATTTTTCCAAGACCGTAACCTTGATCTGTGAACATACAGCCGATGGGGCGCTGGGACTTATCATCAATCGACCCCATCCGGTTGTTGTTATCGAGCAGATCTTCAAGGAATTCAATATGGCGGTGAATGAAAAAACAGGGAAAACTCCGATTTACATGGGCGGTCCTGTTCAGACAGAAGAAATCTACATTCTTCACGGTCCTCCCTTTGGCTGGCGAGGCACACTGCCAATCACGCCGACCCTTGCCATGACCAATACCGTTGATCTTCTGGAAGCCCTGGCTGTGGGTACCGGGCCACACAAAGCCAGAATGATGATTGGTTGCGCAGGCTGGGGACCGGGACAACTGGAACGTGAGCTCACGGAAAATTCCTGGCTGACCCTGGAGGTTTCCGAAAAAATCATTTTTAATGTGGATGCGGAAGATTGCTGGGATGAAGCGTTAAAAAGTATGGAGATTGATCCGCTTCTTTTGAATTCAGGTTCGGGAAACGCTTAATCAGAATTTTATTCCGAAAGTTTTACCTGGCAGATTTCTAATACTTCGTTGTTTGATTCAGTCGGTACTGATGGGTGTTTTGCTGAAGACTCCGGCTTTCTTTTTTTCAGGCAGATTTTATCTTTCTTTACAAAAGCACAGACTTTCGGATTGCAGTACTCTTTGCAATTCGAAGGGTTGTACAGCGGACACTCAGGATTTTTTTCAGACATCTTTCTGATATTTCCTTCGCGAAAACAAGCATTAATGCCTTTTTTATACCATAACCCACTCAAATTAACAATGTGTTACTTTCCTGATCGATTTTGAAGGTGTTTGGTTTGTTCAGGCTATGCGAACAGGTCGATTTTTGGCGTATTGCCGGAAGGCGATTCACTGGAAGTACTATCGGATTGTTCTTCATCGGTACGGGTTTTAAAAGTTGATTTGGAATAGGCGCCGGAACTGACAGCCTCGGCTCTTGCCTCACTTTCAATTCTGGTGGCTTGTGCTGCAACCGATCTGTCCTGAGACGAAGGGTTGGCAGGGGCTAAAGCCGCACGGATCACCACCTGCATTTTGGAGATGGTGGCTTGAGGATCCCCTGATTCTTTTGAAACATCAATGCTGACTTCACCACCCACGGCATACTTCTCACCATCAGGCCCTGTTTGATATTCGAAATGGGCCCCGCCCCGCACATACTGGCCACCTGAGGCGATATGGGCTTGCTCATGGGCTTTGACTTCATTATCACGTGCCTGGAGTTTTGAAATTTCCTGTAGTTCTTCTTCACTGAATTCGGAATCACCTGAAATGGATGTTGGCTCATTTGCGTCTTCAGTTTCATCATCTCCTTCAGATTGTTTCTCGTTTTCATTTATGGACGAGGGATTGTCTGATTTTTCTGTTTCTTGCATTTTCATGCCTGGTGGCAAATAGGTAACTTCTTCCATTTCCTTGTCAGAAGAACCAATGGTTACCTTGTCACGGTTCTGGCTTTTCTGTTCGATTTGATCACGTGATTCCAGAGAAGTTTTCGCGTTGCCGTCCGAACGGGCAGGCGTATCCTTACGAATTGAGTTAGCTTGGACTGACGAATCCGTCAGTGATACTGAAGAAAGGGCCATAACGTTCAACAATCGATGGGGTTGATATTCTGCACAGACAACAGAGTCCCGCTTATATGATATCGGCTTTTTTGCTCAGAAACTTTATAGGGTTAAATGTTTGATGTTCAACGTTCATTTTTCTTAAAAGCCCTCCCCATGAAAACCCCCGTTGTCATGGAGAGGGATGATGATGGATCGGACGTGTTATGAAGATAGGGCTTCCGTCCGGCCTGACCTGTCCTGATCCGCAAAGAAATATCATTACCCCCGTGCCGATGTCCCGTTGCGAAAGGGACGGTCTTCCATCAGTCAATCCATGTGACAGGAGGAGTGTCCCGTTCAACCACACCGTCAATCTTTCCTTTGGGGTGGCCGATGGCGATGCTGGTCACAGCCACGAATGGCGATTTTATGCCGATTTTCTTTCTGAATCCTGCCATGATCGGATAGGAAAGTGGAACTATGGGAAGGGAGACAATACAGGTTCCGAGGCCCAGAGCGTGGGCGGCAAGCACCATGTTCTGGGCGCAGATTCCGGCGTCCAGATCCGGGTTGCTGATACCGCGTTTTTGTTTCAGGATCAGGATCACGCAAGGAGCGTTGAAATACATCCGGCCTTTGTTCCGGTCGGCTTTTTCCATGGCGGTCATGGGTCTTGGGTCGAACTTGTTGACCATGAGGAAACTTGAAATGCTGAAGAAAAGGGATTTCCAGAGCTGTTTTTTACCGTTTTTGCTCAAGTATGCGTTTTTGAGGAGTTTCAACACGGTCATGGACCGTGATTCCAGTTCGCCTATCACCGACGGATTGGTGAGCACCATAAAATGATAGGGCTGGCAGTTTCCGGCGGACGGGGCAAAACGGCCCGCTTCCAGAATACGGTGAATCAGGTCTTTTGACACCTCTTTGTCCTTGAACAGACGGTTGGAGCGCCGGGTATAGATCATCCGTTCCATTTCCGTGAGATCTTTTTCAACGCTTGCGTAATCAGGGGTGGCCTGATTGAAGGGGTTGGGCTGCTGCATTTTTCCGGTGAGGTAGGTTTTGTATCGGCCTTTGTCGATGGTGAAACTCCCGGAAAGACTGATGGCGCCTGAGGGGCAAACCGCCATGCAGTTTTCGCAGTTGATGCATGCTTCCTTGAATCCACCGAAACCGATGGGAACGGGAACCTCACCCTTTGACCACGAAAATCCTCCGCAGGGACATGTTTCAGCACATCTTCCACAGCAAGAGCATTTGTCTTTGTCGATGGTTCGGACCGGAAAATTCATATCCGGCATGTAAGCTTGTTTCAGAGAATCTAACATCGCTTCCTCCTTTTACTGGAATTTGATCACGTTTTCGGCATCGGGCCTGAAACTGTCTTTGAGAAGCCGCGACAGGGGTTTTTCCGAGATGGTTTTCGGAATGTCACTGACAATCTGGAGATAACTCGGGATGGCGTTCTTCTCAAGCCCTTTAAGGCACGCAGTTTTAAGCCGTTCCACATCAATGGTCTTTCCGTTGAATGGCGCAACAGCCGCCACAATATCACTTTCTCCCGGAGCACCGGAGGTTGCGGGTATTCCGTACACGCAGACTTCCGAAACACTCTCGTCTTTTCCGATGATTTTTTCGACCACATCAGGCTGGATGAAATCCCCCTGACGTCTCAGGCCGCCGCCCACTCTGAAATCAAAAAACAGATAGCCGTTTTTATCACAGTGGCAGATATCTCCGCTTCTCAGCCAGCCTCCCCGGGTTTTTTCCGAGGAGTCTTTCTTTTTTCCGAAGTAATCCACAGATGTTTTTCCAAAAGTGAGTTTGCTGATCAGCTCGCCTTTGGTACCGGGTGTAACTACCCGGTCCTGCTCGTCTACGATTTTCATGCGGTACATCAGAATGTTGGGTTTTCCGAACGAACCCACAGGGCCTTTGCCGGGCCGTTTGTAGGCCATACCGCCTTCCACCGCTGCATACCATTCGAAAATTTTCACGTTGAACCGCGCCTCGAATTCTTCCCAGATGGCCGTGGGTGTTCCGGCGCTGATGACCATTCGTACAGGGTTGTGTTTGTCATCCGGTTTGGGCGGTTCGTTGAAAATTCCGGCCATCATACCGCCCAGCAAGGAAAAAGTGGTGCAGTTGTATTTCCGGCAGATATCCCAGATCTGGCTTTTGGTGAATTTTTCGCCAATCACCGCATGGGTATTTTTCTGGGAAAGAACAGGGAAAACCGTGACGGACTGGGCGTTGCCATGGGTCATGGAAAGGCCGGTGTAGGGGATGTCGTCCGTTTTGTAGCGCCAGACCATTTTGTTGAGAATTCCATAAGACCTTAAACGCTCTCCTCTCAGCACCACGCCTTTGGGATCGCCGGTGGTGCCGGATGTGTGAATGATCTGAACCGGGTTTTTGGGATCAAAAGGGACGAGCTTTGACGGGAGGCTGCTGTTTTCATGTTCAAGGATATCGTTTAACGACGGATATTCCTTTAACATGTCCATGTTGTGGTGCTTTTTGTAAAGCACTCCAATCACTTTGGCGGTTGTGATGTTTTTTTCGATGTCTTTCAGGCTTTCAACGAATTCGTCAGAGACCAGAATGCCTTTGGATCGGGTGTTGTTGATTTGGAAAGCCAGCTTGTCTCCTTTGGATCGGGGGTCAATCGGTACGGCCACAGCACCGATGGACAAAGCTGCGAAAAGAGCGTAAAGAAACTCGGGATGATTCCGCATGAGGATGGTGAAACAGTCTCCTTTTCCGATGCCTGCTTTCAAAAGGGCGTGGCTCAGGCGGTTGGTCTGGGTGAAGATATCGCCCATGGTCACCGTTTCGTCAGAACCATCTGAGTTTACGAAGATGAATTTCTTTTCGTTTGGATCAATGGTTCTGTGTCTGAAACATTGGAATATAGGTAGATCTGTCATTTTTCCTGTCATGGGTAGCTCCTGTCTTTGGGCAGGTACGAGGCCCGCCCCTACGAATCTTGTCGCTTGTTGCAAATTGGAATGATTACTATCCGTTAAATCCGTTCCACCATTTCGTCGATAAATCTCAACCGTTTCACCGGACTGGCCCCCAGCAACGCTTGAATCTGCTTGGCGTCCCTGAATCGTTTTTCCTGTCCGAAATCTTTCATATATCCCACACCGCCAAGTGCCTGGACTCCATCGGTGGTGAGATCGCAGGCCAGGCTTTGAACATGGAGGGCCGTTGCACGGGCAGAATCAGTCCAGCCGGTTTCCTGTGAGTCAAGGGCAGAGCAGGCACGAGTCACAAGCATGTCAGCCACTTTGACCTGGATAGCCATGTTGGAAAGGATCATTTTAAGCTCGGACCATTGGATGATGGCCTGGCCGCCCTGCATTCGCTTCTTGCTGTATTCGAAGGCTTCTCTGAACGAGCCTTTCATGATCCCCAGGCTCATGGCTGCGGCGGCCACATGCATCCGGTCAGACATGGTTTTGAAATACGATTCGCCGTTTCCTTCTTCTCCCAACAGTGTCGCAGGAGCGTTTTTCATGGTGATGTCCACCGAAGGACACGCCCTTAAACCAAGGCTCAGAATGGGTTTGCTTTTGATGACAGCCGAGCTTTCCAAATCCATGAGAAAATAAGAAAAACCGGGCGAACCTGAAATTTTGGCTGAAATAAGTGCTGTTTTGGCAAGGCCACCCAATGTGAGATAGTCGAGGGCGCCGGAAAGCGTATAGCCATCCCCTGATTTTTTCGCTTCGGGCAGCTCGGGAATATCCGACGGATTGCAGAACACAGGGCAGGCGATCAGCATATCTTTTATGGTTTTCTGGTCTGTCATGGTCTGGATTTCCGTGGTGCGGCCTGCCGTTATCATCAGGTTCAGGGCTGCGGCCGTGGTGAAGATGATGCCGCCAAGGCTGCTGTCTTCAGTGCAAACCGATTCAAGAATAACAGACAGAGCCGGAATTCCCTGGCCGATTCCGCCAAGGGATTCGGGGATGAGGGTATGAAAAAAATCCACGGAATAGGCTTTTTCAAGCACGGTGTCGAAAAAAGGCCCAAAGGGGAATTTGTCGTTTTCCTCGCGATTTGGGAAAAGAATTTTACGGGAAAATTCATTTGTGGCTTTTTCAAGCATGGTCAGTTCTTTATCTTTACGAGCGATCATATCGTCTCCTTATCGTCATGGTGTTTCGATCACGTGGTTTTCGCCGGCTCATGCTCAAACATTTTCACCTGGGGGATGTTCCGTGCAATCAGACATTTGAACAGGTGCAGTCTGTTCAACTGATTTGTGCCCTCGTAGATCTGGAGGAGTTTCGCGTCTCGCATGTATTTTTCAACACGCATGTCGTGTCGCAAACCGGACTGGCCCATGAGTTCCATGGCCAGATGGCAGTTTTTTATTCCGGCATCGGTCCCGGCGAATTTGGCCATGGACGCAAGTCCTGAGGTGATTTCGATTTCCCGTTCGCTCTGCATGTCAAAATTGAGTTTTCGAAAAACAGTGGTGATCCACGGCTTATCGAGCAACGGTTGAACGACTTTTTTGATCAGAAATCTTGGGGTGAATTTTGTGATGTAATAAAGCTGTTTTTGTTGGATCAGTTTGTACATGCCGTGCATGCCTGTGGCGTAGTTGGCTTCGATGTAAGCAAATCGTGCAAGGGACATATTCTTGTACATTTCCGCAAGGAGGCATTGCACCCATTCGTGATCGATCAAAGGTCTGCCGTTTAGTTTTGCGTTGATGGCATAATTCAGGGCTTCACGGTATGCACCACGGGCGGCCCCCACACCAAAAGCACCCACCGCTGCACGGGATGCGGCAAAGTAAAAATCGATGATCTGCATGTTGGTTTGAGATAATCCACGCTTGAGATTCTTTCCCTGCTCGGCGCTGTACAGGGCGTTCTCTTCAGGGATAAAACAGTTGTCGAACATCAGTTCGCTTGCAGGGCAGGCTTTCTGGCCCATTTTCTTCTCTGTCCGCCCAAAGGAAAAACCTTGGGTCCCTGTTTCAACGGCCAGCATCACCGTGTTTTCAGAAGGTTGTTTAAGATCGGTGAAGGCGATGAGCATGTGCCAGCGGGACAGGTGGCCGTTTGATATGAAGACTTTGGTTCCGTTCACCAGATAACCGCCGTCGACTTTTTTTGCATGGCAGGTCATGGTCCCTTTGTCCATCAGGTCTGTTTCTTCAATGTCCGTTCCGGCTCCGGGCTCGGTGAGGGCAAGGGACATGAGACAAGGTTGCCCTGTTCGTTCGCCTTCAATGACGTCACGGCAAAGTCGGTTGACCAATCGGGCGTTCCAGGAAGAGACGGCCACAGCGAACCCCAAGTAATGAACACCGATCAGGTTTGCCATGGCCAGGCATTCAGACGCGATTTCTTCCATAAACGATGAGATAGACGGAAGGTTATAACCTTGCCCCCCGAAAAGCTTGGGAATCCACAGGGTGAAGAATCCCCATTCGTTGGCTTTTTTAACAAAATCCCAGGCCAGATAGTCCGGGTTTTCCTGCATGGTCATGTCAAGAGCGAGGGCTTGTGGCCTCACCACCTCTTCATTGAATTTCCGTGCAAGGGCCACGACCCTTCGCGTTTCAGCAAGCAAGGCCGAGGGTTGCTTCGATATGGCCTGCTGGCTGATGGACATGTCTTCGAATGCAGGCTCTTTCATTAAAAAGGCGTTCATCTCTGATCGTGAAATCATGCAGTCTGTTCTCCTGGTTTGTTTGTTGGTTTGCGGAAGTGGTGGTGACCAGCAGCGTTCGGAATTTCCACAAACGGTGAAAACTTAATGGGACATATGGACTCATGGGAATTATGAGACGGGGGTGCTGTGTTGTTTAACGTCCCATATTTCCCATGTATCCTGTGGTATTGCTTTTTCAACACAGGGTTGTTTCATCGTTGGTTGTGTTTAAAAGCAACTATTCTTCGACATGTTTAAAAATCTTTCTGCAAAATCGTAATCACCATGGCCGCTTCTTCGATTCCGATATTGCCGCCGCCGTTTTCCGCAAGAGCAATGCGGGCGTTTTCGACCTGCCGTCCTTCGGCTTCCCCGCGCAGCTGCCACACCAGTTCAACGATCTGGGCTGCGCCGGTTGCGCCCACGGGATGGCCTTTGGATTCAAGACCGCCGGAAGGATTGATGGGGAGTTTGCCGCCCAGAGCTGAATGACCCTGTTCGGCGAAAATACCGCCTTCGCCTTTGGGGCAGAAACCAAGACCTTCGGTCTGGATGACTTCGCCGAAGGCTGAGGCGTCGTGAACTTCTGCCACGTTGATGTCTTCAGGACCAACGCCAGCAGTTTCATAGGCTTTATGAACAAGGCGTTCTGTCAAATCCGGGTCATTGAAACCACGGTCCATGCCGCCGCCTAAAACTGTTGCCAGAACTTTCACGGGTTTGGTTATCCCGCGTTTTTTCACCACATCACCTGAGCAGAGGATAAGGGCGGCTGCCCCATCGCCCACCGGGGAACACATGGGCTGGGTCAGGGGAAACGCCACGAGGGGAGCCGCCAGAATTTCATCCACGGTGTAGGGTGTCTGGTATTGAGCATAGGGATTGTTCTTGCTGTTTGTATGGTTCTTTGAGCTGACCACGGCAAGCTGTCGCTGGGTCAGGCCGTATTTGTCCATGTGCATGCGGGTGGCTGCGGCGTAAAGATCCATGAACGCGCTCCCGCCTTTTTTTTCTTTCTTTTTGTCGTCCGGGTTTTCTCCACGTGCTTCCGCTTCTTTCCGTTTTCTTTCCGCATCGGCTTTCATGGCCTGGATGAACATTTCGATCACTTCCACGTCTGCGGAAGATGAAAACAGTTTCAACCGTTTTTCACGGTCTTCCATGTACATCTTCTCCATGCCTAGAACCAGGGCCACATCGTGGAGACCTGAGGCAATGTTCAGCCAGGCCGTCTGGAATGCGGTGGCCGACGAGCAGCAGGCGTTTTCGACATTGATCACGGGAATGTCGCCGATGCCCATGGCCCTTAAGACCACCTGGCCCCTGATGGATTCCTGACCTGTAACAAGCCCCTGATAGGCGTTGCCCACCGCAGCCATGCGGATATCCTGTTTTGTAAGCCCTGCATGGGCAAGGGCGCTTGTCACCGCTTCATCGGCGATGCTCTTCATGTTGCGGTCAAGGTATTTTCCGAATTTTGTCATGCCTGCGCCAATGACGAACACATCTCTCATAGTGGGATCTCCTCACGTAAAAAAATGAATCACCAACCGGTATGGACGATCAACCGGCAAAATGGAATTGTCGAAAAGACGTGGTTTTATCCATGTCTGTTTTGGTTATGAAAAGCCGCCATGGGGAGGGCTTTTGTATGCGATCTGTGTCTAACTACCGGGTGGGGGTGACCCGGAATGCTGCAGACTTAATTATAAACTTTTTTTGCCAGATAAGGCTTCAAGTACGATGTGATGGCTTCCGTAAACGATTGTTCGGCCCATTTCACCGTGTGATGATCCGGATCAAGATACCAGCGCATATATATTCCGTGAAAAATGGCGGAAATGGTTCTTGCCGTGGTATCCGAGTCGTGGGGTATGAACAATCCCAAGGTGATTCCTTCATCAATGGCCTGCTTTTTGATTTCAACCCAGGTGTTGATCCATGTGCTGAAAAGGGTACGATAGTCCTGGTTATGGGCTGCAAGGGACATGAAATCATATACGATTTTATGAGCGAAGCTCACATCCTCTGTCTCACGGATAAACAGCGGCATACCAAGTCCCAGGATTTTTTCCATGGGACCCACAGCAGTTTTAATTCCTTCCAGGAATATCTGAAGGATCTGATCGTAATAGGCTTTGAACGCTTCCTTGAAAAGATCGTCTTTGGACGCGAAGTAATGGGCGAGACCGCCTTTTGAAAGACCAGCTTCACGGGCAATGTCTGCCATGGTGACATTGGCGTAACCCGATGTTCCAATGATTTTAATGGCGGCATTCAGGATCTGGTTTCTTCGTATCGCTTCAAGTTCGGGAATAGGTGGCATTCATTGCTCCATAAATGTAAAAAACCGACCAGCCGGATTATAAACCGACCGATTAGATTTTCTCTATCAAGTCGGATGAACCGAGTCAAGAGAATTGATCATTGAAATCGCATATTTTTTACGGTTCAAAAATAAAAAATGGCGCAGCCAACCGCATCGCGCAACAGCCCCTCGTTCCGGGGAGGATCCCCGGAACGAGGGGGCGAGAGGTAAATGATATGAGATTGCCAGGGGAATTGAACAAAGAAGATTGTTTATGAGGGGGAAAAATGATAAGAAAGCCGGAAAAGATGGAGTGCGCCCATCTTTAGATGATTGTGTTTAAATATAGATCTTACCCGAAAAAACAACACAAAAATTGGACTGATTAAAAAAGCAGGGGTCGTGCTTTTTTGCGTCGTGTTTATTGAAATGTCATGGTGTTAGGGGCAGAGCGTATTGGGAATCGTTACCTTGGGGGATTACGTGGATAACAGCAAGCAAATTCAGAATAACAGAATCCTCGTGGTGGACGATGATCCCTTGATTCTTTTCAATACGGAAAAGCTTCTGGAAAAGCAGGGATACTGGGTTGAACATGCGGACAGCGGTGAAAGGGCTCTTCACAAATTAAATGAAATTCCTTTTGACCTTGTTTTGACTGATCTGATCATGGAAAAGGTGGATGGAATGGCTGTACTTGCTTTCGCAAAGGAACGCCATCCCGATATTATGGTGATCATGCTGACCGGCTTTGCAGATATGAAAACCGCTTTCAACGCCATCCGTCTCGGAGCCGATGATTTCATGCTTAAACCCGCAGAAGCGGAAGAGATTTATTTCAGAGTCAAACGCTGCCTTGAAAATCAAGAATTGAAAAAAAAGGTCAATCTAAGGACCATGGAGCTGGAGACGCTGAACAAACAGCTGAAAAAAGATATCACCCAGCGTAAACGGGCAGAAACCAAACTCCAAAAAGCCAATAAAGATCTTTCAGATTCCCTGACCAAATTGAAATACGCACAGGACAAGTTGATTCAGTCTGAAAAGCTGGCTTCGCTGGGTGGCATGGTTTCAGGAATTGTTCATGAGATCAACACGCCCATAGGCATTGGGATTACAGCTTCAACATTTATCAAACAGTTGATATCCAAGATTGAAAAAAATCTGGAAGACGGCATGGTGGATACCCAGTCTCTTTCCAAATTCTTGAAAAAAACCCATGAAGCCGCAGCGATGATCCATGCGAACCTTGGGCGAGCCGGAAATCTGCTGGGAAATTTCAAACAGGTATCTGTGGATCAGGTCAGTGAAAAGCCACGGAAAATTCTTGTTGATGAATACATCCACGAGGTGATTGCAAGCCTGATCGTCGAGTTGAAGCATTCACCCCATCGTATTCTGGTGAACTGCCCTCAAAATCTGATTTTTGACAGCAGGCCCGGGGCCCTTGCCCAGATCATCACCAACTTCGTCATGAACGCCATGAATCATGCTTTTGAGGGGGTGGAAGAAAACGGAGAAATCCTTTTCGATATCTCTGCCAATGATACAACCCTTTCCCTGATCTGCCGCGACAACGGAAAAGGAATGGGCAAAGAAGAGGTCAAACAGATCTTTGATCCATTTTACACAACCAAACGCGAGCAGGGCGGAACAGGTCTCGGGCTGTATGTGGTTTACAATCTGGTGACCAAGGCCCTTTCAGGTTCCATAGAGTGCAAGAGTTCATTAGGGAAAGGGACCGAGTTCAAGATCAAGGTTCCTTTGAACGGTTGGATTGCCTGATAATATTGGGTGTTTATTTATTCCGATTCGCATTCATCAGGCGGGTTTGGAACCCGTCCCTACAGATTGAGTATCATCATGATTGCAGTATGGATTAGTTTTCGTTCACCCATCCAACGTGTCAATAAAACAACCCGACACGCTATCGAGACCCGAGCCCCCTTCTAAACTGCTTTTCCCTTCATCTGAACTTTTGACTGTAATCACCTCTTCTTTATAAAGGGAGAACGGAGAGTTGTCGTCAAGGAGAACAAATAGTTTTACATTATACGTCCCGATTCTGCTGTAAGTGAATGTGGCTGGGTCATCTGCACTGTATAAAGCAAGGGAACTCTCGTCGTCAGCTGGGCCGGAATAAGTTGGCGTATTAATGTAATTGAAATACCAGATCCATTTGACAATTTTATCTTTGATTTCATCACTGGCGGTTTCTTTAAAAACAGCCGTAACATTTTTTACCCCTTCCGAAGGCGTTGCCGTGAAGCTCAGGGGGTTTTCGCTGAGGATTTTAACGGCGATCTGTGCAATTTCCGAACTTGCGGAAAGGCCATTGTAAAACGTTGCTGAATCTATTCCATTCGATTGGTTTGAATACCAGGGATCTTCGGAGTTGGAGGGTACAGCTCCGAGTATTTTCGGGTGTTTCATCAGAAGGTCAGCTGCTATGGCTTGGGTTGTGACACCGGATGCCAGGGTTAGCGTGATAGAATGATCGTCCCAGGTTATGCCAGGAGTGCAGTTGACCCCGCCATTCACGATGGATACAGTGACTCCGTTCATCGTCGTTCCCGGAATGGCAGCCATGGCCATGGCCTGGTCGTATTTGAGATTTTCGGGCCCCTCGTTTTGTTCTACAAGAATTTCAGCCGTTGCAGGAATATTGGGTCTGTGAATGGTGAGTCTTGCTGTGTAATTTCCTGGCGTATTGTAGGTGTGGGTCGCCATGTAGTAGTTTTCAAGGGTGGTATCGGTGTTGACGTAGACGTTACTGTTTGAAAGACCACCTGAGAATGTGGCTTTGTTGCTTACGGTTTCAGCCCCTCTCACCCATTTCTGTGAAGGTGTATCGGCAACAGCCGAATCAATTTTCTCATGGGTTTCTAAAAGAGAGGCGATTTCGCTCTGGGTGGTGACGCCCGAATCAATTTTTACATTGATGGTGTAGTTCTGGCCACCTTTGAATTTGACAGAAGATGATGCAGGATCCAAGTCAAACCATTTGGTATTAGGGTTATCAGGGACTGCGGATTCCACCAGATCAAGATCAGTCATGGATTCAAGAAGGTCGGCCATTTCTCCAAGCGTAGTGTTTCGGGCAACTTTGAGATAAATACCGTATTGATAATGGTATATTCTTGCCGGTTCATCGGGAATGGATTCATCCATTTTTTCAATGTGAATCGAGTAGGAATTGGCTTTCAGCCCAGGCTTGGCGGTGATCAGGAGCACACCTTCCGATACGTTCGCAGTATTGGGATTGTCCCCCAGATCAGCCTTTGCCGAGAGTGCCTCAACTGTTTCAAGGGATTCGCCGGTTACAGCAGGCCCGTTATCGTTAACAACGATTCTTGCACCGTTCATAGATGTGTCTTTTATGGCGGTGACAAAAATCTTGTAATCAAGATCGGCTGATGGAGCAACGGCAGACAGTGTCCCTTCGCCGAAATCCCATTCCCATTTGTCGACTTCACCTGCGGAAATATCAGTGAATTCGACCATTTGAGGCGCCACACTGACTTTAGGATAGGCACCTATCCCGTTTGTTTTGATTCCTTCAGTAAAATGGTAAATTTTACCATCTTCACCACCGGCGTATGCGCTGTTGAATGAGGTCCCCCAAGTACTGTTCAGGCTGGTTGTTGTATCACTCATCATTATTTTCCAAATATTTCCCGGGTTCCCATCGTAATAGAGAGATGTGCCTGCATTGCCCACACAGTGAACATGATGGGCGTCTTCACCCCAGATTCCCCAGAGCGCGGCAATATAACCGTTTTTCAGCGTAGGCAGAGTCATAGATGTCCATGTGCTGCCGTTATACCGGTAAACCACAGCCGCAGCATTTGAGCTGTTAAATCCAACAGCGAAGAGATCGTCAGGCGAAAGCCCCCATATCCTGAAAAAATTCAGCGCAAGGGATTCTGTGGGCATGATTTCCCAGTTGCTTGCGTTGTATTTATGGAGAATGAGCCCTTTGAGTCCTACGGCGTAAATATGACCGTCCATTCCAATCATTTCGTTGACCATGGGCAGGGGATTTGTGGATGCATTGGTGTAATCATCGTTGAGATGATCACCAACACCCACTTCTTTAGTCCATTCATTTGAAGATCCGTTGTATTTGAGTATGATTCCCCCTGAAACAGGATCACCATTGGAATTTTCGACCCCAGTGAATTTACCACCGCTGAAATACATATTGTCTGCTGATGTTCCCCATATACCGGCCAGCCAGTTGGGGTAAAATTTTCCTGTTCGTGTATCGGGGTTGCCTGGTTCTGGATTGGCTCCTTCCAGTAAATAGGCCTGGTTGGAAGTCAGGCTTATTCGTGTCCATTCCGACCCGTTGAAACGAAATATAAACGGTGTCCCTTGGGTCAAGGCATCTTCACCGTTTGTGTAATTGATCAGAGAGCCCACGACATAAACGTTATTGGCGGCTGTTCCCCAGACTCCATAGGGGAGGTACAACAGTGTGTTGGACGCATCCGTGAAAAGTGAGGAGCTGATATCGGTCCAGCCTGTTTCATTCTTATGAAACACCTTTCCCGCAAAGCTTAGCGCATAAATGTCGCTGTCTGACGTTCCCCAGATCGTGTCAATGGACAGACGGTTATTGTCGATTTTTACGGAAGCCCATTCGGCATCGGCCTGTGAAGCTGCGAGGCTGGAAATTAAACAAAATCCAAGGATAAAACGGTAAATCAAACTACCCGATCGCATAGTACAACCTCTCTGTTACTGAAATTTCTTACAGATAACCATGTTCACAGGATAAAGACAATAAAAAAATACAGATGGTCAATTGTGCTTTGTGATGTCTAAGGGGTTGTAAGCGCGATCGGTTGTCACCCGATTCTTTATCCGGCAAATAAATAATGTGGGCATGACAGCGACAAAGCCCTGCTTATACCCGATAGATTTATACATAGCAAGAATGCGTCAAACTCTCGTAGGTCGGGTAGAGGAACGAAACCCGACAAATGACACGATCCTTATAATAATCGGACGTTTATTCTGTATCAGTGATTAACTTTGAATAGAATAAAACCGTTGTCTCAATGGCCAGCACCCGTCGGATTTCGTTCCTCTACCCGACCTACCGGGTGTATTTTATTGTCGGGTTAATATAATAATTGTTTATGGAGATGGGGACAGGGCGACCTCAGGTCGCCCCTACGGCCATCGCGTAAATTAAGATTTACGAGCATGAAAAACAAGCACCGGTCCTTTGGAAAATCGTGTTTCAAGATAGGAAAGAGGCACAGAGAGAAGGGTAAAAAAAATATAACCCCTCATCCGTGACGAAACCCTATGATCCCTGTGTTGCTTTCGTCTCAGTACATTTTGAAGAGACAGGGACCAAGCAGGCGCGTCTCCGGTGCTTTCAACGAAAACCGTCCCGAAAAGACTTCGCTTAAATGTGGTGATCAGACTGTTTTCGGAAAATAAAACAAGGTGGTAAGGCAGATGGAGAAGTGCCCAGTATCTGCCGAATACCCTGAAACTGGGGCATTCGATGTTTTCCGTTTCACCAAGGATAACACCTCCCGGTTTCAGTACGCGGTATATTCCGTTTAAAAGTTCCACAGGATCGGGAACATGTTCGATCACATGGTTGATGCGAACCACATCAAAGCTGTTTTCAGGATAATTATCCGGTGAAAAAATGCCGTCCGTGACATGAAGTCCGAACATCGTCCGGGCTGTCTGAGCGGCGTGTACATTGGGTTCCACTCCCTGAACTTCAAGTTGTAGTTGATCTCGCAAAATCGCCAGCTTTTCCCCGGCCCCACAGCCGATATCCAGAAGCTTTCCACCTTGCGCCACATTCAGCTTTTTCAGAAGCCGGATGGTCCGCAGCATGTAGATTTTCATGAGAAAACCCTTCACACCATGGGGGGATGGATTGTAATGGATATACTCAGACGGATACCAGCTCAGAGCTTCCGTCGCTGTCTGCATGGGTGTCTGCTGGATCAGGGCGCATTTCGAACAGGCCATGATTTCGCCTTTCCAGTCAATGCCGTATTCCACTTCCCGGAGGTTTGAAAGAAAGGGGACGTTTACGGGTTCGCCGCACACCACGCAGGGTTGAGCGTTGTCATCCTGAAAGAATTCATTTGCCGGAACAGGAAGTTTTTTAAAGTCACGGTCAAACCATTTTTCGATGTATTCCGGGTTTTCCGCCGGAGGACAATGATCGGGAAATTCGGCAAAACGCTTGTTTCTCCGCCCTTTGTCCAGAATGTTTTCAAGGCTTTCATCCTTGATATTACCAAATGAAATCTGGAAAAAGGTACAGGGTTGAACATCTCCGTAGGCATTGATGTGAAACCGCTCTGAAAACGCAGGGCAGCCGTAGTTCATCAGGTTGTTTTCAAGATCGATATAAAGATAAGAATTGCGCCGTGATATCTCGCGGATGGCCTTGCTGTCTTCGGTTGTGAGAAGCATGTTTTTGCTGTCACTCCACCTTCCTTGGGCCACGGCAAAATTCAGTCCGATTTTTATTTTATGATCATTTGAAAACCGGATGATATCCCGGATTTCATGCCCGGCAAGGGAGCTGTGGGACGCAAGCCAGGTGAAAAAAACGTCCATACCATGCCGCCTGACCATGCGAAGCTTGTGTTCTTTGATCTTCAAAACCTCGGACCATGAACCGGTTTCGTGGAACGTGTCAAAGCTGATTTGAACGTTATCTACGCCCATGTCTTTCAGCTCCCGGCACACCTCATCGGTCAACAGGACTCCGTTTGTCTGGACTTGATACAGCATGGAAGTTTTACCCGATGCCGTTATGATTTTCCTCAACCGATCTTGTTTCAACAGTATCTCGCCGCCGGTGAAGGTCACATAGAAACCACCCTGTTTCTTGAGCTGTTCGATGGCCCGGATTACATCCTGGTTTGTCATTTCCTGTCGATTACGGTTTTTTTGCAAAGCAACATTGCAATGGGGGCAGTTCAGGTTGCAGTCATAGGAAACAGCAATGTCCATTCCTCGGACAGTCTTTCGTCCAAGAATTTTCCAGAGAAAAAAACGGAACGCCCTGAGCCCGAGCAGCGGCTTGTCCCAAAAGGCATGAAGCACGAACGACAGGTTGTTCAACAACTTGGGTGACCGGTGCATGATGGTTTACGCCTTTTGACCAATAAAAATTTAACAGAAGGGAAATATGGTTTGTTATATTGCAAAAGGGTTTTTACGTGTCAAACAAAAACAAAGAAAAATTGAGTTCTTGGTTGCGATGGATTATATGAGAATACATTCATTAACTGATAATTGCTGATCAGAGGTAAACATGGCCCAAGTTGTTTTCCTTCAGAAAGATGTGTTTGCAAAACCCGCGATTATGGCACTGTCAGCGTGTGTTAAGAGGGCGGGGCATAGCTGCCAGGTGGTGGTGGCTGATCTGGAGAAAGATCCGGTTGAGGCAGTTATCCAGCTGAAACCTGATGTGATAGGGTTTTCAATCACAACATCCGAATTTCCATTTATGCGGGCCATGGGGTTCCGGCTTCGGGCGTTATGCGAAAAAGCTGTTATCATCTGCGGTGGAGCTCATAGTACTTTTTATCCTGATGTGATCCATGAACCTTATCTTGATGCGGTTTGTCGGGGAGAAGGGGACGAGGCTTTCGTTGAGTTTTTGAATGCCCTTGATTCGGGTTCAGCGTCAGACAACATGGCCAATCTGTGGGTGAAGAAGCAGGGCAGGGTCATTGATAACGAGGTGAGACCACTTGTCGAGGATCTGGACAACCTTCCATTTTATGACCGGGAAATCTACACCTGTTATGACCTTTACGCTGGAAAAGGACGTGAGATTCTTTACCATCAGGTGGTGATGGCCGGAAGAGGTTGCCCAAAGTCCTGTTCGTTCTGCTTCAATAAAAGCTATAACAGCCTTTACAAAGGCAAAGGGTCTGTGGTTCGGAGACGATCCGTCGGCTATTTGATCGCTGAACTCAAAGTGCTGAAACAATCTGGGAAGGTGGGTTTCATTACTCTGGACGACGACAGTTTCACCCTGGCTCCAAGATCGTGGCTTTATGATTTCTGTGCGGCTTATGAAAAAGAGATCGGGATTCCCTTTAAAATCAATTCGACTCCGGCGGCACTGGATGAAGATCTGGTGAAACGTTTGAGGCGGGCCGGATGTTTTGCCGTTAAGATGGGCCTTGAAAGTGGTAACGAAACAATTCGAAACAGGATGCTGAACAAGAATCTGAGTGAACAAAGCATTCTGGACGCGGCCCGGCTTCTGAAAAAACACGGCATTCGGTTTCAGACATTTAATATGGTGGGTTGTCCCGGTGAAAATCTTAGCATGGCTTTTGAAACCTATGCCCTGAATCGCCGAATCAGGCCTGATTTTGTCTGGTGCTCGCTGCTCAACCCTTATCCGGGTACGGATATTTACGATCTGTGCATGAAAGAAGGTCTGATATCAGTCGATTGCGGTTTTGATGAAACCGGGAATTCCTATTTCACCGGCACGCCTCTTGCTTTGTCAGATAAACGGGCTTTGATCAACCTTCAGAAACTGATGAACGTTTCAGTTCAGCTGAATTTTTCTGAACGGTTTTTGCGTGCGCTTGTGAAACTGCCGCTTTCAGGGTTTTACAGTTTTATTTTCGGCATGGGGATGACCTGGGGTTTGATCCGTATCAATAAAGGATCGTTTTGGTCAGTGGCTTGGTTGTCTTTGCGTTATTTTGCTCGATACAACAGAAAAAAAGAGGAATGTGCCAGATGATAAAGAATGTGATGTTGATCTACCCTCCGGGCAAAGTATACCAGCGGGGTGAAGACAGATGTCAGGGAAACATCGAAGATTCGGCAGCCACCACCATGCGGGCCTGCAATGATCTGGGTTATGTGGCGTCTGGGCTTGCCGGGCTTCCTTACAAGGTCTTTCTGAAAGATTACCAGAGTGAGAGAAAAAAGGTTCGCCATCTGATCCGTGATGTGGAAAAATTCTCGCCGGATTTTGTGTTCATGAGTGTGACAACCGCCACGATTTTTGATGATCTTGAAACAATCAACCGGGTGAAAGCCATGCATCCCGACGCCACTGTGATCCTAAAAGGTGCTCTTTTTTTTGATGTGGATATTGAAAGGCTTCATCGGCTGGATCTCCATCATGTGGATTACCTGATCGGCGGAGAAAGTGATTTTGTGGGTGCGAAACTGATCGACGCCCATTTCTGCATGATGAACGTGGAAGATCTTCCGGGCATTATGTTCAGGGAAAACGGGGAGTGGAAGAAAACGGATTTTTGTATCTGGGAAGAGGATCTGGATGCCCTTCCTTTTCCTGACCGGTCTTTGATGAACAACCGGCTTTACACCCGGCCCGACACAGGAGAACCCCAGGCCACCATTAGTGTTGGGCGGGGCTGTTCTTCGGGCTGTATCTACTGTCTGACCCCTGTGATTTCGGGGAAAAAAATCCGACAGCGAAGCCCCGCAAACGTTCTGGCCGAAATGCGGGACTGTTTTCACAAATATTCCATCAGAAATTTTTTTATGAAATCCGACACCTTCACCCTGGACAAAGACTGGGTGGAACAGTTCTGCACCCAGCTCCTCCATTCTGAGCTGGCCGGTAAAATCGCCTGGGTGGCCAATTCAAGGACGCGGCCTCTGGAACGTGAAACCCTTTCCATGATGAAAGAAGCCGGTTGCTGGCTTGTGGCCTTTGGTTTTGAATCGGGCAGCGCTGAAAGTCTGGAGCGGATGAAAAAAGGGGCCACGGTGGCCGATAGTTTCAGGGCCATACACCTTGCACGAACAGTAGGCCTCAAGGTTTTCGGTTTTTTTATGGTGGGTTTCCCATGGGAAGATATGAACCATCTTAAAATGACCGAAGATCTGATCTTTGCCCTTGATGCCGATTTCATCGAAATACATATACCCATACCCTATGACCTGACCGAACTGAAAGAGATCTGCGGCAACGAAGGACTGAACAGCGTGGATGTTTTCGGCAAGGACTATTTCAGGTCTCCTGCTGTGGGCACAAGCCTTCTTTCCATGGATGTGATTCTCAGATTCAGAAAAGAGATATTGCGTCGCTATTATTTCAGATGGTCGTACATCGGCAAACGTCTTAACGATGTGATGGACAATCCCTGGTCTTTTTTTCGATATTTATCGTATGGTTTAAGGTTGTTGATGAAGGTCGTGCCTTTGTGATAAATCACCAATTATCGGTGAACTTCGAGAGGCATTGTAGGAGCGGGCCACGCCCGCGATGTTGGTCGTCATTATCGCGGGCGTAGCCCGCTCCTACAATGCTAACGGCTTTTTTGAGGTTTTTTCACCGAAAATTGCTGGTGATAAATTCAGGACTGATACCTCACACTTTTTTGAATGGGAAAACCGGTTTTGCGCGATATAATCTGACCGGGGAGCAATAAATACAACATTATATCAATTTCTATGAGTGAGATACATTGAAATTATGATCAAGATCAGCCAGCCCATACCAAGAGGGGAATACAAAAGGGATCGTCTGTTCAAGAGGCTTGATGATCTGCTGATGAAAAAGGTGGTCTGGGTGAGCGCTCCGGCAGGTTCAGGAAAGACCACACTTATGGGGAGTTATATTGCTGAAAGAAAGATCCCCTGCCTGTGGTATCAGCTTGATGAAGGCGACTCCGATCTCGCCACGTTTTTTTATTATATGGGGGAAGCCGCCAAAAAAGCTGCTTCAAGAAGAAAAAAAGCGATGCCCCTTTTTACCCCCGAATACGCCATGGGTGTCGGGATTTTTACGTTGCGGTATTTCGAGGAGCTTTTCGACCGCCTGCCTAAACCTTCGCTGATTGTATTCGACAACCATCAGGATGTGCCACATGATTCTTTTCTCAATGAAGTGATGCTTAATGCCTTTTCTATTCTGCCCGAAGGAGTTCATGCCGTGGTGATCAGCCGGTCCGAACCGCACCCTGTCTTGATCCGGCTGAAAGCCAGCGGGATGATGGATGGTCTTGGATGGGATGAGATCCGGCTGATGGAAGAGGAGTCTGAAGAGATTGTCCGTATGCGGATGTCCGGCGATACAGGTGTTGTTCCGTCTCGGGAGCTGCACTCTTTAGCTGGAGGCTGGGTGACGGGTTTGATCCTTATGGCCGAGGACTTGAGGAATAAGGGTTTGTTACCAAAAGAAGCCGGGGAATTCATGAGGGAAGAGATATTTTTTTATTTCGCTCAGGAGGTTTTCAAAAGGCTTGACATAACTGTACGGACCTTCATGCTTAAAACAGCATACCTCCCTAAAATAACAGCAGATATGGCAGAAAGTCTCACTGGCGAGGCAGATTCTGGCAAAATTCTTTCGGATATTTACAGGAGGAACTGCTTCATCGCTGAACGGTTTGAGCCTGGTCCGTCCTACGAGTTTCATCCGCTTTACCGGGAATTCCTGATCAAAAAGGCCGGGACAGATCTTCCGTATTCCGAACAGATAGCGGTTCGGAGGTCCGCAGCCGCTCTACTTGAACTGTCTGGCGAAAGTGGATCTGCCGTGGCCCTGCTGAGAGATAACAGCGACTGGGAAGGTATGGCCCGAATCATAATGACCCATGCACAGGAAATGTTAGCCCAGGGACGGTTTGCCCCATTACAGAAATGGCTGGACAATCTTCCCGCAGAGTATGTGTCAGTTCGGCCCTGGCTGCTTTACTGTCAAGGAATGTGTCTTCTCACTTTTTTCCCTCTTGATGCCAAGCCTCTGTTCGAGAAGGCATACGGTTTGTTCCGGTCAAGTGATGATGTCATGGGCGCACTGCTTTCCGCATCAGCCGTCATGAACGCCCTATTTATCGGCATGGATGATTATGAACCACTGGATCACTGGTTTACTGTGGTGGATGATCTTTGCAGGGGAGGTGATTTTTTTCCGAACCCGGAAATCGAGGCCTGGGTGCTTTCGGGTTTGATGGCCGCTCTGGGGTTGAGGGAGATTGTCCACCCCTCTGCGGACGATTGGGCCGAGCGGGTTTACGGCATTGCCGAAAATCCGGCCACCCTGGTTCCCAAGGCCAACGCTCTTCATCAGTTGTTCTGGTTCGGAGCCATGCGGAAGGGTATTCCGGCTGTGGAAAGAGCCTGGACCGAGCTGCGTCGGATGGCGTTGTCGAAAAATGCGCACCCCATGGTGGCACTGACGGCGAAACGTGTGGAGAACTCCTATTATCAGCTGTCGGGAATGGCCGGGAAATGCATCGAATCCGCGAGGGAAGGACTCGATATCGCAAAACGGCACGGCATTCTGTTCTTTGATTTCGTGTTCATGGTCACCCAGATCACAAGTCTTCTGGATATCATGGAAATCAACGCGGCCACAGTCATTCTTGACAGTCTTCTTTTGTCTCCGGCCAGCCGGTCCCGGCACGGGCGGGCGGCGTATCTGATGTATCGTTCACGGGCCATGCTGATCAGCTGCGAACCGGAAAAGGCGCTTGCTCTGGCCGAAGAAATGTACCCTCTGGTTAAAACCCTTAACTCCCCTTTTGGTATCGGGATGTGCCTTCTAAGGAAAACACAGGCCCTGCATGACCTGGGAAGAAGGGACGAAGCGCGACGCGATCTGGCGGATGTATTTGACATTTCAGAGACTCACGCCAGCCAGTGGCTCCGGTTGTTCGCCCATTATCACGACGCTTCTTTTGCCTTTGATGGTGGGGATGAGGAACAGGGAAAGACGGCCTTAAGCCATGCTTTTAAGCTTGCTCGAAGCTGTGGGTACGTTTTCTGCACGGATGACGTTCCAGGCATCACGTCCCGGTTGTGCCTGAAGGCTCTGTTGGCGGGAATTGAAACCGGTCATGTGCGGACCGTCATCAGAAGGCGGGGGCTGACTCCGCCAACCGGACCGGGTGTGAACGCCCTGACTCTTGAGGTCTGGCCATATCCGGTCACCATCATGACCCTGGGCCGTTTCGAAATCATCAGGGAAGACACGCCCCTGGTGTTTTCCGGGAAAGTTCAGAAAAAACCCCTTGAATTGCTGAAGGTTATCATTGCCATGGGTGGTGGACATGTTCCGGTGGAGCGTTTGACCGACGCACTTTGGCCTGACACCGAGGGGGATCTGGCTCATAAATCCTTTGAAATGACCTTGAGCCGCTTACGTAAACTGCTCGGCTGTGATGATATCATTATATGCAGCGCGGGGCAGGTGGGCATCGATTCCCGGAGATGCCGGGTGGACAGCCTGGTACTGGAATCCCTTTTGGATTACATGGATACGGCTCCCGATGATGAATCGGCGGTTCTTTGCACCCGGATGATCCGTCTTTATAACGGGGTTTTTCTTCCGTCGGAAACCGGATTGACGTGGTCTTCACACCGGCGGGATCTGCTGCACAACGGCGTTTTACGGAACCTGATGCGTGCGGGACGTTATCACGAATCCGTCGGGGCTTGGGATAAGGCCCTTGAATTTTACAAAAGGGGCATAGAAACGGACAATCTGGCCGAGTCTTTTTACCAGCGAGTTATGGTCTGCCAGAATGAACTTGGCCATCGGGCCGATGCAGTTAAAACCTATCAGACCTGCTGTCGTCTTCTTCAGATTCATCTGGGACTTTCCCCATCGCAGTCCACCGAGGTTCTTTACTCGTCTATCATCCGTTAATCAGGACTTTTCCTTGTTTTTTTCCGATCTGTGGGTCATCTGTGGGTGACGGCGATGTATAGTGGCACGCATAACGAAAAAAAGACAAAACGATGAATCATCATGGAGAAACTATGAATCATATCAAGTTATTATTTTGCAAAACCTTCCTTGCCGGTGCATGTCTTCTCGCAGTCACAGCGGCAACACCAATGGCCCAGCCCTCATTCGATAACATTACCCATACCGTTAAGGGCAATGTTGAAGCATGGAAAATATCCAAACCCGATGTTACGGTGCCCACCAAGCGATATCCCATTTATTTTAAAAAGGGGGATACGGTGGAAGTGAAGGCCGGAGGGTGTGTCAACGTCGGCCCGGACCTGAATTCGGGAAAGAACGAATGCCTTTGGCGGAATTACGTGTACCCCAAAGCGAACTATGGATATCACTGGATGGTCGCAGGAGAAAAATGTGCCGTGCAGCCCATGAGTACTCAGAATTACGGGACCATAAACATCCCCGGTGTCACCACTGGGTTCCAGCCCATCACAGACATTATGACCCATGAGGTGGTCATTTACGGTGAAACGCTCTATAACCCAAGAAGGGTCTGGACCATCGGGGACACTGGAACAGCGAATGACCTTCAGTTAGGCTACATAGATCAAGTATACCCGAGCTCAAAATACACGGACAACGGGTACGACATCGTGCCCTGGAGTTCTGAGCCTGTCGCCATCACCTCCAGTGTCTGCAGCCAGTGTTCGACGCTGACCCATGCCTGGGTGGAAATCACCGTCACCCACCTGTCTCCTGAAATCACGGGAACGCCTGCAACTTGTTCCGCCAATGCCAAACTCACCGTGAACTACAAGGATGTGGCGTTCCAATCGGGCATGCGTATGGGGCTTTACGCTGCAAACGAATGCGGCGCGAATCCCAAAGCCGGGTCCCAGGCCATCGACGGGCCGTCGGGGACGCTGAACTTCACCGCACCGGCCGAAGGGGGCCGTTATGTGTTCCGCATAGTCGATGAAGGCGGCAAGGTGATCCTGTCGGGCAAGACTTTTACCGTGGCCGCGTCCATTTCGGTGGATGTGCCGACGGCGTCCGGAAATTCCATGGCTGCGGATACGGCATTGTCCGGGAAAAACGAACGGAATTCCGGACGGATCGGGTCAGGGGATGTGCAGAACAGGGCCAAGGATCTCAGGCCAAAGACAATCACGGCGGAAACATCCTGCGAGGCCAGCATTCTTTTTCCTGACATGCCGGGTTATGCCATCGCCGAATGTGTGAAACGCTTCGACGAAGCGGTGTTTCTTCTAAATGGCGATCCCGAGTCTCCCGAAAACCCCCGCTATGAGGGGGAGAAAATCAGTGTGACATACGAGTGGCAGGGGGACGGGCCTTCACCATCCGAGCTTAAGGTGCGACGGACTTACGCCAAAGAAGCCAAAAAACTCGGAGGCACAGTCCTTGTGGACCGGAACCGGTTCACCGCCTTCACTCTGGTCAGTCAGGGGCGAAACGCCCATGCGTCGGTGGAGGTTTACAACGACGGAAGGACCGTGGTGCTCACCGTCATCGAACCGGAAACACCGGACGATGCTGAAAAGGCAGGGCAGTAATTTATTAAAATTAAGGGACAGGCCGGGAGAATCATAATGAAACTGAAAACCCTCGTTGTGATAATGATGTGTTTGACTGTGGTTCCCATGGGTGGCGCTTATGCCAACGGAACCGTCAAAATGACCATAGAACCCAAGGTGTTCAACATCACCTACACACCGGGGCGGCCCCTTTCCGGGAATGCGGTATTCACGCCGTCGGTCTGGCATGAGGATCAGCCCAGCGGGCCGTTCGGCGACTGTTCGAAGGCCAACAGTGTGACGATCAGGGTTCAGAAGCTGTTTTATCCGTTCAAGTTTCCCGCGTCCTCTTCGGAATGGATGAATCCCAATTGGGCCGATTATCAGGAGCCTTTCTACTATGATATCGGATCTCCCGGTGCCGATGGGCTGTATCCGGGCTTATGCGTCTTCACGCCTTTGGCTATGAAAATGTGGGATTATTCGAAAAGCTACCGGGTACCCAACTCCGTCATCACGGCAGAAGAAGCGGCGAGTTTCTGTTCAAAGCCTGAAAACCAGGGGCGTCGCCATGCGATGAAAAAATTGGTGTACGCCAAAGTGTCTCATGCCAATTACAAAGTGAGCGACCACATGACCTACGAGATTGTAGATGTCAACCTTGCCTGTGATTGCTCCCCGCTTTACCTTAAAGATTCGGGGAACACCGCCATCTACAGAACGGACAACCAGAAAGTGAAACGCACCCTTCTCACCATCGGTTCATCCAACGCGGTCCTTCCCCTTAAAGCCACAGTATCTTCAGGCCAGATCCCGCCGGGCCTTTCCATGAAACTGTCACCCGATTCAAAAGAACTGTATCTTGAAGGCGTGCCGGAAACCGAAGGCTATTTCAGGTTCAGCGTGAAAATCAAGGATTCATGCCCGCTTGAACGGGAAGAAACTGTGGATTTCAATATGTCCGTGGGCTGCGGCACAATGAAGTTCAAAACACCCCAGAAACTTCCGGATGCCCTATTGAACAAATCTTACGCCGCGGCCATCGAAACCACATGCAACGCGGCCTACAGCAACGTGCGCTACGAACTTCTCGGCGAACTGCCCCCAGGTCTTGCCATGAGTCCTTCGGGAAAAATCACCGGGACGCCCACAGAAGAAAAGGAAACCTATTTTTATGTCAGCGCAACGGGCCGGGAAAACGGGGTGGCCAAAGAGATTCACCAGCGTTTTGACCTGATTGTCGCACGGGAAATCCAGGTGGTTCCGGGGGTGATAAAACCGGGAGCCGCCGAAGAGCCGGGGACTTCCCTGTTCAATACGCCCGAAATCACCGGCGTGCCCCAAACCTGTCATCCGGGCGAGACCCTCACCGTCTCCTACAGAGGCCTCAAGCCTCAGCTGGGTGCTAAAATGGGCCTTTTCGGCGAAAACGAGCCAGGCTCCAATCCGGCTTCGGGCGTAAAAACGGTGGCCGGATCATCGGGAACCCTTGTGTTTACCGCTCCGTCCAAACCGGGACGTTATCTTTTCAAGATTAATGACAGAAGCGGCAAGATCCTCATGAAAAGCCCGGTTTTCACCAACGTTCAGGTGGTCGTTCCCGACGTTACCGCTGGAACCGCGGCAGGGCCCGCAGCCACTGCCGTGGAAGGTCCACGGGTTTCAACAGGCGTGAAAACGGCGTCGGGCTTTCACGGGCGAATGCCGTCCGACAACTGCGCCGACACGCTGCCGGTGAAGGGGCTGGAAGGTTATTCTGTTGCGAACTGTGTGAAACGTTACGACGAAGCGCGGCTTCTGATCGATCCAGACCCCGAAGCCCCGGGCAATCCGCGTTATGAAGGTGAAAAAACAACCGTGGTTTACGAATGGGCAGGCGAAGGCGTCTCGCCCAGCGTCACCCAGGTCAGGAGACATTTCGCAAGGGAGGTCGGTGGGGTCGGCTCCAAGGTCCTTGGGGAACGGCAGAATTTTGGAGCTTACGAGCTGACCCGTTCGGGTAACAAATCGTATCTGTCCATTGATGTGTACAACGACGGGCGAACCGTCCATGTGATGATGATTGAACCGGAAACTGTTGAACCCTGATACGTTAAGGAGAAGAAAATGAAAAGATTTGGTTTGTATGTTCTGATGCTGGCTCTGTTAACCCCCTTTTCGGCATTCGCGGAGTCCGATGCCGACGGCTGCAAGGACCATCCCCTGCTCACCCGCATGAAAGGTTACGTTATCGAAGGCTGCGAAACCACCTTCGCCCAGGCCATGATCATGATCGACGAGGACCCTGAATCATCAAAGAACCTCAAACCCGAAGGCAACAGGACCCAGATCCGTTACGCGTTTTCCGAGTCCGCAGGAACAGCCCCCAGTTACCTGAAGATCCGCCGCAACTACCAGAACGCGGCTAAAACCCTCAATGCCAAGATTTTGGTGGACCGGGAGCGGTATACGGCCATGCGCATTGACCGGAAAGGCCAGCGCATTTTTGTTGGTCTTGAACTTTTTAACGACGGCCGAACCATGACTCTCACCGTGCTCGAACAGGAGGCCATGGAGCAGGAAATCACGGCGGACCTGATGTGGCAGAATCTTGTAAAAGACGGATTCATGGCCCTTTACATCAACTTCGATACCAATAAATCTGCCATCAAGCCCGAATCCATGGCCATCGTGGATCAGGTGGCGGAGCTGATAAAAGGAAAACAGGGTCTGAAGCTTTCCATTGAAGGCCACACCGATGCCCAAGGCACAGCCGCAGCAAACAAGACCTTGTCCCTCAACCGGGCCAAAGCTGTGGTGAAAGCCCTGACAGAACGGGGAATCGCTGCCTCACGCTTGAGCTCCGCAGGCTGGGGGCAGGAACGCCCCATTGCCGACAACCGCAACGAAGATGGACGGGCCAAAAACAGGCGTGTGGAAATTGTGAAGAAATAGAAGGGTGACCTTACTTAATTTTCATCCACAGAATCTTTGCCACATTGGACCCCGTATTTTCCCACTGAGCCGGTATTTCTCGTTTCAGGTAGATCACGTCACCAGATCGGGCGGTGACAGTTTCACGACCGGTGGTCATGGTGAGTTTTCCGCTCAGCATGTAGCCCATCTCTTCACCTTTGTGCACGAAAAAATGGGAGGGGAGTTTGGTTTTGGGTGGGATTTCGATGATGTAGGGTTCGGCTTTGGGTTCGAAATCCATGGGGGTCAGAAGGGTTCCGGTGATGCTTTTGTTCGGGAGATCGGGAAACGTAACGGAAATGGCTTTATCCGCCGGAAAGACAAGACGTGTATCAATGCCCGCGCTTGATTGAAAAAAGAAGGAGATATCAACGAACAGGGCTTCGGCGATTTTAAGAAGGGCGCTCAAAGATGGGCTGATCAGGTTGCTTTCAATCTGGGAGATGTTGCTGGGTGTGACGCCCACCAATCTCGCCAGTTCAGCCTGGGTGACCCCTTGTTTTTTTCGGAGTTCTTTAAGTTTCATGCCGATGTTGATCTGTTTTCCCGATTTGCGGTCATCGGCAAAGTCGATGGTCATGCCTTTGACGGTGAAAGAGCTGGGTTTGTTCTGGCTGGCCGGGTTCCGTCCTTCGGCTTTCAGAATAGTGAGGGTTGGCTCCTCTCCCTGTATGGACAGGTCAATGGCCACCTGAGCGATCTGGTTGATGTGGGCCTTGAGCTGGTTGGAATGGGCACCTTTTTCGATGATCCAGTACGCAATGGTGTTCAGGTCGTAGAGTCTGGGGCAGGAATGGGAGTAAAATTTCCGGATGCTGTCTTCTTCTCCGCCCCAGAGATCCTGCATGCCGGTGAGGCTTTCGATGACGAAACGGACGTCGCCCTCCATGGTTTTATGAATGCCGTAAATGGCATCCATGACCTTCTCTGGTTTGGTGGGTTCATTGACTTTGATGATCTGATAGGGCCATTGCGCCCCGTTTTTTTCATAGAACTGCTCGAAAACCTCCGAACCGTCACCTTTGCCTTGGGTGAAACAATCCAGAATGGTGAGGTTGTTGCTTCGGGCAAGGGGGCCGAGCATTTCAAGGAGATTTTTGGGTGACCTGTCAAAACTCACATAGATGATGGATTTGTTCTGGGCCTGTGATGTCTGGATCAGGTTCATACAGAATGCCAGTGCCAGGCTTCCCGCATCGTCGTACCAGATGACGTTGTCGCCGATAAAAAGTCCGCCCAGAAGACGGTCCAGGGTGCTGACCCCCGATGAAACCCTTGTTTTTTCTGAAAACATGACATCTGCCTTTCGTTATAATTCTCTTTCCTTGGCCTTTATGTAGACCTCATTTTTATCTCTTTTGCCTATGGCGATGACCATAACACAAATTTCTTTGTCGATAACCTCATACACGAGACGGTATCCGATTGCTTTCAGTTTAATTTTGTAAAGATTTTTAAACCCTGAAAGCTTGCTACCAGGTACATGCGGCACTTCAAGGCGTTCCAGTAACTTTTTTTTAAACTGGACTTGAATGGCATTGTCGAGTTTACTCCATTCTTTAAGCGCTGTTGGAAGAAATTTTAATATGTAGCCCATCGAATTAAAGCTCATCCAGTGTGACTTCTACAGCTGAAATCTTTTCATGCTGACGCTCGTTGACGATGGCTCCCAGTTGGGCGTCTTCAATTTTTTCGAGCAACGCTTCGTATGTTTCTGCGGGGATAAGATAAGCCGTTGGCTTGTTATGATTTAGAATGGCGATCGGTTCTCCGCCTGCCTGTTCAATAAGAGCCGAAGGATTTTTCTTTAATTCCGATATGCTGACCGAACATCTTGCTAATACGGATTCCATGATGTCACCTATTGTTTTTTATTTAGACCATAATTTGGGTTTTATTATAGGTCTGATTTGGCTTGGATGCAAGTTAGATTTTTTGGAATAACGTTACAAAGACTGGATCATAATCGACAACCGCCCGGAATGACATATAGCTTTCGTCGTGGCTCCCCTAAAGTGTCATATTAAGTATCAACGAGCCAAATGGATTGAGTGCCTAAATGCTGAATTCCCGTCAGAGGTCCAGAATTTTTTATGCATTTGCAGCATTTCATCATTCTCTACTGGGCCAGAGATGCAGATGCCAGAATCGTCCACCGAGGCAATGTCCTGGGCAGAGATAAAACGTCCCCAACCGCGTATTGCATAGATGCTCTCTTGTGCAAGAAAGTATGTAACATTAGGAATTCCCGACCATATGCATGCACCAATGCACATTGGGCATGGCTCATTGGACGCAAAGAGGTGCGATTTGCGCAGAATCTCTGGGCCGAATTTTGCAATTACATTTTGTATTGCCAATATTTCAGCATGATGCAATGGATTGCCAGTTGTCCGCGAGTCGTTAGCATACGAGGCTATGATTTGACCATCACACTCAATTACTGCTGCAAAGGGTGGGTTTCCAGAATCAAGTGCCCATTGCTGGTTTTTAAGTATAGCACTTACTATTTCTCGATTGTTCATCATAGTCTTTCCATAATTCGGTCAATCTAACAAAGATTATATGTTTAACCCAATTGACATTATGTTTATATTCCATGAGTTGATCACGGAAATCATAGCCGGAAATGGATATGTTGCTCTGTTGATTATTCGTGATGGGTTACGCTTTGGCTCCACCCATCCTACAAGTCTTCGGGGTTTGAAAGCTGAAAGAAATTCAGACTTCTTTTTCGATCAACAAGCGGTTATTTCAAAATCCGGTCCGCTTCATCAAATACGTCTTGGGTGGAAATGCCAGGGCATTTGCCCTCTTTATATTCCAGATATCGGTGTTCAGCCTCTGCTATCCACTCAGCTTCAATATCATTCAAGACATTGTCATCAAGAGAGCTAAGCAACCTGTCAGCAAGATATGCCCTTTGTTGTTGGGGGAGGCTAAGGGCATCATGTTCAATTTTTTTAAGTGAATCAGACATAACAACTCCATTATTTTATGTTGGATGTTGATGAACTCGTAAAAAGTCGCTTGATGGTTATGAACAATTTAGGGTGGGCTATCACCCTGCTTATACCCCATAAGTCTGCAAGACAATAAAATCTTGTCGACCCAGAATAGGGGACAACGTTTGAATCTCAATGCTCTCGAACGATGGTTCAGAGTTTGAGAAACGAGAGTCTGACGCATTCTTGCTATGTATAAATCTATCGGGTATAAGCAGGGCTATCGCCCACCCTACGGGTTTTAAGCTGAATTTCCGACTTTTTACGACGATGTTGGGCGTTCAATATTCAATCTTATATTCCGAAAATTACCTTAAAGGCCTAAAATCATTTCAAATAACTAAACGCTTCAGATAGTTTCTTCATATGATTTTTTTCACCGTTGGCAATTCCGTAAAGAATTTTTTTGATATCCGGTTCGGACACCAGATCGGCTCCGCTGCGGTACAGGTCGAAGGCGGCGTATTCGATGTCCAGGGCCATTTCCATGATGGTGACGGGCTGGGCTGTTTTGACCTGGTCCAGTCGTGCCAGGGCGTCTTTCAGTTCCACGCCGCCCTCAAGGATGTCACCTTCCATGCTGAGGAACAGGGCGTCGAATTCCGGCAAATCTTCTTTGCGGGTGATGAGAAGACGGTACAGAGCTTCCGCGTGGTCTGCTTCGGCCAGGGAAAGGTATTCGATGGCGTCGCTGAACGGTTCGTTGGGAAATTTTTCAAGAATGGATTTGTAGAAATTCCAGGCGCCTTTTTCAAGATCCATGGCAGCCAGCAGCATTTCCACGAAATCGTTTTTCGGGCCCAGAGCCTGAACTTTTGGAAAGTCCTGGAGGGTCTTCCCGTCCCAGGCGAGAATGCCGCCCACATGGTTGAAGACCTTGCCAGGTTTTTCAACGATATCAAAGGCAAGAGCTGCGGCGGCTTTGGAGCGTGCACCTGTGCGGCAAGTGAAAATCATGTTCATCTCTTCGGCAAGGGGGGCGATCCGGGAAAACAGGGTTGTGAAGGGAATCAGCCGGGCTCCGGGGATGTGACTTTCATAGTACTCTTCGGGCTGCCTCACATCGATGATGACGTATTCTTTTTCATCGTGGGAATTGATATATTCCTTCAACTGGTCGGTGGTTAGATGGGTGATGTTTTTCGGTTTCATATGTTTTTTCCTTGTATGGGGGCCTGAGGGACGGCCAGGTTTTTTGCTTGGGTGAAAAAAAGCACATACAGCAGCAGGAAGTAGCTGCTGACCGCCAGGATCGAAAAAATACCGATATAATAACCCATGGGAGCAAGAAAGGCCACAATGATCCAATGGGCATATACAAGATGACGTGAATGAAGTTTGATGGGGAAATCCTCAAAACGCATGATCACAGCAAGACCGCTGAGGTTCCAGCCGTAAAGTGACGCGAAAGAGTGGAGTTTCAACAGCAGTTTAGAGCTGTGTTCATAGGTTTCGGGGAAAAATTCGATGATGATGTACGCGATGCCTGTGATGGCGGTGTACAGAAGGAAGAACATCCCGGAGGTGAGGAAATTCTTCTGCTGGATCAGCTCCACGTTGTTCAGGAACAGATAGAGAATGGTGACAACGGCGGCAAAAAGCAGGGTTGTCACCACCACCTGGGGCACGAGTTTTTCCATGAGAATGAAAAGAAAGAAGATGATCACGCCCAGATTGACCGTCCAGAAGCAGAGATTTCTGACGAATATTCCGATACTTTTTTTGTCCGGTTTCATGATGGCGAACATCACGGACATGGTGATCAGGGAAAGGGGAAAGGAAAATCCCAGGAAAAAGGTGTCCAGCTTGAGTTTGGGGATGGTGATGAGTTTCAGATATTCATTGTTGATGATCACGGCTGACGAGATCAGAAGTCCCATGGACAGACAGAGTAATGATGCCTGGTTGAATTTTTCTGACACCGGAGATTTGCCGTCAAAGAAATTCATAGGGAAGAACGAGAACCGTTTGATGCGCACCGATTCCACTATGGCGCAAAGAACAAGGGAACAGGCCACAGCCGCCGGGTAGAGTTCAAGGAAAGCGAGAACGGCGTAAATGAGGGAGATGCCTAAAAAGAATCTGGATTTTATCGAGAGCTGTTTGAGATTCTCGGTGTAGTAAAGCACCAGGGTTCCGCCGGAGCAAAGATTGAACAGGAAAATATGAAGCCTGTCGAAGTTCAGTGATACGGACCCGAAAAACTGATGGAGAAAGCCAAAACCAAGGGCTGTTGTCATCAAGATCAGGAAAACGGTTTTCAGTTGTTTGCTCATGTTGTGGATACTCCCAGCGTTTCGGTCAATGCGGATGTGAGGTCAGGATGGTAAAAAGAATAGCCGCTGTCAAGAAGTTTTGATGGTTGAATGCGGGAGCCGGATAAAAGGATCTCTTCACCCATCTGGCCGAACCGTTTACGGATAAGGCTTTCGGGGATTTTAAACAGGGCAGGGCGTTTCAGCAACTTTGCCAAAGTTTTTGTGTATTCATAGTTGGTTACGTTGATCGGCGCGGCAAGGTTAACCGGTCCCTGGATACGTCCATCGGCTATCAAATGGTGTATGGCGTAAAGGGTGTCTTCCATGGATATCCAGCTGATATACTGAGAACCGGACCCCATGGTGGCTCCAAGTCCCGCTTTGAAAAAGGTGAGGACCTTGGACAGAGCCCCTCCAGCCGGGGAAAGGACAACGCCGATCCGCATGTTGACGGTTCGGATGCCGCAGGCCACAGCCGGTTCACAGGCTTTTTCCCAGGCTGTGCATAGCTGTGAAATGTACTGATCACCGGGACCGGCCGATTCATCCACGGTCTTTTCTCCGGTATGTCCGTAAAATCCGATGGCTGAGGCGCAAAGGAAAACAGACGGAGGATTCTCAAGATGTGACAGGGTTTCCGCAAGCAGGTGGGTGCTTTTGACACGGCTTGCGATCAGACGGTTTTTGATGCTGTCGGTCCATGTGACTTCTCCGATGTTTTCTCCGGCAAGATGAATCACCACATCGAATCCTTCCATGGCTTTTTCGGAAAGAACGCCATTTTCTGGGTCCCAGGCGATTTCATTTTTCCCGGGAACCGGGGCACGTCTTACCAGGGTATAAACATCGTGACCACCGGTGGTGAGAAAGGGAACGAGGCTTGAGCCGATAAGTCCGCTTGCCCCTGTGATGGCTATTTTCAGAGACCTGGGAATTTTGCCGGATGTCTGGGCGATCATGTCACGCTGGGTTATGGTGTGTCTGTATTTGAAAATACGGCTCAGATCATTTCGGACAAAGGAGGTGACAAAGTCTGAACGGTTCAGCGGAAAGGGCATGGCAAACTCGATGCTGTCTTCCAGAATGCAGCCATCATCTTCAAGTAAGAAACGGTGGGTGTGTTGCCATGTGTGGAATGGCCCTTTGATCTGGGTGTCGGTGAACATACGGCCCGGCTCGCAGGCGGTATGCAATGCGTCCCAGGATGAAAAGATGGGGCCGGTTTTTATTTTGAGTTTCACCTGGGTGCCTTTATCCACCCCTGGAGTTTTTGATATGATTTTAAGGGGTGCCCAGGGCGGGCTGAGACGTCTGATGGCTCCTTCACGTGCGTGCCAGTCGAATACCTGTTCAGCTGGGGCTGAGATTTTTGATCTTTTCACAAAGAGTTCAGGTTTTAAAGCTGGTTTAAAAATAGGATTCATAATAAGCAGGTTACCTTTTTGCCTATGCTGATGGATGTGGTGGTGATGACGGTATCGTATACGAGGATTTCGACTCCCTCATCAAAAGCTTTTCTCAGTTCAATGCCGTAAGCCGGGTCGATATGATCCGCCGGGCTGAACAGGTGAGCGTCCATGCGCTGGATCAGATAAAACATGGCGCAGCGGTGGCCGTTTTTTTTGAGTTGTCTGAGTTCTTCAATATGTTCCAGGCCACGGGTTGTGACGGCATCAGGAAATTTGGCGTGGCCGTCGGTGACAAGAGTGCAGTTTTTGATTTCCACATAGCAGCGCCCTTTGTCAGGGTCCGAAAGCATCAGATCAAGACGGG
The DNA here is from genome assembly GCA_041660385.1 of Desulfobacteraceae bacterium. Classification (GTDB taxonomy): domain Bacteria; phylum Desulfobacterota; class Desulfobacteria; order Desulfobacterales; family Desulfolunaceae; genus DYJE01. The sequence goes on along the minus strand of JBAZWJ010000017.1, from coordinate 20,894 downwards.
AATGGGCGTTGATGGCCACTTCGGAATCCACACGTTCGTAACCAGAAAGCTCTGGAATGTCCTGGGCAATGGATGCCGCTTTCACCAGACGGTTGGGGATGTTGGTGTTGGTTCCCACAAGAGACGATCCCATGTCTATCAGTTCCCAGGTGTAAGCCAGCTTGCGTTTGGGGTTGTTGCTTTGAGAAATATAAACAGGACGACCGCTTTCGGAACAGGTGCTCATGGACCCGGAATTGGGGCAATGGGCCGTGACCAAGCTGCCGTCTTCGAGTTTTACGTCGGCGAGAAAGCGCTTGTAGCGTTTGATCAGGGTTCCCTGGATGAGGGGTGGCCAGAGGAGGGCGGGTGTTGGGTTTTCTGGTTGTTTCATATCATTATGTGAGTTTTATCAATCGAATACGGAATTTCAATTTTTTAACATCGAACATCGAACGTTCAACATCGAACATTGAATGGGTTAATTCTCCAATATTGAAGAATTAATCGACTATTGCGCGTTTCTTTGCGCCATCGTAGGTCGGGTAGAGGAACGAAACCCGACAAATGACCCAATCATTAAAAGAATCAGGTGGTGGCTTTCAGGACAGAACCTCGAAACAAAAAAGAGAACAGAACTTCTGAGTCGATCGGACTTTTTTATGATCCTAAAGTTTCTGCCCCTCGTTCCGGGGATCCTCCCCGGAATGCGCCCCACGGAGGCTTCGCCTCCAACGTCGAACATTACGGATTGCTTTTTATTTGCTACACACTTCCATACCTTAAAAAATCGACAGATTTTCCTGAATATACATGTGAGTTCATACTGTCTCGAATCGTTTCTTTCTTATTCGTATTTGGAGTACTTCGATCTCTCCATTTTTGGAGGCGGAGCCTCTGGTTAAGCATTCCGGGGAGAATCCCCGGAACGAGTGACTGTTGCGCGATGCGTTTGGCCGCATCGTTTTTTATTTTTTGGCCCTCAAAAAAAATATGTGATTGCCCTGAATGTGACTCTCCTTCGCTGTGTCATTCCGGGCACGGTTTTTTGTGACCCGGAATCCATGTCCGGTTGAGCGGGGGAGTTCATTTCATTCACACACTATAAAAAATGCCCCAATCCTTTATTCGATGTTGGATGTTCAATGTTCATTATTTATTGTTTTATTAATTCCGTATTCATCTATGCCGAAAGCACCTTATCAACACCCGGTTCACCGCTCAGCACACGTGAAAAATCCTTTTTCTCTTCAATAGCTTTTTTCACCACGGTGCTTTGTGACGTGTCGCCGTAAAGGATGGCGCCTTGAAGGTTGCCGTCTCGGAACAACAGGCTGATGTAAACGGCGTCATTTTCTTTTTCGATCACGGTACAGCTCCCGTCACAAGGTTCAATGGCTCCGATGCTGAAAAGATCCACGCCAAGAACTTTGATGGTGTTGGAGCGGGGAATGCCTCCGAAACCGGATCTTTTTCCGGCGGCGTTCATTCCGGCAATGGCTCCCTGATACATGGCGGCGTTCCATAAGCCGTAAAGCACACCACGGTGTTCGGCGATGTCTCCAGCGGCATAAATGCCTTCGATGGATGTTTCCATGTAATCGTCCACGATGACTCCCTGGTTGACTTTGAGTCCCGTGGTTCTTGCCAGATAACTGTTGGGCCTTACGCCTGCGGCAAAGATCACCAGATCGGCGGCAAGGCTTTTTCCATTACCAAGGACGATACTGGCAACACGTTCGTCGCCTTCGATTTCTTTGACCGAAGTGCCTGTTTCAAGGAGTATTCCCAGTTTTTCCACATGATTTTTCAAACGTGCAGCGGCTTTTCTGTTGAGCTGGCGGGGCATCAGATATTCGAATCCCTCCACCACGGTCACAGAAAGATTGGGAGCAACTGCTTTCAATGCGGCTGCTGCTTCAAGTCCTAGAATCCCTCCGCCAATGACCACCGCAGCTTTGGCTAACTGTGCAGCCCTTGAAATCATAAGAACCTGATCAAGGCTTCTGAGGGTGGTCACCCCATTTTTCTGAGCACCGGGAACAGGCGGGATAAAAGGATGGGCTCCGGCAGTGAGAATCAAACGGTCGAAAAGAATTCTTCGTCCGTCTCTTAAAGTCACTGCCTTTACGTCGGGCTGTATTTCCGTGACTTCTGCTCCAAGGATCAGTTCAATTCTGTTTTCACTGAACCAGGCTTCGTTGTGGATCGGTAAAGACGGTTCATCAACCTCTCTTGCAAGAAGCCGGGTGAGGTTCAGGCGGTAATAGGGAAGATTAGCCTCTTTGGAAATCAGAGTGATTTCAGCTGCCGGACTCTGGTCCCTTGCCGCTTCGGCAGCGGAAACACCGGCGATTCCGGCGCCCACAATCACAATACGCCGTTTTGTTGCTGTGTCGGATGTGCTGTCTTTTGGAGGAGCGACCGGTTCGAAATTTCGAGTCCCGGCACCACACACAGGGCAGGAGTCCGGTGGGCCGTCTCCTTCATGGAGGTGGTTGCACACAAGACATTTCCATTTGGAAACGGCGTCTTTTTTAGCTGACTTTTCTTCTCCAAATGCTTCAAATTTATCCGAAGGTGCTCCACAGACCACACACTGTGACGGAGGTTCATCTCCTTTGTGTACGTAACCGCAAACCGTGCAACGCCATTCTTTCACACTGGAACTCATGGTTGTTTGGATCTCCTTGTTTCATTATCATCGTTGTCATCATAAAATCGCCAGGAATCTTTTAAAATGATACGTGCTCCTTTCTTGTTTGTCACGTAGGAGATGCACCATTTAAGAAAAATAAAAAATCGGTTGTTGAATCCTGCAATAAAATAAATGTGGATAAACAGCCAGAGAAGCCATGCGATCAGACCGTTGACCCTGAAAAAACCGAAATCGGCAATGGCCCTGCTTCGTCCGATGGTGGCCATGGTTCCCATGTGGATGTAGGTGAACGGTTTTCTCGGCTCGCCCTCGATCTCACTCAGGATATTTTTTGCAATGCTTTCTCCCTGCTTGATGGCCACGGGCGATAGAGGTGGGAGAGGTTCGTTGTTAGCATCAAAAAAACAGGCCTGATCTCCGGCCACGAAAACGTTCGGGTGATTTTTGATGCTCAGGTCTTTAGAAACGATGATGCGGCCCTGATTATTCAGTTCAACGCCCAGAGTTTTGTTCAGTTCTGTGGCGGTGATCCCGGCAGCCCAGAGAACGGTGGCTGTCTCAATTCGCTCATTTCCAACGGTTATGCTTTCACCGTCCATGGATGTGACAGGGCTTGATGTCCAGACCTGAACTCCAAGAGATTCCAGATCTCGAGTGGCTCTGCTGCTCTGGCTTGCGGCAAACATGGAAAGAATCCGGGGGCCGGCTTCAAGAAGGATGATCCGTGTGAGTTTGGGGTCGATGTTTCTGAAATCTTTGCCCAGAGTGTAGCGGGTCATTTCACCGATGGCTCCGGCCAGTTCCACACCCGTGGGACCACCGCCCACAATGACAAACGTGAGTAGTTTTTTCTGTTTCGCCTTTTCCTTTTCTTTTTCAGCCTCTTCAAAAGCGGTAAGGATTCGGCGTCTGATCTCCGATGCCTGTTCCAGGGTTTTCAGGCCCGGTGCTATGGGTTCCCATTCAGGGTTGTTGTAATAGGAATGCTGAACACCACAGGCGAGAATAAGATAATCATAAGGTACATTCCCGAAATCGGTGATCAGATTTTTTGATTGGAAATCTACTCCCAGGGCAGTACCTTTGAGAACGGAAATATTTTTGAAAGCCGAAAGGATGCTGCGGATGGGAACCGAGATGTCGGATTGGCTCAAACCGGCTGTGGCTACTTGGTAAAGCAGGGGTTGAAAAAGGTGATGATTCGTTTTGTCTATCACAGTCACTTTGACGTCAGATTTTGAACTGCCTAATATTTTTGCGGCTTTTAAACCTGCAAAACCACCGCCGACAATCACCACATGCTTCATGGTCACCTCTTTTAAGGACCTCATTTCAGATCATAGGAAAGAGACTCTGGTTCCCCTGGCTGATGGAGGAAGAAGACATGCCGGATTTCTGAAAGGGTCGGTTTTTTAGGTAATAAAAAAAGATCAAAATCAGATCATTGTCAGGAAAGATACGGGCGCATACATGATGCGCCCGTATTCTGTATTCACTTATAATCCCAAAAAGATATTTACTTGCTCTTGAGCAAACGAGCGCTCAGAAGTCTGATATGGGACATTTCTTCTTTGATGATGTCGTCGATTTTGTCTTTGCCCAGTTTTGCAGGCACCAGTTCCTTCATGCCAAGATAAAAAACAATGGAATCTTTTTCAGCGCCGATGGCAGCTTTGAGAATGTCTTTCATGGTTGTTGGGTCCAGGTCTTTTTCGAAAAACACCCGTGTATCAGCAAGAGCTTTAAGATACTGGGGAGCCATATCGTCCGGATCGAAGGTTGACGATTCTTTCTGATCCGCCGTCAATTCTTTTCTCAATCCCTTAAAAGTGATTTCATGGTCATCTTCCATTTTAGCGAGTTCGAGAAGAAAGTCTTTTTCTTCGCCTGTTACGTTTGTGGCAGCTTTTCTGTAAAAAACCGCACCGTTTTTTTCAATCTGTTCTGCCATTTCAAAAATTTCATCTGCGTTGAAATCCAGCGCCATGTCAAACTCCTTTCTGGTTTAATTCTTTAGAAATGTGTCAGTGACTATTCAAAGTGGTTTTGAGCCAAGTCTTAATTTCAGTGTCAAGTTCGTATATTCCCTTATGATAGCCTATGGAGTCAAGAAATTTTTTTTCAAGTTCTGCGGGCATCCTGAAACGCGCAAGTTCTTCCATATCAAATCCTATCCGCTTTACCAGGACAATGACCGGAGGATCTTCCCAGGTTGTTATGGCGAAGTAAACAGATTCGTCAATACTCCCTCTTCCCCTGTATTCATCTTCTGCCCAGCCAGCTCCCCATTCCAGATGCCTGCCCACCGCCGTTGCCGGGTTAAGATCCCACTCTACTGCATTTAGTATAGGGTTGTTATTTTTCAATTCTTCAAATCTTATCATGACGCCTCCTTGTTACCTGGCATGGTTGTTATCGAGTTGCTCGATATTATGTTGATCTATCAATTTTCGTGCCAGGATTGATGGTTGAATTTTATAGCTTGTGCAGCGCATTTCTTTTTTTGTGGGTTAAAATATAAAAAGGGTACATTCAATTATATTCAGCATCAGTCCCTCGGTCCTGGCATTACGCGCCCGATAAGTCAGCATGGTACGAAAGACCTGTTGGAATAAAAAAGTGGACATCCTTTGAACCTCAATGCACTTAGCGATCCGAGGCAAACACATGTCTTACAATACATGTGTCTCATTCTTATCTGGAACAAGTTTGTCTTTTTTAGAGCAAATGATAAAATAACTGGATCCATTGTTAAAAAGCAACATTCGATTGTGATGGAAACGCCTGTTAAAATAAATTGTGGATGACCTTTCAATCGTGTTATAGTTATAATATTTCGATTTCTTCAGTTAGACAATCAATTTGGCATAAAACGTGTATCCTGTTCTAAGATTAATTTTTCAACCTATTTAAAACCATAAAGTATTATTGACGGAGGACAACATGGATGTGGTTTTTCTATCACGGCTTCAGTTCGCTGCGGCGACGATGTTTCATTTTCTGTTTGTACCCCTGACGCTGGGGCTCTCTGTGCTTTTAGCGTTCATGGAAACCAAGTATGCACGAACGGGAGATGAGGATTATTTAAGGTTGACCAAGTTTTTCGGGAAGCTTTTTCTGATTAACTTTGCGGTTGGAATCGTGACGGGAATCACTCTGGAATTCCAGTTCGGTACCAACTGGTCACGTTACTCAGAGTATGTGGGAGACGTGTTTGGCTCCCTTCTTGCCGTTGAAGCAACGGTGGCTTTTTTTCTTGAATCCACATTTATCGGTATCTGGATTTTTGGCTGGAAAAAGCTTTCTGCCAAAGCCCATGCCTTTGTAATGTGGCTTGTGGCCATCGCCGGTTCTTTGTCGGCCATCTGGATTCTTGCTGCCAATTCCTGGATGCAGCACCCCGTGGGCTATACCATCCGTAATGGACGTGCCGAGCTCACCGATTTTCTTGCTATTATTACTCAGAAGTTCGCACTTTACGAGATGTTTCATACCCTTACGGCCTCTTATATTTTCGGTGCGTTTTTCGTTATGGGCGTGAGTGCTTATCATTTGTTGAAAAAGAACGAAGTCCAGTTGTTCACCAAATCATTCAATATGGCTCTGGTGGTGGGGCTTGTATGCTCTGTTCTCGCCTTTGTTTCAGGAGATCTCCACGGTATCCATGTGGCAGAAGTTCAGCCGGCAAAACTCGCTGCCATGGAATCACACTGGGAAACCTCAGAACGAGCGCCTGTGTTCCTCTTGGCCATTCCCGATGAAGAAAATGAGCGAAACTCCATAGAAATAGGTCGTCTTCCAGGTCTTTTGAGTTTTCTCGCCACCCATGATTTCAATGCGAGAATCACTGGCCTCAAGGATATTCCTAAAGACGAGCGGCCCCCTGTTCTTATCACATCTCTTGCTTTCAAGGCCATGGTGGGGCTTGGAACGTTCTTTCCTCTGATCACTCTGGTTCTCTGGATCAAACGTAAAAAACTTCTTGAAAACCCATTGCTTTTGAAAATTATTTTATTTTCCATCCCTCTGCCTGTGATTGCCATTGAATCGGGCTGGATTCTGGCAGAAGTCGGCCGTCAGCCCTGGATCGTTTACGGCCTGATGAAAACCAGCGATGCTGCCTCACCTGTTGCAAGCTCACAGGTTCTGTTTACCCTAATTGCTTTTGTGGTTGTGTATGGACTTCTGGGAGCCGTGGGCTATTTCCTGATGTTTAAGCATGCCAAAAAAGGGCCGGAAACAGCATGACCGTCTGTTGATAACAGACAGAGATACGGTGTTTCACGGTCTTAACGAAACACCGGGACATCAGGAACAATGTGAAACAATAAAATATCACCCTTTAAAAATTAAGGGTTAACCAATCGGAGGTTTATATGGAATTACAAGCAATATGGTTTTTTTTGTGGGGTTTGCTCTGGGCTGTTTTCTTCATGACAGACGGGTTTGATTTTGGTGTTGGAACACTTTATCCGTTTCTTGGAAAGACAGACAATGACCGGAAAACCATGCTGACGGCCATCGGCCCTCTCTGGGATGGCAACGAAGTGTGGCTGATTACGGCTGGAGGTGTTACCTTTGCCGCATTCCCGCCTGTTTACGCCACCATGTTCTCAGCACTTTACACGCCGCTTATGCTGATTCTCTTTGCTCTGATCATTCGTGGTGTTTCCATCGAATTCAGAAGTCAGATCGAAAGCCCCGGCTGGAAAAGAATTTGGGACACCTGTTTCTTTATCGGCAGTGCGACTCCGGCCCTTCTTTTCGGCGTGGCTTTCGCCAATATTTTTATGGGGCTTCCCATTGACGGTGATGGGGTCTTTCACGGCAACCTTCTGACCCTTCTCAATCCCTACGGCCTTCTGGGCGGTGTTCTTTTTCTTTGTCTGTTTATTCAGCATGGGGCATTGTGGTTGTGTATCAGGACAGAAGGTGATCTTCATGACAGAGCGGCCCGGACAGCTGAACGTACCTGGCCCGTCGTGCTTGTAATGACTCTGGTGTTCGTTGTTTCATCCTATTTCGCCACAGATCTGTTCAAAAATTATTTTGCACAACCCGCGCTTTTCATCGTGATATTTGCTGCGGTTGCAGCACTTGTGGGTGTCAGGTTTTATCTCAAAAAACAATCGTATTTCATGGCATGGGGCGCATCAAGCCTTACCATTGTCCTTGCTACGTTCTTCGGAGTGATTGGCCTTTTCCCCACGCTTTTCGGTTCTAATATGGACCCCGCATTTTCTCTGACAGCGTACAATTCATCATCAAGTCCCTTGACCTTGAAGATTATGCTTGGGGTTGTGATATGTTTCATTCCCCTTGTTATTGCTTACCAGACATGGGCTTACAAAGTATTTTCAACGAAAGTTAAAGAAGAGGATCTTCATCATGGAGAGGCGTATTAAATTTTGAGTGGTTTTTGGGACAGGCGGGTTCTAAACCCGCCTTGATGTTCGCCTCGGAGCACCAAAGTATGTAAAGCTCTGGCATGATAATTGAAACAGAATCAAACTAAAGATTAATAGAATCGAAAGTGATTATGTAAAGGTACCAGCAAAAAAAGGGAGATCAAGCCGTGAGAAAATGTGACGTAAATATCAAAGCCACCCTTTTGCTGGTGAAAGAAATGCTGGAGCTTGCAGACAAAGGCGATGAAGAACGGGAAGACAATAATTGCGGTATCATGTATGGGGTCATGCGTGATTCCGCGTACAAGATTAAGCAGCTGGCTGAAAAGGAACGCACAGCCCATATTCGTAAGGGCTGGTGGAATGAGCGAGCACTTGATTGATGTATCCATTATAATGGACTCACCGCAGACTGGTCTTAACATGGGCCGTTTGCCCCTTTGTCAAGTAACACAATTATCAGGAGGTTAACATGGAACAACGTTGTCCGGGAAACGAACTCAACAAAACGTTAGTCACTTACACGTGTGATTGCACATCATGTGGGAAAGAAAACGAGATTTTTGGTGATGAGCTGAAAAAAACACACAAATGCGTCGAATGCGGAACTGAACTTGATATGTCCAAATGCAAACCTGTTGGCAAGTAATCATCTGTTATGACAGACAACGAACGAAACGGTCTTGGATGAATGCCGGTGAGGGTTTTGTTTCTCTTGCCGGTTTTTTGTTTTAATTGGAAATAATGGTGGTACATGAAAACACCTGTGGTTGATTTGAGTGAGTGCACGATGTGTGGCATATGCACAGAGATTTGCCCTTCTGTTTTTAAAGTAAACAGAGCAGGGTATATTGAGGTGCTTGAATGCGACGTCTATCCGGAAAATGAGGTTCTTGACGCAGTGAAAAACTGTCCGGCACAGTGTATCATGTTTCAGGATTAGAAAGATCATGCATGAACAGTATGAAAGTGTAGCCCCTTACGACTATTTGGAATGTATTTTTGACTGAAATATGGAATAAGGATGAATTATGGCTCTTTCAGTTGTTGATCTTTACCGTGATGTTCTTCCCAGGACCAACTGCAAAGATTGCGGATTTCCAACGTGCATGGCTTTTGCCAGCAAGGTTGTGGCTGAAAAATACCCTCTTAAAAACTGTCCCTATATTCCTGCGGACCTTCTTGCTCGGTGTGAAATAGAATTGAAAGAGCAGTATGCTCAAGGGAAATGGCTGAAAAGGGACCTGGCCGAAGACGCTCTCTCATGGGCACGGACTCGGGCCGCATCCATGAAACTCGAAGATCTACCTGCGCGGATCGGCGGTGAGATTGTGACATTTGAAGGACGGGAAGGGTTAAGGCTTCCATACTTCAAAGACCATGTCTTTATCTGCGGGCTCGACATTTCCCGGATGGATGGTGCGGAGCTCACACGCTGGGAGCAGGTGTTCATTCTGAACCACCTTGCTCAGGGAGGCCGTTCAAACCCCAAAGGTCACTGGAAAGGATTTGTCCAGTTTCCCAACACGGTGAGCAAGGTGATCACCATGGCAAAACAGGTGGAGGAACCTTTAAACGTAAGGTTTTCCGGAAATAAAGACGAACTTGTTTCTCAATCTCTTGCCATCGGCGGTGAGATAGTGTCGGACATCGAAGGCTCGGCTGATGCGGCGATCATGTTCAGACCTCTTCCTAAAGTTCCCGTGGTTCTTCTTTTCTGGGACAGGGCGCTTGATGAGGATTTCAACGGACAGGTGAAACTGATGTTTGATGAAACCGTAATCGACCATCTGGATATCGAATCCATTGTATTTCTGAGTGAAAGACTGAGACAACTTCTCTGTGGAGAACCCCCTAAAGTATGAACCGTTTCAAATGCCCCTGTGGTTATATTTACGACCCTTACAAAGGCGAACCCCAGAACGCCATATCTCCCGGAACAGCCTTTGAGGATTTGCCGGAAGACTGGATCTGCCCACGTTGTGGTTACGAAAAAGAGTACTTCAAGGAATTGTGCGTAAAAGATAAACCTGACAATGTTTGAAAGGCTTGATTTGCTGTTAATTATAAACATGATAAAGCGCACCCTTTTTTTGACCAAAAATATAACAAAATAAGGGTGTTTTTTTAATGTTCTTCTGTACAAGATAACCAAACCATCATAACTTTGAGAATTGTTTGAAAAAATTGTTTCCTTTGTCATCTACGAGAATAAAAGCCGGAAAATCTTTGACCGTGATCATGAAAACCGCCTCCATGCCCAGTTCAGGGAAGGCGATAACGTCGACTTTGGTGATGCAGTCTTTGCCGAGTCGCGCACCTGGACCACCGATGGAACCCAGATAAAAACCGCCGTATGTTTTGCAGGATTCGGTGACTTTGTCCGAACGGTTTCCTTTGGCAAGCATCACAAGAGACGCTCCTTGTTTCTGGAAAAGGGGGACATACACATCCATGCGGGCAGCTGTTGTGGGACCGAAGGAACCTGATGGATAACCCTCGGGTGTTTTAGCAGGTCCTGCATAATAGACGATGTGATTTTTCATGTAATCGGGCAAGGGAATTCCACGGTCCATATCTTCCTTAAGTCTGGCATGGGCGCTGTCTCTTGCCACAACAATGTTTCCCGAAAGAAGAAGAGGGGTTTGAAGGGGGTATTTGGATAGCTCGGCTGTTAATTGAGCCATGGGTTTGTTTAAATAAATATGAACAGCCTTGTCCAGGGCGATTTCGATTTCCGGAAGGTATTTGGCCGGATCGGTTTCAAGCTGCTCGATAAATATTCCATTCCGGTTGATTTTTCCTTTGATGTTCCGATCTGCGCTGCAACTTACGCCAAGACCAACAGGGCATGAGGCCCCATGGCGCGGCAAACGGATTACACGAGCATCAAGGGCGAAATATTTTCCGCCGAATTGAGCGCCGATTCCAAGATTTCGAGAAATGACCATCACTTCTTTTTCAAGATCAGTGTCTCTGAAAGCGATAGGGGCGTCTCCGCCGTAGGTGGGAAGTCCGTCCAGATACCCGGCTGTGGCAAGCTTAACCGTTTTCATGGTCATTTCAGCCGATGTGCCCCCAATGACAAAGGCAATATGGTAGGGCGGGCAGGCAGCAGTTCCAATGGCAATCATTTTTTCTTTCAGGAAGCGTGTGAGGTTTTCAGGATTGAGAAGGGCTTTTGTCTCCTGAAATAAAAATGATTTATTGGCTGAACCGCCTCCTTTGGCAATGAAGAGAAACGAATATTCATCTCCTTCAACAGACTGGATATCAATCTGGGCCGGAAGGTTGTTTCCTGTGTTTTTTTCCTTGTACATGGTGAACGGAGTGTTCTGGGAATATCTGAGATTGTATTTCCTGTAAGCATTGAAAACACCTTTGGAAATCAATGCTTCATCATTGTAGCCTGTCCAGATCTTTTGCCCTTTTTTGCCCATGACAATGGCTGTCCCGGTATCCTGGCACATGGGAAACTCGCCTTCAGCTGAGATAACAGCGTTTTTAAGCATTTCAAGGGCCACGAAACGGTCATTAAAGGATGCTTCCTTGTCTTTAAAAATATCCGAAAGAAGTTGCAGATGGGATGAACGGAGCAGGTGAGATACATCCCTGAATGCCTCCTGGGAAAGGAGAACAAGGCCTTCCTCGTCAACTCTGACGATATCCATGCCATCCCACTGTGTAAGTGATATGTAGTTATCAGTCAGAAACCTGTACTCTGTTGTGTCCTGGGATAAAGGAAACATATCCACAAACGTAAAGTCATCCATGGTTGACCCTCCTGTTGGAAATGAGATGTTACCCAAAAATGTTGAACACTCTTGATCGGTTAAGGCATGACGGAATGCTATAAAAGCTTAGTTGAACAAATCCTCATAATCATCAAAATCGTATTCCTGAATGTCTTCCTGAATATCTTCCAGGACCTTTCTCAGTCTGCTTGCAGTGTGTATATTGCATGCGTCTTCGGTCTTGTTTTCTTCAAGAAAATATTCTGTATACGTGTCAGGACAATGGGATGTGGCAATTTTTCGGCTTTGCTTGCACAGATTCAGTTTGACCACACCTTGTGGCACTGCAAAAGAATCTTTTGTAATATAATCGGGTATGGATTTTATAAGATCGGCGAAAATTGGGATGGCGGCTCCTGATCCTGTTGCGTCAATGGATTCACCATTGTCGAATCCAACCCAGACAAGGATGAGGAGATCAGGTGTGTAGCCGACGAACCAGGCGTCTTTGTATCCGTTTGTTGAACCGGTTTTCCCGGCTACAGGGAAATTGATTCCGTATCGGTTTAATAAGGTCTTTGCTGTTCCTGTTTTTGCAACGGTTTCGAGCATGGATGTCACAAGATACGCTTTCGCAGGTGACATGACAGTCTGTATATCCATGTATTTTCTCACAAGAACATGGCCATTTTCATCAATCACATCTTTTAAAGACAGGGTATGTGGTTCTACACCATCAGCAGCAAAGGCGCAGTAAGCTCTGGCAAGTTCCAATGGGATGACTTCAAACGAGCCTAAAGCGATGGAAGGGTATGGATAGATTTCCGTTGAAAAATTGAAGGCTTTCACTCCTTCGGCCACATGTCCCTCTCCACCGGTCACGACCATATCCACAGCAGCTCTGTTGCAGGACACGCGAAGCATTTCCCTGACAGTCATACTCTTTTCAGGATGAACGCCGTAGTTGTTGGGTGTCCATGCCGCTCCGTTGACCATATAACTCATTTCCGCATTGGAAAGAAGATCGGACGGTTTGTATAAATCAAGAAGCGTAGCAACAACAAGAGGCTTGAAACAGCTTCCTGCCTGACGTTTGGCCTGGGTGATTCTGTTGAACTGGCTCTGTTTGTAATCCCTTCCGCCCACCAGGGCCAGGATGTTTCCTGTTCGGGGCTGGATCACCAGGATGGCTCCCTGGAGCTTTTCGGAATCGGTGAAGCGTTTGAGCTCAGGATTTTTTTCTTCGAGTTTGGTTAAACCTTTTTCAAGCGCCTCTTCAGCAGCAGCTTGAACGTCCAGATCAAGAGTCGTGTAGATCGAAAACCCAAGGCTTGAAAGTGCTGTTTCAGGATAGAGGTCATTGAGCTGAGATGAAACATAATCCATGAAATAGGGCGCGATCTGTACTTTTTTCTGGACGCCCACTGTGGTTATGGGTTCAATTAAAGCCCTTTTGAGCTCCGAGTCGCTTATCCATTCTTTTTTATGCATGGCGTAAAGCACCAAATCACGTCGTTTTTTACATTTTTCAACGTGTGAATATGGAGAATACTTATTGGGAGCTTTGATAAGACCTGCAATGATAGCTGCTTCGGAAAGAGTTATGTTCTCCACTTCTTTTCCGAAATAAAAATTGGCCGCTTCTCCAACTCCGTTGATGGATATGGAGGCTTTCTGACCAAAGTAGATTTCATTCAGATATATTTCAAGGATGTCTTCCTTGCTGTATTTCAGTTCGATGGAAAGGGAAATCAGCAGTTCGTTAATTTTCCGTTTGATGGTTCTTTCGGGTGACAGAAAGTAATTTTTCGCCAATTGCTGTGTTAATGTGGATCCGCCCTGCTGGATATAGCCAGCGCGGAGGTTTACATAAAGTGCCCTGAAAATCCCAATGGGGTCAATGCCCAGATGGGAAAAGAAACGCCCGTCTTCAGCAGCCAGCACGGCATGGATCAGATGCTTGGGAACATGCTTGATGGAAACGATCTTTCTTAATTCCCGTTCTTTTCCGAAGTATTGCATAACAAGTTCTGGATCAAGTTCTACTGTGGATAGGATTTCTTCAGTATCGATCCGCTTAATTTTTTTGATGGTTTTGTTTCTGATATCAATGGCGGCAGGAAAGCCTTCACGAATATTGCCAGGAAGATTAAGATCATTGAAATAAATCTCAATTCCGCCTTTGACAAGGGCGTATTCCCCCTTTTTTTCCGGCTGACTTTCGCTGAGTTTGTAACCAATTCGGATCAATTTATTTTCAAGGTCATCAACGCTGATTTTCTTGTCGGTGAAAAGAAGGGTGGTGTCGGAATAGACCGAAGACGGCAATTTCCATTTTCGTCCGGAGAATCTTTTTTCTATGCCATTGGAAAGATGCCAGCAGTACATCAAGATTAGAACAAGGATGGCAATAAGAACGCAACCCGTTCCGATGGCCGTTTTTTTCAATATGGGTATCATGATTTTTTTATCTGTAAGATTCATTAAAGAATTCTGTAAAACCTCAAGGGATCATCAATTAAAAACAGCTCAAAAATAACGGGTCATACCTTATTACATTTGTTTGTGAAAAAAAATAAAAAATAAAAGAAAAACGAAAACCAGTTTTCTGAAAGCAAAAATTAAGATGAATTAGGGGGATAGTTTAAAAAGGGGTATAAAAAAATCAAGCCGTTCGGAGGCGAACTATGGCAGTAGACCCTCGCTGAACGGCTTGTAGGGGACGCTGATGACTGCCATCATTGGTCACACCATGGAGCTATTGTAAAGATGTTGTGTGTCCGGGTCAATAGTGTTTTTCCTAAACTGGTAATCTTTTAATAATGATTTCCTGGTTTCAAATATATTTTGTTTGATGCAACCCATCTTTCAATGGGATCTGGTCTCATTTTAAGGTGGCTACGTCCGGTAAAGAAATAAGTCGTGTGTATGAAAGTGTCGGGCATGAAACAAGAAAAAACCATCTTGACAACAAATATCAAACCGAGTATAAGTCTCAGGTCTTAAACGCTGAATTCAATTGGCTTTTCAAGATTTATTAAAATGAATCATCATTGCTTGCCGAAGTGGTGGAATTGGTAGACACGCTAGACTTAGGATCTAGTACCGTGAGGTGTGGAGGTTCAAGTCCTCTCTTCGGTACCATCAATAAAAATAAGGCTTTAGAGAAAATAAAAATTCTCTAAAGCCTTTTTTTATGAGTCTGGTAAACACCGTGGTAAACACATTTCCGAATGACCTTTAATCATCCCCCATGTTTGTTTTCTGGTAAACACCGTGTTTACTCCCGGAGTTTTTAATCTGTATTGAGAGACCTTTTTCCATGGCTCTCACAGCATCGACTTTTTCAAACCCATCGACTGTGTTATACCGATCAAACATTTCTCTGGTTGAATGGCCGGTAATTTTCATAATGACCGTATCATGAACTCCTGATCGTCTCATGTTTGTATTGAATGTATGTCTGAGGTCATGAAAGGTTATTCCGCCTTTTTCATTCCTGCCATAGGGAAGACCGACTTTTTTGCATGCCGATCTTAATGCCCATCGGATATCTTTAAGCGGGTATCCTTTATATAGAAAAACATGCGGTTCAATAATTGAATTCCCATCCTCATAATTCTTGGTCACTCTGGTTATCGATTTCAATATTTCAAGAAGATTGTCAGAAATAGGGATTTCACGCATCTCATTCGTTTTTGTATGGGATGCCTCAAGGGTGATAACTCTTTTTTCAAGATTCACCCTGTCCCATGTCAATCCAAGAACCTCAGTCCTGCGCATTCCCGTATAAAATGCAGTGGCCACAATATTTCGGGCGTATTCGGGTAGTGCATCCATAAGATTCAAAAAGTCTTGATAATTAATTATGATGTCACGGGCGTTTGCATGCTTTTTGAGCAGTTTTTTAATTTTCTTGAAGGGAGCCAAAGCATCGCCAGATATTTTATCACCTTCCCAAGCTGTGTTCAGCATGTTCCGGACAGCACCAATTTCCTGATCAACGTATGAATCAGACAATCCTTTTTCTTTTCTGATGATCTGATAGTTTTTCAGATCAAGAACATTTATTCCATAAATTGTATACTGACCGTAAATTTCACAAAAAGATTTTAAATTGATTGTCAGAATTTTATTATATTTGAGTATTTTTATCGATGGTTGTTCAATGAACCATTCCATCAAATCATTGAACGTAATTTTTTTATCTTTCGTAATCTCAAGGATCTTGTTTTCGAATACCTGAGCTTTCCGTTTCCCCTCAGCTGCGAGAGCATCACGGTAATCGGTACCCACTTTTTCCGTGATCTGTTTCCCAGTACGACCTGGGGGGAAACGGTATTTGATATAATAAACCGCTTTGTTTTGTTTCCTTGCATTATCAAGGTTCTGTCCGCAAACGCATTTTTTATTGCGGACAGAACTCTTGATTCTGCAAATAGGGCACTGGACGAGTATGGACATATCAATCCTCCATATACTCCCTGACCTTTTTTTCTGAAAACCGAATCAACCTTCCGATTCTCTTGTCAGGTATTGGGAATGTTTTTTTTAAGACAGCTTTTCGTATTGAGTTTTCAGGGATTTTTATCATCTTTGAAAGTTCTTTTACCGTTAATAATGCGTTTTTATTTTCCATTTTGTTTATCCTTATTATGAATAATTTTGATACTCGGGGTTAAAACCCCGAGTATTTTTAATGAATTTTTTATACTCTTGATGATCCAAAGTCTCTTATACCTGATGGGCAAAATCCTTTGCACCTAATCTTTGCAAAATAGCTCACAATGAAGATACATTTTTCAATTGCGTCCATATAATCAGATGAATTTCGATCAATCATTATTCCGTTATCGCTTAAACTATAATTTACCAGTCCAGTAATATCTGTTTCCAATAATTTCATCCATAATTTACTTGCCATTTCAAATATATTGTATGAAATCGTTGTGTTGTGCTCCTTACAAAGCAAAAACAAGTGATAAATTTGTCTGCTATCAGATTGCGAAGTTGATCTTATCCAAAAATATTTTTGTTCAAGGTTGTGTTTGTCATAATATTTAGTTAGTGTTTCGATATATTTTACAAACAAATTGTTATCATTTGTAAAAAAACCATTTTGGGGAAATGACAAATCAAATCGATTAAATATTACTTTGCTATTTTTTTTAAGTACATAATCAATAACGTGGACGCTTTTTTCTAATATATGACAATAACCTACATGAGACTCCTTGCGTGATTTAGGCTTCGAGCAAATTTTAAACATCTGATCTAAAGTAATATTTCTTTTCATTTATACATACTCCTTTTACTGTTATGAATGATTTCATTTCCAAGATTATTTACCCTGTATTTTGGTGATTTCGACCGGCCTGGTTTGCCGTTTTCTCTTTTGGTTACGTTATCCTTAAGCTCAGAAATTAAACCTTCTTTGCAAAGTAATTTTAAAGCATGATCAATCTGGGCGGCATTCAGCCATTTCTGGAGACTGGTTGTGAGATCCCGTTTAGTGAATATTTCTGTTTCAATGTTACATATCTTATTCCAAACTATTTTCTTATTTTCATCTTCATCATCTGATTTTTCAGATGTTTTTTTATCAATGGCAAGAGACGATAATAATCGTATCAAAGCCTCCGTTTGTTTATCATTTGATTTGTCTGTAATATTCTTAGCAATTTCAAGTAAAACAGGAATGTATTCCTGCAAATTGGGATACTTTTTACGTAAGCCACTGATATTAAGCTCAGATATATCCATATTATCATTCCCCAAAGCGGTGTTCAATGTGTTGCTTGGCAATACATTTGTTTCTTTTTTGGCTTCAAAATAATTTCCCTTTTCATTGAGCACCATTGGTATTGAACGAGATTCAGGTTCAATATGCGTCGGCTTTGTTTGATGCATAAACGTATTATTTGGGGCAGGTTCGTTAACTTCGATATCATCCGATTCTATATATTCACTATCATCAACAGGGATATCCTCTAATTTTGGATCATGAAACCGTGTTCCAGTAAAAGAGACTGTGTAGCGCTGAGGTTTATTGTTATTGCTCATTATTCACCTCATTCTGATTTATTGGTTCAGCGGAGAATTCAATTATTACTTTGTTTGGTGTGACGGTATTTTGTTTGATATATCCCGTTTCAAATATAATTTTCCCCTCTATTTTTGAAACTTGACTGACATGTGCAATAAACTCTTGAATAAAGATTAAACTAGACTTTTGCATCGCAATCATTTGAGTGGTGCTCATTTTTGATAATGCTTCATTTTCCAAGATAGCCAAATTTTTTTCCATTGTTCGACGTCCTTTTTTATTAATAAATTAATGAAGGTCCAAAATATCCTCCGACAAAACAGACTGAGACACTTTGGGGTTCAAATAATTCATAATCGGCGCCGACATATGAATTGAGTCGAAATATAATTAAAATTACGAGATTAATCAAATATCTCAAATTTCAGCTTTGAGATAGATATGGTAGATATGTTAAGTATCTGATATTAAAGTTTTATTTTAGTAAATAAAAAGTTAAACCTTACAGTTGTAAGGCGCGGCGGTGAAATGTAGAAAAAATCCCGAATAAAAATGTTCATAGAAAAAGGCATGTCGGCCTATAGAAGAAAAGGCACGCCTATAGAACTATCCTTCATCCGCTCTTTTCATACGATAACTCTCGATTGAGATGACGACTTCGTTATGATGCAGCAAGCGATCAGGCAAAGTTGATCTAAGTGTGTCTGTCATTGTGATGACGATAGTCCCTTGTTCGTATCTCTGGTTGATGACTTGAAAAAGTAAATCAGAACCGTTTTGTCGATGGGAAGATCGTCCAGTTCATACTGGACGAACTGGGCGGGTATGAAATGAAGTATTTTTTAACAGCCTTAAGGCCTGTTGAGTTGCAATCAGAGTTTTTATCGTATCGATGGCAGAGGCGAACAGAACATTGTAACCCTTAGGAATGCCTGATAGCTAAGTGCCGATACCAGATGGGTTTTGCCAAGCCCGACCCCGCCGACAAACACAATATTGCTTTTGTCTTCAATAAATTTCAGATGGAATATGTTTTGAATCTGGAGTCTGTTGATTTTTTCGGCCAGTCCTAATTGAACAGGTCCATTGTTTATGAGTGGGAGTTTTACCGACCGATTCATAATTTTCTCGGATAAAAGGTAGTTCCGGTTGTAAGGTAAGCTTTGGAATATCTATGTGTTTTTTTAAAATGTGCAAACAGCATTTCAAGTTTGTCAAAGATATTCAATTCAGGGATTATAACGGATTAATTGTCATAAGTCTGTCGTCTTTACACGATATGCCCTTATGATAATGTTACAATGGTATAATTTGTATCACCGTTCATTCGGAAATTTTTTTACATGTAGTAATTAACAACATTCATCTAATCCCTCAAAAACATTTTATAACTGCCGTTACTGGCTTCACAACTCTTCCTAAAAGCTGATAACTGGCCAATATACATAGAATACTCTAATTCTGGTTCAATGATTACACCATCTCCCGGTCGAGTTAAATATCTACCTTGATTTATACATTGATTTGTAATTCTATAATATTTTGCCATATTATTATTAGTCATATTTGTTATGTTTGCCTGCCCGTATTTTTTATCGAACCAGTTCTTAACAATTTTGATTGCTTTCGCTACAGTTTTTTTACTTGATTCTACATCTTTCATAACAGTATGTGTATAATTAACATCCCATATCAATAGCCCAATAAATCTCATTATTTCAGTATCAATTTCTAAATGATTCCCTTTTTTTATATAGAAAGTATTCTCATTTATAAACATATCAGATTCGTGGTAACATTTTGGGTAAAGTAATTTGGTACATAAATTTTTAGGATTAGTTATATTTACTTTTTCAGAGAAGATATTATACATAAATAAATCAACATAATATTCAATATTATGATAAGCTGTCAAAGAATAAGCATCATAACGACCGCATTCTTGTGAGAAATCTTTTATCCTTTCATATATTTCATTCATTCTAACAATATCTGCTAACTTTCTTTTATGATTTTGTGATAATGCATTTACAGGTGGTCGAAAAGATTCAATTACTTCTCGTCCTTCACTATTATATTTAACGAAATCAAAACGTTCTGAATAAGAATATTCTCTAGAATATTCAACAAAATAATCTTCATAAGGATCTATTAATTTATTTTTCAATAACTCTATGAAATTATCAATATCAGGATTGAATAATAGATTATTTAATTCATCAACTTTTTGGGCATCAAGATAATACTTAGGATTTCTTAATGTATGTATTGCATTTTTGCCTTGCATTGAAATAGCAAATAATAATATCTGAAAATATCGAGAATCTGTTTCAGTATGTGAAAGTGTATTATCACCCTCGTCTAATGAATTACATCCCTGCGACATAGGTTTAATTATTTGTTGAAAAGACTCAGATGCGATTGGGGGCAAATTGATTGAAGGATAAAACTTTACTCCTTTAAAGATACTTTGAATTAGTTTAAAAAACTTAGAATTTGAAATTTTTTTTATAGGCTTTGTATTATCACTTTTCCCATTTAATGAATTACATAACTGTTTCATAAATCCAGAATCATAATATTCAACAAAAAACGCTGGTATGAATAAAGGCTCAGAGACGGTACGAGGTGCATTGACAGAAGAAACATTGAATTTTTCTGATAGAATTTTTATGATTTCTTTAACACCGTCAGTTGCCTCCTTAAGCATCTTATGTTTATTGTCATCAATAATCGCATTTCTTTGTAAATAATTTACATTTAAAAAATTTAAGTCCCTTATTGTCTGGTTCATGTATTTTCTCCATAACGATTCTTGATCATTTATTAGATTAATTAATCCCCATAAACCGATTAATTATTTATTAACTAATATAAATTATGATAATTTATCCCTATTATTATCATTATCTTAGAATCAAAATCATTACGACAATATACCATCCTGAAAGTCGTATAAAGCGCACACTATTTGGTGTCCACTCCCAAGTATTTCAAGAAGAGCTTGTCTCTGGCCACTGATTCGGTGGACCAACGATAGCTGCCCATGGCAGTCTGTATCTTTGTGG
>JBAZWJ010000016.1:0-92493 GCA_041660385.1 Desulfobacteraceae bacterium | reverse complement strand
CATCGCGGCCCGCTTCGTCAATGCCCATGGGATGGCGGAGTGTGGGCGGATAGGGAAAACGGATGTCCTCTTTTTGAAAATCCAGACGGTACAACGCCCCGGAAATGGTCATGGGAACCGAATCTACAGGACGTTCAAACCGGGTTCGGACTTTGGCTGACAGCTCGGCCTGTTCGTCCACCGGAATACTGCCCCACAGTTCAGGAGCCTTGCCTTTCAGCGTCCCTTGGCTGTCAAATGGAATTTTCGCCAGCTTTCGTCTGACCGTTTCCTTTTCCTCAAATTTGAGCCTCACCGTTTTCGGAGCCTCGTCCCGTGGCGAATAATCGTTCAGTGAAACAGTGAGGGTTGCGCCATCGGGCAGAACCAGCGGGACTTCCACTTCTCCAGCCTCCTCGTTTCTGAAACGAACAGCCACAGCTTCCTTGATCGAGTCCGGCAGATCAAGGCTTTCCGTGATCAGGCTGTCCGCAACCAGCGAATCGTCCTTTCCAACCAGCACTCCAAAATTGGACGATCGGGACACGGTGTAATCGTCCCGGATGTTCACCGTGGCAAGGCGTATTTCAGGATTGAAAACAAGGTAAACACTGTCGCCTGATGCAAGATCAGAGGGCGATGCGCTTTCATAAGGGCCGATTTCAAAAGGCGGAAAAATCATCCAATGGGACGGATCTGCCGTGAATTCGGGATTCGTTCTCAATTTTTTGTAATCGGGCCGAGTGTGCTTGCCGTTATTTAAAAACTCGTCTTCGGAATGAAAGGCAAACACCGGGAAATATGATTTATTTTTGAACCGGACATAAAGAGGGTCGCTGTTGCAGAGAAGTTCTGAAAAAAGGCTGATGGCATAAAGAATAGCCAGAATCCACAACGAGACGTGGGCTGTTTTGTGTTCTTTGAACCGCTTCAGCCGTTTTTGTGTTTCGGGGTTTCTGATTGTTAGAAAGCCGGTGATTCCCGCCATGCCGTGGTTTACCTTCTGCGCCTTTATGATTTTTTGAAGTTGATTCTCGGGTCAATGATCACATAGCAGAAATCCGACAGGATATTGCCCACAAGACCCAGAAGAGACGTGAGGGAAAGAATCCCCATGAACACCGGATAATCCCTGCCCACAATGGCTTCCAGACTGAGCCGCCCCATCCCCGGAATCTCAAACACCTGTTCGATGATCACAGACCCCGCGAACATCATGGACAGAACCCCACCAAAACCCGTGGCAATGGGAATCAGAGAATTCCTGAACGCGTGGAGCCACACGGCCCTTGAAAAACCGGCCCCTTTGGCAAGCACGCAGCGTATGTAATCTTTGCTGATCTGCTCCAGCAGGGAGTTTTTCATTAAAAGGGTCAGCACAGCGAAATTCCCAATCATGTAACAGATCACAGGCAGAAACATGTGCGTGAAAACGTCTTTTATTTTCATTCCCATGGAAAGTGTTTCAAAGTTGTCCGACGTAAAACCAGACATGGGAAAAATATCAAACAGCCCCTCAACTGTTCCGCAGAACACCATTTTAAGCACCATACCAAAAGCAAACACCGGAATGGCGTAACCCACAAACACCACGACACTTGAAACAAGATCAAAGGTCTTGCCATGGTGGAGAGCCTTCATGATGCCCAGAGGAATACACACTATATAGGTGAGAAAAAAACCCGTGATCCCGAAAACAAGGGACACGGGAAAGCGTTCGCTGATCAGCTGCCAGGCATTTTTATTTGGATAACTGTAGGATTCCATGGTCATGCCGATTCTGTCCCGGATCAGCCAGTTGTAATAACGCTGATAAAACGGCTTGTCAAAACCGAAATGGACTTCAATTTCCTTGCGCTGCTCTTCGGAAATGGACGCCGCATTGGTTGACGTGGGTTGCCCGCCGTCAGCTGAGCCTTTCATCCGCATCATGGTCTGCTCCACCGGTCCGCCGGGCACAAACTGGATCAACAGAAAACAGATAAAGGTAATCCCGATAAATGTGGGGATCACAAGCAGAAATCGCCTTATGAAATAGTCAGCTCGTTCCATTTTTTATTAAACCATTAAACGTAATCGATGATGATTTTCACAAAATTAAAGAACTGCGGGAAACCGGAGTTCGATTCCTGTATAGTTCATTTCAGGGGCTTGGGCAAGAGAGGAATTGGGGTGGAGGTAGGGCTGAATATCGAACATTGAACGGTCAATATAGAATATTGAATGGGGTGAATAGAACAACACAACGGGGCAGGCAATAGACCCGCCCCGTTGTGGTATCAGATCAAAGAATTGATAAAACAGGAATCATCATCATCCGAATCAGCTGTGTCATCGGCACCGGTTGTCAAAACGCCGGGGTCCACGATGGTTCCGTTTGCCAGGCCATCAAGGTCCGTGGCAGGGTTGCCGTCTGTCAGGGTGAGGGTGATCAGTTTGTCTCCGTTGTTGCTTCCAAAGGCAAGGAGACTCCAGCCGGTTGAGAGGATCTTGTAGAACGTCGCGCTGGTGGGAACGTTTTCAGGCATTTCCAGTTCGACAGTGACGGTCTGGCCGGGTGTGAGACCTGTGATGTTGAATTTCAAAGCGCCATAGGGGCACGAACGGTCCGTGGGTTTGCCTGTCTGGCTGAGGGCCGGGTCTGCTTCATTCAGAGCCTGAATCAGGCTGAATTCACCTGCTGAACAGTTGATTCTGATTTTTGATGAGCCTTTTGCATGGCGAACACTGGCCGTGTCCGCATCTTTGTAGTCCGGGGTTCCGTCTCCATCCATATCATCTGTTTCGGACGTGCCTTCCTCGCTGTCCAGTACGCCGTTTCCATTGGAATCGGTTCCGTCAATGGCTCCGTAGATGATGATTTTTTCCTGGTCGATGTAGTTCCAGCCTGCTTCAAGAATATCGATATCGCTGGTGCCTTCGGGCAACGGATTGACCTTGATGATGGTGGCTGAACGGGAGCAGGCACCGGCGTTGTGGTCCCAGCCGTTTTCATAAGGCCAAAGGACGTCCTGTATGGCGGACTTGCTGGACTGATCCGGGGCGTTGGGATATTTCTGGGGAACAACAACACGGAACGGTCCTGAGCCGTCGAGCTTGTTTTCATCGTTCAACAGGCCTGGAATCAGATAAGCTCCGTCCTGTTTGAGTGCCAGAATGGCCATGAGTCCGTTTTCCACCACGATGGCTCCGCCATGGGTTCTTCCCACGCAAGATGGTGCGCTGTAATCACACCAACCGTAATCCGGGTTTTTGGCCTGGTCCGCTTCGTTGTCATAGTAATAGGTTGCCGATGGGTACTGGAAATTCGATTCAGGTGCGTTGCCGTAAACATGGTACATTTCCAGATCCGGTTCGTAGTTCAGAGGATGATCCTGGGCCCATCCGTCCGGTGCGTAAACCGTGATGCTTGTAGCCAAATCCAGAAGAATCCCGGCGTCATCCAGAAGATCTTTCATGGGGACACCGGTGTATTCGGCGTAAGAATCACCGCTCCGTGAGGTGTTCATCAGAAGAAACTGGGTGTGCTGTTCCATGGCTTCAAGCTGAGCCTTGGTGTAAATCCTGTAAGGAGCAGAAACAAGACCGGGGTGGTCGTTGGCGTTTCCAGGAAAATTCCCGGCATTGATTTCGACGGCGTTGGAGTATCCGTCGGCATCCGAGTCTGCGCTGGCGATAGTTGTCACACCTTCCGCTGTCCGGTTTGCCGCAAGATAGGCCGTTCCGTAAGGATTCAATGTGCCGGTCAAAGCAGAGGCTCCGCCAGATCCGTCATAACCGTATGTTCTGTGACACCACTGGCAGCTTCCCACCTGAACTGTTTTTCCACCGCTCTGGTATGACCCTCCGGTATGGCACAGTGCGCAGTGATCCAGTTTTGTTCCGGCGCTTCCCGGGTATACTGAAAGAAATTTACCTGCGTCTTTCTCGCCCTCATGATGGTATGCGGCTTGAACCACGGGTGCAGAAAAAACCGCCACCGCCATGATCATCCATAAAAATTTTGAAATGCTTTTCATCTCTTTCCTCCTGTTGAGTTGATCTTAAAAATCAATCATAAAACGAGACGTCACCACGTTTTCTTTGTCGAGATAATCGATATGGCCATCATCAAGAACCCTGACCCTGATGGGATCTGAAAGTCTTGTATGGGTATAGTCCAATACTGCTTTGCACATGGGAAACGGCACCCAGTTCAGACTGAGAGAAAAAGCGTCGGCTTCACGCACAGAAACATGGGATGCTTCGTTGATCCAGTCTTTGTCACCTTCAAAATGTTCTACCCGCGCCCCCAGAGTAAAAGCGCCCCACTTGTTTTCATCCGGGTTGAAAAAGGTCTGAGGGTATACGGCCTGGAGTTCTCCATGGGTAAACAGAACCGGTTCGCCAGTGATATTCCAGATCAATGCCGCGTACCATGCGCTGAAGTCCGCATCCGAAGCAGGTTCGCCCACCGGTTCCATGTCACTGTATTTCATATGAATCAGTTCACCTGCCAAGCCCACCGGCCCGTAAGACCAGGCCGTTTCTACCCCTGCTCTTACCCGTGAATCCACATTCTGAATCACCCCGAATTTGGTGTTGTGAGACAGGTCGTAAACGTTCAGATCACCTGCCGCCATTCCGCTGCTTTTCACTTTCAGATGGATGTTGAGGGTGTCGATTTTTGAGTAACTGGCCGAACCACCCACATAAAAACCGCTGATCAGATCCGATGTGCTGTTTTTAAACGGAGCTGCCACAATTCGTCCGGTGATTTCCGGGCTATCCTCTTCATTACCTCCTGTTGAGCCGTCATCTCCATCGCCGTTAAACAGACCCGCCGCATAAATAATCCGGTCGGATAAAAGCCGTCCATGGAGCATCAACCCCACATCACGACCAGGACAGAGAGAGGCTGCCATGGACTTTTCGGCAAAAACCTGGCCCTTGTCTGCTGTCAGCCATTCCAGACTGAACGGCTCCTTGAATTGCCCGAACCGAAGGGCCTGCAACCCATTCACCCCTTCGATGTAAGCATCCACCAGATTGTCCGTTTCATTGCCCTGAAACTCAAATTCCATGCCGAATCTGAACCAGCGTGTCAGGGTGCCCCGGAACACAAGGCGAGCCTTCCGAATGTCAAACCCATTGGAAGCCCGTTCCTCTTCCTGGTAGTAACGATGATCGGCCTGAACCGCACCGCCAAGCCGCATGTCCATTCCGCCCTCTTCCTCGGACCGGATGTAAAACCCGCCTTTGTACCCGGCGAAATAGATTTTTTCAGAATAGGCCTGGCTGAGGGGATAAAGAACCGCCGAAGAAAGAAAAAGAGAAAAAAGAGTGCAACGGACTGTCGTTTTAAATTTTAGCATAATGATAATCGGGCTCTTCATGGTTTTTGGGGATATTGGACTTCCTATCTGTATTCATCAATTTAAGTCAATATAATTCCATTAAGTCGCTTAAAAATAACCATGAATAACTTATACGAACTATTAAGAACACTGAGGGTTGACTGTGAGGGAAATTGGGAAAGAGAGATGGCACTGGATGACGGAAGGAGTTTTGAACTGATAGTGTCGAATATCGAATGGCGTGATGGAAATTTTGAACGTCCAACGTCCAACGCTCAACTTTCAACATCCAATAGGTTGCGGTTCGGAGGGAGGTGCAGGGTTTGGGCTTTCTTTGCGGGAGAATGGGGGAATTTTAAATGGGGTCTGCGTTTGCGGATGGTGAGGCAAGAGTTGGTACTGATAAGGTATGCGGGGAATAATGAACATTGAACATCGAACGCCCAACATCGAACATCGAATTAAGGATCGGGGCATTTTGATTTTTCATCAGGACAATCGCATAATTTTTTAAAGATAAAAAAGAAGCGTCCCAACGAGCATATCGCTCAACAGCCCCTCGTTCCGGGGATTCTCCCCGGAATGCTGCAACGGAGGCTCTGCCGCAATAAAAGGAGGTGCCAAACACCAACTCTATTTTAATGCGGTTTTTGAATTCCATATTCTCACAAGCCGAAGATCCGATTTAAAACCCCGACATGATAAACACCGGAGAATCCACATGGATAGAGCCAACTCCAAGCTCCCCATGACTATTCATTCCCCATGCATACAACGACCCATTTTGTTTCAAAGCCAATGAATGATAATCGCCTGCTGAAATACTCTTCCAATCCAGATCCGATCCGATGCGGGTGGGTGTGACTTTATCTTCAAAAGTACCGTCCCCCACCTGGCCACCCCAATTAGAACCCCAACCATAAAGAGAACCATCTGTTTTTAATGCCAGACTGTGCCTATCACCAGCTGCAACATGTGCCCAGTCCGTATCTGTCCCGATTCGAGTGGGATTTCCCTTAGCTGTTTTCGTTCCGTCTCCGAGCTGACCGTAATCATTGTTGCCCCAGGCATAAAGGGAACCATCGCTCTTGACAGCCAGCGAATGACTGGAATGAATCGAGGCTGATATCCAGTCTGTATCCGTTCCTATCCGTTCAGGATTACTGTCATCAGAATCACTGGAATGGGCATATAGGGAACCGTCCTTACTTAAGAACAGATCACTGCCTGAACCGGCAAAAGCATATGCCCAGATATCATCCGTTCCGATCTGTATCGGATTAAGCGGCTCCCCTTGCTCATGGGTATGAACCAAGTCATAAAACGTCCCTTCATCTTTCACTGCAAGATTGTAATACTTTCCGGCTGAAATTGTTTTCCAATCTGTATCGTTACCAATTTTAACAGGGAATTCTCTGTATTCGTTTTCGTTGTCATCATACCCATAATCAATTCCAAAAAAACCCCATGCGTATAAAAAACCCTCTGACGTTATGGCCAGATCGTGTTGCCATCCAGCTGATATGGATGCCCAGTTTGTCTGTTCCCCGATTCGTGTGGGGATGAAATAAGTCGCGGGGGAATAATAAATCTCTCCCCAGGAGTACAGAGTGCCATCCGTTTTTAAGCCAAGACTATGGTAACACCCTGCAGAAGCATCAGCCCAGTCCGAGTCTGAACCCACTCGCACGGGGCTTTTTTTGTCAACTGAAACTCCAATTTTAGAGAGGCTATTATTACCCCAGGCATACAGATCACCATCTTTTTTGACGGCCAGATTGTATCCAGACCCTGTTGATATATCATCCCAGTCGTTTTCCGATTCAATCCTGATCGGAT
Organism: Desulfobacteraceae bacterium; assembly: GCA_041660385.1. Classification (GTDB taxonomy): domain Bacteria; phylum Desulfobacterota; class Desulfobacteria; order Desulfobacterales; family Desulfolunaceae; genus DYJE01. The sequence continues at coordinate 85,339 of JBAZWJ010000016.1, read as the reverse complement.
AGGATGAACCATAAAATGTGTCGTTATAGAGACCCCATTCATAAAGTGATCCGTCTTTTTTCAACGCCAGAGTATATCCCCATCGCGTTTTTATTTTTTTCCAGGATCCGGCATCTCCTATCCGTGTGGGAATGGCCTTATCGTCGGTCGTTCCGTCACCCAACTGCCCGTATCTATTATACCCCCAGGCATAAAGGGTGCCGTCCTTTTTTATACCAAAACTACAACTACCTTCAGCTTCAACACTGACCCAGTCATTATCATTCCCAACCCGGACAGGATGGGTTCTGTTTTCGTAGGTTCCGTCTCCAAGCTGCCCTTCCCCATTGTTACCCCAGGCATAAAGGGAACCGTCAGACTTTATACCAAGATAATGTCCATACCCTCCGGCAACCCGGACCCAGCCTTTTTCTGTTCCAATCCTTTCTGATCCGAGAGTATCACCATTCTGCCATAACAAATAAAGAGAACCATCTTTTTTTATAGCGAGAGTGTTGGAATCACCTGTGCCGTCATTTGTAACAAATACCCAGTCCGACCCATTCCCGATCCTTTTGGGAGTTAAAGATCCATCTTCTCCCACATCAAAAAAATCCAAATAATAAAGAGCCCCGTTCTTCTTGATCATGACGCTATATAAATTGGAAGTGGCAACCGAATACCAGTCATTATCCGTTCCGATAGATTCAACCGTTCCTTTTTCAGGATTCCTTGTAAAGCCCCAACCGTAAAGATTACCGTCCTTCGTTATCACCGTGGAAAACATCGAACTTGCTGAAATGGAATTTTTCACAGGCAGTGAGTCATCTCTGTCACTGCTGCAAGCCTGGAGGCCAAAAAGAACAATGACAAGACATATAATCCTGGCATATATAGAAAAAATTTCATGATTCACTGTATTTTTCATCGTTTCTCCGCGCTTTATTCGGGTCATTTCAGGTGGTTTTGGACTATGCCATATTTATATATGATTCAACTTTCGGAGAAGTAAAAATCCCCGTATTACCATGCCAATAAATGTTTTTGACTGTTTTTCAGTCCTAAATATTTCAAAGCGTATCCCATTATCGTAGCAAAAATGGGTTAAATCATGTTTTCCGAAACGTACTTTGACTTTTCGAAGAACACAATGGAAATTTGGAGGATTCGTTGTGTTGTTTGTGAAATTGATCTGCCAGGCGTTTTGAGTCAGGGCGGATGATGAGGAAGACGTCCAGTATAAATCTCCCGTGCCCGGGAAAGCCTGTACATAATCGTCCCAGGAGTGTATGGCAGCGTCGAGAAGTGACAAAAGTTCGTTCCGGCTGGGGAGTCTCCAGTCGGAGTAACCGGCGAACGTGAGATCGTTACACGAAGAAAGGGCACCGGTAAACGCCATCTTCTCTCCGTTGTTGCCGTTTTCTTTCAGCCACATCAAACCTGTTTTTGAGTCTAAAACCGTTCCGTCGCCGTTATCGATAAAGCGTGACAGCATTGTTCCGCGAACGCCAAGGCTGTATAAACCGCTGTTAATGCCTTGAATGCCGGCCTGCCCGCTGCTGAGTGAAAAGTAAACGGCATATGAGGCCTTGGATGTAGAGAGCGTATAACTCCAGTATGTCGTGTACAGGTGGGTGAGGGTGAAATAGTCTGAAAGGTTTAACGAGGGATCGCTTTCTATGATTTCAAGCAGGGAACCGACTTCCGCTTCCGTGGGCAGCCGCCAGTCTGTATAACCGCAGGACGTGGTGGAATTCCAGAAAGAAACGCTGTCGTTCCATGTGCCACTGCCGGAAAGGACGCCGTTCCACATCAGTCCCGATGCTTTTTCCGTAACGGTTCCGTCGCTGTTTTTAATCAGGAACGGCTCGAATGAGCCCCCACTCACGGTGATAACATACAGATGATCTGTTTTTAGTACGGGATAACATTCACCGTATCTGAAGGAAACGGACAGATAGTGGCCATCCGTACCATAATCCGAATCGGTCCAGTAACGGTCTGATTGCATGTTGGGGAAATAATCTGTCCGGATTGCCGGGTTGGAACTGTCAAGATCCGTGATCATGGAAAGGTCCGTTACCGTGGGCAGGCGCCAGTCCGTTCGACCGGCGAGGTTCAAACCTGCAACATATGAAAGGGCTTCGGCATACGTGTAAGTTTTTGTTTTGCTGGAGTCGGTTTTCACTTCCCAATACAAGTCTGTCACTTTGTCATGTACGGCGGCCCAGCGTGTATCGGAGGCGGAAAGAACGGTTCCTGTTTCGGATATTTTTTCATAGGACGGCGGATTGATCAGATAATTCGCGTCTTCCCCGCCTGTCGATGTGTGGCTGGTCAGCTGGCCGGTGTCGGGAATAATTCGCTGGCCCAGGTCATCCACATCTCCGTTACAATTTGTATCGTTGCTGTCGCCGTAAATTTCCACAAGACCGGGATGGCTGAGCGGATTATGGTCATGGCAATCCAGATCGTTGGACGCGTACAGCATCATATCCAGTGGCTGGTTTTCACCCACGGCAACCCTTGGGCCTTTGCCGTAACCGTCTCCGTCCTCATCCGGATACCAGGATACGCTGGAGCGGCTGCTGCAATTGTTATCCAGCCCGTCATCAAGAAGTTCCGCCATGTCCGGATTGATGACAATCGACAGGTCATTGCAGTCAAACCGGTTGTTTACGATATCCTCTGAATTCCTAACATAACCGGTCTCCTGGGTTTCCGATAGAATGGTCTCTGTCTGGGAACCGAAGGTGTCTCCGTCACTGTCCGCATACCAGGTGACCAGATCCGAGCCGTTGCAGTTCTGGTCGATGCCGTCATTGGGGATTTCTGCGGCCGCCGGACTGATATATGAATTTGAATCGTTACAGTCTGTGTTTCCAGAGACATAACCCGTGGGCTGCGGCAGGGCCGCGACGATTTTTACAAATACGGCCCGATCCCCGTAACCGTCGCCGTCGCTGTCTTTGTACCATGTGTTTAAATTGCTGATGTTTCCGCCTCGGACAGCCCTCACCAGGGCGTATGATGTTTTAAGGTGTGTGTGGGCAAAAGAGCTGTCGGAAAAATCAACACACCAGGTGTAGCTGTGATTGAAGTTCTGGGTGGTGGATGTCCAGTATAAGAACGCCTTTGTCTCGGGAAACATATCGGACTGTATGGACGGATTTTCTTTTTCAAAACGAAGAAGGGTCATAAGCTCGTTCTTGTTGGGAAGCCGCCAGTCCCTGTAGCCGGAAAGGGTCAGGTTCCGGCAGTAGCAAAGGGCCTGTTCGAAGGCATACCCCGACCCGTCGTCTGTCTGTTGCCACATCAGGCCCGTTGTCGTGTCCGTGACAGTTCCTGAGCCCGTGTCTTCGAAGCTGGAGTCAGCCTCTTTGCCTCGGACAGCCCAGGCCCTGTATTTTGCGGTCTGGGCGTCCTGTAACGCCATGCCGACATTGTAGATGAAATAAAATACCGATGTGTTGGGAGTAACGCTATGGGTGGATGACCAGATGCCTGCTACGATTCTGGGGAAATAGGTTGTATTGAGACTGGGGTTTGCAACGCCGTTGTTTGATAAAAGGCTGAGTTCTCTTATGGTCGGCAGACGCCATGAATAACCGTCACTGAAATTCCCGAGGTTCTCTGCGTTCAGGGCATCGATAAACCCGGTGTTCGCATCGCTCCAAGAATAGGTGTTGTCCGGATCATGGGAATTCAACAGATTGACGACCCCGTCGGATTCGTCCTTGGCTTCCCATATCAGTCCGGTAACGTTGTCTTTAACCATTCTCCAAGCTGTGGCATTGGGCTGAAGGGGTTGCCCGTTTTCATCCAGTTTTGTGTAAGAGGACGGATCAATAACAAAATCGGAATCCTCTCCGAATGTATCCGTATACGAGGCGGTTTGGCCGCTATCCGGAATGATTCCCGCTTTTGGGCTTTCATCTGTTTCACCGTTGCAGTTATTGTCGAGATCGTCCATGATCTCAGGGGCCATGGGATTAACTGCCGCATCGGTGTCGTCGCAGTCTATGGGATTGTCCACAAAACCTTCCGGCTGGGTGTCGGAGGATTCGAAAGTATTTTCATCTCCAAATCCATCAGCATCCAGGTCTTTGTACCACACACTGGATTCCGCGACGGGTTCGGCGCTGCCTCCCGAGCTTTTGCTTTTCCCGCAGCCTGTAATAATCAGGCTGACCAAGGCGAGGGCCAAGAATGTATTCAGAGCGGTTTTTAAAAATGGGTTCATCTCTTCTCTCCTGTCGAAGCCATCCCCAAGGGATTCCTTCTGAACATGTGGTTTATAAAGGACACGATAACGGTCAGCCATTCCTCTTTTCTTTCATCACATGATGTTTCAATGAAACATCCTGAATTAAGGTCCGGGACAAGTGGCGTTGTGTCGATGGATTCGGTGTTGTTCACTGTCAGGATCTTGAAGCCGGTAAAACCGTCGGCTACGGTGACATAGGTGGTATAATCGTCAGAGGTTGAATCATACACGGATTTAGCAGTAATATCCGAACTGGTGCTCGAACTGAGGCAATGGCTGATGATGGACGGGTTTGACGGCGTGGTGATATCCAGCGCTAAGAGTCCGTCGGATCCCATACTGACAAAGGCGATACTGCCGAGAACTGCCACGGAGACAGCGACAAACGGGGATGGTGTGGTTGTGTTGTCCATCTGGTTGAAAAAAACAGGTTCCGGCAGGGGAGTCGTAAGATCGGTGACATCTTGAATGACAAGCCCGGAAGTGCCATTTGCTACCAGGGCGTAAATCGAGTTTTCCGTGCGGCATATGGCTGCGGCCCTGGCATCGCTCAGTTCAACGCTTATCAGGGAGACAGGTGCTTCCGGGCTTGAAACGTCGAAAATTTCAAGCCCGGAAGCACCCTCGGAAACATAGGCACGGTCACTGTCGACAACCACGGAACACGCAGTTCCTTTTGTGGCGGCCGACCCCAGATCCACCGGATTTAACGGATCGGTGATATTGACTGTACGCATCCCGCTGAGTGAATCTGCGATATAAAGGTAATTCCCTGAAATGGACATGGCCTTTGGCGAAGGAGAGGAGACGGATGAACCGGTGAAAAACGGAGCATCGGGATCGGAAATATCGACAATGTTTATTGACCCGGTGCTGTTTGATATGAAGGCGTAATTTCCGGAAACACACAGGTCTGTGGCTGGGCCGGGATGGGGGAGAAATCCTCTGAGTGCCGGGTAACCGGGCAGGGTCGTGTCAAAGATCCTCAGTCCCTTTTTTCTGTCCAGCATATACGTGTAATCTCCTGATATGCTGATATCATCCGCGCTCAATGGAGATTCAAGACGTGCCACAAAGGCGGGTGACGTCACATCGGACACATCGAGTTTATTCAGCCCGGTTTCACCGCTGGCCAGATAGAGAGCGGAACCGTCAAGAAACACGCTGTAGGAAAAACCGGCCTGGGTGGTGTAGGAGCCGATGATGGGGTAGGTGAGAACTTCTGTGGAACTTGACGGAACAGCGGCGATGTCGACGATCTGAAGGCCTTTGTCCCCGTCGGCGACAAAGGCGTAAGACCCGGTAACATGAATCCCTTTGGCGGAACCAGGCAGGACGCAGTACCCGTAATTGGCGATGGGCAGGTCACCTTCAAACGAAACATCCAGCCTGGACAGGATGAATTCAGTGCCATCGGTGTTGCCCCCATCGACATAGGCTGTGAGGCGTCCGTTGGTTTCGGTGACAAAGATATCCGAAAGCAGGGACAAGGAACCGAAAAGGAAGGCGCTCAGGGTGTTTTTTACTACAGGCTCGTCGATGATGCCGGGGTTTGTCACATCAAAGACGGAGACACCGTGATAGTAATCACGAACAAAGGCGTAAACCTTTTCATTTGACGGATACACCGAAATCCCCACATAACCGCCTGTGACCGTATACTCCCCGTTGATGTTCGGCTGGGCATAACCGGTTTGAAATTCGGCGCCGGGGTTTGTAAGGGGTATTTCAGACGGATTTCCGGTGTCTGTCACATCAATCACCCTGAGCCCGTAGTTGTTATCGGCCAGAAACAATGTGGTATTGTACAGCCCAAGTCCCCTGGCGTCTATGTCGGCGACCGGGGTCGTTGCGGCGGGTGAACCGGGGAATTTTGTGGATTTGTACAGTGCGGAGATCATGACGGGATTGGACGGATCAGCCAGAGAAAAAATCTGTAGCCCTCCGCCTGACGCTTTTGAGTCATATCCGGCAGCGATATAGAGCGTTGAGGTCGTGGAATCGTAGAGTATGTCCTGTATCACCGTGCTTGTTGTAACCCGGAATGTACTTAGCGGTGTAAAACCGCCCTTGCCGATCACGGCAACCGTGTCACCCACGGCCCAGACGAGGAGTGTTCCACCACCCGTCACCGCGTTGACACCACTTTCGAGGTAGAGTGCCGGCGCGGGAAACGGCCATTCGGCTGTTTTGATCAAAGTGGCTCCCCACCCGGGGGCAGCACAGAGAACAAACAGACAGAAGAACGTCCATATTCGATTGGAAGACCGATGTTTCATGTTCATGTCCATCCTTATACGCGATGCTCCTAAAACCGGGTTGTGGCCGTAAGGCCCAGCCCTTCTTCATCCCCGAATTTTATTTCAAGACCCACGGAAAACATGTCGTTGAAATTCCGGCTTACGCCGATAAAATATCCGATATTTTTGAACCATGTGATGTCGTTTGTGTAATGGACAAACCCTTCCGGGAAATAAGCGCTGGCATCGTTCTTATTCATATAATCTTCTTCGCCTGTGAGGCTGGCCGCCTTGGCGCCCAGATAGGGAGAGTACGGGCCGATGTTCGTTGAAAGACATAATCCCAGCTGGATTTCAGAAAGTGAGCAGGAATAGGAAACGTTTTTTGTCTTAAGCTGATCGTCTGAAAAGCTGTACCGCAGGTACTGGGCGGTCATGCCGAATGTCAGAGGGATATGGTTTTCAAGTGTTTCTCTGAGCATGACAAAGGCAGCGCCGACGCCATAATACACATCCGGGCCGGACGTGAACGTGTCAACACGTGAAAAGCTCCGGCTGACTGTCCAGTCCGTGTAATGTAACGTTATTTTGGATTGGCTTGCACCGATCAGGGAGTAGACATAGGCGCTGTCATTTAAGGGTATGCCGATTTGAATCCCCAGATTGTCCAGGGTGTTTCGTGACCGGCGGGTCTGTGAATAAGCCCTTGTTTCTGCCGGTGTGGTATTGGGGTTTGCCCAGTTGAACCGGGATTTCTGAACGGGCAGATCATTGGTCTGGGAGTTCGCTGTAAGGGTGGCTATGATGGAAAAAGGGCCACCATTTTCGAAAAATCCGGGATTCCAGATGGCCCGATCACCGATGTTGCCCACAGGGGCGGCAGCTGCAAAATGGGCGTTCAGCATCAGAAAGCCGGTTATGATCAGATGTCGCATATGTGTCATTCCTCTTCTCCAAAGGTGGATGGCCATGGGTTTTATCGAATCAGGCTCACATCGAAACGGATGAATTCCGGCTCAGGGCTAAGGATGATTCCCAATCCGTGAAGGGCGTCCGGACCGTCAAACACGAGGGGGGCTGTATCAATAATTCGGTTGATTTTCAGATCGATTTCATGGCCGTTGACAACCCAGATCCAGTTTTTTCCGTTGAAAGCCACATAGGCGACGTTCAGGTTGTCCAGGCTGAACACCGGAAGGCCCACAGCATCGTAAACATTGCTTTCCTGTTCGTTGATCACGAGGATGTTCTTCTTATCCACTATGGCGATATAAGCCAACTTTGACGAATCGCGACTGAAGGCAAGATGGTGAACCGATGGATAGGCTTTGCAGGGTTTTTTGTCCATGACAACAAATCCCTTGTCTTTGTCCTGTGCGATATAGGCCAGGTGGCCGGAATCCGGGCTGAAGGCCATATCGGTGATCATGTCGTGGGATTTTCCGGGTTCGCCATCGTAAACCATGAAGGCTTTCTCTTTTTTTACACCCACATACGCGTAGTGGCTCGAATCCGGGCTGAACATGTGAAGGGCAAGCAGGTCAAACGGGCGGCCTTCCTTTCCGTCAAACACCATCCTCCATTTTTTATCTTTCTGGGACGGATACACGAGGTGGCGTGAATCGGGGCTGAACTGGGGAACGCTCACCGTGGTATAAGGCGGATGTTCTTTATCCCTCTCCACCAGAAACAGTTTTTTATCGGTCTGGGCCACGTAGGCCATCCGTGAGGAATCAGGGCTCCAGACAATGGAAGTGACATTTTCATACCCTTTGCCCAGAAGGCCGTCTTTCCAGAGGTACCAGGTCTTGTCCTTGAGAACGGAACAGGTCACATGTTTTGAATCAGGGCTGAAGGACAGGTCCTTGATATCTGAAAATGGCCCTGTCGTTTCATGGTTGATCAGGAGATAACAGCCCCCGTCCCAGTCACGGGCGGCATAGGCGAACCGCTTGGAGTTCAGGCTGAAAAAAGGACCGCCGATGATCTGTTTGAAACCGGCGTCGGGTTTGTTGTTAAGGACAACGGATTGCGTTTTACCGTCCAGTGCCTTGTAAACAAATTGTTTTTGATCAAGACTGAACAGAACGTCTGAAACCCCGTCAAATTCGGGGCCGGGTTTGTCGTCGATGACCACGAATTGTTTTTTTCCTTTAAAAGCGATGGTAACAAGGCGGTCGGAACCGGGCAGGAAAAAGGGTGTCCCTTTTGCGATGGCGTCGTATTCAACACCTTTTTTACTGTCCATGAAGGCGGCCATTTTTGAGCCGATGCGGGCGGCATAGGCCACATGGGAAGAAAAAGGGCGATTGGATGTCAGACCGTAATATTTTATATCTTTTTGAGATTTCATAAGGACCGTCTTCGTTATCTTGAACGGGGCGGTTATTGCTTCAGAACCTATGGCTAAGCCATGGCCAAGGAAGCCCAGGCCGATAAGGCATATGGGCGTAAAAAGTGAAATGGTTTTCATTGGGCGAATCATCATCAATCCTTTGTAAAAAAGTTGTGAAAACAACACTAAGGCCAGAGGGTCGCTGTCCGTTACAATAAATAATCCGTATAGATTTCAGCGATATTCGGCTGAAAGCTGTTCCAGGAATTTATCAAAATCCTTCTCTTCATTATTATCCGTTTTATAAAATCCCAACCCATCTGAATCGGCTCTCTTCTCTTCAGTTTTTTCAGCGAAAGGGTTCAGCCACCTGAGTAGGGACTCGATTTTTCTGATCTGGCGCATGAGTATCTCCTGCTGATTACGAAACATGTCTATCTGAACGTTTAGGGGCATGGTCAATCCAATGGAAGCGATATAGAGATCCACATCCTGTTTGTAATCAAGACCCGTGTAGGGATTGTTCAGCTGGGTGAAATCCAGGGAATTGAAGTTCGTGCTTGTATTATCCAATAATCGGAAATTATGGCTGAACAGCCAGCCAAGGCCCAGATCGATTTTTACTCCGTCAGGCAATCTGATCCCAAGACCGACTCCGACAAGATTGGCGTCCGGAATAAAATAAAGGCCGTCAAAGCGGTCTTTTTGAAGGGATGTGGGGCGTCTTTCGTATCCGCAGCGCAAGGTAAGGTTTTCGCTCACGTCATATTCCGCAGCGATACCCGCGTGCCATTCATCTTTCATGTCGCGTGGAACCACCAGGGTGAACGCATCATAGGTGTAGCCCAACATTTTTGCGATACGCAGCAACTGGATTCTCTGGTCAAAAATAAAACGATCTTCCTGGCCCACGGTGGCCCAGTCAGCCCATGACAGATCTATGAGCAGCTTCAGCCGATCTGTGGGGCGAACCATGATGCCTGTCTGGATACGCTTGGGAAAAATCTGGGTCGTGGTGGCTGTTCCTGTCTGTTCACTGACCGGGTTGATGGGCAGGTCCAGCATGCCGGCGGTTTGCAATGTCATGGGGGTGCTTCCGTTCCATTTGACGGTTTTCTGAAATTGTTTGCTGTACTGCCAGCGGTACTTTCCTGAAAGTTCCGCAGACGAAGGACTCTGATAGCAGAGACCGTAGGAAAACCAGCTTCTGGGCCGCCATAAGAGGCCCAGATTAAACGACGGGACAAAATCATCCCTGGCGTCCATTGAGAAAGAGGCGATGTTTTCATAAGGTCCGAGCCCCCCACCCATCCAGGGCGGCGGCAAGGTCTGTTCTGAAAGCACCGGGATTTCCAAACTTTGTGTGGCATCTCCGATCACCCGGGTCAGAGCTGTCATAACATTGGGCGTCCGGAGATCCTGGGTAATCCCCATGGCCCGCTGGCCCATGCCCACCGAAGCTCCGATGGACAGGGTGTCTGACACGGCCAGGCTGGCGCTGGGGGCTGCATAAACCAGATGCTGGACGTAAAAGGAACTGCCGCCAAACCGGTAGGGATTGCCGATGTCGCTGTTATTCATGCCGCCGCCGTAAGGGGCGTAGTTGGCGTAGGCAAAGGTCCATCGGCTGTCTTTGGCTCTGGACGCGAGGCCCAGGTTAGAGGCGAAAATAAAATTGATCGGTTTATAAAATGGAATATACATGCGGCCCGAGGTGTTGGTTCCGGTGGTGTTGTTCAGGGGGTCGGGACCGCCGTGGTCGCTGTTGGGGTCTTTTTCGGGGCCTTCGTAGTATGACGGATATTTGGAAGGGTCATTGCCCCAGTAACCGCTCATGAAACCGTCGAAATCCGGATCGGGTGTGAACGTGCCTTTCCGTTTGATGATGGGTAGTCCGAAGCCGTTGCTGAAGGTGTGCCCCTCGTCCAGGAGCGACAGACCGGCGGGATTGTAATGAACGGACATCAGACCCGGAGGATCTGCCGTGCAGGTGTTGGCAAGAGCGCTGGCCCGTGCGTCAACGGCGATTTGTTCACTGAAGACCGCGTAAGCAGGGTCCGATGACAGAAACAGAAGTATTCCGACGAAAAGGGCATACCTGCTTAAATATGTGATTCGAAAGTCAGTGTACAAAAAAGAATCTCCTGCTTCCCGGATGCCCTTTAATAATCGTAAGTGAACGGGACCCTGACCGAAACGGAAAACGCAGGATCGTTGGCCGTCAGTCCTATGCCGACCTTTATATTCATGGATTTTCGGGGTGAGAGGTTCCAGCCCGTTCCAATGTTTAATACCGATGAAATGCTTCCCTCGGATTGGATATCGTCGAGTCCGACCCAGTCATAACGGGTCTTTGTCTGATACGAGTACTGGTAACCCAGGGTAAGGTTCACTTTGTAGGACAGGGAATACCCGATACCCATGCTGAAGGAAAACGTGTCACCCGGTTTGACGCCTTGAAGATAGGTCCCTGTTTCACCCTGGGAGCCAGACTTGAAATTCAGACCGGAGATATCAAAGGAATGTCCCACCTGGACACCGCCGAACGCAACCACCGGGTCCACGGATTTGCTTAAATTGCATCCCAGGCTGACCGAGTATCCGCCACTTCCTGTGGATATTTCACGTGTGGTGTCAATTTTGTAGGGGCTTCGGCCCGAGGGGCAGGAAAGGGCCCCGGATAAAATCAGGGACGGAAAGCCGCCACCGCTTTTTACCGGCTGGAGCTGACAGCCGAACGACACATCGCCGATATCCGATACATCTTTGGCCGTGCTTCTGTTGGTCTGGCTGTTGTATTTGTACACAAAGGGGATGTTGATGGTGGTGGTGAAGTTTTCTTCGATCGGGTATTCAATGTAAAACCCGCTGGTTACGGTGTGGTATGCGTTGTGGTTGACTGAAACGGCGCTGCTGCTGCTTGTCACCGAATCGTAGGCGTCACCGGTGTACGCAAGGTTGAGCTCAAGCCCCATGCTCCCAGGTTTCATAAGGGTGTAATCACGGCCGGCTGCGGAAAGAATCGATTCATCCGCGCTGTTTTTTTCTTCTTCCGTTGTTTCAAGACGTCGTCTGATATCGTTTTCTTCGGACATTTTATTGAGTTTGTCTTCAAGGGATTTGATCGCCTGTTGAAGCTTTTCCACATCACTGATCTGTCCGGTGGGTGTGGCCTCTTTGGCGGCATTCCTTTCGGTTGATACCGTTTCTCCGGGGGAAGGGTCTTTTCCCGATGTTGCGGGGTTGTCTGCCGCAAAGAGCGAAAGGGATGAAAAGGTCAGCACCATGATGGTGATGAAAAATCTGATGAAAGCCTTGGGCACCTTTTTTCCTCCGTGTCCGTTTTTGCGGATCTATTGTTTATAACGGCGAACCGTTTTTGTGGGGTTATGGAATTCGGCCTCCCATTCTCTGGGGAGGTTGAACGGTTGATCCGTGTTGAACATCAGCGTCTTTTCCATATCTTTGTCTATGAACCGGAGATCCTGTTCTTTCATGCGCAGGCAGGTCAGGGCATGCCCGTTTCTGGGGTCAATCCTGAAAAGGATATTGTTGTACCACATGGTTTTGAACTGGTTGACGGTGTAACTGCTGTTGCCTCGCCAGGGATCGGCGATGATGATATGGTCTTTGTGGATGCCTTTTAAAATAACGAAATGCCGGTAGCCGAAAACTTCAATGGGTATGATGCAGGGCCACAGTTCAGGGGTCATCAGGTCAGACATCTCGGCGTTGTAGCCGCCGCAACTGTACCCCAGAGCTTCCACGAATTTCTGCATGTCCCAGAAGGAAAAAGCCCGGAGTTTTTTGATCTGTTCCTTGTCGCCGTATTCCATAAGGCCTTTGATGACCTGTTTTTCGGAAAATTTTTCACCGAGATAGTTGTTGAGAATGGTTCCCAGGGCCGCTGAGCCGCAACTGTAATCGTAATTCTGTTTGAGCAGGCATTCATGGATGCGTTCGGAGTGTGGCTTGACTTCGTAGCGGACACGTAGAGAATCGGCCATCCCCGCTGCAAAGGTTACTTCTTTTTTTGGAGAGTCATGAAACGGATAGAATCCGGTAATAAGACCGGTAAAAAATATAAACGCGAAAACCACATGCATGGATTAAAAACCTTTCACCCTATGACGGGACGGCATCGGCTGCTGCTCCGTTAAGGAGATCGCCACCAGACGTCAGGCGAAGTCTCCGCCAGTGTTTTTGAATCATATCCCGCTACAACCTGCACACTGGGCCGTGATCCCCGCATATTCAGGATGAAAAACAACCCTTGGTCGCTTTCCTGGCTTGCATCGGAGTTGAAATTGAACGTCTGTGTTCCCAAATCGGCTCTGGCGGGTACGATCACCTGCTCGCCGCTGCCGCCGGTTAAGGCCGGATTGTACATGCCCGAATAGCTGAGCATGTCTGCGGTGAGCGTGCCCTGGAGACGGTTGGACCCGATAACGATCTGTTCAAGACTCGGATCGGCGGCCTCAAGGTCATCAAAATTGGCGATAACAAGGAGACCGTCCACGGTGAGAGGGTTGGCGGTGTTGGTACCCAGGCTGATGTTTTTCCACTGAAGATCCCAGCCAAGGCCATTAACGGTGTTATCGTAATACCCGGCGGAAAGGTTGTTGATGGTGGCATAGGTTTCCATGTGGATATCGAGGAAAAGCTGGGCCGTGTTGTCGGCAAGGGTGAATGTGGTCAAGCCAACCTGGGCGGTGGCGGCTTTCATGGCCTGCTCATTCATGGCTGTGAGCTGTGAGAAAGAAGACGGTGGCCACATAAAGGCGGCCATCATCGTCACCGCCGCACAGCACAACAGACGGCCGGATGTTTTTCCCTGTCGTGATCGGCATGGATTCAAGTCCGGCATGTTAAACATTAAGGCGTCCTTTTCTGGTTCATGGTTTTCCCAGACCCCGGCCCGGAATTTCAACGGTGAATGTCCGAGCGTTGATGCCGTCCATGACAAAAGCACCTGTGTCATCGCCGCCGAACGTGATGTTGTCGATACGTAATGAACCATTCATGGGCAGGCTGAGGGCGATATAACCCGTGTTGTACCGTGTGTTGTCAACGGTGTAGGCGGCTCGGTCGCTGTCCGTAAACGCCCACGCTGCCGTGGTGTCCGGAGCGAAATCCATGGTTGCCGGGTTACCGCCGTCAACGTTTCCGATTTTGAACACGCCGGTTGGAGACCAGGTGGCGGGGTCGTTTTCAGGGGTTTCGTAGAAAACGTCCGCAAGGGTGATGCCCGAATAATCCAGGGAATCAGTGGTGTTGTATGCGTATGAAAACTGTGCGGCCCGGGCGCGAAGCCCAAGCTCAAAGTCCACGCCGCCTCCGGCATGTGGCCCCAGATAAAGGTGAAACATGGAAAGGGCTGTGTCTTCGACGCTTAATGAACCGATGTAAGTGCCGCAATAGTCAATGTACGAAACCGTCATATCCGTTGTGAAGTTGAAACCCGGACTGTCTATGATCGCCATGAGCTCGTTGTTTTTAACGCCCACATCCACCGTGATAGAATTGTCCGTGACATTGCCGTCAGCATCGGTCATGTCGGTCTGAAGGTGATTGAGGACATGCAGGCCGTTGAATGCGATGTACTGGCTCTGACTGGTATCGTCGGGATTTAAGAATGTTACATGGGTGAAATAGAATTCCGTATTTACATCGGTGATGGCGATATGGATTCCGGCCTGTGCGGTGGCGGCCTTCATCTGGCCGGGTCCAAGAGGAGCAAGGCAGAATCCCTGTGCAGTAAGAAAAAACAGGTTTGTCATGACCAGGATTGATGCAGCGTTTTTTTTCATTTTTCGATCTCTGATGGGACGTAACGAACATGTGCACTTTGATAAACCCCTTCAGAAAGCCCAAGGGTCAGTGAAGGGGTTTGTATACGAACACTCGACATTATGCTTCGCTGTTAGTGAGCAGCAATTTCAACCGAACCGCCCAGAATGGCCATGGCGCTTGCGCCCTGAGAGATTGCAATGAAATCAGCATTGTTGTTATTGCATGCATTCGTTGAACTGACACCAACACTGTAAGAATCGGCCGTTGTTGTGATCATGGCGGTCGGAAGGCCGATAACCACGCCAGTCATCGCATCTGCAGCGCTTGTCATTGCAGCGGCCGTAATAGTCGCAGGATCACCGCCAGTGGAGTTGAGGTAATTACCAACGCTGAGGATGGAGCAGATACCGACGTCAATTGTCAAGGCATGGGTATTTTCCAGAACACCAAGAACTTGCGCTGATGTCAAATTGCCACCCATTGCTGTAACAGCCCCCGCAAATGCATCATGGTAATACGGATCATCAATTACACCAGGAGTTGTTGCACCAATACCCTGATCATTGGGCAGTGCATAGTACCCTTTAAGGGTGTGGCGGTCGCTGATCACGATAGAGCCTCCAAGGCCACCAATAGCACCGTCTTCATCCGTGTATGTGGTGGCACCGATGAATTCTTCGATGATGATGCCGTCAAATCCGATGCTGACCCCAGCCTGGGCTGTGGCAGATTTCATGCTGCCGGCTGTCATTGAGGTAAGAGCGAAAGCGGAAGAACTGATCATGAGAGATGCACCAAGGATTGCGCTGAGAGCTAATTTTTTCATTTTCTTCTCCAAAGTAAATTAATAAGTTGATTATAAATTTACCAGAGGTAACCCGACCATCCGCTATGCCCGGCACAACAGCTTTAACGGACTCGTTGGCTTTCCGTCCCCGGATTACTCCGGGTTTGGTCTTTTCTTTGGCATTTTGTTCTTACGCACCATGCGTAAGACAAATTGTTTTAACGCGGTGATGTAAAGGTTGAGTTTGATAATTATTTGTTTTTCCACAACATTTTGGCTGTTAATCAGCCCGCGTTGCC
Source organism: Desulfobacteraceae bacterium (assembly GCA_041660385.1). Classification (GTDB taxonomy): domain Bacteria; phylum Desulfobacterota; class Desulfobacteria; order Desulfobacterales; family Desulfolunaceae; genus DYJE01. The sequence goes on along the minus strand of JBAZWJ010000016.1, from coordinate 69,639 downwards.
TGATGGCAACGCGGACTCTGGGTGGGCTACCCCCTCCCAGAAAAATCAACTGTCATAACGACAATAATGGTTAGTTGTTATTGACCTTTTTCACTGTATATATCAAATAACGTGCCAAATATTATCAGTATATATTTCGGTTAGTTATGATTGAGTCTATGTATAATTACCACATGAGGCGAATTGCTCGCCGCATGTGGCGAATTGTTCGCCATATTTGAAATTGTTGCTTTGTAGACAACATACGGTCTTGAATTTCTGTTTTATCTGAAATCGGATTGTGAAGTGATTGGATCAGAAATAATATCAGCCAATATCCCATGCCGTTTCTTCAAATAGTGCATGCCTTCGAACACCATTGATTGGGTCGTGAGCTGACCGACGTCCTCTTGATGTATGTTATTTGAGAGTTAACAAGAGTGCCCTTATTGATATTATGCTGTTACTGGAGTTTTGCGAGGGTATGTGCCAGCTATTTCTGGCGAACATACTTTTAATGTCAAAGGTATGGGACCATACCTGCGGAATTCGCGTACATGGCTTCGTCGGACGTTGAGGTATACATCGAACGTTAATGAACTATGGGTGAAAATTTAATGATGGTTCATTAATTCAAATATTTAATGCGTATTAAAAGATAACAAGCGGTCCAAATCCAAATTGTTCTGGGGACGTTTGAATCGTCTCGGCATGTTTTTTTTCAGATCGCCGGTTGATATTCCAAATTTTTTCATCTTGTTGCGGAGGGTACTTGGATTTGTATTCAACAGGTCGGCGGCGCCGCCGGTGCCGCTTATTTTTCCTTTTGAAATAATAAGAGCCTTGCGAATGGTTTCTGAAATGGTATCGTCCAGCGTGGAAATCGATTCCTTGTGAGAATATGAAGGGATAACCATTTTAACGTGCATCGGATGACGAATGAAATCGCTGAGTTTAAGCGCCCCACTTTGATTACTGATCAGAGCACGCTCAACAATATTTTTGACCTCCCTGACATTTCCAGGCCAATCATAGCTCATCAGGCGGTCGAGGTCTTCCAGACACAGTACCGGAATGGGATGAATTTTCAGTTCATGACACTTCTGCTGAATAAAATAACCTATCAGAGCGTGGATATCCTGTTTTCGCTCTCTAAGGGGCGGAATGTCAATGGGATAGATATTCAACCTGAACCACAAATCTTTCCTGAATTCATTTTTGTCCGACATTTTTAACAGATCCCGGTTTGTTGCGGCGATGACACGAATATCCAGCTTGATCGTCTGAGACCCGCCTACACGTTCAATCTCTTTGTTCTGAAGAACATGCAGAAGTCTGGTCTGGGCCATCAGGGGCATTTCCGAAATTTCATCCAGGAAAATGGTGCCTTTGTCAGCCCGTTCAAACCGTCCCCATTTTTTTGCAGCCGCACCTGTAAACGCCCCTTTTTCATGGCCGAATAGTTCACTGTCGATCAGTGTTTCCGGAATGGCACCGCAGTTGACTTTGATAAAGGGGCCATTGCTGCGGCTGGAATGGCGGTGTATCATTTTGGCAATCACTTCTTTGCCGACACCGGTTTCTCCATACAGAAGAACCGGACTGTCGAAATTCGCAACGGCCAGAATCTGCCGCATAACGTTTTTCATGCCGGAATCCCAACCTATGAGCTCATCTTCATCCGCACCCGTCAATTTTTCCTGCAACGTGTGATTAATGAATTCCTGTATATCTATTTTCATGAAACCCTCTTTTAAAGAAAGTGCTGCCATCAGACAGGCGTTAATACGTTATGAAACAAATTGATTAATAATGATGGTTTCTTTCCGGCAAAGGGCTTCTTGTTTTAAACACATCAATCAGCGTTCTTATGATTTCCTTTATGGATACTTCATGGCTGGGGATTTCTTTGCCCACGGTATTTCTATACAGAATTATGGTTCCGAGAATAGACGCAAAAAACGCTTGCAATGTGGCTTCATCAGTGTTTTTAACCCCCAGCATATTTAAAATGGCCGTGACACTTTTACACATTGCCTGTTTCAGTTTCTCAATTTTTTCTATAACATTTTCAGGTATATTCCGCTCAGCCATGAGATAGGTTATCACCTGAAATATCGCTTCACTGCTCATAAGATAGTCGACAGCGTCTCCAAGATTGTCTGCAGCGGACTGCCCGGATTTATGGAGAGAACTGTCCAGATTTTCTTTTATGATCGTGTCAATATGGGTCAGGTCATTTAGAAAGACCTCTAAGAACAATTCTTCCTGACTGCGAAAATAACTGTATATAGAAGCTGGTGCCAGGCCAACTTCGCTGGCGATATCTTTCATCGCGATCGTATTTTGTGTTTTTCTTTTAAGTATTTTCCGAGTGGCGTTGATAATCAGGTTTTTTCTCAATTCTCTTTCATTTTTTCTGAGGCTTTGAAATGTAACATCATCCTGAAATGGTTGCTTCTGACTAATGATATTTTTTTGGGTCATTTTTACCTCTTTTTATACAGGTAGACCTATTTCGAGGATACTAAGAATGAATCTACCGTTATAAATAGTTCATTTCATTCGACGGTATACGATGGTTTTATCTATTATATAAAGTAATTAAAGATATATAGCCATTTGATCAGAAACCACACGACACCGCCGCACTCACTTGATGGACGATCATGCTTTTCACCGTTCCAGGAGATAGGATTCCTTCTTCAGGTCTTGCCTCGATTCTATGTTCGGGTGAAGGAAGGACCAGCGAGTAGCCCACATCCACGCCCCATCTTTTCCAGGAATATCCAAGGCCACCGGTGATCACGTGGCGGTCATCGGCGGGCATGGAATAATCGACAGTGCTATCCGGGATGGGCGATTTGTCAAAGAGGTATCCCATACGAAGGGAAAGGGCATCAGACGCTTTGTATTCCATTCCAGCCCTGTAACAGAATACATCTTTCCAGTTTTTTATTGTTTTTTGAGATCCCAGCGCGTTATCAATTGTGATGTTCAGCGACTTGTAACAGGACCATCCGGTCCAGTTCACATCGATTTCAGCCGTGATGGCGGGTGTGATACGAAAGGCCCCACCAGCCCACACCAGATCGGGCAGTGTGATGTCGCCTTTGACATCGGTATTGTAGATATCTCCTGAAAGCGCCGGGATGACATTGGAGTAAGCAGCGTCTCCGGACACATGATGACTTGTTCTGGACCGGTAGCTTAACCCGAAAGACGCGATATCATTCATCCGATAGAACAGGGCGGCATTATATCTAACTGCGGACCGGTCCTTGCCGGAAAGGTCCTGTGTGATATCCGGGGCGGCACTTAAGCCCATGGCGTCGGCCATAGCTTCGACTGTTTCAAGATCAGCCCCTTCTGCAACAGCTCCCTGAATAAAAACAGCCCGGGTGTTGATCTTCTGACGCATTTTTACTTCGAGGGTCTGAAGGGAAACCCCGGCTGCGGCAGACAGGGAATCGGTCAGTTTATAGGCCAGATTGGGGTTGACTTCCACACTGACATTGCCGGTGTAGAATGTGTTGTAACGACCTTCCCAATTTTCATCATAGGATGTGGACATTCCAAACGGCGCGAACATTCCGATTCCTGCCCATATCCTGTTATTCAGTTTTCTGGTGAAAAAAATGTTCGGTGTCACACCGTTTGATCTGGATGAAACCCCTTTACCGTTGATGACGGTATCAGTATTCCCGGTATACGCTGTTCCGCCCGCCATGGCCCGCGTATCATTCAGCTGGGTGATCCCAGCCGGATTGTACCACACTGCGGAAGGATCATCGGCCTGGGCTGCAAACGCGCCGCCCCGTGATGCGCCTCTTGCACTCTGTTCAAACAGGGCGAACCCCGATGCATGGGCTTTCATGTTAATAATCATGGAAACCCCGATTACCCCGATCACAATCAATGCCCTGCTGATTTTTTTCATTTGGAAATACTCCGGTTTGCATTTTGATTTTGAATATACAAAAAAGCACCATATACACTAAGCTGCATCTGTGGACACAAGGGACGAAGGCGAATTTTCCACATGAGTTCAGCTTCTTCAACACCATCATCCGGCCCGGCCGATTACATATCCTCCGGGATCAATGGCACTTCTAAGAAGCTTCAGCTCTTCAACTCCAGGTGGTTCGGTCTGATCCACGGTGTCAGCCCAGAGAAGTTCAAACCCGCAATGAGATTGAACCGTGTGTCGTGAATAACCGGGATTGACGGACAAGACGGTCATCCGCCGCGATGTGTTGTCAAACCCCATGACGGCCATGTTGGTGATGACCCGATGAGGTCCTGTTCCTTTGGGAAGGCCGGATATTTCCCTGGACCTTCCCCCGGTGAGATATCCCGGAGTGGTTAAAAAATCCAGCCGGGGAGTGAACCGGCGGGTGTCCTGGGGCATCATAACCATGGTTTTCCAACATAATGACGCAAGATCACCGGCTCCGCCCGAGCCGGGAAGCCTTATATCCGGCTTGGTGTAGTCCGTGCCGAGCAGAGTGGAGTTCAGATTGCCGTACATGTCGATCTGAGCCCCACCCAGAAACGCGAAATCCACCATACCCCTCTGGCAGGTTTCCATGATATCACTCATGGAACTGGCCATCAGGGCGTTGGACACGGTCCGAGAATCGCCTACGGACACAGGCATGGTGGGCAGGCGGGGTGCTACGCCACCCGCTTCAAACAGGATACAGAGATTCGGGGCATGACGTTTCTGGGCCAGCATGGCGGCGGCGCAAGGAGCGCCGGTTCCGACCACCACGGTGGCTCCATCCTGAAGATTCCGAGCGGCGATACAGATCATCAGCTCCATGGCGTTATAGCTGCTCATCAGCCACCCTCCTTTCCGGCCAGCAATTCCAGATCTTCCAGATCAGACAGTGTTTTCATGCCGCCGTTCAGGGCCAGGTACTCCATAAAATTTTCCGTTTCGAGGATCTGCCGGGTGAAGAACACCTGAAATTCCGTCTCGTCTTTTTCTTTATCAAGCCAGGTTTTCAGATAGGGCTCGTCTGAAAAATAAAGTCCCGGCATGTTGCCCGGATAGCTTCCGAATGGGACGTGTATAACTGCGTCCACGCACCAGTATGGGATGAATGTGTTTTCCGGATTTTTCCGTATGGCCGCATTGGGAATGATCGCTTCCGTGGTCATAATCACCCGTTTCGCCGCTTTCGCAAGATCCTGGTCTGCCACGGTGACGCCTTTGACTCTCGCGTTGCCGTATATATCGCACTCATGGACATGGATCACCGCCACATCTGGAAACAGGGCAGGAAGGGCGGTATACCCCTTTCCGGTGAACGGGCATTCAACCGTTTTGGCTGCACTGTATGTAAATGTGTCCGTCCCGAAAAGGGACCGGGACGGAAGAAACGAAAGACCCATGGCCGCAGCCTTGATCCGCCAGGCAAGCGTGGCATTGGTCCATTCGGTCATGATCAGGGTTCCTTTTTCCACGGCCCTCCGGGCTGAAGGTGATAGCCCACGGGCTTCCAGGCCCACAATATAGGCCGCGTCCACACGACTGAGACATTTCCCCGCGACGAGAATCTGAAAATCATGGGTCGACGTATGACCGGCAAACCCAAGACCGGTTTTTTTCTGACGAACCATCTCATGGAGCACCGCCGTGGGAATCCGGTTGGTACCGAATCCCCCCACGGCGATATAGTCTCCGTTTTGTACAAGCTCAGACACCGCCGCTTTCACGGTGGTGACTTTTGAAACCAGTGCCCGTGATTTTGTTTTAAAAAACAGACGGGCCGCATCCGGGTCCGGGTCCGGGTCCATGAAAAGAGGGTTGCTGCCTTCCGGCAATGAAACGTGCGTGTCGTTTTTGTGTTTTATCAGTGTTAACATGCCGCGATCTTCCTTAGGTTCTGGTCAAGGCCCATGATGACCCTTGCTTCATCGGAAGTGGCCGGTTCACGACCAAGAGATCTCGCGGCTGCGACGGCCCATTCCACCAACTCTCCGTTCCCTTTGGCCATACGGCCATCGGGCATTTTCGTATTGTCTTCAAGCCCTACGCGCATATGCCCACCCATCAGACAGGATAGCGTGCAGGCGCTGAACTGGTCTCGTGCGATGCCGCATGTGGTAAAATTGGAGTTTTCCGGAAGGGCGTTTACCAGAGCGATAAAGGCGTCGGGCCTGAACCGTTGCCCTCCGGCCACACCCCATACAAAATTGAAATTCAGTGGTCCACTGAAAATTCCCTGTTTCGCGATCAACAGGACATTGTCCAATCCCCCGAAATCATAGACTTCAATTTCGGGTTTCACCGAATTGTTTTCCATGATTTGTCCAAAATCCTTGAGCATGGTGAATGTGTTGGTGAACACATAATCAACGATCACCGTTCCGGTTTTCCGGTCAACAATGCCGAAATTCATGGTGTTTGTATTCAAGGAAGCCATTTCCGGTTTGACGGCCTCGATCTGATCGATTCTTTGGCTGGTGGTTGCAAACGGGCCCACAGCCGAAGTGAGATTGACGATGATGGAGGGAACCCGTTCCTTGATGGCATCGTGGGTCGCCTGGATGCGGCCGATATCGTGGGTGGCCATCCCGTCTTCCCCTCGCGCATGAACATGGACCATGGCGGCTCCTGCGTTGAATGCGCGGTCCGCTTCATCGGCAAATTCTTCCGGAGTGTAAGGAACCGCCGGACAATTCTGTTTGAAAGTCCCGGCCCCTGAAAGGGCCGCTGTGATGATGACTTTGTTTTTCATTGTATGTATTTCTCCTTTATCATTCACGGGATAATCATATCGATTGATGGGCGCCGGTTTTTTCCAGAAACTCAGCTATTTCCAGATAACGCAGATCTCGTTTCTCAACGATAGCCTCTTCGCTTCTTCCATCGTAGTCATAAAATCCTTTGGATGTTTTTGCTCCAAGGCGACCCTGTTTCACCAGGTCATCGATCAGGGGAATCGAGATTCCCGTCCCTGCAATAATGTCCTGGACCAGATCAAGACCAGTAAAATCAAGGGACTGCACGACGCCCACAATTGGCAGGCGGATACCCAGGCTGTATTTGACAGCTATGTCGATTTCCGCCGGAGTGGCCCAGTTATTGGACAGCATTTCAAATACCGCCATGGAGATGTAATTCTGAATTCTGTTCACAATGAACGAGGGGACGAACTGCTTCATCACCAACGGCTGTTTGCCGACTTTCCGGAGAAGGCTTTTTGTCAGACACAAGGCGTTCTTGTCCGTCACAGGCCCTGGACACACTTCAACCAGAGGGATGATCCGGGCCGGAGCGAAAAAATGCGTGGCCACCAGCCGGACTGCGCGTTTTTCTGGAACAAGCCTGAACACGTCGAGGCCGGAGGTATTGGTGTGAAACAGCGTCTCCGGTCCGCAGAATGCATCGAGTTTTCGATACACATCGGTTTTGATTTCCGCCACTTCGGGAACCGCCTCCACCACGAGATCCGCGTCCGATACCGCGTCCGAAAGATTTGTGGTAAAACGGATGCGGGTCATGCAGAGATTGCCTTCTTCCTCACTCACCAGCCCCTTTTTTCCTATGGTCGCAAGGCATGCCCTGATCCGTGTTTTCGCCCTGTCCAGTTCAGCCTCACGAGTGTCCACAAGCCGGACATCGTACCCGGCCTCCGCATATATCTGTGCAATGCCGTGACCCATGAGTCCGGCCCCAACCACTGCCACACGTTTAATGTCATCAAGTCCCATGATCGTTTTCCTTTCCTGTTTATTGTTTTATTCCCGTTTCCGTTTCTTCAGCCATTCCTTGAAAATCACTTCTTCTTCCGCATGACGTTCACGGGTTGAGCGTTCAGTCGGCTGTTCCACACGGTCCATAATGGTCCAGTAGGGGAAGGGTTCCACCGGCGGACATCCCGAAATATGAAGGCAGGAACCGCCTGCTTTTTCAATTTTCTTTTTGAGGGCGAGGGTGCAGTCGCCGTGGAGAATCAGATCCTTCTCTTTTTCAAGACCGGCGGGGATTTTCGCGTGACGTCCGAGAAAAATATGGAGCCCCTTGTTTTTGTCGTATTCATCCAGCGCCTTGAGCCGTTCCATCGTGAACGCGGCAAGGCCCTGACACGTGCTGCACGCCATGTTTACATGGAAATGATATTCCGGCCATGCATTGAAACCGGAAATGTAAGGCAGGTAAAAATCGTGTTGGGTACTCTCAATGGAATCCCCCACAATATCGATGTCATTGATGTCAAACGATCCCAGACCCTTTTCCTTGGCGGCCTTGAAATACTCCACTTTGCCGATGTCAAGCCCCACAAGCCGGCATGCCGTGGCGTCCAGAGCTACCATGTCCGAGCTAGCCAGAATGGCGCCGAATTCCACCGATGTCCCGGAATGGGGACCAAAACCTTCCATGGGCCGGATCATGTCCGCGATGGTGAGGTCCGGTTTGAACACCGCCCCCAGATCCATCATGGCCGCGGCCAGATTCGTCGTATGCATCACGAAATGATGAATGTCCTGGACCACCCCTTTCAAGTTTTTAAGCGCGCAGGAAAAGACCATGCTCACGTGGGATTTGAAGATCGGCACGTTGATGATGTGGTCCGCCTCAAGGAGAAACCGGGGGAACTCGACAGATTTTATCGCGGATGTGGGGTTTTCAATTGTTTTTTCGATCAAATCCGTATCTTTTTTAATATCCCTGATTTCGTCGACGCCCGCTTCCTCGGCCGCTTTTTTTATGCCGCTGGATTCAAGGCAGGTCATGGTGTCGCAGCCGATAGCAGAACTTTCAGCGAGAATGATCTTTTTCGGGTTCGCTTTTCTCACCTCGCGGATCACGGCGGCGACGACACCGGGACTCGTGTTGATCGAGGTTTCCGGCGCACCCTCATGACCGGCATTCGGTTTGATCACCACAACAGAGCCAGGTTTGACAAACCGATTGATGCCGCCGAGTTGTTCGATGGCCTGGAACACGGTTTTATCCGGGTCAAATCCCTTTGCAATGGAAACAGTTGATTTTGACATGGTTATTCTCCATCCATTAATTGTAAGGCAGCCAGCATTCCATCAGCTCATGCACAGGCCAGCGGGTTAACACTTCATATCCGTCTTTTGTAACAAGGATATTCTCCTCCAGTCGGACCCCGTCTTTCCCTCCCTTGTGGCCGGCGTATGTTTCAAGAGCAATGACCATGCCTTCCTTCAGCGGAACTGGAGGAAGGCCGTAGGCTTTTCGTATGGGGCTGATGAAAGGTGCGTCATGAAGACTGAGTCCGAGCCCGTGTCCGAGAACATAGGGAGCCACCTCTTCCCACGAGTTGTATCCCCAATATTGGGGGGATTGGGGCCATTGAGCGATAATGTCATAATCGGTGACGCCATCCTGAATGATGGAAATGGCCCGATACAGCATGTCATGACATTCCGCGTAGAGATCCTTCTGTTCCTGAGTGGCTTTCCCGCAGCAGAACGTCCTGTACACGCAGGATTTGTAGCCCTGGTATGAATTGCCGTCCACATCGATATAAATCAGATCACCCGGCCGGATGGGCTTGTCTGAAAAAGACCATCCGTAGGGGTTGGTGTTGAAGCCGGAACAGCAGACCAGATCTTCGGTATGATCCGCACCCTCCTGGTAAAGCGCCTTGATCCCGATACCCACAAGATCACATTCACGGATACCCGGCCGGATGGCGTCGGCAATGGCCGCGAACGCTGTCTCTGAATTCCCGCAGGTGATCCGCAGCAGGCCGATCTCATCTATGGTTTTAATCACCCGGGCCTTGTCCATGACCGGTTTGCCATGAACCGTGGTAACCCCCGCCTTTCTGAACGCCTGATCAAGGAGAAGGCCGCAGCTTGATCCGTCAATACCGAGGGGTTCCTTTTCAACTCCGAATTCCGCCATCAACTTGGCCACTGTATCAATAAATACAAGGATGGAAATATCATCCGGTGTTTCCGCGTTGAATTTGAACATGGAAATGGTCGGACGAATCCGTCCGGCCATCCAGGGCATCCGGCGCTCGGTCTCGGAAGGTGTTCCACCACAGAAGAGGATTGGTTCGCCGTTTCTCGGAATGAACACGCACTGGGTTTCGGACGCCCTCATGGGGGTGGTGACATAGTATGAGGTGAGGTACCGGATGTTTGCCTCATCCCAGGTGATCAGCGCCCCCAGCCCGTTATCGTTGATTTCTTTTTTCGCTCGGTCCAACCGCTCTCGCCTGAGCCGGTCGTAATTGATTCGTTCTTCATAATCCACCGCGTATTTTCCCAAAGCCATATGTCCTCCTTTAGTTAAGTAAACGCTTACTAACCTAATTGTCCTATATATATCAAAGCCGCCTGCTTCATGGTCACATGGACTCACGGGAATGACGAATTTTTATTCTTTGAATAGAGGAGTTCCACTCTATAACTCCATCCAAATCTAATATTTCAGGAGCTGGGTGAAGCGTAGTGGTGGAACCCATCAACATTATTTTTATTGCATCTTGGAATCACAATCCGAACAACATGTCTTTTAGATACAGGTCCATTTTTTTTGGCTTGAAGCTGGAGGCTATTATTTCGTCGGACAACCCGATTCCTCTCAGTGCAAACCGTACTGCTTCATCCGCCAGCTCTTCTCGGGATGTTTCATAGGGAAACGCCGGATTATTGGACAAATGACATAGATTCAACGCCATGGCCAGATGATGGGCGAACCAGAACAGGTTTTCAGGGTGTGCACGATTTCCGGGCAGGTCACCGCTCTTAACCGCTGCATTGTAGTTGGCAAGAAGAACCGGGTGGAAACGCTCATGCATTTTTTTAAACACCATCGAGGCGTAATCCACATCTTCAAGCAGACTGTAAAATAAAAGCCTCTCATGGGATTTCTGGTGTCCTTCCTCGCCGGGAATATCGTTTAAAACAACCTGAAACAGCATGTAAACCAGAAACACCAGCGTTTCCACTGACGGTTCCATCCCTTCAATATCCTTGATGGTCAGATCTGTAAGCCGCTGGGAGTAGGTAAGGATTTCTTTGTACATGTCCTTCTTACTCGGAAAATGTTTATACAAAAGCGCCTCGGATACTTGTGCTCTTTCAGCGATCAGCCTCACCGACGTACCGTTGAACCCCTTCTCCGCAAAAAGCGGTTTGGCCACATCGATAATCGCCTGACGGCGTTCTTCCGCGCTCATGCGTCTGCCTTGTTTCATAATAACCCCTATATTAAGTGAATGTTTACTTACTTAACGGACTCTGATATTTGTGTCAATGATTTTTTTCTTGTGAACACCTTCCAATGATCTGAATCGATTAAGGTTGGCATCGTAAAAAGTCGCTGGATGGCTATGGAAAAAAGCCCACAGGCAAGGCATAGTGTTTGGCCAGGCGTGAAGGCGTACAAGTAGTACGTCGCATTAAGGATTGGGGTATTTTTATAGGAAACAGCGGGTAGGATGGGTGGAGCCCAAGCGCAACCCATCGTTTGTCATTCCGGGTCACCGGTCATACACGTCTCGTCAATGGCCGATTCTTAGAACAAGCACGACCAGCTCATTGTCATTGTAAGTGTATAGAACGCGATAATTCCCTGCACGGAAGCTCCATATTGACGCAAGGTTTCCTTTCAGGCGTTTGCCGGATGAGGGGTCGGGCAGAAGCTTTTCCCGAATAGCCTTAAGAATTTTTCCGCCTTCTTCCCGGCCAATCTTTTTCAGATCTCTTGTCACACTCTGCTTGAATTTCAGACTATACATTCCAGTCCAGATCCTCCAGAAGCCGCGCTTCATCAATCACTGGGTCAGAAGGATTCATAAGCCGATCAACGGCGATCCTGTAATCAGCGGCTTCCTCGCAGTACCATTCAAGAGCTTCTCTAATAATTTCAGACTGTTTTCTGTTTCTCTGCGTTGCAATTTCCTGTAGGGTTGAAACAATTTTTTCAGGCAGCCTTAAAGACATGACTTTGGACATAACGATCATCCTGTAGTTAAATGTTTATATTGTAGTATAGTGTAATACGATGAAATTTTTTTGCAAACATTTTTCTTTTGAAACTCAGGTTCAATGGGTTGCGATTCGGAGGGTTACGCAGGGGTTGGGCTTTTTTTAGCGGGAGAATGGGTGAATTTTAAATGGGGTCTGCGTTTGCGGATGGTGAAACAAAGGTTGGTGCTGGTGGGTATGCGGGGGAATTTTGAACGTTGAACATCGAACATCGAACGCCCAACATCGAACATCGAATTAAGGATCGAGGCATTTTTTTATGGGTTAATGGATAGTTGGTTTATTCATTTTTTTGAATACTGTTTTTTCATGATGCATCATTGTGTGGTTTTATTTTTATTGATACAATCCAGACTATAAAAAATGAGATTGATGGTGAAACAAAGTCGACACCCGTTTACAGAATTTTGTTTGAAAAGTTTTCATTTTATTGCGATTGTTAGCCATCGTCCAATAGGCAGAGTTCAAGGAAAAAAGAGGTAGACCCATGAAACAATACGAAATTGAAACAAAATTACATGATGTTATCAAACTCCTTCCTCCTCATAAACTCAAAATCGCTCTGGATTTCCTGGAAGATCTTACAATCAATGATGAAGACGAAACAAAACTCCTTCTTAAAGAACCAGGATTCCTTGAAGATTACAAGCAGGCAAAAAAAGACATTCAAACGGGGAACACCGTAAACTGGAAAGATATTAAACGCAATGTTTGACATCCGGCTAACAAAGAAAGCGGAAAAATTTTACCAGAAAGCTGACGCATCCACGGTTAGACGTTTGAATCTGGCATTTGAAAGATTGTCGGAAGATCCATTCAGCCCACCACATATCAAACGTTTGAAAGGTGAATTAATCGGAAGCTTCCGCTTGAGAATCGGTGATATTCGGATTATTTATTCGGTAGATGAACCAGATGAAGTGGTTTACATAGAGATCATCGGATATAGAGGAGATATTTATAAAACTTGACCTTGCTTACGTATAAAGCCCAATAAATCCTCATTATCTAAGAAACTTGGTTTCAAAATCCCTAAATGATAAACACCGGATAATTCACATAGCCAGAGATAAGGCTTGGTGCTGATGGGTGTGCGGGGGAATTATGAACATGAACAGAACATCGAACATCGAACGCCCAACATCGAACATCGAACATCGAATTAAGGATCGGGGCATTTTATATGCCAGATTCAACACTTCCGGTGGCGCAGCAACCCATTGAACGTTGGGCATTGAACGTTCAACGTTCATCTTTTTTCCATTATCCATTTCCCATATCCCATTAGACCACAACCACCTCAACCAACGGCCCCATGGAAATCACCAGATCCTTATCCGTTTCATACATATCACCATCCATCATCCAGCGAAGAAGGCCGTTATGTTTGATTGTTGTGCTGTGTGATGGGCCGTGGTGGAGGAAGCCGGGATGGTTGGGATCTTTTCCGGCCCATAAGGGATAAATCCTGGGAACAAGTGCCAGGGGCGGAATGTCTGCGGCGATCAGGTGGAAGGAGCCTGGTTTTTCATAACAGCGTGAGGTGAGACGGAAACCAAGGCCCACTTCACGGACTGTGCTGGCAAGAACGGCCGTGTACGATGGCTTTCCAAGATCACGGCCTTCATGGATCACATTCATGGGAACAGGGCTGAACATGTGCTTGACGGATTTTGATCCAAAGACGGCACCGGGAACGATGGTACCGATCATGGAAAGGGCTTTTAAAGCGCCGGTTCTGCCGCCTTCGTAATACCTGTCAAGAAAACGGGTGACCACACCAGTGCCGGCGATAAAACCAATTTTCCCATTCACGTTGAGGGTGGCCTGCCGCAGGACGTTTGCCTTTCCTGTTCGCTGGCTATCAATCCATCTTCTTAAGATGCTGTCCGGCGATCCTGAAAGCCCCAGGGATTTGGACACCGTGTTCATGGTTCCGCCCCGAAGGATAAGAAATCTGGGAAGTTTCCTGTTTCCATAGACGCTGACAAAGGCGGTCAGAACCGCGTGAATAGACCCGTCACCGCCATTGATTCCCAGAACAGGCAAATCGCGTTTCAGGCAGTGTTCTGCAAGAGCGATCAACTCGTCCCTGTGACCTGTCTGATACAGATCACCTCTGCCTGCAATCAGAGTTTTCAAGTGTCCGGCCAGATGCTTTTCCTTGAGATTCCGCCGGGCAAACGGATTGTGCACGATGCCGATACTGTTCATGAAGATGCCTTGTTTATTCTGTTTTTCTTTTGCTATGGAACTATGCCTACGGCTGCCAGATTTTAAAAATCTGGACAAATGGGTTTGAGTTCAATAATTTATGTTTTTAATTCAAAATTTTAATAGAAAATATTTTAAAAATGCTTCAAGAAAGCGACAGAGGTGGTTCTGCCATCATTCAACGTTCGATGTTCGATGTTCGATGTTCAATGTCAACAACCAAAGGGCAGACACAAGATCCTGCCCCTACAAAATCAACCCTGAACCGTCTCTTCCCGTAGTCCATCGCCGTCAATTTTCACATCCAGAAATCCGGCGTTGGGATTCTGGCCCAGAATCTCCGACCAGTCATTTCGTAAATGACCAAGATTATCTGCCTCACCCAGAGCCCACACGCAGCCGCCGCCGCCTGCACCGGTGAAGCGAACGCCGCAGTCTCTTTGCCGTGCGGCTTCGGCAAGCTGTTTGCCGGTGTTGTCAAGAACATCCGGGGTCATACCCATGCGGATGTCTGTTTCACGGTTCATCCATCGGGCTGCTTCGCCGTAATTCTCCTGAAAAAGAGCTTCGGAAAAGGCTGACGAACATTCCATGATGTCTTTCCAGATCTGCCGGTCCACGCCGCGCATGAAATGTTCCACCCATTTGCCGTTGATGTTAACCGATTCATGGGGTTCACCGCAGTAGGCCGCCATGATCCGTTGTTCCAGCCGTCCGTAACCGGCTTTGGGTATGAGAACACGTCTTTGGTAAGGGACTTCCGCCACATCGCCGGTGAAACACCAGGCATTCACGCCGCCGTAAGCCGCCGCCAACTGGTCCTGCATGCCGCAAGGCACCCGGAGAACGCTGCTTTCAATGGCATAGGCAAGAAGAACGATTTTATCCAGAGGCAGCTGAGCTTCCGGATTCTGGCCCGTGGCTTTCATCAAGGCCGCGATCAATGCCACAGCCGCAACAGATGAGCCGCCCAAGGCGCTTCTAGGAGGAGAAGACGAACGGATATCGATGGCAAATCCGTCAGCGCCGAAATACTCGCAGATGGCGAACATAAGCCCCATAGGATGGGTGATGGGCGCTTCACCGATTTTGAACAATGCCGGTTCGAAACCCAGAGACGAAACTTTGACCCAGCCTGGATCAAACGGTGAAACAGTCGCACTGGTCCGCATGGACAGGGCAATGTTCACCGTTGTGGGTGAAAAACGCCGTAATGGAAAAAAAAAGGTGCTGATGTCTAAGGTGCCGCCCAGATCCAGCCTGCATGGTGCGGACATGGAAACGGTTTTGGTTTCAGGTTTGGTTGTCATGATTCGTTCCGTATTTGTTTTGTATTAACACTATTGACCCAGATTTCTACGCAAATAATGTTGGGGCATTTGGTGATGGGTTACGCTTTGGCTCCACCCATCCTACGTTGCCACGCAGCAAAAAATGGACACCATCCACCATTCGATGTTGAATGTTCGGTGTTCAATTTTCGTTTTTCATTATTTTTCATTCATTTTAAATTGACGGTGCATATCATCCGCCACGAATGGTATTTAAAAACTTCAGACTCATCAATTCTTTTTCCAGATGAAACGGCAGAAAGCGCTCAAGAAAACGAAGACTTTCCATAAGCGTCTGCCGTGAAAACCGGATCACCGAATTTTTTCCAGGCTCGGTTTCTCCATACCAGATCATCTGTTTCAGCATCCCCTTGGAGAGCTCAAGGGTGACGGGCGTTTTTCTTCCACAGGTTTTACAGAGTATGCCGCCCTGCCCGATATCGAAAAGAACCCGGACCTGATCCATGCTGTCCAGGTCTTTTTTGCAGACGAGACAAGCCGCCAGTTCCGGATTATGTCCTGTAAGTCCGAGGAACTTCAACTGAAAAAACAGACTGGTCTCTTCGGGTGTCCGTTCGCCTGAAGCCAGATCCGCCAAAGTATGGAACAAAAGAACGTAAACGCACTCGTCTTTTGTTCCTTCTTCGAGAAAGCGGTTCACAATTTCTGAAAAATAGCTGGCGTAAGCTGTTTTAAGGATGTCCTGCCGGATGTTTTCGAAGGGTTCGATCAGGGCCGCTTCCTGGAGGTATGCCATGCGGCTGTTCTCTCGGACCACCATGTCCAGAGCGTAAAAGAGTTCGAGAATCCCTGAAAATCTTTTTACGCTTTTTCTGGCGTTTTTCGCCATCACCGAGAGTTTACCTTTATGACGGGTCAAAACGGTCAGAATCACATCATGATCCCCGTAATCCACACGGCGTATTACAATGGCTTCCGTGTTGTATATCAGAGCGTCGTCGGATGGTTTCATGAACCATCACAAAAGAATCGTTGCAATGGACAGATAAATGAATATCCCCACCACGTCAATGGATGTGGATATAAAGGGACCGGACGCCACGGCAGGGTCAATGTTGATCCGCCTGAAAACCATGGGGACAAGGGAACCCATAAGAGCCGCAAGTGACATGGAGCAGATCACGGAAATTCCCACCACCAGAGCCAGAAGACCGGCTGAAACGTCCTGGTGAAAACGAAATCTCGCCACAACACCGAGAAACCCTCCGTAGATCAGCCCGAGGATAACGCCAACAGTAAGCTGCTTGGAAACGACTGACCAGATATCTCTCACATCAAGACGGCCGGTGGCAAGACCTCGGACAACGATGGTGGACGACTGGGCTCCCACATTACCGCCCATACCTGTGATAACGGGAATAAACGGTGCAAGAAATATAAAATGGGACAGTCCCCCTTCGAAATGGCTGATCACCATGGATGCCAGCACCCCACCAAGACAGCTGGCAAACAGCCAGGGGAGTCGGACTCTCGTACTTTTGAGTATGGACTGGGTTTCCAGAAAATCCTCGCCCACACCGGCCATTTTCAAGATATCTTCTGTGGCCTCACGCCGGAAGATGTCAATAACGTCATCCACGGTAACGATACCCACCAGCCTGTTCTGATCGTCCACAACAGGAACGGCAAGAATGTCGTATCGGGCAACCAATTTGGCCACCTCCTCCTGGTCCGTATCGGTCCGAACAGAAAAAATGTCCCGGGCCATAAAATCCTTGAGCGGCGTGTTGGGCTTTACAACAACGAGCTGCCTTAGAGAAACAACGCCCAGGAGACGATCCGATTCATCCACCACATAAAGATAAAACGGCATCTCAACGTCATGGTAATCTTTCTGGATGGATTCGATGGCTTCCCTTGCCGTTGAAATTTCTCTCAACGCAATGAAATCAGGCACCATGATACCACCCGCCGTATCTTTATCGTAGCGGAGCAGCTCTTCCACCTCTTCCGAATCCTCGGTATTCATTTTTTTGAGGATCAGGTCTGCCTTTTCCTGGGGAAGCTTGCTGATAAGGTCAGCCACGTCATCGGCGGGCATGTGGTTGAATATTTCAACACACTCATCAATGGTAAGGTGATCAATCAGGTCAAGAAACGTATACTCTTCAAGTTCGCTGATCAGAAAGGCTTTTTGTTCGATATCGTTGATCAGATCGAACAGCTTCCGCTGGTGTTCAAGAGGTAAGGATCGGAAGACAAGGGAAAGGTCCGCCGCATGGGCCTTGTTGACTATTTTTTTCAGATGGGTTGTGGCATCCCTTCTGAGCAGCCGTTTAATGGTTTCATTGAGGATTGTGTTCCGGTCGTTCGCCATAGACCACACCTTTTCGCCTTCATCGCAGACGTTGATAAAAAAACAAGAGGCTGCTTCAAAACGCCCGGATCATGAATATCAGAACGTTTTGGAACCTCCTCTTTGCTATAGAGCCATTTTCATTCCGTTCTGCTGCCAATGTGGATTCAGTTCACCTTCATGCAATGGGTCACCTGCTTAAACCCAGTACGCGTCTATCAGGGCAACTGAATGTTCACAGACTGGCCGCATTTTCCCGGTAAGGTCACCGGGTTGTTGTTGAGAAACAGATTTACGCCGCATTTGTTGTCAATCAGAATATTGAACATGCTTTTGGCGTTAAGATCAATATGATCTTGAGGCTTCATCGTGTATTGGTCAGGAGATCCACCATCCACACTGACTTTAACGGTGGTCGCCTCGACGCAGACCACTTCCAGATGAAATCCTTCCAACGGGACGTTGTTTTCCATTTTTCCCTTGGCCGCCTCATCTGCTGCCTGATTCGTTGCAGTCGATGGGGATGCGGGTGTTTCCGTCACCGCCACTGGATCCTGGGTTGTCTGAACCGTTTCAGCCAGTTTTTCATCCGCACTTTTTGTGTAATTGCTATAAACAAAAGCGCCTATCACCAAAGCGACCACAAGAAAAATAAACATCAGCCATATCATGGAACCGCCTTTTCTTTCTTCTCTGGGCGGTTTGACGGTCTTGTAAGATACCCTCCTGATTCCAAGATTGTCACGGGAGGTTTCTGTTGTGCTGGGCACCTTGTTCAAAGACCTGTTGTAACGCTCAATGATATCAATGGGATCGATCCCTACAGCCTTGGCGTAAGTTTTCAGAAATCCTTTCAGATAAACAGGCTCCGGCAGCTTTGAAAAATTTTCCGCTTCGATTTGCAGGACCATATGTTTGGATATCTTGGAGTAATCCATAATATCCTCAATGCTCATCTCTTTTTCCAGCCTGACCTTTTTCAGGTAAGGACCAAACGACAACTTGGAATCTTCAGCTCTCGGAAGATCGTCATGATTATTTTCTATGTAGTCTATCATTTTTTTATTCACCATTTTTTATACATCATGCGTTGCATGTATTGTCTATTGATCGTTTATCTTATGTCTCAGAATTTCATTCGTTAATCTTGATCTGAGATTGCTCACGAAGATTAGCAACCCATTTGTCAAATTTTTCTTTGGATTGAAGCTCATAGATTTTGTCTCCAATGAGCTCAGAAACCTCTTCCTTCTTCTTGTCTGCGAATTTGTCTTTATTCTTTTCATAGTAATCGTCGATCTCTTTCTGGGTCACGACGATTCTGGATTTGATCTCATACTGGATCAGCTTGTTTCTGAGCAGAATATTTTTGATTTCCTTTTTGTACTGCTCAAGCTCAACCCCTTCTTTTTCAAGCATTTCCCTTAGATCTTCATCTGTAAACGAATTTGTCTGCTTGATCCGCTCAATGTAGTTGTCAACCTCTCCGTCGCTGATACTGATCTGGGCTTTCTTAACAGCCTGATTTGTAATTTCCTGATCGATCAACTGCTGGATCAGATTACTCCTGATTTTGAACCGAAGTTCGATCTCCTTGTCCAATGGGTAGCCCTTTGCCCTGATTGTTTTTTCATAGGGAACAAACGCCTCATTCACCATGGTATAGGTAATAATTTCATCGTTGACAATAGCCACAATGCGGTCAACGACCTCAAGGTCTTCGGCCATGGACGTAAAACCACCCGTTAAAACCATCAGCCCGGCCATAAGCATAACTGCCGTGTATCTTTTGATCTTTTCCATCTTTTTATTTTTACCCCGTATTCCGGTCGTGATTATCATCTCATTCCACAAGGCTTTCGCTTTGAAAGCCCACCTTCTTTTCCCACATTTCACTGTGAACATCAATCGAATAATCCACCTTCATCCATTCACATGCTGGGCAATGTCTTTCAAGACTTTTTTGATATGAGAAAGAAGCGCGGGCGTACTCGCCTTGGGCAGTTTCACCTTTAAGACGCATTCGGGTGTGAGTTCGAAACGGTCCGGCTCCGGCATCACCAGGTTCACGATGTTCTGGGGATTTTTCTGATGGCGTTCGGAAAAAGTCGCGTTCATCTGCTGAGCGGATACGTCCAGCCGTTTGATCCCCGCTTTCACAGCCATGATTTTCAGCATAATCTTGAGCAGCATGTTCTGGGCTTCTTCGGGCATTTCGCCATAGCGGTCGATGAGTTCATCCCTGACATCGGAAAGGTCCTTCAAATCTACGAATCCTGAAAGACGCCGGTAAAGCATCAGCCGCTGATCCAGAGATGGAATGTACTCTTCGGAAAAATAGGCCGACATCTGGACGTTGATTTCCGGTTCCAGTTCCTCCACCTGGGGTTCACCCTTGATGTCGGACATAGCTTCTTCCATCAGCCGCAAAAACATGTCGTAACCCACTGCTGCGATATGTCCGCTCTGGGACGCGCCCAATGCCGCACCACCACCTCTGATCTGGAGATCACTCATGGCGATCTGGAAACCGGCCCCAAGGTCGCTGTACTCCATAAGTACCCGGAGCCGCTTCCGTGCATCCCGTGACAGAGCGTTGTCTTCTGGAACAAAAAGATAGGCATAGGCCTGTTCTTCGCTTCGCCCGATTCTTCCCCGAAGCTGGTACATCTGGGAAAGACCGAACCTGTCGGCCTTGTTGATGAACATGGTGTTAGCCGCCGGAATATCCAGACCTGATTCGATGATGGTGGTGCACACCAGAAGATCAATGTCCCGGTTCACAAACTGCATCATCACTTTTTCCAGATCCTGTTCTTTCATCTGGCCATGGGCAACGGCTGTCCGAACTTCGGGAACAAGACTTTTCAAATGATCGTTGATCCGGTCAATGCTTTTCACATGATTATGGACAAAGAAAATCTGACCTTTACGGTCCAGCTCCTTTTTGATGCCTTCGGTGATCACCGCGTCATCGAATTCGGCCACGTATGTAATAATGGACTGCCTTTTTTCAGGCGGGGTCGTGATCACGCTGATGTCCCTGATCCCGGTCATGGCCATATGAAGTGTTCTGGGGATCGGTGTGGCTGTCAACGTCAGAACATCCACGGTATTCCTGAGTTTTTTCAACCGTTCCTTGTGCTTGACTCCGAAGCGCTGTTCTTCGTCCACCACCACCAGGCCCAGATCCCTGAAATGAATGTCTTCGGAAAGAAGTCTGTGGGTTCCCACCACCACATCCACCTTGCCCTGGGCCAGGGCTTCAACGATGTCGTTCTGCTTAGTCCTGCTTTTGAAACGACTCAAGCCTTCCACCCTTACCGGATAGCGCTGAAACCGTTCGGTAAATGTTTTCAGATGTTGCTCGGCAAGAATGGTGGTGGGCACGAGAACCGCCACCTGCTTGCCGTCGTTCACTGCTTTGAATGTGGCCCGGAGTGCTACCTCCGTTTTTCCGTAACCCACATCGCCGCAGACCAGCCTGTCCATGGGTGTATCGTTTTCCATGTCAGCCACCACATCTTCAATGGCAGCAATCTGCCCCGGCGTTTCCTCGTATTCGAAACCGGCTTCAAAATCCCTGAAATAGCTGTCGGCATGGGAAAAGGCGTAACCCGGTTTGACTTTCCGTTCGGCGTAGAGGTTCAGCAGCTCACCTGCAATTTTTTCAACTTCCCGTTTGGCCTTTTCCTTGACCTTGTCCCAGGATTTCCCGCCCATCTTGTCCATGGCCGGGACGTAGCCTTCGACTCCGATGTACTTCTGGATCATCCCCATCCGTTCCACGGGCAGGTACAGCTTGTCATCATCCTTGTAAACCACGTGGAGAAAATCACCGGTGACGCCTTTAAAGGTGATTTTGGAAATGCCTTCATAGCGCCCGATGCCGTGTTCCGAATGGACCACGTAATCCCCTTCTTTCAGCTCGCTGAACGAAAGAAAATCCTTGGCTTTGATCCGTGATGCACTTCGGTTCACACGCCGTTTGGCACCGAAAATCTCGTCTTCGGTGATCACGGCAAACCCTGTTTCAGGCCAGACAAAACCCTGTGACAAAAGCCCGATGCAGATCAGCAACAAGCCTCTTGTCCTCTCAAGATCAGGGATATGTTCAAATATGGGAGGGTCCATGCCATAGGGACCTAAAAGCTCCCGGAGCCTTTCGGCTTGTGACCGTGTGCTCACAGCCAGCAGGGTGGTGTACGACTGCTCTTTCTTTTCTTCGATCCATCGAACCAGAGGCTGCAAGGGGTTATCCACCGAAGACCGTGTCTTTAATTCCGTACTCACTGCCCTGTTTTCTCCGATGGCGTAATGGACGGCATTGCGGTTTTCACCAGCCTGGGATTTTTCAACCTGGAACTCATGGAACGAGACCTGTCTGAAACGGCTCAGCCGTTCTTTTATTTCATTCCAGCCCAGATACAACCGTTCCGGTTCAACACAGAGCCGTTTTTCTTGAATGGCCCTCTGGTAATTCCCATCAGCTTTTTCCAGGAACTGCTCTGTGGTTTGCCGGATATCTTCACCGCCCCCAAGGATGAACACCGCCGAAGGGGGAATGTAATCAAAAAATGTGTCGGTTTCAGGATAAACCAGGGGCAGCAGGTTCTCCGCTTCACCTGCCCCACCTTCCCCTTTGATCAGATCCACGATGTTTCTGACCTTGGACACTGGGACAGCGGAAATGGAGGCCTGTTTTCTCACCCGGTTGATGATTTCATCCATATCCGAGCGTTTAAGAATCGTCTCCCGCACCGGAACAATCAGGGCTTCGCTGAGGCTGTCAATCTTCCGCTGGCTGGCCACGGCAAAAAAACGTAAAGATTCCACCGTATCCCCGTATAATTCCATCCTCACAGGATGGGCGTACATGGGTGAAAAAAAGTCAATAATCCCGCCACGAACGGAAAAATCACCGGGCTCCTCCACAATGGCTGTTCGTGTGTAACCCCCTGAAATAAATTTTGAAACAAGATGATCCAGATCCACATCCTCGTTCACCATGACGATATCGGTGAAATCCAGCAGCTCTTTTCTGGGGATCAGCCGTTGAATCAGGGCTTCCGGCGTCACCACCAGAATATCCGGCACATCGCCGCCTGCAAGGAGGTTCAGAATCCGCATCCTTTCCGCCACCGTGTCTGACTGGTAGGACAAGGATTTCAGCGGAACCAGAGTGTTAGCCGGAAACCAGGTGAACGGATCCTTGTCTCCGACCAGAAAAAAAGCAAGATCGTTCATCCGTTTTTCCGCATCAACCCTGTCCGGTGAAACAAGAATAATCGGGCCTTTCACCTTGCCCTTCAACGCGCTGATCAAAAATCCCTGTTCAGAACCTGAAAAACAACTCAGGCGGATTTCCGCCCTGTCATCTTTCAACCTTTCCGAAAGGTCCCGTGCTATCTGGTCAATCGATATCATCAAAAAAACAAAGCCTCATATCGTTATGGAATCTCGTAAATTCATGATTCCTTTTTTCTTTGGTTCTTCGCCATAACCAAAGACCGTCTATCATAATTGAATTCAAGGGGTTTTACAAAAGAAAACGACCCGAGTTTTATTCCCGGCAGGAGGTCTTTCAGAAAAACGTTTAACGTTATGAACGATCTGGAATGTGTAACTAATAGGCTTTTTCTAGAGTTTCTGAACTACGCAGGACGCCGGGAATAAAACTCGGATCGTTTTTTTTAAGCATGATAAATAAGCAGCGAGCAACGGGAACAACAGAAAAGAAAGAATAACCGGATTTATGAAACGCACTGACGACTGAAAAGCCGTTCAGGTTTGAACCGGGAATGTGGAAAACGTCATCTTTCATCTTTTTCTACCCGAAAAAACAATCCATACATAAGGGGTTCAATGCCCCTAAATTAACTAAAAAAACCTTCATGGGATCCGTTCCTGAAAACATTGAACCCATGAATACAAACCAACACACCAGCTGCCTGAGCCGAAGTGTTTGTCTGCAAAAAGGTCTTTTGACCTAAAAGTATGTTTATCTTCTCATCTTAGAAAAAAACGATCATTCGGATATACCCGTAAGCCCATCCCCCGAACCTCTTATGGACTTACTCCGCCATGACGTTTGTGAAACCCTTATAATCACACTTCTCGGAAATTTCCAACCGGAAAGTGAATCATCCTCGATTAATATGTGTTTATTATAATCATTGAACGGTGCCAAAAAAAAACAGGGACATACAGGCTACTGCCCAGAGCCCAGCTGTAACTCTTATGCACTGCGACGAATAAACTCCACAAGCCGCTTGAATTTTGTGATCACGAGATTTGGGCCAGATCTTTTCCATGTATGGAGCAACACGGTTTTGCCAATAGAATGATCGATCATCTTTAACCCCTTCAATCTTTAGAACAAGTGCCTGTAACGAATCATGAAGACCGTCTGGTGGTAAAGAACGGGTGGCTTGAGCAAGTTCTGATTTGTTAAATGTATCGATCTAATGCGGCAAATGTCAGCAAGGTAGCGTACTGCTGACCAAAAGCGCCAATTTTTTCATAGTGAACCGCTGTATCCAAAAATGGTTTTTTGATCAATTCCATTAAGGGGCGATAGAGCCGTGGTGACCAAAGAAAACCTTCCCAAGCGATTCGCGCTTCTACTTCAGATTGCCTCCAATCGAACGAAGGCAGGAGATACTGTATAGCCCATTCACGATCCAAACGAAATAGAGCAATGATGTGAATCGATAATAGAACACGGCCATGTCGATATTTCCCGTCGTTCGAGTTGCAAATATCAGTGAAGATGATGCTGAGTTCAGCTGGCAATCCTTGCCCATCCTCAGGCGATTGCTGAAAACACCAGTTCAGAAGCGCTTCTGTCACGTATCCCACTGGATGATTGATCGCACGTGAGACTGGATTCTCTGAATCATCACTCTCTGTATACTCCAGGGTCAAAACACGACGGCATAGTTCCAGAAACAATTCATCATTACCATTAAAAGATTTGGAAATAGCTTTCAGCCACCAACTGACCCCATTAACAAGAGGTTGAAGAACATCGTAAGGAACTTTGGAAAGTACTGTTCCAACTGAAGGCCAAGAGCATTTGATGAGGTTTTCTTCTGACCAAGCCTGCAGAGCCTGCCGCCAACGATCTATCGGCCAGATATCGCCCGTTGACAGTTCTGATAAGGCATGGGATGTGGCTTCAAAATCGTCTCTGCAACACTTTTTCCAATCATCTTCTTCCTCCCAGTGATTCGAGGTGGGATTTTTCTTAAGCCAATCCACCAACTCTGAATAAGGTCGTGGTGTTTTTACGAACTTGCGACTCTCATCACCGTCACCCATCCAGAATGGAAACTCATCACGTCCGTCCTCAGCAATCTTCCATTGAGGATACTGGTCAGATAAAGTACCTAAACGCGTTTTGGCTATTTCCCCCAACATCACTCCTGCCTGGGAGATTTTTGCCAAACGCAGCCAAATTTCACGGTCCAAAATCTGGTTCCATTGCTCATTATCGATGTTGTCTTTGAACATTTCACGAGGAGGCCCGTTGAGGATAGCATGTTCAAGGCACTCCAGACCAGACGTATTCAGCTTCTGTGTCGGATTCTTGGTTATATCTATCCTTTTTTCATCAAACAGTCATTCAGCTCAGGATACTTGAAAAACATACCGTCCATGCTTGCCAACGTGGCCTTGTATTCCAGGGCGGTTGCGATGATAATACGGTCAAAGGGGTCTTTATGTACTTGGGCCAGATCCACAGCAATAGAGGAAATGTCAGGTGAAAGTGGAAAAAGATCAATGCCTGCGGGTTCAAGAGCTTCCTTTAGCCACAGACGGGTTTCACAGGGCAGAGAAAGCCGCCCTTTCTGTCGTGCAAGGGCAATTTCAAAACAGGAAACAGGAGAAACACCGACCATGGCCGCCTGCTCAATCCGTTCTCGAAAGTAAACCGGAAACTGATCAAAGTCCCCGTTGACAAACCAGAACCAGATATGGGTATCAAGAACGATTATTTCAGACATTCCCAGTCCTCTTCACTGACAATCGGGTTCACGATATCGCCTAAAGCCTTTCCCTTGCCAGCAATGGACATAGGCGGCATCCGTTTTTTTATACCGCCAGGGGTATCTTCAAGAATGGTGACAATGATGTGTGCAGTTCCAATCGGTGGTTCTTCTTTCAGCCACCGGATCTGTCCTCTTTCATAAATGGCTTCGTAGCTTTTCAGCATGAATGCCTCCTTATTTTCTGATCAAGGTTTTATTATTCGGTTGAATTCGTTTTCACCCCATTGGTCCGACACTATCGGACCGATTGGAAGCCTGCATTTATAAGAAGCTGCTGGTTTTATCCAGTATAGATGTATTATTCGGCATGTTATCCGCCACGTCATTTCATGTCAAGACGGATATCCTCAGCTTGTATTCATGAACGGGTGTGATAGGGAATAAATGTTTTTCGTGCAGTTGATTCCAACCACACATAAACCCGGCATGGCCAAAACGCAACTCATTCAATTCCCAGAATCTTCATGAGCTCGGCCACTTCACCCGCTGAAAGATATCGCCATTTTCCGGGTTTGAGATTATTCAGACGGATGTGGCATATCCGGATCCGCTTCAATGAAACCACCTGGTGACCCACGACCTCTGCCATCCGCCGAATTTGCCTGTTTTTTCCTTCTTTGAGAACAATACGGTATGTTTTTTCCGACAGACGTTTGATCAGACAGGGACGTGTACGGAATTCACCCAGATCCATTCCTTTTGACATGGTTTGAATATCTTCATCGGATATAATCCGTTTTACCCTCACCACGTATTCTTTTTCATGCTGGAAAGAAGGATGGGATAGCCCGTGGTGAATCCGGCCATCGTTGGTTAACAGGATAAGTCCCTCGGAATCCTTGTCCAGCCGGCCCACAGGATAGACCCTTTCGTCCATGCCCACCAGGTCAAGAACAATGGTTCCGTTTTGCTTCCCGTCATTTTTCCTGCATGTCGATTCCACGTTTACGGGTTTGTTCAGGGCAATATAAATGTCCGTTTCTTTGATCCCCACGATTTTTCCGTCCACATGAATCACGTCTTTCTGATCATCAACCTGGCTTCCCGGAATATCGACGATTTTACCGTTCACCGAAACCCGTCTCTGGGCAATCAATTCCTCACCTTTTCTCCGGGAACACACACCCGAAGACGATAGAAATTTTTGCAGGCGCATGACCGTCATGACAGACAACCTCTTCGGTTTAAATGAACTATCTTTTTTTTATAGAAAATCTGGCACGCTTTTTTCATAATCTCTTTCATTATTTAAGTATTATGGCCTGTTTGTCCGATAAGAAAAACAAACTTGTCATTTATAGGACGATGGACTATATTTCCACAAATTTTTAAAAAAGGATAGAATGAACCATGACGATTTTATTCAATGAACCTTCGGTGAAATGCCCGCATTGCAATGGTTATCTTTACGTGCAGCGGACCTGAAAGAGCATACTTTTGCGTTGCAGGTCCTGCAAGGCCCGTTTCACCAGCGAATCGTTTGGGAGCTTGATCGATGACATCATTGAAGATCAGCTCGGCAACATTCCCTGTAACAGATTATGACATTAATGTTCAGCTTTTGACGTTGAAAAATTTCAAACTCACCATAGAATACGATGGCGGTTCCTTTCACGGCTGGCAGGTCCAGCCCGGCATGTCCACCATCCAGTATGAAATCCAGAAAATTCTGAAGGTCATGACCCGCGAAAACATTGTGATCCATGGATCAGGCAGAACTGATGCTGGTGTTCACGCCCTGGCCCAGGTGGCAAACTTCCATTCCAAAACACAAATCAGCCCCTTACAGTTTCAAATCGCCTTAAACCAGATGTTGCCCAAAGGCATCGTGATCAAGGAATGCCGGTACGTGGATGAGACGTTTCATGCCCGGTTCAGCGTGATACGTAAAACATACAGGTACAGAATTTTGAACCGTTCCCTGTCCATGGCTGTTGGCCGTCAGTACCTCTGGCACATCCGACAGGATCTTGACATGGACGCCATGCAGCAGGCGGCAAATCTCCTGATCGGTGAACACAACTTTAAAGCCTTTGAAGGAAGCGGAAGCCCAAGAGCCAGCACAGTAAGAAGGATAGACAGCGCCCGGTTCACCCGTGACGGAGACTTGATCGTCTTCGAAATCAGCGCTAACGGTTTTCTGAAATTCATGGTCCGAAACATCGTGGGAACCCTTGTGGATGTTGGGAAAGCCAAATACACTGTCGATGAGTTCAAAACCATCCTCATTTCAAAGGACCGAAAAAAAGGTGGGGCCACAGCCCCGCCCCAGGGCCTTTTCCTGTTGAATGTGGAATACCCGGCGCATTAAGATTTTATCCATTCAATGTTCAGTTTTTCGACATTCAATGTTCACTTTTATAACCCAAGGATCTGTTTTCATGACAAAATCATCGAATAATGCCATCATTTTCGATCTCGATGGCACCCTTCTCGACACCTTGGACGAGCTGGGGATCATAACCAATATCGTACTTGAAAAAAATGGATTTCCAACACATTCTCTGGATGAATACCGTTATCTTGTGGGTGAAGGCGCTGAAAATCTTATCACCAGGGCTCTCGGCAACGAAGGTTCAAACAGAGAGACTGTTCAGCGATGCCTTTCGGAATTCTTGACTATTTACAGAGCAACCTGCGGTGAACGATCAAGGCTTTATGACGGAGTCCCCCAGCTGCTTGATGATCTGGTCCATATGGGGATAAGACTTGCCGTTCTTTCCAACAAACCCCATGATCTGACACTTAAAAACATCGACCTTTTTCTTCCCCACATCCCGTTTGATCTTGTTCTGGGCCAGCGAGACGGCGTCCCAAAGAAACCAGATCCCCACGGAGCTCTTGAAATTGCTGATCATATGGGTATCAAACCCGAAAACTTCCTGTACATCGGCGACACGTCCATCGACATGCGAACAGCCGTGGCTGCTGGTATGAATCCTGTGGGTGTTCTATGGGGTTTCAGAGGTGAAGAAGAATTACGATCAAGCGGTGCAAAGCATATCATCGAAAAACCGGGCGAGATCTTGGGGCTTTTGCAGACATATTAATATATGCAGGAATAAAGGATTTGAAACATCAATTCATATGGTGTATATTTTTCTTAAAATATACACATAGAGGACACCATGAGAACAAACATCGTAATAAATGACCAATTGATGAATGAAGCAATTGCCATATCCGGGCTTAAAACAAAAAAAGAGACGGTTGAAGAGGCTTTAAAGGTGCTGATTCAGATGAAACGCCAGAGTTCAATCAGATCATTCAGGGGAAAACTGAACTGGGAAGGCGATTTGGATAATATGAGAATAGACCAATGATTGTGGCTGATACATCTGCCTGGATTGATTATTTTCGTGGTGTCGTCGCCGCACATACCGACGCACTTGATTCGTGTTTGGAGACCCACCGTATTATCATTGGAGACTTAATCATTGCCGAGTTATTGCAGGGCTTTAAATCAGACAAAGACTATCTGGCAGCCAAAAGAATCATTGAGAACCTTCATTACCTTGATTTCGTTGGGAAAACAATCGCCATAAAAGCGTCTGAAAACTACCGCCATCTTCGATCAAAAGGCGTCACGGTCCGAAAAACCATTGATGTCATCATCGCCACATTCTGCATAGAAAACAATTTTGAACTCATCCATAATGATCGTGATTATGATCCTATGGAAAAGCTTCTTGGATTGAAGATAAAAACCCACCCATAAAACACAGAACTGTATTTCAGGGCGGGTTCAAATCCAATTTGAAATATAAATCATACAACATAAACCATAAAAATGGCCCTCATCCGCTATTGGACGCTAACGCGTTGGATGTTGGACGTTCATTTTTTTGTTCACTATACTTCAAAACATCATTGGGGTTCTAATCCCGCCCCTTTTATACTATTCCAGATCCTTGAAACCCTGAAGCACAATATCAAAGAGCACTTCGATATCGCCCAGATCAAGGCAAGAAAAAGCCACTCGGAGATCCCTATCCCCAAGTGCGATCAAACCTACGCCGTATTTATCGAGAAGGTGAACACGCAAGGTTTCCGCATCGCCTTTTTTCAGGCGGATGCACATGAAATAACCGGAGTTGAAAGGATACACATCCCAGGCATCGTGGTATTTGGGATTCTTTAAAACTTCTTTCACCTTGTTGGCTCTGGCTTTGAGGGTATTGAATTTTTCTTCTTTTTCAGCAGCGTAGCGTGCATCCTTCATGGATTTCAGAACGATGGTCTGACCAAGATGTGAGCAGTTGGACACATTGCCGCGAACGCAGCCCGCTGTTTTCTTTTCAAGGGCTTCGTACACTTTTTCGGCGTCACCGTTGATTTTGGTACCATAGGAAATGAAACCCACCCTCAAACCCCACACGTAATTTTCTTTGGTGGCTCCGTCGAGTTTGACGGCCAGAAGGTTTTCATGACGGTCGCAAAGCAGGGTGAAAATCGACTCTTTCATGGCGTCATCTTCAAAGAAAAGACCAAAGTACGCATCGTCAGTCACAGCAATGACCTTTGTCCCGCCCTGAGCCACTTCGGTGAGGATATCGGCAATGGCTTTGCCTTCGCTTTTTGTTGCCGTGTAGCCTGTGGGGTTCTGGGGGAAGTTCAAAAGAACGATGATCTTCTTCCGCTTGGCTGCTTCTTCTTTCACTTTTTTCTCAAAGGCTTCAATGTTGTATCCACCCTGATCGGAAAAAAGCTTGTACTTGCTGATTTCTGCACCTTTCCGGACATTCAGGATCATGTTGTAGTTTCCCCACATCATATCCGGAACGATCACAACATCACCGGGATCAGCCCACACGTCGGCCACCACGCTGATGGCGTGGGTGATGCCGCAGGTCACAATGGGAAGACTTGTTTTTTTACCCTTAAGAGAGGGATTTTTTTCGTATTGTGCTTCTTTCCAGGCCTGACGGAGTGCGGGAATTCCGAATGAAGGAGCGTAGGTTAGGGATTCCTCCGGCGTAATGCTCCCCATATTAATGGCATCCATCACCGAAGGAAGATACATGATGTTGCCCTCTTCTTTGGCAATCCCTATGGTTGCGTTCAACTTATGGGCTTTCTGCTTTGCTTCGGCAGACTGGCTGAGAATGCCTTTGGGAAAGAAAAGATTTTTCCCGATACTTGACAGCATGTCAAGAACGTTGGGATTTCCGGCGATAATGTCATCGTTCAGTTGCTTAGCCAATTCGTTCATGGGAATCTCCTTGAGTTGCTCTGGCTGGCTCCTTGCAATAGATTAACCAGCCGTTGTTGTGAATATTATATATAATTCAATATGTTGTATTAGATTAGTCTTCAAATTAAAAAAAACCCCCGTTCTTTGGGGAACAGGGGTTATGACCTTACTTACGAGCAACGTTTCACAAACGCCAGGATCAACTTAAGGATGAATGTCACACCCTGTGTCATACAGGACATGCACGGGCCTGATTTTATCCCGTTGATTATCCCATTTTACGTTTTGAAGCTTTGATCGGGTTGACCTTCTGTTTGGTCTCAACCTTCACGCTGGATACATGGGTCGCCATATTGCAGTTCCCTGTTTTCCATTTAGCTGAGGGGTCCGGTAAAGACTGGCAATAAAATTTCTCGGCGTATTCGTGAATACGTGCGCAGCCTTCACACTGGGGAACGATGGTTTTGCAGACATTGCCTTCGTAGGAACATCCCTTTTTGGTCATAAAGGGGCATTCAACATTGTTTCTCACGGTAGTACAAAGCATCAGAGTCACTCCTCTAATCAGATGGTCCGGTTATTGCCGGTTGTTGCTTAACGCGTAAATACCCAGGATCTGATGGTATATATTCAAATGATGATTATTAAAGCCTGATAGTTATAATGGAACGGTTTTTTTTTGTCAAACCAAAATTATGAAACAAAAAATCATGTAAAAAATCATGGTTTGATTTGGTCTTGATTTTTATCCCAAGACCTGAAACATAGGGACTATCGGTAACATAAGCACCCTAATATAATCAGCCAAGGATTTTTTCCCTATGATCATCAAACAAGCTACCGAAGTTCTGAGAATTGAAGCCGATGCCATTTTGGGCCTCATCGAAAGACTCGATAACCATTTCATCGAAATGGTCGACTGGATCTGCCAGTCCAACGGACGAGTGATCATTTCCGGCATAGGAAAGTCGGGCTTAATCGGCAGAAAGATCGCTGCGACCCTTAACAGCACAGGTACAAACACTTTTTTTCTCCATCCGGTGGAAGCCATGCACGGAGATCTGGGCATGGTGTGTAAAGATGATGTTTTCATTGCCCTGTCCAACAGCGGAGAAACAGATGAACTCAATATTCTTATACCAAGCATCAGATCCATTGGATGCAAGGTGATCGCATTTACCGGAAAACCCGATTCGACACTTGGGAGTTTGTCAGACCTTGTGATCAATGTGGGCGTTACAAAGGAAGCCTGCCCCATGGGTCTGGCTCCCACATCCAGCACAACAGCCCTTCTGGCCATGGGAGACGCGCTTGCCGTGGTCCTCATCGAGAAGAAGCAGTTCAAATCCAGTGATTTCAAAAAAATTCATCCTGGAGGAAAACTCGGGCAGCGACTGGCCGGCAACGTGGATGGAATCATGATTACCGGCGATAAAATCCCCACAGTCAATGTAAACGCCAGCCTCAAGGAGGCCATTTCAGCCATCGACCGGTTCAGACTTGGAGTCGTGCTTGTTGTGGATTCATCGAACAGACTTGATGGCCTGCTCACCGATGGGGATGTTCGCCATCTCATGGCCTTAGGTGAATGGACACCGGACAAGCCCGTTGTACGGGTAATGACAAAAAACCCGAAGCACCTGACAACAGGGACTCCGGCTTATGATGCCCTGAACATGATGGAACATCACCAGATCACCGTTCTTCCCATCACCGATGATGAGGGAATCGTGATGGGCGTACTTCACCTACATGATATCCTGGGCAAAGGTCAGTTCAAGTTCAGCGGGAAGTAATAAATTGTGGTGGACCAAGTGGACTTAGTGGACGGTGTGGACATGGACAATGTCCACACCGTCCATTTTTTTTATCCACTTACCATGGGTGTCATGCTTTCAAAACCATCCTCGGTCACAACGATGGTTTCTTCAAACTGAGCTGATAGGGATCCATCTG
Organism: Desulfobacteraceae bacterium; assembly: GCA_041660385.1. Lineage (GTDB taxonomy): Bacteria > Desulfobacterota > Desulfobacteria > Desulfobacterales > Desulfolunaceae > DYJE01. The sequence goes on along the minus strand of JBAZWJ010000016.1, from coordinate 36,603 downwards.
CTGTGACGGCTGTCCACTGGTCATCGAGAATATAAAGACGAGGGCTACCCAGATTGATCATGGGCTCCACGGTAAACACCATACCTGGCACGAGAGGAACTCCTTTTCCACGCTTTCCAAAATGGGGGACCTGGGGTTCTTCATGGAAATCCAGCCCAATTCCATGACCAATGAACTCTTTCACCACAGAGCAACCTTCTCCCTCGGCGTAGGTCTGGATAGCCCAGCCAATATCGCCGATGGTGTTTCCTGGATGAACCATGGCCAGAGCGCGGATAAGGCTTTCCCTGGCCACACGGACAATTTTCTTTGCATCTTCACTGGGAGTCCCCACAAAAAGGGTTTGATTGGAATCGGCGTAATAGCCGTCAAGAATCGATGTGATATCCACGTTAACGATATCGCCGTCCTTAAGAATCAAATCACTTGGTATGCCGTGACAAATCACACTGTTCACCGAAATGCAGACGCTTTTGGGAAACCCCTTATAATTAAGAGGCGCGGGAATGGCACCGTTCTTGACCGTGAATTCATGGACAAAATCGTTAATCTGGTTTGTTGTTATTCCCGGCCTGATGATTTCCTCAACGCGCTTGTGGGTTTCAACCACTAAAGCTCCGGCCCGCCGCAGTCCTTCGATATCTTTGACGCTTTTTAGAGTAATTCTGTATTTCTTTTTGTAATAGGCGGCAAGATCCACTGGAATAGGAGCATCCTTTCCCTCACAGCATTTCTTGAACTTCTCACCGCTTCCACATGGACAAAGGTCGTTACGACCTACTTTGATGGTCATCTTTTTCATCGGATATTTTCCGTTTTTTCCCTTTCACCTTCAAGAATCCGCCCGGGCGACCGTCTTTTCCCCTTAAAATTTGGGTTAATTCACAAAAAAATCGGTATTGTTGTTATCCCGTCTTGAAGAAACCTGAAAATAGATGTATCGTTTCTTTCGTTAAAAATGTGGGCAATTATAACAGCAGCTTCAATGAAATCAAATACAAATCAGGTGAAAAATGAAAAGAGCACCAATCGTTGGAGTTATGGGAGGCGGGAACGCCGATTTCGCAACCTTGAAACAGGCTGAAAAACTGGGTGGACTAATCGCTGAAAAGGGCTGGATTCTTTTAAACGGTGGCAGATGCACCGGCATCATGGAAGCCACGTCCAAAGGGGCTTTTGAAAAAGGTGGTCTTACCATTGGAATTCTTCCTGAAAACCATTCCGAGGGAATGTCTGAATACGTAAAGGTCCCCATTGTCACTGGCATGGGATACGCACGGAACACCATCAATATCCTTTCAAGTGACGTGGTGGTCGCCTGTCCTGGAGGAGCTGGCACACTTTCGGAAATCGCTCTGTCCATTAAATGCGATAAACCGCTTATCCTTTTTGCATTCAACCCCGAATCCGACATGGCGATACTTTTGAAAAAACAAGGGTTGTTTTATGCCTCAACCCCCGAAGAAGTGATCAAGAAAATAGAAGACCTTTTACAGGTATGACTCCAAGTGACGATCACATGACCTTGATCCGGATTCCTTGCAGGAACGGGGTCAAGCGGCAGTTCCATTAAGAAATGTCATTCAGGGATTTGCACCCGGATCATTTTCGTTGAACACATTCGAATTACTGTTCGATTTGAAAACCTTAACACGCCATTATGATGCAAAAAAACCTTGTAAACCCTGCAAAGAAGTATATAATACGCGCCGTTGATTTTCTTTTTGAGGATAGAAAATCGTTGATATAAAAATACAACTTTAACAAGGTAATAATATATTATGACGACAGGCTTGACATCGAGCAACACAAAGAACGATCATTCCACCCCTCAGATAAATCATCCAAGAAACAAAACGTTTCCCAATAAAAATCAATCAAGTAGTCAGATCGACAACACGATTGATGACCAGACCAACCAAAGCAAATGGAAGACATATTACCGTTCGCTGATTGTCGCATGCACGATTACCATCTGCCTTGCTGGCTGGCTTAGCTGGGAAAAAAACGAGGCCATTTGGACAATACTCTGGACAACACCGTTCGGCAAACCCATGATCTTCATCTGTACTATACTGATGGCTATCACTGTTTCCGAACTGATCTGGCGAACCGACCTCGTATACCACTACAGACCAATCCCCGGGCTGGATGATGACAAACTCCCCACCGTTTCGGTCATTGTTCCAGCTTTCAATGAAGGCCCCCAGGTTTACAAAACACTTGAAAGTATCGTTGCAAGTGATTTTCCTAAAAGAAAGTTTCAGATTGTCGCTGTTGATGATGGAAGCCAGGACGATACGTGGCACTGGATACAGAAAGCCAAAGAGGATCTGAACGGCAGGATCATCACCATCAAATTGGCCCGGAACCAAGGAAAACGACACGCCCTGAACGCTGGCTTCAAAAAAAGTTCAGGGGATGTGATCGTGACAATCGACAGTGACTCCATCATCGAAACAGACACTTTACGTAATCTTGTAAGTCCCATTGTCACGGACCGAAAGGTCGGGGCGGTGGCAGGAAACGTCAGAGTGCTCAATAAAAATGCTGGCTTCATACCCCAGATGCTTGACGTTGTTTTTGTATACAGCTTCGACTTCGTCCGATCAAGCCAGAGCATGGTGAACACTGTGATGTGTACGCCTGGAGCTTTATCCGCATATAAGCGTTCCGTGGTGATTAGAGTTTTACGTGAATGGCTGGACCAGACCTTTCTGGGTCGTCCTGCAAACATAGGAGAAGACAGGGCTTTAACCAATCTGATACTTCGTGAAGGTTACAAGGTGCTTTTCCAGAAAAATGCCGTAGTTTACACTGAAGTTCCTGTCAACTACGTCAACCTGTGCAAAATGTTTCTGAGGTGGAACCGAAGCAACATCCGCGAGATGTTCTCCATGACCCGCTTTATTTTCAAACCCTTCCGAAAAGAATCCATGTTCGGTGCAAGAATCAACCTCCTTCTGGGCTGGCTTACCCTTGTAAAAGCACCGATCATGATCGTTCTCACCTGGAGCCTTATCGCCTGGGAACCTTTGACATTTTTACCGAACTTACTGCTGAGCGTCGTCATTTTTTCAAGCCTCCCAGCTGGTTTCTACGGTTGGAAATACAGCAGTTTTAATTCTTTCTGGTCTTACTTTTACGGGTTCTACTCGTTTATCGGCCTTGCCTGGGTTATGCCCTATTCCCTTCTTACCCCCCACAATTCGGGGTGGCTGACACGTGAGATCAAACCCAAGACCCAATTTAAGATGTTTTCGTTTAAACAGAACGGACCTGCAATTTTCCAGACCCATAACAGCAACGAAGTTCAAATGTAATAGCTAAGCGCTATCCGATCAATCCAACCCATGGGGCGAGTGACTCCCCCCATGGGTTCTTTTTTTTATCCAGACCAGAAGACTTCTTTCCACCCTAAAACCCCGGAAATACATATTTACCGACCGTAAAGCAGAAAAACTACTTGCAAAAAAAGTGCTTTTTGATATTGAACACCGATCATGATCACATGTTTTGTTTGTAGTTAGAAACCAACTATCATCTTTCAAACTCAGGGTAACCTGCCCTGTTTCCAGACCCAAGCCATGGAGAACTGACATGAAAAAAATGATCCAACCGTTCCTGATTGCCCTTGTTATCCTTTGCCTGCCCGTCATCTGCTTAGCTGACAGTTCAGCCCTGATGAAACAGGCCGATTCTCTCTTCTCTTATGACGGAAACCTCGATAACTACCAGAAATCCATTGACCTCTACAAACAGGTTCTGGCAAGTGAACCGGGCAATTTCGAAGCCACATGGAAATGTGCAAGATCCTTAAGATTTTACGCCAACAAAGCCCAGCAGACCAACTTCAAAGGTTGGAAAAAGATCTGTGCGAACATGGGCAAGGAAGGCATGACCTACGCACAGAAAGCCATCGATTTGAATCCCAAAAAACCGGACGGTTATTATTATTATGCCTTGAACGTGGGTATTTACGCTGACGGAGTAAGCATCGTCAAAGCCTTGAAAGAAGGTCTCAAAGACAAAACACAATCCAGCTTCGAAAAGGTTATCGCCATTGATAAGAGCTATGAAAAGCATGCTGCTTTAGTTGGAATCGGCAGGTTCTGGTATGTTCTTCCCTGGCCCCTTTCTGACAAGAAAAAATCCCTTGATTACTACAGGCAGTATCAGAAAAGCGGCCATTTTGGAGAAGAACCCGAAGGAGTTGTTTACCTGGCAGAACTTCTCATCGATCTGGGCGGCAAAGACAACAAGGCAGAAGCGAAAAAAATTCTCACCGGCCTCAAAACCGACAATGCCTTTTTTAAGAAATATGCACAGGATCTCTTGTCTAAGGTTTGATTGAGAAACCTGATCGTATGAATTGAGCGTTCGATAACCATTCCCGCAACGGGCTTGTCAACCCGAAATAAATATTGGGTTGACAAGCATCCCCCACAGGTTTATGATCCCTTCCCACATCAAACGTGAAAAGGAAGGACCATGGCCCAGCAAACCACAAACCAGATTATAAGGATGATCCTTGATCAGCCCGGATATGAACTGACACCCGAACAGGCTTTATCGCTTGTCCATCCCGAAAGCCGAGATCTTGCCGGTCTATTCCACTGTTCGGAAACGGTGAGACGGGAACACAAATCGGACAACGTTTTCCTCTGCTCCATCATCAACGCCAGATCAGGTAAGTGCTCAGAAAACTGCGCTTTCTGCGCCCAATCATCCTATCATGACACAAAAATTGCGACCTATCCCCTCCTTTCAACGGAGGCCATGACAGACAAAGCGATTCTGATGGAGCAACAGGGGGCAAGCCATTACTCCATCGTAACCAGCGGACACAGTCTTGGGCCGGTGGACATTGACACCATCTGCCGAGCTGTTGAAAACATTAAAAAGAAAACAAACCTTACGATCTGTGGTTCTCTGGGGATGCTTTCGGAAAAGAGCGCAAAACTCTTGATCTCAAGCGGCATGACACGCTACCATCACAATCTTGAAACAGCTCGCAGCTATTTCCCAAATATCTGCACCACTCACAGCTACGATGAGGACCTGGAAACCATCCATACTGCGGCAGCAAACGGATTCAACGTATGCAGCGGCGGGATTTTCGGACTTGGAGAATCCTGGGAACAACGGGTCGAACTTTGTTTTACCCTCAAAGATCTTCCCGTGGACACCGTTCCCGTCAATTTCCTGAATCCCGTGAAAGGGACAAGACTTGAGAAAATGCCCCTTCTTTCCCCCATGGATGCCCTGGCCTGCATTGCCCTTGTCAGGCTTTCCAACCCTGACCGTGGTGTTACGGTGTGCGGAGGCAGGGAAGTCACACTCAAAGATTTCCAGAGCTGGGTATACCTTTCCGGTGCAGATGGGCTTATGGTAGGAAATTACCTGACCACGTCAGGAAGAGATGCCGCCATGGATATCGAAATGACCCGTGATGCAGGCTTAACAAGGATCTGATCGTACATGATGGGTTACGCTGTGCTCCACCCATTCTACGGAGTGACGGTAGTGCGCAACCTGTTTCATTTGATCATAAAAATTAGACTATGAACGAAACAAAACAAGGCATCTTTCACTTCGATTCCAAAGACCCCATCTACGCCGAGCATTTTCCGGGGCGGCCTGTGGTACCAGGAAGCCTTATTATCTGGGCCTTCACCCAGGCTCTTGAAAAAAACGGTTATGTTTTACAGGCTATCAACCTCGATCAATTCAGATTCCGGCGTTTTATCGGGCCAGGATCTTACCGTTTCAGCCTTGTTCCTTTGGATTCCGGTATAAAATGTGTTCTTTACGACAATCATAAAACAGTGGCCGAGGGAGTTGTCCGGATATGAACCTGACCTTTTCAGGAAAAACAGCCATGCTCTGCGGCGGCAGTTGCGATCTTGGCCTCGTCCTTGCCCCGCTTCTCTTAAGCCACGGAATAAGGCCAGTTCTGACATACCGAAGCCCGGAATCTTTCAGTCGGATTACGGTGGCACTTAAAGATATGCCCGCCACCTATACCACCTGTTTTCTTGATCTCAACCACATACCGTCCATAGATAAGGCCTTTTCGGACTTGGATAACAGCCTGGACTATCTTGTGGATTTTGCCCAGGGAGATTACGAGGCGTTGGTGGCATCGGCTGATCCGATAAGGGTCGCAGGGTATATGGAAGCCAATGTCACAGCAAAAGCGGTCATGTTAAAAAACGCAGGCCGAATCATGATCAATCAGCACGGTGGCCGCCTTGTTTTTGTTTCATCAACCGCTGCGGGCCGACCCAATCCGGGCCAGGGTTTTTACGCAGCATCCAAACTTGCTGCCGAAGCCCTTTACAAAAATATGGCTCTTGAGCTGGGCCGCATGGGCATAAGCACAGTGACATTGCGCCCTGGTTATATCGAGGCCGGTCGAGGAAAGGGATTCATCGAAACGAACAGAGACACCCTGATCAAGCGGATACCATCCCAATCGTTTATCACAGCGGATGACGTGGCAGCCACGATCCTGTTCCTCCTCTCGGATCAGGCCAAAGGCTTTAATGCCACGGAGCTTACGATGGATGGAGGACTAAGTGCTGGGAAATAGTCTCAAGCTCAGGGAATCCTGAATTAAAAAAACGAACGTCCAACATCGAACGCTGAACGCTCAACATCCAATGGTGGATTGGGGCATTTAAAATTTTAAGCAGTCAAATTCGCCAGTGTTTGCTCAGGATCCATTCGATGTTGAATGTTCGAGGTTTAACATAAAAAAAGGAATCATATGAACATTTTAAACCGTATCATCGGAATCCTGTCCGATATTCTCGACCTCGATCCATCCATGGTTTCTTCGGAAAGTTATCTGGTAAGAGATTTGGAAGCTGAATCCATAGATCTTCTTGAAATTGCCGTAACTCTCAACTCCGAGTTCAGGACGGACATCAATGACGAAGAGATCTTTTTAAAAAACCTTCGGATATACATAGACGAATCTGAGGCTTCAAGTGATTCCTGGGGAGATTATCTGGTGGGGAAATACCCGTTTCTCACATGTGAACGCATCAGAGAAATGGTTTCGGACCTTCATTCAGGCCCTGTACTCAAAGTGAAGGATCTTGTCAGCTATATCCAATTTAAGGTTGGACAAAATGACCTATGACGAAATCATCCGGTTGAGACGAAGCATAAGGGCATACAAAAACGAAACTCCGGCCCCAGACCTCATCAACGCCATGCTCGAAAGCGCACGTTACGCTCCTTCGCCGTCACATACCCAGCCGGTTCGTTTTCTGCTCGTTAAAAGCGACGAGAAAAGACAATATCTCCACAGGATGCTGGTGGAAGGGAAAGATCGATTTCTGGAAATTCTTGGCCATAACAACGGTGGCAAGACTCCAAAAAACCTGGTTAAAACCTATTTCCGTTTTGCTGAATTCATGGTGAAGGCGCCCCTTCTTTTTGCTGTCGGGACCATTCGTACCAGATCCTTCTCGGACCGTCTGATCGAGGCGGGAGTGCTCGCCGAAAACCCCAAAGGTTTCAGCGATGCCGACATCACCACAGGTCTGGCCCTCTCAGCCTTTATGCTGAAAGGTGCGGAACTGGGTATCGGGACATGCATTCTAACCGCGCCTTTTGTTTTTATCCCCGATCTTTCCAAAAGCATTCATCCTGACATCCGCGTCACCTGTTTTGTAACGGCAGGCTACCCCGCCGAAAGCCCAAAACCCCTTACCCGGATATCTGTGGAGGATTTGTGCCTGACCTTATGAACACACCAGAAAAAACCAATGATAAAAAAAGACGTTCTGTGGTGATCACAGGCGTGGGTTTTATTTCTGCCATGGGCAACACCCCGGAAGACGTTCGGAAAAGCATCGTTCAAAACAGAATTTTCTTTGAAAGACCGGCCATTGATTCATCACTTGCTGTGGCCCCTGTGACAGATTTCAATGTCAAAACATACACAGGACGTTGCAAGGATGCTCGATACCTCAATCGTGGAGCAGCCTTTGCCGTAGCTGCTGCCCTCATGGCTGTCAAGCAGTCGGGGCTTGAGGCTGAAAGCCTTGAGAACGCCGGATTGTTTGCGGCAAGCGGCCCAAATATGGACATCTCCGATGAATTTAAAAACATCGTGGACAGCAGGATCAGCGAACAAGGGCTTTCCGCCCTTTTTCTCCTGAAATTCCTGCCGAATACGGCAACCTCCTTGATCGCACAGCTCACAGGAGTTCACGGTGAAAATATGACCCTGGGCTCTGCCTGCTCGGCCTCCCTCATGGCTATCGGTGAAGCTTACCGGAAAATCAAAGACGGCTACCTTGATACAGCCCTTGCCGGAGGCGGAGACAGCCGTCTTTCACCAGGCGGTCTTCTCTCGTACAGAAAAGCTGGGGCACTCTGGCAGGGCAGCGAAGATCCGGCGGCCCATTACACACCCTTCGGACCCAATCGAAAAGGGTTTATCCCCGGAGAAGGCGGGGCTTTTTTCGTCCTTGAAAGCCTATATCATGCTGAAAAGAGAAACGCCCGAATCATCGGTGAAATAATCGGATACGGAGCAACCCTCGACGGCCACGCCATGACGGCACCAAGGCCAGACGGGTTCTATGCAGAACGAGCGGTCCGTAAAGCGATGGACGAAGCAAGCATTCGGCACGAGGAGATGGATCTCATATCTGCCCACGGCACAGGCACCGATCTGAATGACAGCATGGAAGCAGCGATGATCAGCCGTGTTTTTAAAAACAGCCAGCCCGGAATCACCTCATTCAAATCCTGGATCGGTCATCTTGCCTCAGCCTGCGGAGCCGTGGAACTGGCTCTCTGTCTTGCCTGTTCGACAATCGGCCTCTTCCCCTGCATACGGAATCTCAAACAATCCATCGGGCCATGCCTTGACATTTTGACCACATCCCGAAGTATGTCCCCAAGCCACATCCTTCTTGAAAATTTCGGATTCGGAGGCCAGAACAGCGCTCTGGTGGTAAAGCCATGGATATGATCATAACCGTTCATACAGGTCTCGACCGGTTTCTCATGATTGACCGGATCACGGCTGTGAGTTCTTCCCGAATTCTTGCCGAAAAAAATATCCTGAAAACGGAAGAAAGGATTTTCACAGGCATTGAAACACTTGCACAGACCGGTGCGATACATGTGAGATACCTCCTCAATTTCAGGAAACACGCTTTTCTATTAAGTATCAAATCATATGACGGTCCGGCCCAGCTCCCTTCCGGGCTTTACACCATTTCAGGGTTATGTGAAAACAGAAGTCGTGATGCTTTTGAATACAGCATCAACGCTGAAAGCATGGACGGCAGCTCTTTTAAAGGACGATTTCTTTTTGCCGTCAGTGACTATGGACGTGACTTCAAACAGACACACCTCGAAGACCATTACAGGAATATTTTTTCATGTTTGACCAAAGATACAGAAGAAAACTCGATCACCAGCGTTTGACAGGGCTTTTCAGAGATCCTCTTGCCGTTGAAGAGAAAAACGGACGTTTCATCCGGGTTGAAGGACGTGACATCCTGAATTTCGCATCCAACGACTATCTGGGGCTTGCAGCAGACCCTGCCGTTCGAAAACAGGTGGCCCGGAATTTTGCGACACTTGGCCCATCAGCCTCTTCTTCTAGGCTTGTCACAGGCAACCACAACGTCATCAGGAACGCCGAGTTGAAATTCGCCCAGTATTTCGGTTATGAAGACGCTCTGTTTTTCCCCTCGGGTTTCCAGACCAACATGGCCGTTCTTTCTACTCTCTTTAGCAAAGGGGATTCGATTTTTTTCGACAAGCACATTCACGCAAGCAGCATCAAAGGAATGGCTTTGAGTTCCGCTGACTTTTTTGGTTACAACCACAACAACCCGGATCACCTGAAACGTCGTCTTCAAACAAAGGGGGAAGGACCCAAAGCGCTTATCACAGAAGCGTTGTTCAGCATGGATGGTGACACCCCGGACATTAAAGCTCTGGAGGAATTGAAAAAGGAATTCAATCTTCTTTGTGTGATGGATGAAGCCCATTCGTTTGGGGTGTTGGGGAAAGGTGGCCGGGGAATCGGTCGTGATCTTGCGGATGTGGCGGTGGGTACTCTTGGAAAAGCCTTCGGCCTGTTCGGTGCGTTCGTTCTTCTACCTTCACTGTACAGGGATTATCTGATCAATTTTTCAAGCCCTCTCATCTACACCACGTCTCTTCCCGAAGCCCAGGCCCAAAGCGCCGCTGACATTCTGGACATCGTTGAATCGGCCGATGGCAGGCGTGGATACCTCCAAGATCTGCGGACCCTCTTTGTCCGAAAATCCCTGGAGAAGGGTTTCCGGGTTAAAGGGGAAGCCCACATCCTTTCCATCACCATCGGCAACGAACAAAAAAGCCTTGCGCTTGCGCGAAGGCTTTTTGAAAAAGGAATCTTCGTCTTTCCAGCCCGGTACCCCACCGTACCTCTGGGTCAGGCCATCCTGAGGATAAGCCTATCATCCCTGCTTGAAGAAGAAGATGTATTCAGATTGATCAATGAAATTTCAGCCTGCGGGGTTTAACCACCAGCAAAAGGTACACGCACACTGTGTTCCATTTATTTCAAGATTGCTTGAGTTCCAGTTTGAACTCGATATGATTCATGTCTTCGGCGAATTCCTCACCGAATTCCAGGCTGTCTTCGTCCTCTTCTTCATAAATCCAGTTAACGATGATTTTATGGCCCCTTTCCCCAGCATTATCGAGGACTTCAAAAAAATTCATCAGCACTTTGGACGAACTGCTGTTAAAATAATAGAGTTCGATATTGACAGTTGTCGGGTCATCGCTCTCTTCTGCCAGAAACTCATCCAGCCATTTGAAAACAGGATTGAAAAATTCCGACGTGTTCTCTGGATAAGACTCACCTGTGATCATCAGCAGCCGTTTGCCGTGTTGAAAAAAAATCTCAGGTGTAAATTTCGTCGCATCTATTTTCAGATCATCCATAAAGCCTCCGTTCAGATATACAGTCTTATGGTAAAAAAGCAGCAGCTAAGATCAACGTCAATAAAATCGAAATCAACCGGATGTTCCGATTTCCTGGCCATTTCGATGAATCCCAGACCGGCTCCACGGCTTGCCTCATCGGGACTTTTCTTGCGCATCTCTTTGTAGTACTGTTTTTTTTCCTCGGGGGTCATGTTGTTGATCTTTGAGATCATGCCCGAGATCTTTTCTCTATCTTTCAACTGGATCATGTTGCCGCTTGCCACATAGTAACGACCATCCTCGAATCCCACCGCGACAATCCCGTTTCCTAGCTTAGCATCATCCAGAGCGTCCATGTATGTTTTCTCAGTGGAATAATGCATGATGTTCTGCACCTGTTCCACGAGAATGGCGAATGTTTTCGCCACAACACTTTTGTTAAACGTTTCCTGCTGCATTTTCTGTTTGAGGGTGTTTCCGATCTCAACCATCAAATCCTGGCTCATCGGACCACTGTAACAGAAGATAATCCGTTTTTTTAAAAAACATTCCCTCAGGTTGTATAACCTCACTGGCATGACGTTCTCCTTCTTATTAGAATTCAGTGTTGAATGCAACCATGGTCATATCATCCACCTGATCTCTTTCTCCACGATGGGCCATCAGTGTTTCTTTCAAACGTTCGCATTGCAAGGCAAGCGGAAGCTCCGAATGAGCTGTAAGGACCTCATTCAATCTATTTGTTCCGAAGCGTTGACTTGTTTTTTCTCCAAGCTGGTCCGTAATTCCGTCTGTTGAAAGATAAACGGTCATCCCAGGCTCAATGTTCACGTGATGAACCTTGTAACCGTAGTCTCCCTTGAGAGCGATATACCCGATGCTTCGTTTATCGCTCTTAACTGTATGAACCTTTTTGTCTTTGATGTATCTCAGGTCAATACGGGCACCTGAGTAGGTCAGATTTTTTTCACCCGGATTAAAAACACACACAGCCACATCCAAACCATCGTCCGAAAAAGCACTGTCTTTGTCTTGTTTCAGGGTCTTCTTAATGCGCCTGTTCATTCTAACAAGAATTTCACCAGGATCATAGCATTTTTCGCCTTTAACAATTCGTTTTAGCTCCCAGTTTGCGATAAGAGTCATAAATGCTCCAGGAACACCATGCCCCGTGCAGTCGGCCACAACCACAATAACCCCTTTTTCTATGGCATCGATATAGTAAAAATCGCCACCAACGATATCTCTAGGCGCATACCATATGAAGTGGCGAGGCAGCAAGGAGACGAAATCTTCGGACTCAGGCAGCATAGCCGACTGAATAATCCGGGCATAGGCGAGGCTTTCCATTATTTTATCATGCGTCATCCTGACTTTGTTCAGACTTTCATTCAATTCCGCACGTCTTTCCAGAATTTTATTTTCCAACGTTTCCGTTGCACGTTTTTGAACCGCAAGGGCTTCTTCTCTCGCAGCCCTTACTTTTCTTTCGTTCAAAAGTTCGTTTTCTTTAGCAATACGTGCATGCCTTTCATGAATATTGGCGATATTCTGTGCTTCAATCCTCTGTTTTTTTTCGAGGTTCAATCGATGGGCCAGAGCAAAGGAAAGCAATGCGACCTCAAAAACTGATCCTATCGGCACTGCTGTTTCCGTGACCATATTCCGAGGCAGCAAAGCAAATTTACTGAGAGCCATCACTACTCCGCCGCAGAGAACCATAGCCCATGCCAGAATAAACACCCACGCAGATTTGAAACCGTCGGCAAGTCGCTTGAGTGTAATGATTGAACCATACAAAATGGTCACAACCGCAACGATCATGGCAAATGAAATACCTGCCCTGTAGGGTATGAAGTAGGCAGACATCATCATAACAAATGAAACTGTGGGGAGTGTTAAAAACAAGCGGTAATTCACAGGATAGGCCTGTTTCATATCCAAAAACCGAGCTGCGAACATTGACGCGAAAAAAATAATTCCGCTCAATGCAAAAATAATCACTTGATCATTCCAGACGGTGGCCTCTGGCCAGAGATATTGAAAACTGATGCCGTTCAAACTTGTAGCCCATAGGGTCATGAAAAACACGTAAAAAACATAGTAAACATACATGCTTTCTTTAATAGAGAAATAGATAAAAAGGTTGTAAAGAACCATCATCAGCATCGCGCCGCAATAAAGACTTAAACCAAGCATATCCGTCTGTGCCTTGGCCGTCATATCTTCTTCCTGAAAAACATTGATGGGAATCTGCATGGAACTTGTTGTTTTGACCCTCAAGAACAGAGTAACCTTTTCTCCGGCATTGAGGCGAACGGGAATCAGAAAATTTCTATGTTTGACAGGCCTGTCATGAAAAGGCACCTTGTCTCCCATATGTAATTTCTCAGAACTCTTGTCTCTCAGGATATAAACAGACATATCGTCGATCACAGGATATGCGATTTCAAACATATAGACTGTTTCTTTCAGAGAGGAATTCTCGATTATTCCCTTCACCCAGATCACGGAATCCGTGTAGCCTAAATTCAGCCCGCTATGGGCATTTTCAATCCAGGAAAGGTTCTCCTGGTCGCCAGAAACAGCATCAAAGGAATACATTCCTTTCGGATCCTCAATATAATCGAAATGTTTCTGAACGTTCATATACCGCTGCCCGTGCTGCAACGTTAGGACTTCAGCGCAGACCTGGTTGGCAAGAATCATGGATAATGCGAGGATCACTAACAAAAACCATATTTTCAGACGTTCAATTATGAACGCGAAAAAAGTCTGAATATGGCTATAGAAAAAGGCCCATAGGCAAGGCACGGTGTTTGGCCGGGCATGAAGGCATACATGAAGTATGTCGAATGTCCGGCCAAACACTATAACGCCGCATATGGGACTATTTATAACGCCATCAATTTTCATTGCCGTTCCCACTTAATCAGACCAAATATGAAATTAAACTTTTATTTCAAATGCCACCATGGTCATGTCATCCACCTGATCTCGCTCACCGCGGTAAACTTCCGAGCTTGCTTTGACGATTTCACACTGAACAGAAATAGGAAGACGGGAATGCTCGGTGAGCAGATCTTTCAAACGACGTGTCCCGAACCTCTGACCTGACCTTTCGCCCAGCTGGTCAGTTATACCGTCCGTGTAAATATACACTGCCATTCGCGTATCTAATGCCATACTCTGAACCGAATATCCAAGATTGTCGCCGGCTGCATAGCCCACACTTTTCCGGTCTCCTTTCAGAACATGAATTTCACCGTCGACCCCATATATCATGTCGATTTTAGCGCCTGAGAAACATAGGGTACGACTGTCCCTGTTCACCACGCAGATGCCTATATTCAAACCGTCATCAGACATGGCCCTTCGCGTATCCTGCCTCAGTGCCCGCCGTACCCGTCTGTTCAGGCGAGTGAGTATTTCCCCCGGATCATGGCATTCTTCTCCTTTCACAATCCGCTTCAATTCCGAACCGGCGATGATAGTCATAAAGGCTCCGGCAACTCCGCGTCCTGTGCAGTCAGCCACCGATACGATAAATCCACCTTTGATCTGATCAATATAATAAAAATCTCCTCCAACGATTTCACGAGGCGCCCACCAGATGGATAGACCCGGCACCCAGGTTTTGACTTTTTCAGGGTCAGGGAGAATGGCCAGTTGTATCATCCTGGCGTACCTGAGGCTGCTCATGATCTGCTGATTGGCGTCTTTCACTTTCGCAAGGGTTTCGTTCAACTGTCCTGTATGCATCATCACCTCCTGCTCAAGGGTTTCAGCAGCCATCTTTTGTATCAGGTAGGCCTCCTCTTTGGTTTCTCGCGCCAACCTCTCGTTAAGAAGTGCTTTTTCATTGGCAATACGTGCGTTCCGCTCCTCTTCGTGAGCCTGGTGCTGGGCCTCAATTTTTTCCTTCTTTTCCATATTCAATCGGTCTGCGAGGGCAAAGGAAAGAAGCATGACCTGAACAACGGAACCAATCTGGGTTGCATTTTCAGTCATGAAATTCCTTGGAACAAGTCCGATTTTATTAACCACAAGAATAATGGCCCCACCAGCCAGCGACAACCATGCAAGGGCGAAAAATCTTCCGGGCGGAAAGCCTCTGTACCATCTGAGCAATACAGCTGGAATACCAAAAATAAAGTTTGTCACTGCCAGCAGCATAAGCAGAAGAATACTCATCCTGTAGAAGATGACCGTGACAAATATCATGTTTACGAAAGCAGCCACGGCAAACATGGAAAATAGGGTGTAACTGATGCCACTGCCTTTGTTCAGCTTCATAAACCTGATGGCAAACAAGTTTCCTGAAAGGATCATGGCACTTAGCGATACTACAATGGCCTGATCATTCCACAGCGTGGCTTCTGGCCACAAGTATTTGAAACTCAGACCATTAAAACTGGCAAGAAAAAGGCATTGGAAAAACACATAAAGTACGTAATAAAGATAATCCGATTCTCTGACAGACAAAAACAGAAAAAAATTGTAAAGAACCATAATGATCATGCTGCCGTAATAAAGCCCCTGGAAAATCATGGTTATCTGTTTTTCTTCCATAAATCCCTCTGGGCTGTATAAGTTCAATGGGATTTGCATGGAACTGGTTGTTTGCACTCTCGCGAAAAACGTCACACGTTCACCGGAAGACAGAATGATCGGACAGACAAAGCCCGGATCATCAATGGGCCTGTCACGGTAAGGGAGTTTGTCTCCCATGACCCATTCGTCATTTTTCTGGGGTCTCAACACAAAAGCATGGACATGATCAAGCGGAGGATATCCGATTTCAATCATGAATTTGAGGTCTTTCGATGATCGATTGACAATTTCCGTTCTTACCCAGAACACCGATTCGGTAAATCCGAAATTAATGTTTTCTGACGGACTGTTCACCCAGAGTTTTTTTACATTATCCGAAAGGACATCGGCAAGACTCATCGCCCCTTCTCTGTCTTCGAAAACGTCGGCGTGCGGCCCAAGACTTATAAAGGCAGTATTATCATCAACAACCACGGGTTCCGCGAAGGAGATTCCGGGAAACATGAAAAAAATGAGAATATTGAAGCACGCCGACAAGAATAGTCCGTATCTCTTCAGCTTTTGCCCCAATTTCTTCACATGTTTTTCATTGCAACACGGCATTGTTTATCTACCTGTTGTCCCAAAAAACAATCAAAGGATGCTCCAATGTTCAAGGATTGAATTTCAGGGGTTGTTGAATAGGCACAGCCATAACGGATAAAAAATCAGCTGAATAAATAACAGTCCCACCAGTCAACGTAATGACGTCAAGATAAAATAATTATCAATCTTATTTATTCTTTACTTCTTTTCCAAATTTATCGAGCAGCACTTTTTTCGTGGGAATACCTTTTTCATCAAAATAAAATACACCCTTATAGCTGAGCATTCGGCCTGTATAGTAGAATTCCTTTTTCATGAGGGTTGAATCAGGATTATACCAGAGTACCGTCTTGTTTCTTCCGTTAACGGAATTAAATGGAGCTGTGTGGAGAACTTCAGTTTTAACAAGCACATCATTTGGGCTAAAATAATCAATGGATTTAAATACGCCGTCTTTTCCATCGTATAATGGATCACCTTTGGAATGGGTCGTGGAGACTGTGTTGCCACCAAATTCATTATTAATGCTGACAACTGCGACAACACGGTTATACTCGCGCTGTTTATCGTCAAGAAGAGTTTTCATGTTTGCTTGACGGCGTTTTTCTTTTTCAACTCTTTCCGTCAGTTCACCGCTTGACAACATCTGCCGGGCATCCGAATCTCCCATATCGGCAGATTTTTTTACATCAACAAGAGCAAGTTTCAATTCGTTGACTTTACTGTAGGCAAGACCACGACTGAAGTACGCTTCACGTACATCAGGATTCAGCATAAGAACCATGTCAAAATCAACAATGGCTTTATAGTAAAGATTGAGATCGTAGTACGCGAGGCCCCTATTGTAATAGGCTTCTAAATAGTCATGATTAACTTCTATGGCTTTTGTAAACTCGTTTACGGCTTGGGTGTATTGTTTTTTCTGGTAATATGCATTGCCTCTGTTCTTATAGATTTCTGCAAGGTTCGAAGCGATAACGGTTGCTGGAAAGGCTAAACAAGCAAAAAGAAAGACAATGATCAAAAACCGTGTTAGATTACTAAGAATAGAGAAGGTTGAATCGTACTGTTTCATATTTATATTCACATAAGTAGTCGGTGTGGAAACTCTTAAAATAGAATAAAATATCATGAAAAGAACAGATGAAAAAGAAAGAAATGAAATCGTTGATAAAATAGTCGAGTTACTGAGCGGACTCGGGCAACATGGGACGCCACGAAACCTGTCAGAATTCCTTGACAAAGAGAAAGAAGTCAGCGGATTGAAGAGCGAAGAAGATTACCAGAAAGAGCAGGCAGAATGGATTGAATCAGTTAAGAGAAGAAAAAAGTAAACACTATATACACAATCCTTAAAAAAACAAAACCGGCTGCCCGTAAGGACAGCCGGTTTTTTTTAATGCTCGCTGTAACTTATTGCTATTTCATATCTTCGAGTTTTTCCGTAAGTGCCGGAATGAATTCAACGATATTAGCAATAATACCCACATTTGCTACCTGGAAAATCGGAGCGTTGGGGTTTTTGTTGATGGCAACGATCAAGCCGCCTTTGATACCGCCAAGGTGCTGGAATGAACCGCTGATACCGCATGCAAGGTAAACTTTGGGTTTAACTGTGCAACCGGATGTACCAACCTGACGTGAGGGCTCAAGCCATTTCGCGTCAACGATGGGACGTGAGCAGGAAACTTCGGCGATATTTCCGATGGCTTCCTTGAGGTCCATGGCAAGCTGAATATTTTCTTCGTCTTCGATACCACGACCGATGGAAACGAGAACGTCAGCTTTAGTGATATCCACGTCGCCTGCTTCGGGAGCAACGATTTCGATGAATTTACGTTTGGCTGAAAGGTCGCCTGCATCAGCAGCTGTAACAGCGCCACCAGCAGATTTAGAATCATCTGCCGGAAAAGTGCCGGGACGAACTGCCACTACGGCACCAGCAGCCATGTCAACACTTACGTGGGTTGATACAACGCCACCAAATTCCTGACGCACTGCTTTAAGAGCACTTCCATCAACACCGTCGATACCCACGATGTCTGCAACGAAAGAAGCGTTGAGTTTAACTGAAAGACCAGGCGCGCAGTCCATGCTGAAGGTGTTGTGGGCGAAAAGAACCACTGAACCGGCAGGGATCACATTCACAAGGGCTTTTCTCACAACTTCTGCGTTAGGATAAGCAAGAGCTGCATTGTCAACTTTGGTGACCTTGGGGAAAATAGCTGCGGCTGCTGTTGCAACAGCGTCGATTCCTGAACCACAAACGATAGCGGTTGCTGGTTCGCTTGAAATCGCTTTGGCAGCGTTGATCAGCTCCATGGCTGAATCGTCGAGAACACCGTTTTTATGATTCAAATAAGCAAATACTTGTGCCATTATTATAACCCTCCATTTGCTTTAAGGATTTCAATGAGTTTATCAATGATTTCTTCAGTGCTTCCTTCAAGCATTTCAGCACCTTCGCCTTTAGCAGGAACAAAGTAATCTACTTTCTTGACTTTTGCTCCAGCAGCGCCAACAGATCCAGCGTCAACGCCAAGGTCACCTGCACCCATTTCAGGAATTTCAACACCGGATACTTTACGGATACCACGGATACCTACGTAACGGGGTTCGTTGATACCAGTCTGAATAGAAAGAACGCAAGGAAGAGAAATTTCGTTCATTTCTCTGTTTCCGCCTTCGATTTCACGACCGATGGTGAGTTTTCCATCACCAAGTTCGATTTTGTTAACAAGTGAAGCGTAAGGAAGGTCAAGCATAGCTGCGAGCATACCACCAACAGCGCCTGCGCCTTCGTCAGCCTGAGCACCTGTGAGAACGAGGTCGTATTTGCCTTTTTCCACTGCACCTTTGAGAATGGTTGCAATGCCTTTGCAATCAGAACCATCAAAAGCATCGTCTTTCAAAAGAAGACCTTTTTCAGCGCCCATGGCCATTTCACGTCTGAGGATTTCATCCGCATCCGCATCACCCACTGTTACAACAGTAACCGTTCCGCCAACTTTTTCAACGATCTGAATAGCTTCTTCAACCGCATAGTTGTCCCACTCGTTCACTGAATAAACGAGATCATCTCGTTCGATGTCATTCCCTGCGCTGTTCATCACGATTTCGTTTTCAGCGGAGTCGGGAACTCTTTTAACGCATACCAAGATTTCCATGATATTCCTCCCAATAAGTTATTAAAACTGAATTGACAAGCCGGTATATCCGTCATGCAATAACCATAATAATCGGCCGGAAGTGGACGCTCCCGGCCGCAAGTTTCTATTCACTATTCAAGATGCTGAAGAATCAGTTCGGTAAGCTCAATGGCTACGAGCTGATCGTCAAGGCCTGCAACTTTAATAGCGTCTTCCATGTTAACCATACAGAAAGGACAGGCGCATACGATGACATTGGCTCCTGCCTCAGCAGCCATTTTCACGCGGACAACTGCCATTCTTTCTTCTTCATGCGGTTCATAGAACAGCATAAGACCACCACCACTACAACACAGAGATCGATCACGATTTTTCGCCATTTCAACAGTCTGGATGCCGGGAATAGCTTTGATAGCATCACGTGGATCATCGTAAATGGCGTTGTGACGTCCCAGGTAGCAGGGGTCGTGATATGTGTAAATCCTTGTGGGATCTTCGACGGGTTTCAGTTTGATCTTGCCTGATTTGATGTTCTTAACGATAGTCTCGCTGATGTGCTCAACAGGGATATCCACCTGATAATCATTTTTCAGAGCATTGTACGCATGGGGGTCAGAGGTAACAATGCGTTTTGCACCGGATTCCTTGATGATCTCCATGTTGTGGTTTTTCAGTTCCTGATAAAGCATTTCTTCACCGAAACGGACCACTTCGTTACCGCTGTCTTTTTCATCTTTACCTATAACGAAGAAATCTTCACCGCAGGCATCAAGGATCTTGGCACTTGATTTGGCGATGTTTACCATACGGTCGTCATAAGAAGTGATACTGTCAACGAAGTAAAGGGTTTCACCAGTGTCACCGTTTTCCATGATTTTTACTTCACATTCTGCGGCAAATTCTTTATCACGAGCCCAGTCTGCACGTTTCTTTTCAACTTTACCCCAGGGATTTCCACGTTTGCTGAGGGCCTGGAGGGGTTTCTGGAGAGTCTGGGGTACTTCGCCATCATCAACAAGCCCACGTCTGAGGTCAACAATTTTGTCAATATATTCAATTCCGATGGGACATTCCTGCTCACAGGCACCGCACGTGGTACAAGACCAGATTTCATCAGCTGTGTAAATACTTCCGATGAGAGGTTCTTTTCCATACTGGAAATCATTTCTCCAGGAATATTTCTTGAACATCAGATCACGAGCTTTAATGGTGATGAAACGGGGTGAAAGAGGCCGTCCAACCAAGTTGGCCGGGCACTGGTCTGAGCATCGTCCGCAATCGGCACATGAATAAAAGTCCAGCATGTGTTTCCAGGTGAAGTCTTCAAGGCGTTTTACACCAATGGATTCAAGCTCATCAAGACCTTCAGCAGTGATGCCGTAAACAACGGGTTTGATGTTTCCGCGTCTGACTCTCATAAAAAGCACGTTGAAAAAAGAGGTGATGACGTGAAAATGTTTGCCCATGGGCAGAAAGTTCAGGAAGAAAAAGAACAGTGTGTTGTGTGCATAATACGATGTAATATGAAGGAACTGGAGAAATCCATGGGATCCGGTCGGAAGGATTTTTGCGAAAATCCAGACCAGGGTCAGCGGCATGAGGAAAGCGGGCTCCCCTGCTGCCACAGCAGCAGCTTCGAAAAGACTTTCTGTGACCATAAGACCCATAATAATAGCAAGTACGAATACCGCTTCAGCTGTATGATCATGGCCGTATTCTTTTGGAACGGCGTAACGAGCCGGTCTGATAATACCGCGACGGTAAGCTGCAATGGCGCAGGCGATGAGAACCACTGTGGCCATAATGTCTTTTGCAATGTTGTACAAAAATCCGATGGGTTGATCAGAAGCAAATCCCGGAAGAGCGAAATCCGGAAATATGCCTATGACAACCAGTGAGCAGGTTCTGATGCCCAGGGTCAAAAAGCCGAAAAAGATGGCGATGTGAAGAACGCCTGCAACCATGTAACGTGGCTGACGGATCTGACCCAGCCAGATGGTCAGAAGATTCATGATCCGTGCAGGGATATCACTGAAACGACTGTTGTCGGGTTTGGCCAATACAAGCGGAGCAAGCCGTTTCGCCATGATGTAGGCGAAGAGACCTATGCCGACAACCACATACAAAAACGACAGGATAGCCCCCGGGAAGAATCCCAGAAATTTGTAATGAGCCGGTGAAATTAAATGTTCCATGATTCGATTTACCTCTCCCATATTAGATTATTAATACATAGCACGCTAACTAGCGCTACTTTTCTCCATGCCCTGAAATGAATAATCCCTCATATTTAAATGACTGCGCAAGTTTCGTCAAGAAAAAAGTCCTTGCTTTTACACATGTCAAATTTTATTTCAAGTAAATCCCTTGCCACTGAAGCAGCAGTGAAGGATTAACAAAATCACATGAAACTTTAAACATAACTTGCTTTAATTTATAACCATTAAACCGAAAGCACACATACAACATCAAACGCCGACCGGTGTTTTCCAACCGGGCGGCGCTCATATGAATTATGTTTAGACCCATGTTTTTTTCAACTGATAAAGGGGGCATAAAACCCCCTTGTTTTCAAGACTTAACCTATGAATGATTCTTCAGAAATATCCACAATTGCACCGTTTGTCGCTTTAATGACTTCCATTTTTCCAAACGTCACAGGCAGGATGTTGCAGGTGAAGAATTCCAGACTCTTCAACTGACCTTCGTAGAACGGAACATCCTTTTTCTTCGCTCCTTCGAGTTTTGAAGCGGCGATGGTCGCTCTCCACAAGAGCATCCAGGCCATAACCACATCACCAGTCGCTTCAAGGAACGGATGGGCGAAAGCGAAGGCGTTCATCACTTTGTCACTCATGGCTGTCTTGCCCATATGCATGGCTGTTTCACCCAGTTTATTGAGAGCGGTTTCCACTTGTGCTGAGAAAGGAGAGAGAACGGCATGGGCCTTTGATTCTTTGATGGCTTTCTGAATTTCGCCCATGAGTTCCATGAAGACCTTACCTTTGTTCATTCCAAGCTTGCGTCCCAGAAGGTCCATGGCCTGAATACCATTTGTTCCTTCGTAGATCATGGTGATCCGGCAGTCTCTCATCAGCTGGGCCACAGGGTATTCTTCAATAAAACCGTATCCGCCGTAAACCTGGATGGCGTGGTTACAGACTTCAAATGCCCTGTCTGTCACATAACCTTTGGCAACCGGAGTGAGGATTTCGATAAAACCCTGGTATTTTTCCTTAACAGCCGCATCATCAGATACTGCAATCACGTCATTGCAATATCCGATAAAATAAAGAAGACTTCTCATGGCCTCAACATAAGATTTCATGGTGAGCAACTGACGACGAACATCGGGATGCTGAATAATGGAAACTCCACCGCCTGCGGGTTTCATGAGGTTAGGGCCCTGAACTCTCTCTTTGGCATAATTAACCGCATACATATAAGCTGTTGTGGCGCATGAAAAGCCCTGCATTCCAACAAGAAGACGGGCTTCGTTCATCATGACGAACATCGCCTTCATCCCTTTATTCTCTTCACCGAGAAGGGTTCCGATGCATTCACCTTTTCCACCCAGGGTCAGTGAACAGGTTGCGTTACCGTGAATTCCCATTTTATGTTCAATGCCGGTGCAGACCACGTCATTAAAAGCTCCAATGCTGCCGTCAGCATTCACAAGGTATTTGGGAACGAGAAACAGGGTGATCCCCTTTGTTCCTGCGGGGGCACCTTCAATTCGAGCAAGTACGGGATGGATGATGTTCTCAGCCATGTCGTGCTCACCACCGGAGATGAAGATTTTTGATCCGCTTATGGAATATGTCCCATCAGCATTCTTTTTCGCTGTTGTTTCGAGAGCACCTACGTCAGAACCTGCGCAAGCTTCTGTGAGAAGCATGGTTCCTGTCCATTTACCGGTATAAAGATTTTTAAGAAAAATTTTCTTCTGCTCGGGGGTACCGAACTCTTCAACAAGTTTACCAGCTCCGTGGGTAAGGCCGGGATACATCATGAACGGGTAGTTCGCTCCGTTAAAAAACTCGGAGGCAGCAGAAGAAACGGATCGGGGCATTCCCTGGCCGCCCCATTCGGGATCTTCGTTCATGGCCAGCCATTCGCCGTCATTAAAAAGCCCGAAAAGCTTGTGAAAGGATTCTGGAATGATAACCTGGCCTGCGTTGAACGTACAACCCACTTCATCCCCTTCTTTCCAGGTGGGAAGCATTTCTTTCACAGCAAGGTTTCGTGCTTCGGAAACCACCATGTCCACTGTCTTCCTGTTGAACGCTTCGAATTTTTCATGTTTGCTGAGTTCTTCTACATTCAGCTGTTCATGAAGAACAAAGTCGATGTCCCTTCTGTCCGCTATGAGTTGCGCCATGATTTCATTCTCCTTGCTTGTTCAATAACCCCGTTGTTTTTGTTATTTAAAACATTCCCTTATGAAAAAAATCCGCCCATCACAATTTCAAGCGGATACTTGTATGCCAATCCCTTTAAGGTACAGATCGACGAGTGGGTCTGCCATGGACACCAGATCATACTTCCCATTGGCCTGAACCCATGAATTGATCACTTCTTCCACTGCTCCGGTGATATAGGTTTTGACGAGCCCTATGTAGAGATCTTTTCGCATACACCCTTCTCGCTGGCCTTCCTCGACGATCTCACCCACAAGTTCCCTGTATTTTCTTGAAATATCGCGAATATGAATTTTAATGGCGTCTGATTGTTGTATCTGCCGTGTTTCAGCCTGGAATACAATGGCCATTTCCATGTTTTCCTGAAACTCTTTGAGGTGGCTACGCACAAGGTTTCTGAGCTTATCCTCAGCACTTTCGACGTTGGCTACCTCTTTCTGGAATTGATCGAATATCTGACGTGTCTTGTATGAAAAAAACTGGAGCAGAATATCTTCTTTATTTTCAAAATAAAGGTAGATGGTTCCATCCGCGACTCCTGCTTTTCTTGCAATCTGGGCAACCGTGCTCTGGAAATAGCCATGTTCGGCGAAAACTTTAATCGCCGCATCAAGGATAATATGATATTTTTCGGACTTCATTTTCGCCGGGCCTGTATTTTCATGGGTTAGGTATGAATACTCATTCATTCCCAGTACGAATAGCAAAAGCCATAACCCAGTGTCAAGTCCAAAAAATACGAAATAATATATCTATTTAAATATCAGAAAGATACAAAGACGTAAATCATTTGATCCTCAAGGACAACTTGCCTGTCTGCTGACAAATAAATATACCCTTCTTTTATTTTTCAATGAATCATGAATGCTTATCAGCCATATGCACGGTCATCTGGTTAAACGGAATCGTCCACTGTTTTTCTGTGCAGACATCCACGCAGGCTCTTTGTATGATTCGTTTAATGTGGACATAGTTACTTGCAGCATCTCCGCTGAAATCTGCTGAAATTTCAATATCCAGGGAAGAGCTGGCCGCCTGTTTGAAATCCACGCGAAGTCCTCGGAGTCTGTCCGCAAATTCTTCTCTTTTGAGTTCTTCTTCAACAGCTTCTTTAACAACAGGCGGAATATCCCTGGTGATCTGAGCTTGAAGATTGTAATCAAGGTTGAACAATAAGCGGATGCGAAAACCTGAGGAAAGATTCATCGGAGCAGATGAGATATAATTACCCGAACTTATTGACAATCTGGCACCACCAACGAATTCAATCAAGACTGTTTCCGGGGTCTGGGCAATGATCTGGCCCACACGTTCAGTATCACTTTCAATGAGAACCCAGTCTCCCACCTGGGATGGGAACCAGGGTTCGTTTTTATCCACCGGGCGTGATCTCATCTCTTCGAGATCGGTAATTGGTAGCCTTATTCTGGCGCTTGGAATGGCTGGATTATATAATAAGGTGTACATGTTGATTGATGCGACCTTGTACGGAATTCCGTTATAAACCACCAGTTCACCTTCTCGCACGGGCCCTAAGTTAAGAATTAATCTCCCCTGGTTCCAAACTCTTGGAACGGATTCTTTGGATGTCCATGCAATGCCAATGATGAAAAGGATGGCAATGGAAAGAAGAACCCAGTCGCTGCAAAAGTAAAGGACACCGAGAACAAGAATGAGGCTTAATAAACCGGCAATGACTGCATAACCCAGATCAAAAGCCCTTGAGTAAAATGACTTCTCATCATTATGTAGAGGACTGTGCTTCGTGACAAAATGGAAAAACCTGTAAAATAAAAAGACGGCAATGGCTAAGGAAAGCATGGCGAGCAGCAGATTCCGGCCATGGCTTTTAAAAAACAGACTGGGGATTTTCTGCACAGCCTGTGCAAGTGTTTCGGTTTCTTTTCTGATTTTTTCGAGCTGGAGATTGGAGATGCTTTTCAGCGTTTCCACATCGTTTCTACGGCCTTCCCATAATGCCAGAGATTGCGCAAGCTTTTCCTGGAGTTTTGGGTTGGTGACATTGTCATCCATGAGTCGAATAATGTGACCCATGGCGCGCTCGATATTTTCAAGTTGATAATCATAGGCTTCGATATCACTACGGTGTTTTTCGACTTCGCGCGGCTTGGAAGTGGCCCGCTGAACTTCCCGGATAAGTGGGCCAAGAATCTCCTTCAGTTCTTCGTTCCAATTGAAACCTTTAGATTTTTCCGGATTGACGATTGCGTCGAAATTGACTTCAGAAGCAAGGTCGTTAAAATTCTTTTCAAGCACTTCGAGTTTTTTGTTGAGCTCGCTGATGTCCTGCCTGATTGGCTGCTCGCTGCCTTGGCCCGCCGGTGAGGTAAGCCGTTTATTCTTCTCCTCAATAGCTGCTGAAATAGCGTCCATGGACTTCACAAGACGTGACAAATTTTTTATCTTGTCACCATTCTCTGTTCTTTTCACCGGATCTGCAACCGCAATCCCACCAGAGAACGGCGCATATAAAAAACACAATGAAATCAAGACCAAAACTAATGCTGTCGTCCTTTTATTGTAACAAATCGTCATATGGAATCTCCCTGAGGATGGTGTGGATAAGATAAAACGCGCTTCATTTTGTACGGGACATTCAAGATGAAGTCAAGGCTATGATCAATCAATCAATCATCGACACTCATTCATGAGTTTTTTCACGGAATATGTCCTGATTGGAGTCTTCCTCGCGGATTGAATTTTCAGAACTACACGCACCAATCCATATTGAAATACACAGGCAAATCGATTCTTTTCATCACCCCTTAAAACATGTTGATTATCCATTATATATTCACGTATAGTAGATTATTTAAATCAGTTTGAATAGATTGCCCATATCCCCTTTTCGTAAAATAAGCCATCTTCCGGGCATGAATGGATGCATGTTATGAATTTGTCCATGACATACAGCATGTTGCCCGATATTTCTGTCGGCCGTGATCCGGTCAGGCCGACGTACCACTTCCCTGTGGCGAAGCAGAAGAATGCTGCGTCCATGGAAAGCACGAACCTAGGTCAGCAAAGCCGTAACGTATACAAATATTATGTACTGGATCATTCAGACGACAGAGTTTACACCAGAACAAAAATCATGGAAACCCTTTATCATAAGGTAAGGGGAAGCCTGGTTGATGTTTATGCATAAAAAATTGCCTTCCAAAATCCGCAAAATTGATCTAAAAAAGACAACATCATTATAGCGACTCTTCAAAGCACCGAAACCCAACACTTTCACATAGGAGAAGAGAAGATGTCTAACGGAAACGAACGTGTTCCCGAAGGTTTCAACGAGGCCCTTTCAGTAGGAAGGCCGCCAAACATTAAAAAACTGTTCCCCAACTCACGGGCGCTGATCGTCAGCGGGAAATACATAGACCAGGCCATGATAGCCAAGGGCAAGGCCATGACCATTGCTGCCAACGGTCGGAGTGAAATTGTGATCCGGGGCGTTCTTGCAGCAGCTCAAAGGGCCCGGGCAGCCGTAATTATTGAGATTGCCAAGTCCGAAGGTGGCATGGACGCCTATTGTGCGGTGAGCTACTGGAACATCGCGCGTTGTGTGGACGCCATCGCCAACGAGCTTGGTATCACCGTCCCCATCGCCGTTCATGCAGATCATTATGGACTCAAGAACAAGGCCGATTTCGAACAGGCAAAAATCGAAGTGCCATCCATTTTCGAGGCAGGTATAACATCCATTGCCATTGATGCTTCCCACCAGCCTGATGACCAGAACCTTCTGACCAACATCGCCATGAAACCCTATATTCCTGAATGGGCCGGGCTTGAAACGGAAATCGGTGAAATCAAAGGTAACGAAGGACTTTCATCACCTGATGAAGCTGTTTTTCTCATCAAAGGACTGAATGCCCACGGAATTTTCCCCGACTGGATCGCTTTGAACAACGGCACCACACACGGCATTGAGGCAAGCGCCCAGGGCATTGACACAGATTTGACGCTGAAAATCCATAAAGCCATCGAAAAATACAACGTGTCCGGAGCGCAGCACGGCACATCAGGTAACAGCTCTGACAGACTACGAACCATTGCCCAGAATACACATACTACCAAAGCCAACGTGGCCACAGCTCTCCAGATGATTGCCTGGGGTCTTGAAGTCAACGATTACGGAAACGCCATTCAGGATGCAGATAAAAACTTCATCAAAGTCAAAGGTGAAGGCCTCACTGAAGAACTATGGGCAAAAATGCTGGATTACGCCAACCAGAAAGGCATCAAAGGTGGTGATTTCAAAAAAATCAATCTGCCCTTTGAAAACAAAATCCTGTGCCAGCCCCAGGCTGTCCGGGAACGTATGGCTAAACGCGTAGAAGATTTCACCTACCATATCCTTGTCGATGTATTCAACGCCCAGGGCTCGGCCGATATCGCCATCGCCGATATCGTGAAAAAAGGCAGCCACCATCCGGGTGTTAAATCCCATATGATAGAGAAGGTGGAAGAATGGACTGAGGCGGAAATTATCCGCAAAGCCGCCCTGATCATGTCCAACAAAGGCCCCGAAGGGGATTTTGACGATTGATGTTATTAAAAGCGGAACCCGGATCACCTTCATTTATATCCGGCGTTCCGCTTTATTGTTTTTGATTGTTTGAAAACGGTAACTGAAGGCTATGATTACCAGAAAATATTGTTCATACTGCGCGGGCCCATTGTCATTAAAAATGGTAGAAGGTCGTGAAAGAAAAACCTGCTCGTCCTGCGGTGTAACCCATTACGAGAATCCTGTGCCTGCCGCATGCGTGGTGCTGGTTGACGAGCGTCAAAGAATCCTCCTGACCCTTCGAAATGTGGACCCCCGAAAAGGGTTCTGGTGCCTTCCCGGCGGTTTTATCGAACTTGGAGAAACCCCGGAGCAGGCGGCCATACGGGAGCTGGAAGAAGAAACAGGGTTAAAGGGCCGCATCCACATGCTTCTCGGTGTTGCGGCTGATCCCCATCCTGATTACGATACTGTCCTGATCACCTCCTTCCTTGTCAAAACATTTTCAGGACAGCTCATAGCGGGAGACGACGTGTCCGAAGCTGGATTTTACGAACAAAATAAGCTTCCTGAAATTGCCTTCAGAAGCCACCATCATTTTATTCGACACTATTTCAGCAGTTATTCCGGGTAATTGGTACGGGTGACCATCCGTTTGAGCGGCTCGCCTGTAGCCACTACAGATTTTTTTTTAAAGTTTCTAAATGCCTTTGCCGATGGTTAATGCAAGGAGAGCTTATGCATATACCGTCGTACCAAATAAATAATGTAATAAAGGTCTACAGCAAGCAGATCAGCCAGAACCGGATCGCTGACAAGCAGAGGAGTCTTGGCGTTGAACAGCTGAAGAGCAGTGACAGCATCTCCATATCCGAAGAAGGCAAGCGTCAGACCATCATTGATAAGGTATCTGCAGACATTCTTGAAAGAATAACAACCTATGGCCCGAAAGACGAAGCTGATCGGGATATCATGGAAAAACTGAATCAGGAGCTCAAAGGGAAGTTCCAGGGTTTTAACAAAAAAGAAAATCAGTTTGTGTTTAACTTCATCGGTGAAAACAATGAAAAAGTCACAAGCACTCTTTCTGTTGAGGATTCAAAAATCGTCAGCAGACGTCTTGAACAACTTGTAAAAGAAACCATAGATAAAAATATGGAATCATAACCCGGAGGTAATGTATGAAAATCACGGAAACCAATGTCAATTTCGGCAGACAGGCTTATGCCAAAGAGGTAGAAAATGCTCCGCCGCCTCAAGAGGCGACGAAAAATCAGTCAGCAGAGCCCCCGATAAAAATCCCTGAGGACAAAGTGAGCCTGTCTTCAAATGCAAAAGACATGAAAATTGCAAGTGAAGCAGTGGCTGCAGCTCCCGAGGTGCGGCAGGAAAAAGTAACTGAAATCAAAACAGCGGTGGACAACGGGACCTATCAGGTCAATGCTGAAAAAATAGCTGATAAAATGGTCGGCTACAATATTGATGAACTGATCTGACCTTTCCCCTTCCGAATCCTTGTCTTAAAATACGATTAGAAAACAAAGGATTGTGCGCGATTCATCGCCCCAATCCTTGTTTTTTTCTGAACATCTGAACATTCCCCTTGCCGATCCCCACTTCAAGAAATACCCCCTGTGCTATTGTCATGTTGATGGATTTTTTTGTTAAATTACGTTAAAGAAAAAACAATTCTCTCTCAATGACTTGTCGGCCAAGGTTCGAAGCACCCTAAGCCATGAAAAAAACCTTCATAATATAGGATGAATATGCTTAATCCCCCAACTTTATTCGTCGAGAAAATCGCTGATGATACACCCATTCATTGTGACTTCACAATCAGGCCATGGAATGATTTTGAACCGGAAACACTGTCGAATCATATGGGAGAAACACCAGATCACCGACCTGTCACCCAATTCAAAGTTGCTTATGATAAACGCGCCTTGAATATCATTTTCCAAGTTAATGACTGCTATGTCAAAGCTTTGGCAGTTCATTATCAGGGCCCGGTTTACCAGGACAGCTGCGTCGAGTTCTTCTTTTCGCCGGGCACCCTGGTCACCCATGGGTATTTCAACCTTGAAGTCAACTGCTGTGGTACGGCTCTGTTTGAATATCATCCTGCCGATTCTGAGGAATTCATCAAGATCCCGGAAGACACTTTTAAAAGAATATCCATCGTGTCATCACTCAATGGGCCAATCGAACAGGAAATAACGAATACGCTGACCTGGTCTGTGGCCTACCGCCTTCCATACGATATCCTCAATTCTTACACCGACGTCTCCCACCCCTCTCCCGGTACGGAATGGCGCGGAAATTTCTATAAATGTGCCGACAGAACATCCCATCCACATTGGCTGACCTGGGCCCCTGTCCATTTTCCAAAACCAAGGTTCCATCTTCCTGAATATTTTGGCCATCTGAAGTTCGTTTGAGGTGGCCTCCACCATGACCCGGGCTCCCCATTTCCACATTTTCTTCACCGATGATGGTTCAGGATTCAACCTCATGCACCTGTTTTGATTTTGTGATGCAATTCGGAATAAATATGTGATTCATGTTTCCAGACATGAACCTGGAAACTCGCCTCAGAAAACCCTTGACTTCGATTTGAATCAGGTTATATATCTGAATATGGTTCAATGAATATTATTCAGATATCGATCACAAGGAGAATCAGGCAAGACAAAAATGTATTGACGTTTAAGTCATGTTCATTCTTAAATAGTCCTTCATGGTTCGCCCCATTGTCAAAGAATCCTTCATACTCAGGAGACTTCCATGTTCCACCATCTGTTCCAGCCCATCACCGTCAACGGTTTAACGATCAAGAATAGGATCGCCTATCCCTCCCTCGGTTTGCTATACGCTTACGACCGCAAACTCAACGACAGGTACTATAATTTTTATAGAGAAATAGCAAAAGGAGGAGCGGGCATTGTGACTGCGGGTCCCGTCGGAGTCGATTACCTCGGTTCGGGAATCGCCACTCTGGCTATCACAGATGATGAAGAAATCCCGTCATTCAAAAAACTCACGGACATCGTGAAAGAAGAAGGCGGCAGTCCATGGATTCAGCTCTTTCACGCCGGGGCATATTCCTACCCCATGATCATTGGAAATCAGCAGCCCATGGCGCCATCCGCTGTTTTTTCAAAATACTCCAAAACAACGCCCAGAGAAATGAGCATCGAGGACATCAAAAACACGCAGAAAGCTTACGCCGGCGCCGCTGAACGGGCAAAAGCCGCTGGTTTCGACGGGGTTGAAATTCTCGCATCAGCTGGCTATCTGATCACCCAGTTTCTCTCACCTCTTAAAAATAAACGTACCGATGAATATGGCGGGAGCCTTGAGAACCGGCTTCGCTTTCCAACGGAAACACTGCGCCTGGTCAGGCAAAGGGTTGGTAACGATTACCCTGTGACAGTCAGAATAGCAGGCAATGATTTCGTTCCGGGAAGCAACAGCGATGAAGAAACGCCGGTCATCGCTAAAGCTTATGAATCCGCTGGGGTGGACATGATCAGCGTGACCGGTGGATGGCACGAATCACGGGTTCCTCAGCTGCCCATGGAGCTGCCAAGAGCCTGTTACGCGTACCTTGCCCTGAACATAAAAAAAGCCGTTTCCGTTCCTGTGATGGCGTCCAACCGGATCACAAGCCCCAAGGATGCCGAAGACATCCTCGCCAACGGGTTTGCTGATATGGTGAATCTGGGCCGAGTGCTCATCGCCGATCCGTTCTGGCCACAGAAAGCCAAAGAAGGCCGGGCCGAGGAAATCCGCCCCTGCGTTGGATGTTCTCAAGGATGCACGGACTCGGTTTTTTCAGGAAAACCGGTATACTGTATCGGAAACCCCAGAGCCGGTTTCGAAGGGGAGCGGGCTATCAAACCCACCGATTCACCCAAGAATGTCATGGTGGTCGGCGCTGGCATGGCTGGCCTTGAAGCGGCAGTGACAGCGGTGCAGCGCGGTCACTCGGTCAGCATCTATGAGAAATCGGACCGCATTGGAGGACAGATCTGGATTGCCGGAACACCTCCAGGCAAGCAGGAACTCTGGGAATTCGCACATTATTACAACGCCATGATTAAAAAACACGTCATTCCCCTCTATCTCGGAACAACCGTCACTCTGGAAATGATTCGGGCTCAGAAACCGGACCACGTTATCATTGCTGAAGGGGCCAAAGCCATGATTCCGCCGATTAAGGGTCTCGACGGACCTGACATTCTTTCCGCATGGGATGTTCTTGAAAAAAACCCGTCGCTGGGAAAAGAGGTGGCCGTGATCGGTGGTGGAGCTGTCGGTATAGAAACAGCTCTTTTTATTGCCCATAAAGGCACCATCACGCCGGATATGCTCCATTTCCTTTTAACCTATGACGCCGTATCGCTGGAAAAGCTTAAAGAATACATGTTCAAGGGATCGTCAAATGTCACAATATTCGAAATGATGGACAGAGCCGGAAATAACATCGGTCGATCAACCCGATGGGTAGCCATGTCCAATGTGACACGTTATGGTATCAAGGTCATCACTGGGGCGAAGGTCTTATCCGTGGAACAGGGAAATATTTCTTATGAAACAACAGACGGTCTTTGTGAAAATCACTTCGACTCCATTGTGGTGGCAGTGGGGTCAAAGTCTGTAAAAACCCTTGCGGGCCAGCTTGATCAAGCGGGAATCCCTTACACACCGGTGGGCGACGGAGTGAAGCCGGGCAAGCTGGATGACGCTATCCATGGAGGTTTTCTTGCTGCGTTGACTATTTGATGGCGTTGTAAAAAGTCCTATGGGCCTTTTTCCATAACCATCAGGCTACTTTTATACGAGTTTATCACTCTTTGAGTACAACAAAATAATTCGCGGGGGAGTGGTAATCGGACGATGAATGAGGTATGAAAAAACATTAAAGAATTAAGGACCACTATGACCATGGAATATAGCGACATCAAAACGCATTCATCAGGCAAACACCTCCACAGTATAGTTTGCGGCAATGGGGATCTGCCCCTGCACTACCTCCACGCCAACGGCCTCTGTGCAGCAACCTATCTCCCCTTGTTTGAGCATTTTCAAAACGATTTCAAAATTTTTGCAACGGACATACCGGGACATGGCGATTCGGCTTCCCACGGGTCCAATCGAATCCTCCACTGGGACATCTTTGTGGACCCCGTGAAAGACGCTCTGGTAAGACACATGAAACCGCCGGTCATCGGAGTGGGACACTCCCTGGGAGCAGTGGTTACCCTTCTCACCGCAATAAAATATCCGAAGCTTTTTTCCCACATCGTACTGATTGATCCAGTCATCTTCAATAGACCCATGCTGTTCCTTCTCTCCATGGCTAATAAATCGGGCATCATGAAACTCAACCCACTTGCCCAGGGAGCAAGGCGAAGGCGAACAATATTTGACAGTCGAGAAGAAGCGTTGAAAAGGTTTTCGGCTGGGCGAGGCATGTTCAGAACATGGGATCAGGGATTTATCCAGGCTTTCTGCGATCACGGCCTGGCCTGGAAAGATAATGGACAGGGGGCTCTCAAATGCTGCCCTGAAACCGAAGCACAGATTTACGAATCGGTTCTTATGGATATCTGGAATTACCCTAAAAAAGTAACCTGCCCAACCCTCATTATCCGTGGAGAAAAATCAGACACCTTCATGGCATCAGCGGCCAGAAACCTCACCAAACAGATCAAAGACTCACACCTTGTGACCATTCCTGGCACAACCCATTTCATACCCATGGAAAAACCCATGGAAATCAAAAAAAGCATTCTTGATTTTGTAAAGATAAAGGCCTGATAATATGGAACAGATCAGTGTTTATATGAAGTTTTTCATTGGCCTTCTGGCCATTGTAAACCCAGTGGGCTCCATTCCCATATTTCTCGATGCGTGCAAGGATATGAACGAAAAAGAACGGAACAACACAGGTAAAATGGTTTTCATTACGGTGTTCCTTGTCCTCCTGATCGTTCTTGTGTCCGGTGAATTCATTCTCAGATTTTTCGGCATCACCATCAACTCGTTCCGTGTGGCAGGTGGAATCCTCCTTTTCATGATGGCCCTTTCCATGCTTCATGCCCGTGTGAGCAGCACCAAACAGACAGAAGAGGAGGCTCAGGATCTGGAAAACAAGGACAGTGTAGCCATTGTGCCTCTGGGTGTCCCCCTGCTCGCCGGGCCTGGCGCCATCAGCACGGTGATCCTTTATTCCCAGCAGAACCACGACTTCGTCGACTACCTGATTCTTGGTGGAATCATCCTTGCTGTATCACTGATCGCCTGGCTCTGTCTTAGAATTTCCATCAGGGTCAGAGATTGGATGGGACAGACCGGAATCAACATTATCACCCGTATCATGGGCCTGATCATGGCGGCCATTGGCGTGGAAATTATCGCCACAGGACTCAAAGGGTTGTTTCCAAATCTTTTTTCTTAAGCCCCATCTTGGCTACGATCTTTCCAAACGGCTTTTCCAATAACCTGTTTGCTTTAAAACCCCACATGCTGTATTAAATAGCCTCAATACTCTATCATAGGTTATTTCTTCATATCAGCCCTGATTCACCTGCTCTGAAGGATTCCCTGTGAAGCAAACCCGCCTGTTCATGAACTGCCATTCCATGGTTTTTCTCGGTGTGGTGGCGCACATATTTCACCCATGGAGCTCTGTCAGGGCGGATTTCCACATGATTATTGCATATTCGGATGCTTTATTTACCACGCCGACGCTCCGGATCCGATCCGGTTTTATGCATTGAAGGAAAGACATTAAATGCCCCACCTAAAAATTGCCCTTGTAGAAGCTATTTCTGATTCAACCCATGTTTATAGTCGGACACGTTTGCCACGTGTGGGAATCGCCACACTTGGTGCGGTTATAAAGCAAAAAGGATACGCCTGTGATCTCTGGTATACCCAAATGCGTCCGGAAGAAAGAAAAAACCTGGAATCATACGATGTGGTGGGCATCGGATCTCTGTCAAGCACCATAGGCGAGGCATACGCCTTAGCCGATGAACTGATAAAAAAAAACGTCACCGTCATCATGGGTGGCCCACATGTGTCTTTCATGCCTGAAGAAGCACTGGCTCATTGCGATTACGTTGTCACAGGTGAAGGTGAACAGGTTTTTGCTGATCTGATCGATACCCTTTCAAAAAAAGAAAAACCTGCTTCCCAAAGCGGCCTTTCTTTTAAAAATGCTGATGGGTCATTCAACCATGGCGGCATGGCTGTTGTAGTGGACTATGAATCCCTGCCATCTCCTGATTTCAACCTTGCTCGGCATGACGGACCTTTTGAGGTTCCTCCTATCGTGGTCACATCCAGGGGTTGCCCTCACAACTGCTCGTTTTGCAGTGTTACACCGATTTTTGGAAGAAAATACCGTTTTAAATCCAATGAACAGGTCATAGCTGAACTCCGGCCAGTCCAACACCGTAGCGTCTGTTTCGGTGACGACAATTTCTGCGCCAATCCCGTAAGGACCAAATCGCTGCTTCAAGAGATGATCGCAAAAAAGGCTGTGCCATTACGCTGGTCAGGCCAGATGTGCGTAAATGCGGCTTCGGACCCCGAACTTCTTTCCCTTATGCAGGAAACACGGTGCCGTATCGTTTATGTGGGCGTCGAATCCGTTAATCCGGAAACATTAAAAAAATACGGGAAAGCTCACCAGGTGGACGCTGTTGCTAAATGCGTTGAGCAGTTGCACAAACACGATATCGGCATCCATGGAATGTTTGTGGTGGACAGCAACGATAGCCCTGATACGGCAAAAAACATCGTGGATTATGCCATGGAAGTGGACATGGATACCATTCAGGTGTTTTCCCTGACGCCTTTCCCTGGAGCACGGGCTTATGACGAGTACAAAGATCGCCTGATCCATCATGACTGGACTGATTTCGACGGCATGCACGTCGTGGTCCAACCGGAAAAATGTTCGGCTTATACGATGCAATCCAATATCGTGAAAGAAATGAGCCGCTTCTACAGTTTGATGCGTGCGTTGACGGCTTACAAGAAAAACAGAGGCTGGCGCGTTTCGTACAGGATAGGCGGATATATTCTGATGAAAAAGTGGATCAAGGAAAACAGAGGGTACATGGAAAAACTTCAACGACTTCAGGCCAAACCATAAAATCCAATAAACTCTACATAAAAAAAGGGCGCGTCTATCAAACACGCCCTTCCTTATAATAGACATAACAAACTTTTATCAAATCATTTTCTTGATACACCGAGTACCTTGGATGGAATAATTACCACATCTCCCGGTTTCATAGCCATGCTCTTCAGCTTACTACCTTTTTGAGAATAGCTGACCACAGAGCCGTTTGTCCGGATGATGTACGCCGACTCGAAATCCGCGTAG
>JBAZWJ010000015.1:46023-93160 GCA_041660385.1 Desulfobacteraceae bacterium | reverse complement strand
GGATTTTTTCAAAAAAGACAGTGTCACCTATGAGGTGGCCGGGACCTTTAAAATAGGAGCTTTTACCGTCCCTTTCAGCCACAAGGACGTGATCGCCCTTCCCAAACCTCCCACGGTCCAAGTTAAAGGAGTATCCATAAGAAGCATGACATTCACCGGAGCCCGTCTCGCACTTGAGCTTGAAATCACACGCCAGACACCGGGTCGCATTGATCTCAAAAAAATCACCTACTCCATCGTTCTGGGTGGCCTCAAGCTTTTTGACGGTAAAAGTGAAAACTTCAGTATGGCTGAAGACACAAAAACACAGACAATCACCGTTCCTCTTACCGTGGATTTCATAACCCTTGGTAACAGTGCCGTTAGCCTGTTCACCAAGGGAAATATCGACTACGAACTGATCGGAGATATGGAATTTGACATTCCGAAAGTCGGAGTAAAAAATTTTCCATTCAAGAAAACAGGCAACACCGGTATGATGCGTTGAGACGTGCCATTTAAGAAATTTAAAAAAGGAGAAAAAAAGAAATGATATCATACTTGTACTGGTTTGTATTAATTCTGATCACAATTCTTGTGCTATTCGGCATCGGATATAAGGCAAAATTGTGGAAAACAGCTCTGGTAACAGCTGCTGTTGTTCTTATTGCAGGATGGGGAACTTACGCCTTCCATTTTGAGCAAATCTTCGTCAAACGTTACGGTGGAGAAATGTCCATCCGAACCCCCGAAGGCCAGATTCATATGGGCATCACCTGGAAAGAAGACAACATGTGGATCGAAACATACGACCCAAGAACAAACACCTGTATTTTCACAGAGTATTCAAGGGGAAATGTTCTTCAAGGCAGGGTTTTCATTAAAAACTGTAATCCGATGCTTCCAAGAAATTAAAATACCAAGTGGACATAGTGGACTTTGTCGACCGTCCATTATGTCCACTGTCCAAAACGTCTACTTGGCCCACAAAGTCCACCAAAAAATCTCACTCACCAGGTTTATACATATATCCAGCATTAATCTTCGAGTCGATCAACCTGTCAAAAAAACCCTCTGCCGTGGATTCACCGAGATATTCCAGAAACGACATTTTGGGTTCTGGAGGATAAACCACAGAAATTTCCCCTTCGATACCTGCCAGTTCACCAGCCCAGTCCACTGCGTCTTCCAGATTTCCAATACGGTCAACCAGACCAAGTTTTTTAGCTTCCATTCCGGTATAAATCCGACCGTCCGCCAGTTTTTTCACTTTTTTATAATCCATTTTACGGGACTTGGCCACATCACGAACAAACTGGTCGTAGATCTTGTTTACAAAATCCTGGAGAAATTTCTTTTCATCCGGCCGCATGTCACGAACGGGTGAACCGGTATCCTTGAACGCACCGCTTTTAAACACAACAGGTACAAGGCCAATTTTCTGGAATATCTCCTTGAAATTCGTATATCCCATGATAACGCCGATGCTTCCTGTGATGGTTCCCGGATTCGCCATGATGCCGTCGGAAGCCGCAGCAGCGTAATACCCGCCAGATGCCGCAAGGGCGCCCATGGACGTGATCACGGTCTTTTTTTCCTTTGCTCGCTGAATGGCTCTGAAAATTTCCTGAGATGGCCCCACACCGCCCCCCGGTGAATCGATCCGAAGAACAATCGCTTTGATACTTTCATCCTCTCGAAACATTTTCAAATTTTCGTTGATCTCTTTGGAATCAACGATGGCTCCGACAATTTCAATCACACCCACTTTTTCGCCGTAAAAGTTGTCCTGACCACCGGTTGTCCCTATGAGAACAAGGGAAAGAATCACGCTTGAACCTGCCGTGATCGCAGTGAACACAAGAATAAAAAACAGGAACGGATGTCTTCGTGAAAACATGGATTAGATTCCTCTTAACCATTAGGATATTGGGAGCTATACCTTAAAAACAGAATAGCCCCGAAGGGGTTAACCTCCGGGGCATATCACTTAACTAAAACAGTAAATTATGGAATGGATGGTCAATCACCCCACCCGCGCCATTATTATTCTTCTTCTGTACTATCTGAATCACCGGTACGTTGTTTTTCATGTTCACTTTTCAGCTGGTCCTGAAGCATCTCGCCGAATGCGGATGTGGCAGGTTTCATCTTGCTCACATATTCGGAAAGAATGGCTTTGTCGTCTTCCATTTCAAGACGTTTGATGGAAAGACCGATTCTCCGCTCGTCGCTGTTGATGTTCATCACTTTAGCGGTCAAGGGTTCGTTAACATTATACGTGCCAACGGGAGTCTTGATCTTTTCTTTGCTGATTTCTGAAACATGGACAAGACCTTCGATGCCTTCTTCAAGCTCAACAAACACGCCGAAGTCAGTGACGTTGGTGATGGTTCCCGTGATTTCAGTGCCTACTGCGTAACGTTCGGCCACGCTCTTCCACGGATCATCCTGTGTCTGTTTGATGCCCAGAGAGAAGCGTTCGTTGTTCTTGTCGATATCGAGAACAACAGCCTGAACCACATCACCTTTCTTGAATACTTCAGAAGGATGTTTGATGCGTTTTGTCCAGGAAATATCTGAAATATGAACAAGTCCGTCGATTTCGTCGTCAATACCGATAAACAGACCAAAATCAGTGATGTTCTTGATCTTGCCTTCGATAATGGTTCCGATGGGGTATTTTTCGCTGATCACTTCCCAGGGATTCTGTGCAACCTGTTTCATACCGAGAGAAATTCTACGGCTATCTGGTTTGATATCCAGAACGATTGCTTCGATCACTTCACCCACTGAAATCACCTTGGAAGGATGACGGATCTTGCGTGTCCAGGACATTTCAGAAACATGGACAAGACCTTCGATACCTTCTTCAAGTTCAACGAAAACGCCGTAATCAGTAAGGCTGACAACTTTACCGGAAACTTTTTCGCCCACAGGGTATTTCTTCGAAGCGATAGACCATGGATCTTCGCTGAGTTGTTTCATACCAAGAGATACGCGTTCTTTTTCAATGTCAAAGGACAGGATTTTCACAGTGATGTTGTCGCCCACGGAGAACATTTCCGAAGGATGTTTGACGCGACCCCATGAGATATCCGTGATGTGCAGGAGACCATCCACACCGCCGAGATCGACGAAAACGCCGTATTCGGTGATGTTCTTGACAACGCCTTCCATGACTTTGCCTTCATGGATGTTCTCAAGAGTTTTTGAACGAACGCTTTCACGCTGCTCTTCGAGAATCGCACGGCGTGACAGAACGATGTTGCTTCTTTTTCTGTTGTATTTGAGTACCTTGAAGGTATAAGTCTGACCCACCATTTCGTCGAGATTGCGTATAGGCCGCAGGTCTGCCTGTGAACCTGGTAGGAAGGCGGGAATTCCAACATCCACGGAGAAACCGCCTTTGACGCGGCTTGTGATAACACCTTCCACGGTTCCGTTGGCGTCGTGGATTTCCTTGATGCTTTCCCAGACTTTGATTTTCGCTGCTTTGTCTTTGGACAGAATAACGCGTTCTTCGTCTTCGTCCCAGACTTCGACCATGACTTCCACCATGTCGCCGATCTGGACATTGACTTCGCCGTTTTCATCCTTGAATTCATGGATGGAGATCTGTCCTTCGGATTTGAAACCCACATCCACAAGAACGTGATCGTTGTCTACGGCAATGATCCGGCCCTGGGCCAGCTCACCTTCTGCGAAACGTTTGAAACTGTCGTCGTACATCTGCCGGAACTGAAGCATGTCCTTGTCATCGTCTTCGATGATGCGTCCAATTGGATCACCGAACATGTCGTATTCCACTGGTTTTGCTTTGATACCTTCTTTTTGATCGATTTCAGTACTTTCTGGCATTGTATAGCTCCTAATAATTTTATTTTACGCATGGCTCCTTGCGAAGAATGCATAATCCCGCTTAATTACCAGTTCAGGCATGAAAAAACAATCATTTTATGTGATCTGATGAGTTTTTACAGGCGTTGATTGCCATTTGGCAGCGGAGGTTCACATAGCTGCAACCCCGGGCACGCCAATCTCCCGATTGGCCTGCGGCAACCTCACGCAATCAAATGGATGCTTTATCATTGAAGATGTTATTTCATGTTGAAATAAAAAAACGTTTGGTAAGTTCTATTTGCAAGTCCAGTATAAATTCTAATTCAGGATGTCAGTGCGTCGCAGGCCGATCAGGAGATCGGCGTGCCCGGGGGAGCGATGTCATTCAGACTGATTATAATGTCAGACCGGTTGATTCAATAAAACAACCACCTCCACCGCCCGCACTGCTTTCATCGTCACCAGTATAAAATAGATCAAGAAGAACGCTGGCAGAATCCACTGAGACCGCTTTAGTGATATCCCCGCCGATTCCGGTTCCGCTGAATGTTACGATGTAATCTCCGTCATTGACAGGAACTGCATAGCCACCGCTGTTGGAGGTTACGGCGTAATAATTCCCACTGTCAGGGCTGATGGTGATGTTTTCAATCCCTTCTCCCGGATCATACATGTCGTTGTCGTTCAGGTCTTTCCAGACAGTGCCGATCAGAAACCGATTATAATGATTGAGGCTGGCTTCGTTGGCAAATGCGTAATTACCGGTTATCACCAATGGCCCCACTTCGGTTTCTTCGTCAGTTTCACTGACAATGGCGATACCGACGTTTGGATAATCACCATCCATGGCCATAATCGCCTGACGATGTCCCCGGTCTGTCTGCATGCCCGTTCCATCATCCCCGCCCCAGTCAATATTAAATCCGGCATGGCCATACACGGCATTAATGGCATATGAAAAGACATTGCCCCGAATAGCCATGTATGAGAATCCTTCGGCCATTACCTTATCAAACTGTCCGTCATGATCCTGAGCATCACGGTCTATCAAATCATCTGAATGGGTCTTTGCCGCATTGTAAAGCCGCACATCAAATGCTGCCGGGGGCTTTACAGCAATGGCTTCAAATTCATCCATGAGGACATCAAGATCCACATCATAATAATCTTCACTTATAGCATTTTGCACATTCGCATCATCCACAATGGCAAGCCAGATGCCTTCCTGGGTCGGATTGGAACGGGCGCGGTTCATCAGCCACATCATCTGCTGCTCATTATCATCAGGATGCAGATTATTCGAAGTTTTATGGTAAATCCATTCTGTCGTTGGGGCGGCCTTATTTTTCATTATCCCGGTTTTTGGCAATACAGACGGCCCCATTGAAAAAAACGGCGGATCAGGTTCCGGCATTCGCGCTATATCAGCCCAGGATGACGAAACATTCAATATCGCAATACCCACCAGAAAGCTGAGGCATTCTGCGAAACGTTTAAATGGAATATTCTTTTTCAAAATGTATTGCCCCCGTTTTTCAATAATACTGTAACAAAATCATTTTATCAGAGCATTACCACCGGTTAATGACAAAAGCAAAGAGACGTCTCACTTCTTCATCTCAACAAACTTCAAATGCGCCGCCATCAACCTTATATCCCCATAAGTATAATCATCTCCCAGCTCCGTTTTCACCACCTTCATCGATGTATCGCCCACTTCTGCAATTTTTTCCTTTATAACCTTCTGTTTTTCAGGTGAAAGGAGTTTATCTATTTCAAGCCCGCCGTTCTCCACAAAGTACCCCAGATGACTCTGGATCGTGCTTTCCACAAGGCCTCGTTCTTTGGCGATCTGGTCTATGGTCATTCCCTTTTGAAACATGTCGAAACTGAGTTGCCGGGTGTCAGGCACTGAGACTTTTTTACCTTCATTATCTGTTGAAACAGCTTTGGCTTCAGGCAGAACAACCGTTTCGATCCCATGCGTTTTCCTGTAAGTCACAACCAGGGCAAGAATATCTTTGCTGTATTCAGCCATGCTTTTTTCCCCAAGCCCCTTGATCATTGCCAAAGCCTGAGCCGTATCCGGCAGACAGACGGCAATCTGGATCAGCACCCGCTGATGGAGAACCTGGAACCGAGCCACGCCTTTTTCCTCTGCCTTGCGGTCTCGCCAGGCTTTCAGCTCTTGGAACAACTTCGGATTTTCAATGTCCGATTCGGTGTATTCCGGGCTTACGGCTTTTCTTGACTTGCGAGGTGTGGCCTCCATGTCCACCTCCGCTCTGGCCAGTGCTCTCAGATAGCGCGAAGGTGAAAACCCCTTTTCGCAGGACTGTATACCGGCACATTTGACGGCCACGTCCCGTTTCAGATGGTTCAGGGCAAGATCAATGGTTTTTTCAATCTCCTTGTTGTCCGTATCCACCACCATGTGGTGAACAATCTCATCAAAAACAAGGGCCATTTTTTCCTGAAACCATGTGGACGCTTTACCTGCACGTTCCTGAATATGAGCATCGGATTCAGGCAACCTGCCGTTTTGAAAAAGACCACGCAACTGCTGTTTGAACTTTTCACTGACGCTGAAAAGCTCCTGCCCTGCCTTGTCCATAACGCTGTTCAAATCACCCACACCAGAAACCTTCACCACCCGTTCATTGCCTTTTATGACTCTGAAAAGACCGTTCAATCGATGATTCACTGATTGGAAATCAAAACAGTCCAGCAGCAGGTTTTCCTGATATTCCCGCTTGGCCGCATTCAGCCTGTCCTCTGAAGGTGGATTATCCTTTACCGTTTCCATGAAACGCGCCACAGATTCATCGGTTTCAATACCACGAGCCGGAACGGGAGAGCGAAGCACAAGGCCATCCAGGGTTTTACATCGGCTTAACGCCACATAAACCTGACCATGGGCAAAGGCGGCCTGGGAATCGATCACTGCCTTGTCAAAGGTTAGGCCCTGGCTTTTGTGAATGGTGATGGCCCATGCCAGTCGTAAGGGAAACTGCTTGAACGTGCCGATCACATGTTCCACAATCTCCTTTGTTTCGTCGTTCAACGTGTATGTGATGTTTTCCCAGTCCACAGGCTCCACCTCAATATCGTCAATGTCGTCTGGGCAGTGCACACGGATCTTATCGTTTGAGATCGAAACCACACGACCGATTTTGCCGTTATAATAACGTTTTTCGAAAGAGGCATCATTTCTGAGAAACATCACCTGGGCACCGATCTTCAGCGTCAGGGTTTCAAAAGTGGGGTAATTCTGCGCCGGGAAATCTCCTGAAATATCGGCCCGCAAGTGATAGACCTTCCCCTCCAGACGGTCCAGCCGAATTTGATTGATGGTGTCCGCATTTCTGTTGTGAGTGGTCAGGGTGATGTAACCCTTACTATCATCAGGCGAAAAGTTTTCGACATAACGTTTGTTCAGTTCGGCCATATGCTCACTTTCAAGCCGGTTGTCCCGGACCCGGTTAAGCAGACGGATAAACCGCTCATCGGACTGACGATAAATCCGCGTAAGCTCAATACTGAACATGGAAAGGCCCGAAAGGGCTATACTGCTGTAAAAATAAACCGATTCGTAATATTGCCGCAGCAGTTCCCATTCATCCGACTTGGCTACTGGCGAAAGCTGATAAAGATCCCCGATCATCAGCAGTTGAACACCTCCAAATG
The DNA here is from genome assembly GCA_041660385.1 of Desulfobacteraceae bacterium. GTDB lineage: Bacteria > Desulfobacterota > Desulfobacteria > Desulfobacterales > Desulfolunaceae > DYJE01. The sequence continues at coordinate 85,651 of JBAZWJ010000015.1, read as the reverse complement.
GCCTGTTGTTCCGCCGATGATGCCGTAGAACTCCGTCCACCGCATCCAGAACATCGGCCCTGACCATGCTGATCTCATCAATCACCAGAAGATCAAGGCTTTTGATGATCTGTATCTTCTCTTGCTGAATCGGAACAGGTTTTCTCTGCTGGAATTATAAGCCCCGCTGCCTGGAATATACGGTCCAAAGGGCAATTGAAAAAAAGAATGAAGCGTCACCCCGCCCGCATTGATTGCCGCAACCCCGGTGGGCGCCGTCACCACCATCCGTTTGGCCGTGTTTTTCTTCAGATTCTTTAAAAAGGTGGTTTTGCCCGTCCCGGCTTTCCCCGTTAAAAAGACATGATGGCCCGTGTGTTCCACAAACTCCCTGGCAAGATCCAGTTCAGGGTTTTCCAGTGCTATGTTTTCCGATTGTTGTGTCATAGTCCAATGCCAGAAGTCAGGGCTTACGCCTGTTTGTTGATGGTTTGTCCTGATTATTTATTCTAATTTATGTACAAAATAATTTACAAAATAAATATAAGCAAGGTGTATTTTTTGCCGAAGGGCCATTAACAATTAGTATCAATTATTTGCATGCCCAAAGTAAGCTGACAGCTAATTTATATTTTCCATTCAAACTATAAAAAGACTTGAATTGACATGAGCGTTCGTGTTGGGCTACCTTTCAATTATAACCTTCAGGGGATTGGAAAAATGAAGGGTTGGATAAATCTATCACACGTCATGAAGGTTTTGATCCTATGGGAACCAATAATATTTCACTAAAATACGGCGAACCGGACATCATGCAGGTGCTTGACGCCATACCTGATGCCGTGGCTGTGATTGACCTGGATTTCAACGTCCATAGGGTGAATTCAGCATTTGAAACCCTTTCAGGAGTATCAAAAACTGCGGCAATCGGAAGAAAATGTTACGATGTTTTTCCAGGCGATGTGTGCAGAACTCCCAATTGCCCAATGAACCGCATCCTCAACGGTGAAGATCAGATCCGGTACGAAGGCGACAAGCATTATCCAGAAAAACGAAGTTCTCCCGGCATCATCACAGCCAGCCCATATAAAAACGCGGACGAAACCCTGGGCGGCATCATTGAGGTGGCATGTGACACTGGGCCATTATATGAAAGCCGGGAGCGTTTCCGCAAAGCCATGGGTGGGGTGATCCAGGCCATGTCTCTTACCATAGAAAAAAGGGATTCCTACACGGCCTGCCACCAGCGGCGTGTGACCAAGCTGTGTCGTGCCATTGCCCGTGAATTAGGTTTTTCCTGGGAGAGAACCCAGGGGTTACGCATGGCTGCTGCCATCCACGATTTAGGTAAAATCCTCGTTCCAGCAGCTATTCTCAATAAATCGGGCAATCTTTCGGAACACGAAATGGCCATCATCCGGTCCCATCCTCAGACCGCATTCGACATCCTGAAAGACATTGATTTCCCATGGCCCATAGCGGAAACCATACACCAGCATCATGAACGGATGAACGGAACAGGCTACCCTCAGGGACTAAAAGGAGAAGAAATCCTTCTCGAAGCGCGGATCATTGCTGTGGCCGATGTATTTGACGCCATTACCCGTTTCAGATCTTACAGACCTGCGGTGGGTTTTGAGTTAGCTATTAACGAACTGAAAACCAACCGTGGGATACTCTATGATCCGGATGTGGTGGACGCCTGCGAACGCGTTATCGCTTCAGGCCAAGTGGATCTGGGGATTAACGAAACGGCGAATATACACTAAACAAACCATGGTAAACAAAACGAATAAGCATCTCCATGTCACCTGCGCCATCATCGAACGAGATGGCCTTGTTCTCACTGCGAAGAGAAGCTCCACCATGAGCATGCCACTTAAATGGGAGTTTCCTGGGGGAAAAATCAGACCGGGAGAAACAAAGGAAGCGTGTCTGGTGCGAGAAATTAATGAGGAACTGGGCGTCATCGTTTTAATACTTACCCCCCTCACCTCATACACCTACCACTATCCTGAGGTTACGGTGTCCTTGTACCCGTTTATATGCAGGATCAAATCCGGGGTTATCACACTGTCTGAACATTCCGAAGTGGCATGGGTTGATCCCGGCAAACTCCATTGTCTTGACTGGGCGGAAGCCGACCTGCCGATTGTTAATGATTATGTAAAAAGAATATCCCTATGATTTATACGTGATAATCAATCAAACACCATGTTGTTCAAATAAACAGAAACCGAACCGCTTCGGACTTTCTTTTCATTTTCCCATTCGTAGAACAAAACGATGCCATCTTTTCGAAGACGTATGATGAGTGCTTCAATGACACCGGGAAGCACGGCACCTTCATCGGAATGAAGTCCTTTACCCACAATGATAATCACAGTGTGAATCTGATTTCCGTAAGCGTTTTTTAGAAATGTCTCAGCCCGGAGTTCGGCTTTGATGGCTGTATAACCGTGGAGATCCAGTTGGCTCTGAGGTAAGGGATAACGTTTCACTTTTTCTTTCAGTGACAGTGGTTTTTTCCTGACGGTTCTCACACCCTTTTCACTCATCAAAACATCACGGGTCTTCCCCCCCAGGCTGTCGTTCAGCAGTCGCATGAATTCATTCTTTTCAATTTCAATTTTGCTGTCTTCTGAGTTCAAGGAACCCCTATCCGGCAGCATGGGAATTCCGTGCTTATTTTTGAGGTCTTGACGTTTACCTTTTGTGTTATGTGATGTTGCATTATCAGACGTTTTATATTCATCGTTATTTCGTTTCATACAATCAGTCTTCATCTCCATGAACAGTGAAAAATCATCCAGATCATCAAGTATGGGGAAACCGTTTCGTGTGGTTCGGGTAACTGATTTGAATGATCGGGATTTGACGTTTTTTTGTTCTGTCTTTTCAATGGGTATTGAAGCTGGTTGAATTACGGGAGCTACGTCATGGTTAATGGCTTCAACCGGAAAAAGTTCATTCATATCCAGATGTTTATCAATAACACGAATGCCTTTCCTGTTTCGTTTCAGTTCCTGTAAGGATTTTGGGGATGTTAATTTTTTAACTGTCTTTTCAATCGACGGTTCTTTTTTCTGATGATTTGCCGTTCTTATCAATGACGAAGCAGTACTATCCTTATCCTGAGCCATCTTTTCAGGTTCAGGTTTTTGTGTTGGTAACTGGGCACCTTTGAACAGTTTCTTTAATTTAGATAACATCGCTTATCCACATTGACGTGCCGTTTTTTTACAAATTACCCTATCCAATACCACACAGTAGGGTACCGGAAAATAAAAAAGGAGGCTATCACCCTAAGTGAAAGCCTCCTCATATGTTTTCTTTTTTATTATATTACAGAATTGTGCTTGCTGCCATCTTGGCAAAATTCATAAAAATCTGTGGAAAAAGACCAATGCCGAGAATAGCGACAATAAAAAAAATACCCAAAACATAAGCTGAGCGGTTCAATGGAATGGTGCGGACTTCTTCTTCGCTGGTTAAGAATGCGGCCCTGACCAGTTTCAGATAGTAGTACGCTGAAATACCGGCATTGATAACGGTGATGATAACAAGGGCATACAATGATTTCTCGATGGCCGAGGTGAAGATGAAGAACTTTCCCATGAAACCCACGGTGGGTGGGAGACCTGCCATACCAAAAGCTCCAAAAACAAGGGTCAGGGCAAGGATCGGTGAGTTCTTATAAAGACCCTTTAAATCATTAAATGTAACGTTCTCACCATTTTTTGACAGATGATAGATCACGTAAAAACAAGCAAGGTTCATGATCAGGTAACCGGCGATGTAGTAAATGGCTGAAGCAAAACCCATAACACTGACACAGAGAATCGCCACCATTACGTAACCGGCATGGGCGATACTGGAATATGCAAGAAGACGTTTAAGGTCTTCCTGAACAAGAGCCGAGAGATTGCCGATCACCATGGAAAGAACGGCAAAGGAGGCCAGAATTCCTGTGATCTGGTTCATTTCTACACCGGCAAAACTAACAAGTCTCAAAAGAAGTGCAACGGCACCAACCTTAGGCAAGGTTGCTATGAAACCGGCTGTTTCATTACTTGAGCCTTCGTAAACATCCGGTGCCCAGAAATGCATGGGGAACATGGCCAGCTTATAGAAAAAACTACTGAGCAACAGGATTAGAGCCACAACCATCATGGGCTGGGTTTTGATCATTCCAGGAAGCACTGGAGCAAGTTCTGCAAGATAGGTAGTATGGGCAAAACCGAAAATATAGCTCATGCCGTATAATGAAATGCCGGTGGACATTGCACCGAACATCACATACTTGATACCGGCTTCCATCTGTTTTCTGTACCCGGTTTGAAAACGAAAAGGAATGATCACATACAATGAAAAAGATGAAATCTCCAGGCTTATCACGATGGTCAGAAGTTCCACGGAACTGGAGAGGAAAACAAGGCCCAGAGTACTCAGGGTGAGAAACATGAAATATTCTGCTTTAAGTTCTTCGGCAATCCCCTTGAGGCCTTCACCAAGGAAGATGACGATAAAAAGACCAAGACAGAACACGATTTTGAACATCTGAGAGAAAATGTCAATACGATAGGCATCAAAGAAAAGCAACTGGGCTGGCTGCCCCATCACAAGCTGCAATGCATAGAATGAGATAACCAATACAAGGGCTGATAGGCCAAGAGCCACGCCCTGGAGTAAAGATGCTTTGGGTTTTCCAAGAGACAGGAAAAAGAAAACCAATGCCATCAACGTCAATGCCAACTCTGGTAAAAATAAAGCCATGTTCATATTCCTTACATCACTCTTCGAAATAATATGGAAGCAAGATCATTTCCCATCGAGAGAACCACGTTCACGATTATCGCATTGCGATCCATTGTTTTATCTGCTGACCCATTTCAATCAGGGCGGCATGGTGCCCACCCCCATGTTCACCGCCCGATGGCAGACTTTTCATTCCATCATTGACCTGCTGAAGAAGCTGTGTCACGCTGGCATCCATCACGTCAAGAAAAGGTTTTGGATTCAAACCGATCCAGAAAACAAATATTACAAGGAAAGAAAGCGTTCCAATTTCCCTCATATTAAGATCCGTCAATGCGTGGTGATTTTCATCACCATGATCGTCATGATGTCCATGCCCATCTGAATCGGCCCAGACCATTTTCTGGACAAGACGCAGCATGTAAGCCGCAGCAAGAATAGCTCCGAGAATGGCGAAAGCACCGGCAACCATACTGGTTTTAAATGCACTGAGAAGCACTAAGAATTCACCGATAAAACCGTTTGTCCCGGGAAAACCGAAAGATGCCAGAGCGAAAATCACAAGAAACGTGACATAGATCGGCATCATCATTCCAAGAGCCGAATTTTTGTCAATCTCCCTGCTGTGAGTCCGCTCGTAGATGATACCCACCAGGATAAACAGTGCGCCGGTGGTGACACCATGGTTGAGCATCTGCATCATGGCACCTTTGATACCATCGTCGGTTAAAAGAAAAATTCCCAAGGTGACGAAACCCATGTGACCCACACTGGAATAAGCGATCAGCTTTTTAATATCAGACTGCCCAAGAGCCAGATAACCTCCCACCACAATGGAAACAAGGGAGAAGAAGATCAGGTAGGGTACACAGTAGACCGTCGCCGCTGGAGCCATGGGAAGGCAGAATCTCAAAAAGCCGTAGCCTCCCATTTTAAGAAGAATGCTGGCAAGAATCACGCTGCCTGCCACAGGAGCTTCAACGTGGGCAGCCGGTAACCAGGTGTGAAATGGAAACATCGGTATCTTGATGGCGAAAGCCAGGGTAAACGAAAGAAAAATCCACATCTGGAAGCTGAAGCTGTACTCATGGGCCATCAGCTCGGGGATGAAGAAGGTTCCGGTCTTGATGTAAAGAGCAACAATGGAAACAAGAAGAAAGACACTTCCAAGAAGTGTGTATAGAAAAAATTTGATGGATGCATAGTCTTTTCGCTCACCACCCCATACAGCGATGAGCAGGTACATGGGAACCAGCATGGCTTCCCAAAAGATAAAGAAAAGAACGGTGTTAAGGCTGATGAAAACACCGATCATGGCTGTTTCCATCAAAAGGGTGACCAGAATAAATTCCTTGAACCGATCTTTAATATAAGACCAGGAACAGAGAACACAGAGCGGCATGACAAAGGTGGTGAGAAGAACAAGAAGAACGCTGATTCCATCTACACCAACAACATAATTGAGGTTCAAGAACGGAAACCATTCGGTAACTTCTGCGAACTGGTATCTGGATGAGGCAAAATCCCAGTTTGTAAAAAGTGGAATGGACAATGCCGCCGTGATGAGCGTGACAAGAAGTCCCCAGGCTTTGATCGCAAAATCCCCTTTCAGGAAAAGCGTAACGCCCGCGCCGATAAGTGGCACGATGATCAGAGCCGACAATATGGGATAACTCAGTGTGTTATGTATTAAATATTGTTCCATACCTTCCCATTCTTCCTCAATGATAAACCCAAATATTTAAACCGCAAGGACCACGGCTATCAGAACCATGAAGAGCAAAGCTACTGCAAAGCCGATGTACTGTTGAATCTTACCGGTTTCGATCTGTCTCAATTGATCTCCACCGCTCACCACGGATTTAGCCGAACCGTCAATGACCCAGTCAATGGCTTCTTTATCAAACCAGGAAAAAAACGTGGCAACGAGCATGGTGAAACGGATACCGATATTTTTCCAGACATTGTCCACAAATTCATTGACCGCATTGATCGGTTTTGAAGCAATCCACATGAATACCCGTGCCCCTTTTCTATAGAACCAGTCGAGGTCCAGACTCATGTATGGCTTTGGCTTGAGAATTTTAACCATCAGATAGAAACCAAAGCCTGTGAAGCCAAGGAGCTGCATCGTTTCAGAAAGGTGATACGTTGTGTAGGGATCATAAGTCACCGGTGTGGGGAGCATATCGTACAACCAGTTGAATCCGAAAAAATGACCTTTGAATCCAAGGGCAATACAGAAGAACGCCGCCATGGCCATACCGAGGTTCATATTCCACGGAGCGTCTTTTGTTTCGATATCAGATTCCTCGGTTGATTTTCCACCGAACCAAATAAAATATGGCAGCTTGATACCCACAGAAAGAAAAGTTCCAACTGCAGCGGCAAGAAGCATGATCATGATACCCACCATATGATGTTCGCCTGCTGCGGCGATGATCATGGATTTGCTGACAAAACCGCTTGTCAGCGGGAAGCCCGATATGGCTATGCCGCCGATCACTGTAAATATCAAAGCGATAGGCATTTTGGCATAGAGCCCGCCAAGTTCGTTGAGTTTTGATTTACCTGTCATTTCAAGCACAGCGCCAACGCCCATGAAGAGGAGCGCTTTATAAAGGATGTGGGCGTAAGCATGAGCGCATGCACCGTTGATGGCCATGGCCGTACCGATTCCAACGCCACAGACCATATAGCCGACCTGACTGACAATGTGGTAAGCGAGAATACGCCGGGCATCGTTTTCAATAACCGCGTAGGCGACTCCATAAAGGGTCATCACAGCGCCCATGATGGCGAGAATCTCAAAACCCGGGAATGCTCTGGCAAGAACGTAAACAGCCGTTTTCGTTGTGAATGCACACATAAAGACGGCACCTGTCACCGTGGCTTCGGGATAAGCGTCAGGCAACCATGCATGGATGGGAGGGACAGCAGCATTCAGCATGAAACCGATCATGATCAGGTAATCGGCAAGAGTCTCGCCGTCTACGGCGATCTGCTCAAAACGGAGTCCTTCAAATCCCACGTTCTTATATCGGAGAAAAATACCGGCAAGAAGGATCAAACCACCTGCCACATGGACCAGAAGATATCTGTAACCAGCTTCGATGGAGCGTTTCTTCTTTCTGTACCAGATAAGAAACGTGGAGGCGACAGCCATTAGTTCCCAAAAAATAAAGAGTGTCAGGTAGTCACCGCAAAGCGTGACACCCAGTGACCCGGCCACGTAGAGATACGATGCAATGTGCTGACCGCTTTCATTGACATGAAGACCATAAATACTTCCGATCAACGCCATGATGGTGAACACATTCAAAAAGACAAAAGTTAATTTGTCCACTCGCCCGAAAATCAGATCAAAGCCCATGTACCGGGTTACACCGAAACTCTCGGGCAAATGGTATATCTGGATAATCGCGAGAATCGGGATCACCACCAAGATCACTTTCTGCAAACTGATGTGTACGCGTTTCAACACCGGAAGCAACAAAGCACCTAAAATAAACAACGTCGCCGGATGCATAAAAATACTGTTACTTATCATAATAATCCTCATCCTGCTTCAGCCAGTTGTTGTACAAGCCCTTAAACACGACAACCATGGCGAGACACACAACGGTCCCAAAAATGGACCAGAATCCGATGATGGTGTCGCCAAAGAAATGGGGTTCATGCCTTTCCGCAAAATAATCAAAGACTATTGTAAAAAGTAGAAAGGCAAAAAAAACATACTTCAATACCTGGGAGTGATCCCTCAGATAAGTTATCAACTTAGCCATCATAACCCCACTATTCCTTTAATTATATTTCCAAAAAAATTGGTATCGGCTGAAGCGACGATCTTGATGAAGAAATCCGGATAGAAACCGAATATCACTGAGAATATGGCCGTAATGGTCAAAGGTACCACCATAAACATGATCAGAGGACTCTTTTCAAGACTGCTGGTTAAACCTTCATCTTCGGGAAGGGGTTTTCCGAAAAATGCCTGGATGACAATAGGCACAAAATAACCGGCGTTTAGAAGGCTGCTCACTAGCAACACCGTAAGGATGATCCAGTTATGGATATCCATACTTCCCAGAGCAAGGTACCATTTGGTTACGAACCCGCAGACCGGAGGAACACCGATCATACTCAAAGAGGCAATAGCGAAAGCAACCATGGTGAAGGGCATGCGGTATCCAAGGCCACCCATTTCCTTGATGTCTTTTTTACCGGATGCCACAAAGATACATCCGGCGCAGAAGAACAACGTGATCTTTGAAAAAGCGTGATTTGAGATATGGATCAACCCACCAGTGACGCTGTTCGGTGTCAGCATGGCTACACCGAGGAGAATATAAGAAAGCTGACTGACCGTGGAGTAGGCAAGCCGTGCTTTTAAATTTGTTTTTGTTAAAGCGATAATGGAAGCCGTAAGAATGGTGAACGATACAAAATAGGCGGTGAACATCCCCAGACCTGTATCATGAAGAAGCTGGGTTCCAAAGATGGACAGCATAACCCTGGATGTAGAGAACACACCAACTTTAACGACCACAACTGCGTGAAGAAGTGCACTGACCGGAGTTGGCGCCACCATGGCAGAAGGTAGCCAGTTGTGAAGTGGCATGATACCCGATTTGGCGAAACCGAAAAGAAACATCAGATAGGTCACGATAACAAGTGTTCTATTCGCACCTTCAGGGAGGATACCGTTCACGATACCCGTGGCATCGAAATCCAAAGTATGGCATTGCATGTACAGCAGAACCATGCCCGTAAGAAGAAACGCCTTGGATGTGAAGAACAAATAGACGATGTATTTTTTCCCGCCATCATATCCTTCCGCATCCTGATGATGCATGACCAGTGGATAGGTGGCGATGGAAACGATTTCATAAAAAAGGTAAAGAGTAAAAAGGTTGCCGGCAAACGCAGCGCCCATGGCCCCACCCACGGAAATAGCGTAACAGACATAAAAGCGAGTCTGTGCGTGTTCGTTCAATCCCCGCATGTATCCCACGCAGTAGATCGCAGCAAGTATCCAGAGAAACGAAGATGTTCCGGCAAACAGAAGACCCATTCCATCCAGTCTGAATTTGACGCTGACACCTGGGAAAAGCGTAAAGAACGTATGCTCCAACGGAATGCCTGCAAGAACCTGGGGCAAAAGATTCATCACGGACAAGAACGTCAGGATGGCTCCGATCACGGACCACGATTCACGCAAATTCGGCTTTTTTCCTGAAATCATCAACAGAATCGCCGTGATCATTGGAATGGCCGTCGTCACAAAAATCAAACTGGGTGTGTTTAAAATATCCATAAACTATTAAACCTTCTCAATAAATACCCAAAAGAACTCAATCAGTTACATTTAACCCTGAAGCCCATTGACATTTTCGGGATCACTTGTCTGGTACTTGCGGTAAACGGCAAGGACAAAGCTCACAACAATAGCCGCCTCGGCCGCAGCTATACCCATAATAAATAGGGTAAAAATCTGACCTACGGCGGGGTCTGGAGCTGTAAACTTATTGAATGCCATAAAATTTAAACCTGCGCCGTTCAGAACAAGTTCCGTTGAAACAAGCATACCTATAAATGTCTTGTGGCGAATCATCCCGTAAATACCCATGACAAGGAGAAACACTGCAAGAATCAGATAGGTGTTCAGATTATGACTTAAATAACTCAAATTTCTTCCTCCCTTCCGCCTCGTGCCAGGATAATTGAACCCACGATGGCAATGAGAAGCACCACCGAAATCAGTTCAAACGCGAGACAGTAATTCAAAAGGAGATTTTTCCCGATCCATTCGATGGAAAAATCCCCTGTTCGTTCAACAGCTTTAGGCCATGCGGTTCGCCCAATAGTAACCACTATCAGAAGAAAAGCGGCAACACCTGAGGCCACAAGGCCCAGCATTGTGTTACGGCTGATTCCATTTTTCTCAGCGCTTTCTCTCGGTGTATAACCCACCATGATACCGAAAACGAGAACAATACAGACAGCGCCCATATAAATCAGAATCTGCATCATGGTTAGAAACATGCTTCCAAGGTAAAAGTACAACCCGGCCACACCCAGAAGACAGACGGCAAGTCCAAGAACAGAATGCATAAGAATCCGGGCCTTTACGGCAAGCACGCTTCCAGAGAGCGTAAGCAGTATAAACATTATGAAAAGTGCTTCAGCAATAAATTGGTAAATCGCATTCATCATTTTCCCTCAAGCCGCTTAATCAAATCATAGTGAAACTCATCACGAGTGAATCCTGCAAGCTCGTATTCATTGGAAAACGTCAGAGCGCTCCGGCTGCAAGATTCCACACACAGACCACATAGGCTGCATTTCGTGAAATCATATAGAAACACGGTCAACACTTTCCCCTTGACCCCTTCCCTTTTTTCACCATCAACAGTCAGGCAACCGCAGGGACAGCTTTTGGCACACATTCCGCAAACCATGCAGTTGTGCCTGCTGTCGTTATCATCGAATTTGATCAACTCGATATGGCCACGAATGTTGGGGGTCACATCAATTTTTTCCCTCGGATACTGGACAGTAACCACAGGCTGGATCATCGCCTTGAACGTTACACCCAGACCAATGAGAAGGCTCTTGCCACCGGTATAAATATCTCTGAAATATCCGCTCATATCATCTTCACTAAAAATGCTGTTATTAAAAGATTAACCAACGAAAAGGGAATCAGGTATTTCCACGCAAGATTCATAAGCTGATCAAAGCGAACCCTGGGATACGTCCATCTCACCCATATCATCACCAGCATAAGGATAAACACTTTCAACATAAACCAGACCGCACCCATAAGAGGTCCGCTGGCCAACCCGAATGGCCCGTTCCATCCACCGAGAAACATGATGGTTGCGATGGATGCCATGATAAACAGGTTCCCGTATTCGGCAATGGCGAAAAGCCCAAAGGCAAAACCACTGTATTCTGTGTGAAAACCAGCGGTGAGTTCACTTTCAGCCTCGGGAAGATCAAAAGGAGCTCTGTTGGTTTCAGCGCAACCTGCAATCAGATAAATTACAAAAGCCACAAACAGGTTGGGATAAACCACAAACCAGAGTAAACCGCTCTGGGCCTCGACGATTTTCTGAAGATCAAAAGATGCTGTGGTCAAAACAACAGCCAGAAGGGACAGAAGAATCGGAATTTCATAAGCGATATTCTGAGCAACCGCACGCATGGCACCAAACATGGAGTACTTGTTATTCGAACTCCATCCGGCAATCAGGATTGCAAACACGTTGATGGATGCCATGGCGATGATATAAATCAAGCCAATGTTGAGGTTGATCCCATAGAGAGAACTACTGAAAGGAAGCACCGCAAAAATCATGATTACCGGTGTGAAACAAAGAAGAGGCGCAAGACGGAATAGAAACCGGTCTGCATCTTTTGGAACGATGAGCTGCTTGCCCAGAATCTTCACACCGTCCAGGATCATTTGAAGCCATCCCTGAACACCAATCTCCATCGGTCCCCAACGTCGTTGAATCCGCGCGGCTATTTTCCGTTCCAGATAGCCCATCACAATAGCATTTGCGAAGACAATGGCGATCAGAATTAAGAAGGCGATGAGCATTCGCAGTAAACTGTATGTTTGAATCATGTCGATAATCTGTTGCATATACCCTACCTGTCGATTTCCGGAATGACCAGATCAAGACTTCCCATGGCGGATACAAGGTCCGCGATGAGCATCCCTGTGCACATCTCTTCCATTAAACTCAAATTTGAAAACGAAGGGACCCTGATCTTAAGCTTATATGGTACCTCGCTGCCATCTCCAACCAGGTAATACGTCAGAACCCCACGAGCTGTTTCAACGGAAAAGCTGCAATCACCCTCCTGGAGTTTTGTTTTCTTTGGTTTTGCGAGGACAGGCCCCTCTGGTAATTTATCAAGAGCCTGTTCAATGATTCTCAAACTCTGTTCCATTTCCATGATTCTCACGTTATATCGATCAAGAGAATCTCCATTTTTTCCTGTGGGAATGTCGAAATCAAAATGGGAATAGACAGAGTATGGTTCACTCTTTCTGATATCGTAGGGAATTCCCGATCCACGAAGAGTTGGGCCTGTGGCGCCATAACGTCTCGCCATATCCGCTGTGATAATGCCCACACCTTCTGTTCTTTTTATAAAGATGATATTGCCGGTGACAAGGTCGTTAAACATGGGAATACGTTTACGGAAATTGGCAATAAAAGCTCGGGTCCTTTTGATAAAGGTGTCATCAATATCCTTGAGTACACCACCGACTCTGTAATAGCAGTAAGTCAGACGGGAACCGGTGATATCTTCCAGAGCATCCAGTATGTCTTCACGGTCATCAAAGGCGTACAGAATGGGAGTAAATGCCCCAAGATCAAGAACATAGGCACCGATCCCCAGAAGATGACTGGAGATTCTGTTCATTTCAGATGTAATCACCCGAATGTACTCAGCCCTTTCAGGAACCTCAATTCCTGCCATCCTCTCAATCAGGGCCACGTAACCATGATTAAACGGCATGGCCCCCACATAGTCCATACGGCCCGTATTGGGATAAAAGCCTTGCCACACACGGGACTCTGCCATTTTTTCCTGCATTCTGTGGCCATAACCAAGAACAGGATCGATTCCCATGGCGTACTCACCATCCATTTCAAGAATAACGCGCAATACTCCGTGCGTTGCAGGATGCTGAGGCCCCATGTTCAGCAAGAAACGATGTTTGTCATTGGTTTGAAATTTTGTCATCGTTGCCATTACATTCACTCCGAACGTTTATTCTTCAATATTCTTTTTAACAGGCTTCTTTTCAGCTTCCGCTTCTGATTTTCTTGTAATCGTTTCAACACTTACCAGTTTATCTTCTTTCTTGAGGAGTGGTTTCAGGTCAGCGTCTTCTTCACTCAAAAGCAGAGTTCTAAGATCGGGGTGTCCCGTGAAAACAACACCGTAAAAATCATGGGTTTCACGCTCATGCCACTCTGCACCTTGGAAAACATCGGCAATAGTTGGGATTTCTCTGGCTTCGTTTGCCATGGCCTTTGCATTAATGCGGCATGCCTCATTAAAATGGGCAAACTGATATACGACTTGAAAACAAGGAGCCACATGAACAGCTGTAACAAAATCCAGATAGAATTCGGTTTCATACATCATTCTTGCAAAATTCTGAACCTGGGTTTCGTTCAACTTCACTTCAAGGTGGTATCCGCTTTTCTTATAATCGGATTCAAGAACATCAAATTGACCGGCTTTCAATTTCCCCAGCGTATCGTTCACTAAGCTCATATCTTGATAACCTCCGGATTCGCTGGCATCTTTCTCTGAGGCCAGGGATGACGGCCACCAGTAATTTTTTCCTGCAATTTCAATATACCTTCAATCAAGGCCTCAGGTCTTGGAGGGCATCCCGGAATATAGACATCAACAGGTATCAGCCGATCCACCCCTTCTATAACATTGTAGTTTTCTTCAACCGCAAAAGGTCCACCGGAGATGGCGCAGTTACCCATGGCGATAACCCATTTCGGCGACGGCATCTGTTCGTAAAGGGTTATAACGGCAGGGGCCATTTTCTTGTTAACAGTACCTGAAATAATGAGGAGGTCACACTGGCGAGCCGATGGTCTGAATACTTCAGCACCGTATCTCGCCATATCGATCCGTGCCATACCGGTGGCCATCATTTCAATGGCGCAACAAGCAAGACCGAAGGTCATGGGCCACAGCGAGTTGGCTTGACATACTTTAAGGACTTTATCTGTTAGGAGAAGCTGACTCAGCATCGCACCCTGATGTTCAACAGCCCCACATTCATACTCTTCCCGCAACGATTGCGTGAAGGTATTAATCCCTTTTATCTTATTTTCCTCTCCCACGTGAAAACTCCTTTGACCCAGGCGTAAATGATGGCCAGCGACAAGATTCCTACGAAAATGAATAACTCAGAGATTCCCCTGGTTGCGCTTACAGCATCCGTATTGTAAATCGTAGCGACGGGAAACAGGTAAAGAACATCAACATCGAAGGCCAGAAAAATCAGAGCATACAGATAATAAGAAATACCGAAACGGTAATCCCACATTTGTTTAAAAGGCTCAACACCGCATTCGTAAGCTTGAAAAGATCGTTCATACTCGGTGGTTTTTGGTCTGATAAAATACGATATGACGAAGGGCAGAAACACGGCAAGACAACCTCCCACCATGAATAAAGTAATATACATGTAGTCTGTGAGGCAGCTTTCAGTCATACAAATGACCTCCCATTCTCATTGGATAGAGCAGAAGCTCACCTCCCATAGAGTTTATCCAATTGTTAAATATTTTACATGGTAGGCGAAGAAAATCCGCCTTGCAACAAACGGATTTCGGACACTATTATAAACAATAGAAGATAAGTCAAGGGGTTTTTGTCGCTAATTTTAAACAAAAGATTTAGTTTATTAATTTCCTTACTTTATTTGCGTTTTCAACACCCAAGTTTTTACTGACGACCGAAGAAATACCACAGCCCTAATGATCAGAAACAGTGCAATTTCTCAATTTCTCGATAATATTAGCCATATCGGCAGGAATGGGGGCTTCAAATACCTGCACCTCCATTGTTGAGGGATGCTGTACCGACAGTCTAAAAGAGTGGAGCATTTGCCTCTTTGCGTCTTTCAGTAAGCTTATTTCGGTGATATGCGGAGACTTACCATTATTCACTTTCAAAGAATTATATACAGGGTCACCCACAATCGGGTGGTGTATTGATTGGCAATGAACCCTTATTTGATGAGTTCTACCTGTTTTTATATCACACCGGATCAACGTCGAATGATTGTATCTCTTTTCAACCTTGAAATGGGTTTCTGCCCGCTTTCCTCTTGGACTGTCAACACTCATTTTTTTTCTGTCAACCGGATGTCTCCCTATAGGCGAATCAATCGCCCCTGCATCTAATCTCATCCGCCCATGAACAAGAGCAATATACTCTTTTTTTACATGTCTTGATTGAAATGACTCCGATAATGCTAATAGAGACTTTTGGTTTTTGGCAACAATCATCACACCTGATGTGTCCATATCCAACCTGTGAACTATTCCCGGGCGGTAATCGTTTTCGCCTTTAATAATTTCAGGATAATGAAAAAGCAGCCCGTTGACCAAGGTACCAGACCAATGGCCAGGCGCAGGATGGACGACAAGCCCGGGTTGCTTGTTAATAACAAGGATATCTTCATCCTCAAAGATAATGTCTAACGGAATGTATTCAGGATTGAAGTGATGGGTTTCAAGCTGTGGGATAACACCTGATACAGCATCGTGTGGTTTGATTCTATAGGAAGATTTTTTGGGTGCATCATTTACAAGAATACATCCTTTAGAAATCAATTCGCTGATCCGTGATCGTTGAACCGAATCAATCTTTTCGGTAATAAAAACGTCAAGGCGCTTGCCTGTGTCGAATTCATCGACTTGGAGGGCAAAAACGCCTTGAGTATTTTTATCTGTAACTGTATCCAATTTATGAATGATTATCAGGCTGGTTGCTCGAACAAAGATTCTATTTCAGCCATCATCTCTTTTTCACTCATATCTTTAGCTGTACAAAGCTCTTTAAGCAACAAACTTTGAGCAGTATCGAGAAGCTTTCTTTCACCAAAAGATAAATCTTTCGTCAGTCTCAGAAGAAAAAGATCGCGAAAAACCTCAGCGACATCAAAAAGCGAACCGGTTTTAATTTTGTCCATGTATTCGCGGTATCGCCTGTTCCATGTTTGATTATCAAGCGAGCAGTCTTTCTTCTTCGTGATGATCTCATATACTTTGGGAATGTCTTTCTCCCCTATCAAACTCCGAAGACCAACGGACTTAACATTGCTGGTCGGAATCATAATGACCATTCCATTTTCAAGGACTTTCATTATATAAAAATCCATATCTGCGCCACCAATTTCTCGCGACTCAATGGATTCGATCCGGCCCACGCCATGCGCGGGATATACCGCCAGATCTCCTACTTGAAATTCTCTTGCCAAATCCTGTGTCATTTCCACCACCTGTGAGAGACGCCGATTCAAAAAAATCCATGATGGTTCATAAAACACAACCTTTTTTCAATGGAATAAATTTTGTGATTTAACCATCATGGATTTCAAACAGACCATCGTGCTGAACTCATAAATTTTATTAGTAAGACAATATCAAACACCATAGTGTTATACCACAGGTGAACATTTCGTTCAATAAAAAAAGGGGCGTGGAAAATCCACACCCCTTTTGTAACTCAGAATGTAAATCTGAACGAATCAGATATTACAATTACCCGATGAAAGGCACGAGAAGAAGAGCAACAACGTTAAGAATTTTGATCATCGGGTTGATTGCGGGACCAGCTGTATCTTTGTAGGGGTCGCCTACAGTGTCGCCGGTTACAGCTGCTTTATGAGCATCGCTGCCTTTTCCGCCGTAATTTCCGCTTTCAATGTATTTTTTAGCATTGTCCCAAGCAGCACCACCGGTTGTCATGGAGATACCAACAAAGAGACCTGTTACGATACTACCGATAAGGAGACCGCCCAGAGCTTCTGGCCCGAGAACGAAACCCACGATAACGGGAACGACAACAGGCAGAAGTGCAGGAACCACCATTTCAGAAAGAGCGAATTTTGTTACGATGTCAACGCAAGCTGCGTAATCGGGTTTCGCTGTACCTTCCATGATTCCTGGAATTTCTTTGAACTGACGACGAACTTCTTTAACAACAGCATGTCCGGCTTTTCCAACTGCTTTCATAGCCATTGCGCCAAACAGGTAAGGGAGAAGACCACCGATAAAGAGACCGATAAGAACATCAACCTGTGAAAGGTCGAAGGTCAGTTTTTTACCAGTATGAGCAAATTCCTGTGTGTATGCTGAGAAAAGAACCATGGCTGCAAGAGCAGCACTACCAATAGCGTAACCTTTGGTTACAGCTTTTGTGGTGTTACCAACTGCATCAAGAGGATCTGTAACAGCGCGGACAGCTTCGTCCATTTCAGCCATTTCAGCAATACCACCAGCGTTGTCAGTAATGGGGCCGTAAGCGTCGATAGCGATAACCATACCAGTCATGGAGAGCATGGAAACAGCTGCAACAGCAATACCGTAAAGACCTGCATAGTGATTAGCTGTGTAGATAGATGCGCAGATTGCAAGAACAGGTGCAGCAGTAGATACCATACTTACAGCAAGACCAGCGATCATGTTTGTACCATGACCTGTGGTTGATGCTTCAGCGATACCTTTAACAGGAGAGTAGATACCTGTGTAGAACTCGGTGATGATAACGATAACAACAGTTAGAACAAGACCAACGAGTGCACTTGAATAAAGCTGAGTTACTGTCAGATCGCCAATAGCGCCGACTTTTTTGAAAACGAAGAAGAAAGCTGCAGCAGCGATGATGGCGGCTCCAAACATTCCTTTGTAAAGAGCGCCCATGATGTAGTCATCATTTTCGCCAAGACGTACAAAGAAGGTTGCGATACCGGAAGCCACAATCGAAACGGCACCAAGCAGAAGGGGAAGAATAACTGCCATATCGTTTTCCGGGAAAAGAATCTGGCCAAGAACCATAGCAGCAACAGTTGTAACAGCATAGGTTTCGAAAAGGTCAGCAGCCATACCGGCGCAGTCACCCACGTTATCACCGACGTTGTCAGCGATGGTTGCAGGGTTTCTGGGGTCATCTTCAGGAATACCGGCTTCTACTTTACCAACAAGGTCAGCACCAACGTCAGCACCTTTTGTAAAGATACCACCGCCGAGACGAGCGAAGATAGAAATCAAGCTACCACCAAAACCAAGAGCGATCATGGCTACGTTGATTTCTTTTGCTTCAACGCCTGCACCTACGAGGTAAGTGTAAAGACCAGCGCATACGGTCAACGCAAGACCAGCAACGATCATACCTGTAACAGTACCACCGTTGAAAGCCATTCTAAGACCGGAGTTTAAACCATGACGGCATGCTTCAGCTGTTCTTACGTTGGCAATTACGGAAACGCGCATTCCGATGTAACCTGCCATGAAAGAAGCAAGGGCACCGACAATGAAACCGGCAGTTGCATAAAGGCCATAGCCTGGTGCAAAATAGATAATCGCGGCAAGGACAATACCCGCAACGCCCATGCTTTTCGCTTGTCTGTTAAGATAAGCGATGGCACCAGCTTTGATTGCATCTGCAATCTCGTTCATTTTTTCGTTTCCAGCAGGAGCTGCCTTTACGACGATTGCCATGGCAATGGCAAAAACCACGCCGGCAAGACCCGCGTAAGTACACAACAACGGTAAATTTTCCATTCCTACCTCCATCAAATTAATTAATTAATTAAAACCACTATCACTATCTCAAACAATTAAAATTGTTCATAGCCACTGTTAAGCCGTCCTTAATAACAGAGACAACTGCCTGGCCGGCTCTTTCGACCACACTGTTCATGATTTCTGTTTCTTCTGCAGAAAATCTTCCCAGTACATGTCCTGTAACGTCTTTTTCACCGTCAGGGCGTCCGATGCCGATACGAAGTCGAGGGAAATCACGTGTTCCGAAGGCATCAATCAGAGATCTTATGCCATTATGACCCCCATGTCCTCCCTTATCCTTTAGCCTTATCCGTTCAAACATGAGATCAATATCGTCATATATAACGAAAAGATCCTCACTTGTAAGTCCTATATAATCCGCAAGTTTTCTGAGCGGAAAACCACTTTTGTTCATGTATGACATGGGCTTTGCTAAAATCACATCATATCCCCCGATCTTACCTCGTCCGTAAACAAGGTCAAATTTCTGTTTTGACAGTGGGATTGAGTTTTCTTCTGAAAGTCGGTCAATTACAAAGAAACCGGCGTTATGTCGAGTTCGTTCGTATTTTTCACCAGGATTACCTAAACCGGCAATTAAAGTCGTTTCTCTGTCCGACATGTTAGCCCCATCAAACGTGTGTTTCATGTAAAAGATCAATAATAAACGGTGTGAACATTCTTAATGGACCCACATAACGTTTATCAAGATACGGAAAACTATTTTCCGCCTTCTTCTTTTGCTGCTGTCTTAGGCGCAACAACCGTTACAACTGTAAAATTGGTATCAGAAGGAATTTCTAATCCTTCTCGTACGATATCTTTTACATGGATCGAATCACCCATAGCCAGATTCGTTATATCGAGTTTTATGCTCTGGGGAATATCGAGAGGAAGGCAAAGTACCTCAAGTTCACGCCTGGCAACCTGAAGTGTACCTCCGAATTCAACCCCTTTTGATTTACCAAAGGTTTCAACCGGAACAAACACATTCACTTTCTTGTTTAAATCGATTTCCAGGAAATCGGCATGCAGAAGCTCTTTTTTAAGAGGAGACAATTGCACGTCTTTAACAAGTGCTGGACATTTTTTAGTTTCAACGCCTTGCTCATCAGTTACCGACAGGCTTACAATAACCTGGGCACTTTCTTTCAGTTTGAAAGCCGTCTCAAACTCTTTGGCCCCAACGGAAAGAATCAAGGGTTCGGTCTTCGGACCGTAAAGAATTGCAGGGATGCCATCATTTCGACGTATCTTCCTTGATATTCCTTTTCCTGTCTTTGTTCTTATATTTGCTTTCAGCTCGAAAAGTTCCAAAAGATTATCCTCCTAAATCGCAATACATTTAAAAAACTATCAAATAAATAATGTGGTAACCGAATCGCCTCTATGGCTCCTGATAATCGCTTCACCAACCAGAGGTGCTATGGACAGAACTGTTATCTTGTCACATTGGGCAGCTTCGTCACTCAATGGAATCGTGTCGGTGGTAACAAGGGATTTTAAAGCCGAGGCTTTTATTCTTTCAACAGCAGGCCCGGAGAGGACCGCATGAGCACAACAGGCATGAACCTCTTTTGCACCTTTTTCACAAATTGCATTGGACGCTTCTGTCAGGGTACCGGCAGTATCGACCATATCATCAAGAATAATGGCAATCTTATCAGAAACATTTCCTATGACCGCCATGGCCTTAGCTTCATTCGGCTTATCTCTTCTCTTGTCAACAATAGCAAGATCTGCGTCAAGCCTTTTTGCAAAAGCACGAGCCCTTTCCACACCGCCTGCATCCGGAGAAACCACAACAAGGTCCTTATCACAGAATTTTTGACGGATGAAATCAATAAGAACTGGCGCTGCATACAAATTATCAACCGGGATATTGAAAAAGCCCTGAATCTGTCCCGCATGAAGATCCATGGTGATAACCCTGTTCGCACCTGCGTTTGTCAGCAGATCAGCGATAAGTTTTGCTGAAATGGGAACACGCGGTGCTACTTTCTTATCCTGTCTTGCATATCCGTAATAAGGAACAACCGCTGTAATACGCGAAGCAGATGACCGCCGCATGGCATCTATCATCAGGAGAAGCTCCATGAGATTATCATTCACTGGGTTACAAGTAGATTGAATGATGAAAACATCTTTCGAACGGACATTCTCTTTAATTTCTATCTGTATTTCACCGTCACTGAACCTGTTGACCTTGGCGCTTCCAAGTTTTTTGAAAAGATACTTGGAAACCTTATCAGCCAGGCCTGGATTGGAGTTACCGGTAAATATCGAAAGATCTTTCATTTTATCCTTTATCCCGGAGCACTTTAAATCGAATTGCAAATGGCTGGGGCGGGAGGATTCGAACCTCCGAATGCAGGAATCAAAATCCTGTGTCTTACCGCTTGACGACGCCCCAAGAATCAAATAATCATTTCGGCCAGAAACACTTGCCAGCTTCTGCAACCGTCATGATGAGCCACATAGCTTTTTAACGTGTCGTAAGCTTCTTTGGCTGCAATAGTTTCTGAATAAAGGCCAAAGACTGAAGAACCGCTTCCGGACATTAAAATCCCTTCAGCTCCATGTATCGCCAAGACATCCTTTAACTTCTTGATTTCACCGCATATTTCTATGGCTGGCTCCTCAAGATCGTTAAAAAGATGACTAATCGGGTCAACCAACCCTTTATTCAACAGAGGACTTTTAGTTTTTTTTTCGTTTTTTGTCAATCCAAAATTCAGTTTTTTATAGACAGCGGGCGTTGAAACGTTAACTCCGGGGAAAAGAACAATGATATTGTAACACGCTATATTTTCAATACAATTTATCCTCTCTCCCCTACCCTCAGCCCATGCGGGCTTGCTGTAGATAAAGAAAGGAACATCCGAGCCAAGCTCTGAGCCCATTCCCATGAGCGCATCATCTGAGAATGGATATCCATAATGTACATTCAAACCTTTGAGTACTGTTGCAGCATTACTGCTTCCCCCGCCCAACCCAGCCCCCACAGGAATATTCTTCTCAAGGTGAATCGAAACCGGCTGGCCTGAACCCAATCGTTCACGAAACAGAATGGCGGCTCTCAAAGCGATATTGGATTCATTTTGAGGGACATCAGGATGTCGGCATATTATTGAATATTCACTTTTGTCCGTTTCAATCCGAATTTTATCGTAAAGGGTAATGGCACACATCAGCATAATGAGCTCATGATAGCCGTCATCCCTTTTCCCTGTGACTTTTAGACATAGATTTATTTTTGCAGGTGATAGAAGTTCCATTCTTTCTACTTTTTGTCTTTTTCCTTCACATACATCATTCTTAAATCATGAAGAATGTTTTTCATCAACTGGGTCTCGTCTTCCGTCAGATTCCCCTTTGTCTTTTCTTCGATCATTCCAATGATGTCGATGGTTTGTTTTGCGAGTACAAGATTTTTGGAAATGCAATTGCTGCCAGGTTCACCAATAATTCCTAAATGAACCAATGCCGATGAATTCAGGGAAAAAATAAATGTCGAAAAATCAATTTTTGGCATCCGTGGATCCTGTCTCGCTTCTTTCCCTGTCTCGTCCATGACAAATCCTTCTCCAGTGGGTCTCTTGTTTTCATCAGTCATTTTATCAGCTCCATATCAATAAATTTTTTATATGATATATGTGTTTTTAAATTCTTCTGTTCGGCCAAACCCATTTATAAATAATCGCAGGATAATCAGCAAGTCTTTTACATCAGAGTTTGAATATATCCCTTGTTATTCATTGGACCGTTCACGGATACGAAGAATCTCTTCATAGATGGTTCGCCTGCTCAATCCATGTTTTTCTGCCAGTTCTTTTGATAAGGACGAGGGGCTTATGGAGCCCGAAGAAAGCCTGATTTCCATTTCTTCAAGGACCATGTCCATATCAGGTTTTTCCTCGTGTGCCCCGGATAGAATAACCGTGCATTCGCCTTTGATTTGATTTCGTTCAGTCAGCTTTCCGATAATGTCGGATAAACGTCCCCGTATGAATTCTTCATGAATTTTGGTCAGCTCCCTTGCGACCACGGCATCTCTGTCACCAAGACAATCTTTCAGTTCCTGAAGCAGATCAACGACTCTTTTGGGAGATTCATAAAATATAATCGTCCGTCGTTCCTTTTTTAATGCTTCGACCTGTTCTCTCTGTCGCTTCTTTTTCCGAGACAAAAAACCAATAAAAACGAAAGAATCGGTGGATAAACCTGAAGCACAAATTGCGGTTATTGCTGCTGACACACCTGGAATTGGTACAACAGGTATTCCTTTCCCTATGACGCGACTGACAAGCTTAAAACCAGGATCAGAAACGGCAGGTGTGCCTGCATCGGAAACCAGGGCTATTGATTCACCGCTTAGCAATCTTTCTATTAGAGCTATGGATCTGCCCTCCTCGTTGAATTCATGGCAAGAAACAAGATTCGTCTTTATGCCGAAATATGAGAGAAGATGGCCTGTATGCCTCGTATCTTCAGCTGCCACAACATCAACAGTTTTCAATATCCCGAGAGCCCTCAACGTGATGTCATAAAGATTCCCTATGGGAGTCGCAACCACATAAAGAGTGCCGCCTTTTGCGGATTGGGATTCAGAAAGATCGGGTATTGAAAGCATTTTTCACCCATTCTATTCGTTTGATCTTACTATTTGATACTATGCCTATAACATCAAAACGTGCTTTTGAGCCGTACCTGTTTTTCGATTTCAACCAGGATTCCGCAACTTTTGCTATGGTTTTCTGTTTGCCTAATGTCACAGCCTCTTTGGGTGAAATACCACCCTCTTGGCGCGTTTTCACTTCAACAAACACAATGACGTCTCTGTCAGATGCTATGATATCGATTTCTCCAAACGTATTGCGGAAATTTTTTTCTATAATTTTGCACCCGTTTTTTTTCAGGAAACGGGCAGCTACCTGCTCACCTGTTTTACCAAGCAATCGACGGAAATCAAACATGGTTGACCCTGAACAACAATAAATTGATAAACAAATAATTTATTTGACTCGGACAAAGGGAAGAAACTGAGGCTTTCCTACAAGAAATACTATCGTGATTACAAATGAATTATCAGATGTATTCTTTTACACCGCCAAAACTCGTTCTGTGAATAGGACATGCACCGAAACGGGCTATGGCTTCTCTGTGCTGCTTGGTAGGATAACCCTTATGTTTAGAAAATCCGTACTGGGGATATTCTTTGTCATATCGTTCCATCAGCCTGTCTCGGGTCACTTTGGCTATGATTGAAGCGGCGGCGATGGATATGCTTAAGGAATCACCTTTTTTAATAGCCGCCTGAGGTATGGGACAGGATAGGGTGAATATACCATCAATTAGCAGGTAATCCGGTTTGATCTTAAGCGCCTCAACGGCACGAACCATGGAAAGCAGAGAGGCTTGAAGGATGTTGATACGATCAATTTCTTTATGATCGGCCACCCCAACTCCAACAGAAAGCGCCTGAGCGTAAATCACATCATACAGGCGGTCTCTTTTAGCCGGGGTGAGCTTTTTTGAATCATTCACACCTTCACCGGTGAAACTATCGGGCAATATGACAGCAGATGAAACAACAGGCCCAGCCAAGGGCCCACGGCCAGCTTCATCCACACCTGCAACCAGAAAAAAGCCGCTTGAAGCGGCTTTTTTTTCATACGTCCACATGTCATCAGTTTCCAGGAAGTCTTAAGCAAGAATCCATGAAAAAAAACTGTCTTTAGAAATTCTTAATCGAATCTTAGACAGATCAGTTTCTAAGTTCTTTGATTCGAGCTGCCTTACCACGAAGATCGCGGAGATAGTATATTTTTGACCTTCTTACACGGCCACGGCTGACAAGTTCGATTTTTTCGATGCTTGGAGTACTCATGGGAAAAACGCGTTCCACACCAATACCGCTTGATATCTTACGAACTGTGAATCGTGCACTGGAGCTGCCACCGGTTTTGCTGATGACCACGCCTTCAAAAATCTGAATACGGGTTTTTTCACCTTCAATAATCTTTACATGCACCTTCACTGTATCACCGGCTTTAAAAAGCGGAAAATCAAGTCTAAGTTGCTCATTTTCTATCTTACTGATGATATCCATTGTTATCTCCCAATCATAAATCACATGATAATATCTAAATCGAAAATCCGATAGTGTATATCAGACAATATCCAGCCCAGTCAATATACAATCCGAAATCAAACGATAAATTCCTAAAAACGTATGCATTCAAGCTGGTCAACCCTGTTGAACGGCCAAGATCACAAACGGAACTTGTATGGTTAATCTCAACTTCTGCAACCCGTCACCAGCCGGTCAAGAATAACGCTAACAGCTGATCTGACAGAAAGATGATTGTACTCTCCCGGTCCACTTACAGGTTCAAGAAGGTAATCCGCCATGTCAATAACGTCATCCGCCAAACCCCATGCTGTTCCAAACAAAAGAAGAACACAATCCAGATGTGGAAGTTTTTCCTTCATCTGGGCAAATGATACAGATTTTTCACTTTCCCTTGCACTGGTCGCAACTATATGAACCTGTGAACAGGTTTCTTGTCTGACATGTTCAAGTGTTTCTTCAAGTGAGTTGGCCAGCCGTACAATCCCGAACGCTTCTTTTCTCGCTGGGTTCACCGCACCACCTGAACCATCGGTCCAATGCCTTATGATCTGTCCGGCAAGAATTTTCTGATCTTCAAGGGGGGTTACAACATAATACCCCTTGACGCCATAGGTCCGTGCAGCACGGGCGATATCATGGAGATCAAGATTTGTTATGGCCGAACAGATCACATCACCCTTCTTATTGACCACGGGATGATGTATCAGTGCAATATATAAATTCATTTCCAGAAAGCACGCCCAAGCATTCAGATTCGGCAATCTCATTAAAAAAACCGATTATTGTCTGTTTTTTTTAATAAGGTTGTCCAGTTTGTTCCGCCACCGTTCGAGAATCTTCGTTTCATCATTAGAAAAAACGTTTCCCTCTATCAGATCAGGACGCTTCAAAAAGGTTCGTATCAATGATGTTTCAAGTCGCCAGGATTCAATTCTGGCATGATTTCCTGAAATAAGAACATCCGGAACACATTCACCCTCAAAACAACAGGGGCGTGTGTAGTGGGCATGTTCCAGAAGATGACTTGAAAACGAATCTTTTTCAGCCGATTCTTGTCCACCAAGGACTCCGGGTATCAACCTGATGACCGCATCCGTTACAACCAGTGCTGCCATTTCGCCACCCGTAAGAACATAATCACCGATAGAAATCTCTTCATCGATATAGTTCTCCACAATCCGCTCATCGACGCCTTCATATCGGCCACAAACAAAAATAAGTCCGCTTTGGAAAGCCAATTCACGGGCAAGATTCTGATCGAAGCGCCTCCCTTGAGGTGTCATATGGATCACCCTTGCCTCTGGAGATCGTTCTTTTGCAGCTTTGATAGAGGCTGCAAGCGGCTCGGGTTTCATCACCATTCCACAGCCGCCACCGTAGGGTTTGTCGTCCGTTACCCGGTGTTTGCCTGAAGCGTAGTCCCTGATGTTGATTGCAGACACATGAATGTAACCGTCATCCACGGCTTTGCGGAGCATCCCGAACGAAATATACGGTTCTACCATTTCCGGAAAAATGGTGAGAATGGAAATATCCATCACAAACCTTCAGGGAGTTCCACAGTCATGGTTCCGGCATCAAGATTTATGGTTTTAACAACGGATTCAAGAGCAGGAATGAGAATTTCATCCCCTTCGCCTTTCACAACATACACATCGTTGCTTCCCGTTGGAAAAATTGAAATCACTCGCCCAAGAGATTCGCCAGCGGTCGTAAAAACCGATAAGCCGATAATATCAACCCAGTAAAACTCCCCTTCTTCAAGTTCGGGGAATTTTTCCCTTGGTATGAATATATCGGCTCCTATCAATCGTTCGGCACTGTTGATGTCGTCAATTTCATCGAACCGCAACAGTATTTTTTTTTTGTAAGGTGCTGCTGATTGAATGGTGAAATAACTGTTCGAAACCCCTTCGGGAAGCTTCGATCCTCGGATCAAAAGTTTCTCACCCTTGGTATAAAGGTCCAGAGATTCGGTATGGGAGCTGACTTTCAAATTTCCATGAAGACCGTGAACTCCCGTTATCTTACCGATTAATACGTAGTCTTCCTCAGCTATCCCCTCATTCAACAATTTCAAGTACCGTTCGTTTCTTTACTTTTGCTGAGGCCGCGCTCAAAATAGTTCGCATGGCCCGTGCTGTTCTTCCCTGCTTACCTATCACTTTCCCCAAATCCTCTTTCGCCACTTTCAGCTCAAGTACAGAAGTCTGGTTTCCCTCCACTTCCGAAACTTCAACCTCGTCCGGGTTATCAACGAGTGCCTGTGCAATGTAGTTGATCAGCTCTTTCATAACTCATCTCCTTTTTGGACTTTGAGAATCTGGCTCAGTTGATGTTACGCAGATGCTTTGAACAGTCCCTCTTTCTTCAGAATATCGTTTACTGTTCCTGTGGGAATGGCTCCCTCAGAGATCCAGTGTTTTACACGATCTCCCTTCAGAGTCACTGCCGCCGGCTCCTGCAAAGGATCGTACGTACCCACAACTTCGAGAAATTTACCATCTCTGGGTGACTCAATATCTGTAACTACAATACGATAAAACGGTTTCTTCTTCGCGCCTCTTCTGGCCAACCTGATTTTTACTGACATTCGTGTTCTCCTTTAAAACGGCAGCATTCCTTTTAATGATCGTATGCCGCCTTTATTGAATTTTTGCATCATTTTCATGACTTGGGTATAATTTTTTAACAACTTGTTTACATCTTGAACTCTGGTACCGCTTCCCATGGCGATCCGCTTACGTCTGCTTCCATTGATAATGCTGTGTTTCTTACGCTCTTCCATTGTCATGGAGTTGATGATGGCCTCAACCCTCAAAATTTCCCGTTCATCAACTTCAAGATTTTTAAAGTGTTTGTTATTTGAAACACCGGGAATCATTTTTAACAGGTCACCAATGGAGCCCATTTTTTTTATGGAAACCATCTGATCCTTGAAATCCTCAAGGGAAAATTGATTCTTACGGAGCTTTTTCTCCAGTTCAGCCGCTTTTTTGGCGTCCACCATCTCAGTGGCTTTTTCCACAAGGCTCAGAACATCGCCCATGCCGAGTATTCGTGACGCCATCCGGTCCGGGTGAAATGCTTCAAAGGCAGTTGATTTTTCGCCAACGCCAATAAATTTGATAGGCTTACCCGTAACAGCCTTGATCGAAAGTGCGGCGCCGCCCCTTGCATCACCGTCCATTTTCGTCAGAATCACGCCGCCGATATCAAGGGCATCGTTAAACGATCCTGCGATGTTCACAGCATCCTGTCCGGTCATCGCATCGGCCACAAGAAGAATATCCGACGGATTAAGAGCGCTCTTTATCCGCTGGAGTTCACCCATGAGGTCTTCATCAATGTGCAGTCGTCCAGCAGTGTCAATGATCAGGACATCACAGCCCTGCTGCTGAGCAGCGATTCTCGCCTTCTGGCATATGTCCACCGGGTCCATATCCGGAGACGAATCAAACACCGGCAGACCCATTTGGCTTGCAACTTTTTTAAGCTGAAGAATAGCCGCAGGCCTGTATACGTCCGCAGGAACCAGAAACGGATTTCTTCCTTTCTTACGAATATATAGGGCAAGCTTTCCTGCAGTTGTTGTTTTTCCCGAACCTTGAAGCCCTACAAGCATAACCGAAACAGGTTTTTCACCTGAAAGATCAATATCACTGTGGCTGTCACCCATCAATTCGGTCATGCATTCATTGACGATCTTCACAACCTGCTGGCCCGGAGTCAGGCTCTGCATGACTTCCTGGCCGATGGCGCGCTCTTTGACCCCGGCAATAAAATTCTTTGTAACTTTATAATGAACGTCCGCCTCAAGAAGCGCCATACGGACTTCTTTCATTGCGTCTTCGATATTTGTTTCGCTGAGTTTTCCGTGCCCTTTGAGGTTCTTGAAAACCGAAGCCAGCTTGTCACTCAAATTTTCGAACATATATATTGATACCAGCCTCAAATTATTAACGACATCCGGCAACGCTCCTGACAAAATGATGGAATTATTATTAAACCCATGTTATGTCAAGAATAAAAAAACTCCTTACTATACACGATATTTTTGGAAAAACCATGAAAAAAAAAGACATTAAGGATTTTTCTCAGTCAAAATTAGCCGATTGGTTCAAGGAAAATGGAGAAAAACCTTATCGTGCCGGACAGATTTTCAAGTGGGTCTATCTCCGTCAGGCGGATACGTTTGACGAGATGACTGATCTCAGCAAGACAACACGAGAATTACTTGAAAATAATTTTAACATAAGTCGTCTTGAAAAATCAAACATAGAAACGTCCCGGGACGGTACAAAAAAATATCTTTTCCGTCTTGAAGACGGAGAATACACAGAATGCGTCCTGATTCCGGGTAAAGAACGCTACACCTTGTGCATTTCCAGCCAGGTGGGTTGTGCTCAGGGATGCCGGTTCTGCCTGACAGCAAGGGGTGGATTCAAACGAAACCTCACCACCGGTGAAATCGTAGCCCAGGTTCGTGACATTCTGAACGACCTTCCCAGAAAAGAAGGGGACCCTGAAACAACCAAACCTTTTCAGAACATCGTCTTCATGGGCATGGGTGAACCTCTGGCGAATTTTCACCATGTCAGCGAAGCCCTTGAAATCATCATGAACCCTGATTACGGGCTCAAATTTTCATCCAGAAAAGTGACCCTCTCCACCAGCGGCTTCATCGACCGTTTTCAGGAACTTGGAACACGATTCGGCCTCAATTTAGCTGTTTCTCTGAACGCAACGGACAACGAAACACGCAGTTATCTGATGCCCATCAACAAGACTTACCCTCTGGAGAAGCTCATCGACGCCTGTGTTCGCTACCCCATCAGCCCTCGGAACAAAATCACATTCGAGTACATTCTGATGAAAGGCGTGAACGATTCAGAGAGTGACGCCCTCAAACTTACCCGTTTGCTGTCAAAGGTAAAAGCCAAAATCAACCTCATCCCCTTCAACGAATTTGAAGGCTGTGAATTCAAACGCCCGGACGACGCATCCATCGACAGATTTCTCACCATCCTTCTATATAAAGGATACACCGCCATCATCAGAAAAAGCATGGGTCCGGACATTTCCGCTGCCTGCGGCCAGCTACGTGCCAATCAGATCTGTCCAAGGGTGAAAACTGAAAAAAATGAGACTACGGACAACACCTAATATTTCCCTCAGCGGTATTCAACACTCAAAGGACTGCCCATACCAGTAAGCTTTATGCCCCACACAGATGGCTCAGCAACCATTCGACGTTGGACGTTGGATGTTGAGCGTTGGACGTTCACCCCAGCCCCTTCCATGCCCCACCCTCCGCAAACAATCATTCACCATTCGATGTTCAGTGCTCGATGTTCGATGTTCAAATCCACACGCCATGCCTAATCCGTCCCCCAAGTAACCCGGAGCACTTCCTCACACGTGGTCATTCCTTTCAGCATCTTCTGAACCGCATCTTTCCTCAAGGTTACCATACCCTCTTCCACGGCTTTTTCCTTGATGGCCACCACGTCAGCCGCAGCAGAGGTCAATTTCCGTATCCCTTCAGAGTACTTCAATATTTCGAATATGGCGATACGCCCCATGTATCCGGTCCCCCGGCATTTCACACAACCGTTGCCCCGGTGAAGGGTCACATCTTCGGCCAAACCCGTTTCGATTCCCATGGATTTCAGGGTTTGGATATCCATGGTATAAGGTTCTTTACAGTAGTCACAGATTTTCCGGACAAGCCTTTGGCCCATAACTCCTACTAATGTGGCCTGGATGATATAGGAAGGAATTCCAAGATCCAGAAGACGGGTAATGGCTGAAGCCGCGTCGTTAGTGTGAAGCGTGGAAAGGACAAGATGCCCGGTCATGGCTGCCTGGGCCGCATTTTCGGCTGTCTCCAGATCACGCATTTCACCGATCATAATCACGTCCGGGTCCTGACGCAGAATATTGCGGAGGATCGTTCCGAAAGTGATCCCCACAAGAGGCTGAACGGCGATCTGATTGAAACCCTCGTGAACCATTTCGATAGGATCTTCAACCGTAGTGATATTGATAGCGGTACTTGAAAGTTTCCGCAACGTGGAGTAAAGCGTGGTGGACTTGCCGCTTCCTGTGGGGCCACAGACAAGAATGATTCCATGGGGCATCTTGATGAAATCATTGTAACGTTCCAGAGCGTCATCTGAAAAACCTAACGCAGGAAGATCCTGGAACATGGTATCGGGGTGCAGAACCCTCATCACCACCTTCTCACCAAAAGCAACCGGAATGGTGGACACACGGATTTCCACCTCTACGCCATCTTTATCGGTTTTAATACGGCCGTCCTGAGGGCGTCTCTTTTCAGCCATGTCAAGACGTGAAAGGGCTTTGATCCGGCTTACAATGGCGTTGTGAACCTTCTTGGGGAGTTTGTATACCACATGAAGCATCCCGTCTATCCGCATACGGATGTGGGTCACGTCCCTCAAGGGTTCAATGTGTATATCACTTGCCCTCTGGTCAAATGCGTAACCGAAAAGGTGGTTCACCGCATTGATAATGTGGTGGTCCGTAGAGGGCAGTTCATCCATGGATTTCAATTTCACATACTGTTCCAGGTTCCCCAGATCCACCGTTGGTCCTGAGAACAGGTTTTCAGCAGCGGCGATGGATTTCTGAAATCCGAAAAATTCATGAATGTATTTGATGGTGTCACTTTTCGACGTGACAACGGCTCGAACCTTCATTTTAACAACGCGCCTAAGGTCGTCCATGACCTCCCTGTTATGGGGATAGGGCGTTGCCACAACAAGTTCCCCATCCTTTGTCTCAAGGGGCAGGACCAGATGCTTCATGGCAAACGAACGGTGGACTGTACTGGTCACAAGATTCAGATTGAGCTTCAAAGGATCGATTTTACAATATGGAACACCCCATTCCTTTGCAAGAGACTGAAAAATATTGTCTTCATCAATCTTTTCAGTTTTCTTGTCTGCCCTGTTCATTCCGTATGCGGTGATCACGTCGATGAGGGTTGGCGGATGATCTCCAAGACCCTGAGATGAATTTTTGTTTTTCAGAATCAAACTGTGCAGAATGCGTTCTTTGCTTGCAAGAATTTCCTTGGCCTGCTCTTTTGTCATAAGACCTTGTTTAATAAGGGTCTGCAACACTTCTTTATCTTGAACCATATCATCCTTTACCAGCGTTCTTTTTTAAAGCTGCATAATATACACCTACCACTCGTCATCGTCTTGTCCACGTTCCACCTGTATAATTTCCACTTCTTTTGTGGGACTTAGAACATATTTGATACGGCAGCCTCTCTTGATGATGGCTTTTGTGACAGGATTCCCGATACTTGAATAGTATTCGATGCTTTTAGACATGACATAGTCCGTTCCGTCAATGTACAGACTATCCATGGTGAATCCTTCCACAAAACCTGTAATAATACCCGTCTGACTTGAAAGATTGTCCAGAGGATTCGTTGTTTCTGTTGTTTTTTGTTTACCTGCAGACTCTTCAGCAGCAGCGATGCATCCAAAGCTAAGAATGACCATAATAAGAAACATTGAGCATAACAATCTGATATGCTTTCCTGAGTGTATCATCAATTCTCCTATGCTGGCCAAATGGAATTATGCTTTTTTAATAAATTTCTTCTGCGAGGGCTGCTCATCGCAAGAACCCCATTGGATCAAATATTCATGGTAATCACTATACGTCATTTCAATTCCTAAATCCAGACGGTTGCTCCAAGATTCTCAAACCATGACGGCTCAAGATTAAAATATTGCCATTATTAAAAATTAACACAATTAAAATATAATTTTCATATTGAAATCCTATCAGTTGTATTATACGGTTACGTCATTCAATAGAAAATTTATATCATATTCGTGGGGATATGAGACGGTCTGACATGTGTTTCACAATGTCTTTCGACTGTCTCGATGGTGGAAATCATGCCTGGGGGAGGTTTTTGATTGGCCAGACGATCATCGTGTTTTGAAAATGGGGACCAACCCGGACTTTCCGGGGAACTATTCAAATTCATTGTTGAAAATTCAAATCAGGGCGTTCTCGTGGTTCGGGATGCTAATCCTGTTTATTCGAATAAAAGAATAGTTTCTTATACCGGATATTCACTGGAAGAATTATTTTCCAAACCCCTTTCCGATCTTATTCATCCCGATGACAGGGGCTCCATCGGTGACGAACATATCCGTTCAGGAAAACGATCTTATACTAACCCTAATACATCGTTTCGAATCGTAAAAAAAACCGGTGAAATCCGATGGGTTGAAATGCATACTGAAGACATTTTGTGGGAAGCAGAACCGGCAACTCTTTGTTTTCTAACGGATATCACCCAACATAAGAAATATGAAAAAGAGCTGTCCGGCTACAGAAACAATCTCGAAGAGATCATACTCAAGCGGACCAACGAACTCCAGGAAACGAGCAAACAACTCTCCGCTGAAATAAGCAAACGTGAGAAAACCGAAAACGTTTTCCATGAGAACAGCGATACGTACCGGAAAATCCTTGATGATATCCAGGAAGGTTTTTTTGAAATCAGCCTTTCCGGCAAACTTCTTTTTTTCAACAAAGCTTTGTGTGACATTTCAGGCTATTCTGAAAAAGAGCTGGAAGGAACACATTACAAAACATTTTCACCTGAAAAAACAGCAAAAAAACTGTACAAGGTATTCAACACCATCTACACCACGGGCAAACCCAGTAAAATAAACGATTTTGAATTAACAAAAAAAGACGGCTCCCAGGGTATTTTTTCCATTTCTGTCTCTCTCATTCGTGACAAATCGGGAAAACCAACAGGTTTCCGGGGTGTTGGAAGAGACATCACCCAGATTAAAATAACGGCAAAGGAACTTAAACAGGCCAAGGACGAGCTTGAGAAGAGGGTTGAAGAACGCACAGCCGAACTGATCCAAACCAATTTTGAACTTCTCAAAGCCAAAGAGACCGCTGACCAGTCTGCCCAGGCAAAAACCGAATTCCTTGCCAACATGAGCCATGAAATCAGAACACCGCTTAACGCTATTATCGGCATGTCTGAACTTCTGATGAACACGGAAAACCCTGTAAAACAAAAAGATTATCTAAAAATCATCCGGTCTTCCTCTATCTCTCTGCTGGAACTGGTGAACGACATCCTTGATTTCTCGAAAGTTGATTCAGGTAAAGTGGATTTCAAATACGTTCAATTCAATCTTCAAGACGTCATAGACAACCTTGCCGATCTGTTTCTTGCGAAAAACATTTCAAAAGAACTTGAACTGATCATCGACATCAAAGCAAATGTTCCTGAAATTCTCATCGGAGATCCTGTCCGTCTGAGACAGATTCTTGCGAATCTCGTTTCCAATGCCTTCAAGTTCACGGAAAAAGGAGAAATATGCATCAGTGCCGAGGTCCGGTCCACGGACAACAACCGTGCCGAGCTTCTTTTCTGCATCAAAGACACAGGGATTGGCATTGATCCTGTGATTTACAAACAAGGGGAACAGGATCTTTTCGAAGCGTTTGCCCAGGCCGATGGCTCGACAACCCGGAAATACGGCGGAGCGGGACTTGGTCTTGCTATTTGCCGGAAAATTGTCACCATGATGGGTGGGAAAATATGGGTGGAAAGCGCGCCAGGGCAAGGCAGCTCGTTTTTCTTCACAGCCATGTTCAGGCACCATGGGAAATCCATGCGCATAAAACAGGAAATCCCTTCTAAAATAAAGGAGCACAGAGTTCTTGTTGTGGAAGACAACCCGTCCACTTTGATGGTGATCAAAAGGTATATGGAGTCTTTCGGATTCAGGACAGACCTCACGGTATCTGCTGAGGAAGCCCTTGAAAAATATGAAGACTCTCTCATTCATGATCCCTATTGCCTTATTCTCATGGACATCCGCCTGCCTGGCATGGACGGAATAACCGCTGCCCACATCATCAAAAAGAAAAAAGAACACCCAGCGCCTCCTATCATCATGATCAGCGCTCTGGGAAACGAAAAAGATATGGCACGTGCGAAAGAAGCAGGCGTTGAACGTTTTCTGATGAAACCCATCCGGCAATCGCTGTTGTTCGACACCATCATGGAAATTTACGGATACGAACCCCAGAGATCTCGGGATTATGTGCGCAAAATCACCCGTTTCGAAGCATTTCCGGATATCAACCTTCTTCTGGTTGAGGATAACGCCGTCAATCAGATGGTGGTGATCGAAATGCTCCAAATTCCGGGAATAACCATCGACCTTGCCGGAAATGGACGAGAAGCGATAAAACTCATCCAAGGAAAAAAATACGACGCCATTCTTATGGATGTTCAGATGCCTGAAATGGACGGAATTGAAACGACCAAAACCATCAGAAACAAACTGTCGCTTAAAGATATACCCATAATCGCAATGACAGCCCATGCCATGTATGGAGATCGGGAAAAATGCCTCGCTGCAGGCATGAACGATTATATCCCCAAACCTGTGGACCGTGAACGGCTGTTGTCCATACTCAAACTTCACCTGAAAACCGCCTCTCTTTTGACTGAAGGCAATCCACCCGCAGATCACATGGCATCGGGAATGATTCTCGAAAGCGGGACCACCATGCTTCCTGGTA
The DNA here is from genome assembly GCA_041660385.1 of Desulfobacteraceae bacterium. GTDB lineage: Bacteria > Desulfobacterota > Desulfobacteria > Desulfobacterales > Desulfolunaceae > DYJE01. Next base: position 49,804 of record JBAZWJ010000015.1, on the reverse strand, counting down.
TTGATCTTGACGAGGGCCTCAAACGTTTTGGTGATTCGTGGACACGATATATGAAAATCCTTCTCAGCTTCAGTCACAGTTTCATCGATTTTTCGGAAACCATGACAAAACTGCTTGAAGAGGGCCTATATAACGAAGCAATGATTCAGGCACATTCTCTTAAAGGTACGGCGGGCAACATTTCGGCGAAAAGGCTCTATGGGGCTGCGGAAACATTCGAAAAAATATTGCGAGATAAAAACGTTAGTGAAATCGACAAAATATTCGCACGGGTGGATGATGAACTTCGACTTGTTCTCGAATCCATCCATCGGGTCACCTTCTCTGAAGCCCACATCGATGAGGAGTTATTCCCTGAGTTGCAACAGATAGAAGAAAATTTTTTCAATCCTGATAAAATCCTTGAGCTGATCCCGGATTTTCTCGGAACCCTCAAGGATTTCGACCCGGTTGAATCGGAACACAAACTCGAAATGATCAAATGCTGCTTTTTTGAAAACCAGAATCATCATGAGTTTGAAACACTGATTCAAGATCTGGAAACACATGTCAAAAACTACCATTTCGACGAAGCTATAGAGGTTCTGGAAAATCTTGACGGCCAGTTGAAGGTCATGGATCCCAGGATGACCGAACTTTCTTTGTAAAAGAAACTCACCGGGCCGTCATGAAATACACCCTTGCTGTCTTGAATTGTATCGTTAATCTTGATCCTATAGACGTTTCGCGCATTTTTCGACCCAACCTGAGCCTTGACTTTTCCGGCTGATATTGTATTCATGTTTTATACACTGGATAAACAGGATTAATCTTAAGTGTTTCATTCCAATTTCCGAAAACAACATCATATGGTTGAGGGGGACCTGCCATGGCGAAGTGTTTTTGTTAATAATTGGAACTGCGTTCCATATTTATGGCAGCGCACGTCATTCAGGGTAACCTTAAGCCTGGGGAGATTGGGGTTATAAACGCATGAGCGTATTATCAAACAGACGTATACTTCGGTCGATGACACTAAGGCCAATATCGATATTCTTGTACAGACTCTCAAGCAGGATTACAAACTGGGAGTTGCTCTAAACGGGCCAAAGGCCATCGAATATACAAAGACCAACAGACTCGATCTGATCCTTCTGGATATCCTGATGCCGGATATGGATGGCTTTGAGGTTTGCCAGAGATTGAAAGAAAATCCGATCACACAGTCGGTGCCTATCATCTTCATCACGGCTATTGACGATCCACAGCACAAACGGAAAGGTCTAGAAATAGGAGCCGTTGATTATATCACCAAACCTTTCGATATCTCGGAAGTGAAGGCCAGGGTAAAAACCCACCTGAGTCTCAGAATAACCCAGGAAGAACTCAGCAACCGGAATTTAATCCTTGAAGAAAAAATCAGAGAAAGAACACGTGAGCTGAAAGAAACCCAGGTTGAAATCATCAAACGTTTAAGTCTCGCATCCAAATACAGAGACAACGGCACGGGCCAGAACGTGGCACGAATAAGCCGGATGGCCCAGATTTTAGGGCTTGCCGCAGGGCTCAGCCACGAAGAAGCGGAGACGCTCGCCCTTTCCAGTATGCTTCACGACGCTGGAAAAATTGGCATTGCTGATTCCATTCTTCTCAAAAAAGGCAAGCTGACATCCGATGAATGGCACGTTATGAAAGGACACACCACCATCGGTTCCAAGCTCTTGTCCGGCAGCCGATCCAAACTCATACAAGATGCAGAAACCATAGCCCTATCCCACCATGAAAAATGGGATGGTTCCGGCTACAACCATGGACTCAAAGGCGATGAAATCCCCTTGATCAGTCGGATTGTGGGGATTTGTGATGTATTTGATGCCCTGATTTCTAACAGGCCCTACAAGGAAGCCTGGCCTGTTCACCTGGCTTTTCAGGAAATCGAAATGAAAAGCGGGACTGATTTTGACCCCAGACTTGTGAAACTCTTTGTAAGCCTTGAAAATGAGCTGATAAAAATCATTAAAGAAACGGCGGGATAATGCGGGTTAAAAAATACACGCCCAATGTCCCGTTGAAAATCCATCATAAACGATTTTTTAGTGTATGCAGGAATATCCATGAACCATGACACCCTGACCGGGCTTTTGTCCGAAGTGGCCCAGGGCGCTCGAAGTATAGAAGACGCGGCCAAGATACTGAAACACCTCGCGTCCGAAGATATCTCTTACGCGAACATCGATCACCATCGCTGCCTCAGAAAAGGGTTTCCCGAAGTAATCTTCGGTGAAGGTAAAACAGCCGCACAGATCACCGGTATCATGGAACGTATGACCCTTCAGGAAAATGTGGTTCTGGCCACCCGGGTGGATGCACTTAAAGCCGAGGCGATCCTGAAATCCTTTCCGGATGCGGCATACCACGACGATGCACGAATGGTGATCTGGAAGAAAAAAGATCCGGACAACACGGGAAACGGCACTATTCTGGTTCTTTCCGCAGGCACATCCGACATCCCCGTGGCAAAAGAAGCCGCTTTAACAGCCCAAATGATGGGAAATCAAGTGGAAACAGTGTTCGATGTGGGAGTAGCGGGCATCCATCGCCTATTCCGGCACCGCAACTTAATCGAAGAAGCTACTGTTCTGGTCGTGGTTGCCGGTATGGAAGGGGCTTTGCCCAGCGTGGTGGCCGGTATGGTCCAGGCTCCCGTGATCGCCGTTCCCACAAGCATAGGTTACGGCATCAGCTTGAACGGGATCACCGCTCTTTTCGCCATGCTGAACTGTTGCAGCTCCAATGTGGCTGTGGTCAATATCGACAACGGGTTTGGAGCGGGCTATATGGCGTCGTCAATTAATCATATACCGGTAAAAAAATCATCAGATCCAACATTCATTCCTTGACAAAACACACCGTTGGGTATAAAAGAAGCAAATTATAATAATTTCAAGGTATTTTAAATGAACTGTTTCGCAGCCATCCTCAGCATCGTCGTCGTCCTGATTTCCCTGACAGGTTCTGTCCCTGTCCTGGGTATCATCCTACTTGGATGAGGTTGATAATGGCTTGACATAACCCAATAGTTTCAAAATAAAAAGCCGTTATCAGCCGAAAACTGATAACGGCTTTTTTAATGGAGAAAGCAAAGATGAAGAGTCATCAAGTGAAGAAAGGGATCGAAAGAGCCCCCCACCGTTCGCTGTTCAAAGCCATGGGCTACACCGACACTGAGATCGAAAGACCACTGATCGGTATCGCCAACTCCGCCAACACCATTATTCCTGGGCATGTTCATCTGAACAAGCTTGCAGAAGCTGTCAAAGCCGGAATCTATATGGCAGGTGGAACACCCATTGAGTTCGGCATCATCGGCGTATGCGACGGAATCGCCATGAACCACACGGGAATGAGCTATTCCTTAGGAAGTCGTGAACTGATTGCTGACTGCGTTGAAGTGGTGGCCACAGCCCATGCACTGGATGCTCTGGTGATGATTCCCAACTGCGACAAAATTGTTCCGGGCATGCTCATGGCTGCGGCAAGGCTGGACATCCCCACGATTTTCATAAGTGGTGGTCCCATGCTGGCCGGTCGGCATCCCACGAACGCATCAAAAAAAGTGGATTTGATCACCGTGTTCGAATCTGTGGGAGCTGTGCTTTCAAATAAAATGACCGAAGCCGAACTCCACGCTATTGAAGATGCGGCCTGTCCCACTTGCGGGTCCTGTTCCGGCATGTTCACAGCCAATTCCATGAACTGCCTGACAGAAGCCATAGGAATGGGACTTCCAGGAAACGGAACG
>JBAZWJ010000015.1:44783-46013 GCA_041660385.1 Desulfobacteraceae bacterium | reverse complement strand
AAGAAGCAGGCATGAAGATTCTGGAACTTCTAAAAAACGATATCAGACCGTCGATGATCATGACGGAAAAATCATTCAGAAACGCCCTTGCCGTGGACATGGCCCTTGGCTGTTCAACCAATACGGTGCTTCATTTAAAAGCCATCGCTTACGAAGCAGGCGTAACCATCGACCTCAGCCTGATCAACGAGATCAGTAAAATCATTCCGCACCTCTGTTCTCTATCACCCGGAGGCCGAGATCATATTGAAGATCTGAACGCGGCAGGCGGAATCCAGGCTGTTCTTAAAGTTCTTGATGAACAGGGCCGAATCAACAGCGACTGCATTACAGTCACCGGGCGTTCAGTAAAAGAGAATATTGCACACAGCACTGTCTTAAACGAAGATGTGATCCGGCCTTTCCACTCGCCGTATCATAAAGAAGGCGGACTCGCTGTCCTTTTCGGAAACCTGGCCCCTGAAGGATGCGTGGTCAAACAGTCTGCCGTTCTTGAAAGCATGCTCAGACACAAAGGGCCTGCCCGTGTTTTCAATTCGGAAGAAGAAGCGTCAAAGGTGATCATGGGCAACGGCATCCTAAAAGGAGACGTGATAGTGATCCGTTACGAAGGTCCCATGGGTGGACCGGGAATGCGTGAAATGCTGAGCCCCACATCGGCCATCGTAGGTATGAAGCTTGACGATTCGGTGGCCCTTTTGACGGATGGCAGATTTTCCGGCGGAACAAAGGGTGCTGCAATCGGACATATTTCACCGGAAGCGGCCCATGGAGGCCCTATTGCCATAGTCAAAGAAGGTGACATCATCTCCATTGATATCCCGGCTAAATCCATTACCCTGGAGTTGTCGGACGATGAGATTAAGAACAGACTCAAGGACTGGAAAAAACCGGCTCCAAAAATTACCAAAGGGTACATGGCCCGTTATTCGAAACTGGTATCATCGGCCAGCGAAGGCGCCATTGTAAAATAGGAAGTTTTAATCGGATTAGCTGATTAGTGGTTTTGCGGTGGAGTGATGCAAAAGGTCTTTCTGGTTTTCACTATAACCGTTGAAAATATCCAGCGCGGAATCTTGATAAATTAATTTGGAAGGAACACATTATGAAACTCACAGGTGCTCAGATCCTGATGAAAGTTTTTGAAGAAGAAGGCGTTGACACCATCTTCGGTTATCCCGGTGGCGCCGTTCTCGATATCTATGACGCCCTTGACCGGACGGAAATCAG
>JBAZWJ010000015.1:0-44773 GCA_041660385.1 Desulfobacteraceae bacterium | reverse complement strand
CATTCTCGTTCGCCACGAACAGGGCGCTGTTCACGCTGCTGACGGATACGCACGGGCCGCCAATAAAACAGGCGTGTGCCTTGTGACATCAGGACCGGGCGCAACAAACACGGTAACCGGTATTGCTTCGGCATACATGGACTCCATTCCCATGGTTATCATCACCGGGCAGGTATCCAGCCACCTCATCGGCAACGACGCATTCCAGGAAGTGGACATCGTGGGTATCACACGGCCCTGCACCAAACACAATTACCTGGTAAAAGACATCCACCGTCTTGCCCCTATCTTACGGGAAGCGTTTTACATTGCAAGAAGCGGAAGACCCGGACCTGTTCTCGTGGACATCCCCAAAGATGTATCAAACTTGATCACGACTTACGAGAAACCCTCGGTGGGCAGTAAGATAGAAATAAAGTCTTACAAGCCCACCTACAAGCCCAACATCAAACAGGTTCAGAAGGTTGTAAGTCTCATTAAAAAAGCCCGTAAACCCATGATCTTCTCGGGCGGCGGTGCAATTCTTTCCGGTGCATCAGAAGCATTGACCGAGTTTGCCCGGAAAACACGGATTCCTGTCACCTCGTCCCTCATGGGCCTCGGCGCTTTTCCTGGAACCGACCCCTTATGGCTGGGAATGTTGGGAATGCATGGAACTTACAGAGCCAACATGGCCACAAGCACCTGTGATCTCATGATCGCCATTGGTGTAAGATTTGACGACAGGGTAACGGGCAAAACAGACGTGTTCGCCAAAAATGCCACCATCATTCAGATCGACATCGACCCCACGTCGATTCACAAAAACATCCCTGTTTCCGTTCCCATTGTAGGTGATTGCCGAATGGCCCTTGAAGAACTGAACAGCCTGATCGACAATGAGAATATCGATGATCTCTGCCACGAAAGAGACGCATGGATAAACCAGATTGAAGAATGGAAAAGCACCAAACCCTTGGCCTTCGAACAGAGTGATGCCATCAAGCCCCAGTACGTTATCGACAAGTTTTTTGAACTGACAAAAGGCGAAGCGATCATCACCACCGAAGTAGGTCAGAACCAGATGTGGGCGGCCCAGTACTACCATTTTGACAAGCCGAACCACTTCATCACCTCTGGCGGTCTCGGCTGCATGGGTTTCGGCCTTCCCGCAGCCATCGGGGCTCAGGTAGCGTGCCCGGACAAAATCGTTGCGGATATCGCCGGTGACGGAAGCATCCAGATGAACATCCAGGAAATGGCAACAGCTGTTCAGTATGGCCTTCCGGTAAAAATCATCATTCTAAACAATCGTTATCTGGGCATGGTTCGCCAGTGGCAGGAGCTTTTTTACAAAAAAAGGTACGCTTCCACCACCCTTGACCACAACCCGGACTTCGTGAAGCTGGCCGAAGCCTTTGGCGCCCTTGGCCTCAGAGCCACAAGACCGGACGAGGTTGAAAAGGTTTTAAAGGAAGGGCTCGCCTCTCCAAAAACCGTAATCATGGAGTTTGTGACCGAACGTGAAGAGAATGTTTATCCCATGGTTCCCGCTGGCAAAGCCATCACGGACATGCTTCTTGTTTAATCGAGGATAAAAAGGAAACGAACGATGAGCGAAAAAAAACATATACTGTCCATCCTGGTTGACAACGAGCCGGGAGTACTTTCACGAATCGCCGGTCTTTTCTCCGGCAGGGGCTACAACATCGAAAGCCTGAGTGTGGCTCCAACCAACGAAGCAGCCGTGTCACGGGTAACCATGGTAACCGTTGCCGACGAAGAGATCATGGAGCAGATCAAAAAACAGCTGCACAAACTGATCAACGTAATCACAGTCCAGGATCTCACCGGTTCCAACTTCATTCAGAGGGAACTGGCGCTGATCAAGGTTAACGCCAAAAGCGACAACCGAGAAGAAATCTTAAGAATCGTGAATATTTTTAGATATAAAATCGTGGATGTCGCCTCGGACAGTTACATCATCCAGGCAACGGCCAAGGGTGACAAGCTGGATGCGTTTATCAAACTTTTGACCCCCATGGGCATAAAAGAGATTGTCAAAACGGGGAGTATTGCATTATACAGAGGCAACTGATAATATAGATGATTTAATTAATAATATATTTCGGTTTTTATTACACCATTACCATCAAAGGAGTGAAAAGTGGCACTAATCGACTTTGGCGGAACTCAGGAAGAAGTGATCATTTCCAACGAGTTTCCCCTTTCAAAAGCTAAAGAAATTCTGAAGAACGAAACAATTGCAATTTTAGGTTATGGCGTGCAGGGTCCTGCCCAGGCTTTAAACCTGAGGGATAATGGATTTCCTGTCATCATCGGACAGCTTGAAGGCGACGCATTCTGGGACAAAGCCATTGCTGACGGATTCGTTCCTGGCGAAACCCTTTTCCCCATTGCCGAAGCAACGAAACGGGGTACCATCATTATGGTCCTTCTTTCAGATGCTGGTCAGACAGCAACTTGGGACACAGTCAAAGCTAACCTGGACGAAGGGAATGCTCTTCATTTTTCCCATGGTTTCTCCATTGTTTACAAGGAACAGACCAAAATCATCCCGCCGACAAACATTGACGTGACCCTTGTGGCTCCCAAAGGTTCAGGCCGCAGCGTACGTGACAATTTCTTGAATGGTGAGGGTATCAACTCTAGTTTCGCCGTATTCCAGGATTTCACAGGACGGGCAAAAGACAGAGCCCTTGCCCTCGGTATCGCCATCGGTTCAGGCTACCTTTTCGAAACCACCTTCGAACGTGAAGTATACAGCGACCTAACAGGCGAACGCGGCGTTCTCATGGGCTGCCTTGCAGGCACCATGGAAGCTCAGTACAACATCCTTCGCAAAAACGGCCACAGCCCCAGCGAAGCGTTCAACGAAACCGTTGAAGAACTCACACAGAGCCTGATCCGTCTTGTTGACCAGAACGGCATGGACTGGATGTTTTCCAATTGCAGCATCACAGCCCAGCGCGGCGCTCTGGACTGGGCCCCCCGCTTCAGAGATGCGGTGGCTCCTGTTTTTGAACAGCTTTACGACAGCGTAAAAACAGGCAAAGAGACGGAAATCGTCTTGAAAGCCGCAAGCGCTCCCGACTATAGGGATGTTGTTCTGAAAAAAGAGCTGGATGCCATTAAAAATTCCGAAATGTGGAAAGCAGGCGCTGCGGTCAGGGCTTTGAGACCCAAAAACCGCTAATCGTTTTTTAGCATCATACGTTTGATGTAAACACTGCCTGTTTTATCTTGATTAATTAGGATTTCAGGCAGTGTTTTTTTTATGGAGTAAGCAAGTCATGCATAGCACCCAGTTGTTCGATACCACGCTAAGAGACGGGAGCCAGGGCGAGAACATCAACTTCACCCTTGACGACAAAATTAAAATCGCCCAGAAACTTGACACTATTGGCATTCATTACATCGAATGCGGCTGGCCCGGAGCAAGCCCCGCTGCCATGGAGTTTTTCAAACAGATCAAGAGTGTCCCTCTGAAACAAACCAAGATAACGGCTTTTGGTGCTACACGAAGACAGGACATTCCACCTGAACAGGATGCCAATCTCATTGCTCTTATCGAATGCGATGCCCCGGTTATAACCCTCTTCGGAAAAACCTGGGACCTCCATGTGATCGAGATCATGGAAAACACACTTGATGAAAACCTCAAGATGATCGAAGACAGCGTGGCCTTCATCAAAAAACATGGCAGGGAGCTACTCTACGACGCTGAACATTTTTTTGACGGATACAAGAACAACCCCGAATATGCGCTTAAAACCCTTGTGGCTGCTGCCAAAGGCGGAGCAGACGTCCTTGTTTTATGTGATACAAACGGCGGAACCTTGCCCCATGAGATTACGGAAATCGTAGAAACGGTTATTCCCTTTCTTTCGGAACAGGGATTCAAAGACATGAGATACGGCATTCACGCACATAACGACAGCAATATGGGTGTGGCCAACGCCATTGCCGCTTACAGATCCGGCATTTCCATGATTCAGGGAACCATCAACGGTTACGGAGAACGTTGCGGAAACACGGATCTCACATCGGTCATCCCTATTTTGTGCCTTAAACTGAATGACAGCTGTATGACCGACATCAATCTGAAAAAACTTAAAAGCCTGTCTCGATTCGTCAGCGAAACATCCAACATGGTTCCTCTGGCATCAAGGCCTTTTGTGGGCAGGAGCGCATTTACCCACAAGGCAGGCGTCCATGTGAGCGCCATCAACAAAAACCCCATTGCTTACGAACACATGGATCCTGATCTGGTCGGAAACGTCCGGCGCGTTCTTGTTTCTGATCAATCGGGAAAAAGCAACATCGAATACAAAGCCAAAGAACTGGGAATTGATCTGGACATCGACGATTTTGATACAAGACGTTTTGTGACCGAAGTGAAACTTCTGGAGCAAGACGGCTATCAGTACGAAGTGGCCGATGGATCACTCAAAATCCTTATGGACAAGTTCAGGCTCAAATATAAACCACGTTTCGAATTGGAAGCGTTCCGGGTCACTGTAGAGAAGGATAAGGAAAGACCCTGTTCGTCCCACGCCATCGTGAAAATCAAAGTGGACGGGACAACTGAAATAACAGCGGCTGAAGGTTCGGGCCCTGTAAGTGCACTTGATAACGCCATCCGGAAAGGGCTCCACAATTTTTACGATCAGATTGCCAATATGCATCTGGTTGATTTCAAAGTCCGTGTCATCGACGGAAGTGAAGGCACAGAAGCCAAAGTCCGAGTGCTCATCGAATCCAGAGACGATGAAGATACATGGACCACGGTGGGTGTTTCCGAAGACATCATCGAAGCGAGCTGGCAGGCGCTGGAAGACAGCTTCCAGTACAAGCTGGCCAAATCTTTGGAAAAAAAGCAAAAAGAATGAATTGGCATGGCCCGCATCTGCGCATGTAGGGACACGGCGCGCCGTGCCCCTACGAAGGATCGGATTATTTGTCGGGTTCCGTTTCTCTACCCGGCCTACGATAGACTGTAAAGCAAAACAGCAAAATAATGGAGTAACTTATGGAAGATAGAGTGATCATATTCGATACAACCTTGAGAGATGGCGAGCAGTCTCCCGGGGCCACCATGAACACCGCAGAAAAGCTTCGCATTGCATCCAAGCTTGAAGAACTTGGCGTGGACGTGATCGAAGCCGGTTTCCCCGCTGCGTCTCCGGGGGATTTTGACGCAGTGCGGCAAATTGCAGATCTTATCCAGAACTCAACGGTCTGCGGTCTTGCACGGGCTATTCCCGATGATATCAGAACATGTGCTGCGGCTATCAAATCAGCTAAATCCCCGCGCATTCACACTTTTGTGTCTACGTCGGATATTCATCTGAAATATCAGATGAAAAAAAGCCATGATGAGGTCCTTGAAATTGCTCGACAGGCCGTACGACTTTCAAAAAGTCTCTGCGACGATGTGGAGTTCAGTGCCATGGACGCCAGCCGTTCCGACCGTGATTTTCTCTGCCGTGTATTCGAAGCAGCCATTGAAGAAGGGGCAAGAACCTTGAACATCCCGGACACAGTGGGCTACGCCATTCCTGAAGAATTTGCGGACCTCGTGACCTATGTGATCAAAAACACAAAAGGCATTGAAAAAGCCATCATAAGCGTTCATTGCCACAACGACCTTGGCCTTGCAACGTCCAACACGTTATCTGCCATCCGCGCAGGTGCAAGACAGGCTGAAGTGGCCATCAACGGCATCGGCGAGCGGGCTGGCAACACATCTCTCGAAGAAGTGGTGATGAGCCTCAAAACAAGGCAGGATCTTTTCAAGCTGGACACACGGATCGATACAACCAAAATCGTTCCCACCAGCCGCCTTGTCAGTATGATCACGGGTATTCTTGTTCAGCCTAACAAGGCCATCGTGGGAGCCAACGCTTTTGCCCATGAATCAGGGATACATCAGGACGGTGTTTTGAAAAACCCCATGACGTACGAGATCATCCGTCCTGAAACCATTGGGCTTCACAGCAGCAAGCTGGTTCTCGGAAAACATTCGGGCAAGCACGCTATACGATCCTACCTCACCGAGATGGGATACAGACTCACAGATGATGAACTCCAGAAAGTGTTCGAGAAATTCAAAAACCTTGCGGACCGGAAAAAAGACATTGCTGACGAAGACCTCGAAGCCATCGTCAACGAAGGCGTTTTGCGATGCAGCGACCTTTTCGTACTGGATTACCTCCATGTGGCAAGCGGAACCACAGTGGACCCCATGGCCCACGTGAAACTTCTGATCAACGGACGATCCACGGAAGAAAGCTGCAAAGGCAACGGCCCCATTGATGCGGCTTACCGGGCCATTGCACGACTCACAGGCACATCAGCCACCCTTATGCGATTTTCCATCAGTGCCCTCACCGACGGCACAGACGCCCAGGGTGAAGTGACTGTCCGTTTGAAGGAAGATGGCCTTGTGGCTCTGGGTCGAGGTTCTGATCTTGACATCATCACAGCCAGCGCCAAAGCCTATATCAATGGACTCAACCGGCTGGAGCACATGAAAGCCAATCCTGTTCCCATCAAGGAATGCCTCTAAAAATTCAAAGGGGCTTAGGGCAATGGCATTTCTTTTTTGAACATCGAACATCGAACATTGAACATCGAATGTGGGAGCCGCTCAGCGTCGGCCTGGGGTCGATTTGGGCAGTTGCGCGGAGCGAGTTTGGGGGAACGTTTGATGGAAATAAATAAGGTGTTGTGAGAAACCCAGAGATGGCTGAAGATCATACAGCGCATCCCTCTTATAAAAAAACAGAACTGTTGAACAACGTTTTAAACGAAACAGAGGAACTGATTAAAATTTTTGTAACAAACATAAAAACATCAGAAAAAAACGATGCATCCGCCCCGCGCCCCGCTGGCATCAACCCCAGGCCGACGCTGAGCGGCTCCCACATTCGATGTTCGATGTTGGGCGTTCGATGTTCGATGTTCGCTTTTTTTTAGATGAGAATTTATGCCTTTTGAATATTGAGTTTAAGCATACGGGTGCGCAAGGTGCTGCGGTCAAGTCCAAGGATTTCAGCAGCACCGTTTTTCCCACTGACTTTCCAATGGGTCTTTTCAAGCGTCTGGACAATATAGTCGCGTTCAACCGTTTCCAGAGTCTTTTGGCTGGTGCTTGAACCCTTTAACGGATTCCTGAGTTCATCCGCCAGGCGCAGCTTGGGACCCGACGAGTTGATCACCGCGCGTTCAAGAACATTTTCCAGCTCCCGGATATTTCCTGGCCATTGATAATCCTGTAAAGTATCTATTACGTTCGAGGGAATGATTTCAATGGCCTTTCCCATCCTCTTGGAAATCTTTTTGGCGTAAAAATCTACGAGAAGCGGAATGTCTTCTAAACGCTCCCGGAGCGGCGGAGTGGTAATCGGAAACACATTTAATCGGAACCAGAGATCCTCACGGAAATTGCCCTTACGGACTTCTTCTTCCAGATTGCGATTTGTGGCGGCAATAATCCGTACATCAACTTTGATGGTACTGGAACTGCCCAGCCGTTCAAACTCTTTGTCCTGAAGCACTCGGAGCAACTTTGATTGCAATGCCAGCGGCAATTCACCGATTTCATCCAGAAAAAGGGTACCGCCATTTGCGACCTCAAATCGCCCAAGGTGTCTTGAATGAGAATCGGTGAATGCGCCTTTCTCATGACCAAACAATTCGCTTTCGATCAAGTTTGAGGGCAACGTGGCGCAGTTTACTTTTACCAGGGCCCGGGTTTTGCGAGAACTCAACCCGTGAATGGCCCGAGCAACCAATTCCTTGCCGGTTCCGGTCTCGCCAAGAATCAATACAGTCGTGTCGATGCTGGCAATTTGATCAACTTTATAAAGCACGTATTTAAGTGCGCCACTTTGACCGATAATGTTCGCATGGTTGTTTTCCAGTTGAATTTCTTCTTGCAGATAGGCTCTTTCCGCTTCCAATTGATTCTTTAAGTCATTTATTTCGGCAAGAGCTGTTTCCGCTATCTTTTTTCTTGTTTCCGCCGCTTCCATTGCGACGACAAGTTCGGCTGTTCTCTCCGAAACCTGCTGTTCGAGCCTGTCATGGGCTTTTTGCAGTGCCTCCACTGCCCGGTCACGTTCAGCACGCAACCGTAGCGATGTTATTCCGTATGCAAGATTGTCAGCCAGTTCCGCCAACAAAATGACCTCGCCTTCACTAAAGGGATCCGGTTGACTGCTGTAAATGTTGATGGCACCAAAGCACCGCCCCTCGGCCATCAGAGGTAGAACGATGGATGAGGCATAACCCCGCTTGAGGGCTTCCTTGCGCCAAGGGGCAAACTTGGGGTCCGTCATAATGTTTCGGCAGATGCTTATCCGGCCGGTGCGGATGGTCGTGCCCGTTGGGCCGCAGCCACGCTCGGTATCCGCATATGTGATATTAAGAGATTCGAGGTAGTCGATTCCCAAACCGGCACTTGCCACAGAGCGAACGGACTGGCTTGCATCGTTCTCGGCATAACCAATCCAGGCCATGGCATGTCCACAGTCCTCCACGATGTTTTTGCAGATTTCGTTCAGATACGCCGCTTCCTCAGTGGCGTGCATCATGGCTTCGCTGCTGTGGGTGATGGCCTTGAGCGTCCGGTTGAGCTTTTGCAGTCTCAACTCCCTATTTTTTTGTTCGGTGATGTCGCGGATTACGGTGATTCGTCTGCCGGGCGACAGCGGGCGACCATGCGCTTCGACGACGACCCGCGTTCCGTCCTTGCGCAACATGTCATGTTCGGTAATTGCCTCCCGTTCCTGCTGGATATTCGCCGTAACTCGGTCGCGATCTTCAGAGACAATCAAGTCGGCAATCTCCATCCCCTTCAACTCTGCCACCGGGTATCCCAAAATCTGGGCAAACTGGTCGTTACAGTCCACAATCCGCCCCTCTTTGATTTCGATGATTCCTTCAAAAGTCGCCGCCGAGAACGTTGCCAATCGTGCCTGGCTCTCGCGTAGGCGGCGTTCGACGGCGTGTTTGTATAGTGCCATCTCGATCTGCGTGTGTAGTTCACGGTTATCAAACGGCTTCATAATGAATCCAAACGCTTCCGCATGCCGTGCGCGTTGGACCGTGGTCTTATCGGAATGAGCCGAAAGAAACACCACCGGCACCTGGCACTCTCGCCGGATTATGTCCGCCGCCGTGATGCCATCCATCTCGCCAGCCAGTCGGATATCCATCAGCACCAGCGACGGTCGCAACTGGCGGGCAAACTCGATGGCATCCTCGCCGGTGTCAGTTGAGCTGACAACGTCGTAGTCCAATTTTCGGAGTTTATTGGCGATGTCGGCGGCGATTATGGCTTCGTTTTCAACGATAAGAATGCTGGTATTACTCATGCTGGGGTTCCCTATACTTTAAAGTTAACCTGGAACTCCGTGCCAGGACCAGGACCGGTTCTTACTGAGCCGCGCATCTGACCGGCCAGCATTTGAACGAGACGCAGGCCGAGTGAGCTGGATTGCCGCCTCGCCAAATCCGCAGGCAAACCGACGCCGTTGTCGCGCACCTGCAGGCAGACGGTTCCGGTTGTGGGATCGTGCGCCAACGTTACGGAGATTTCTCCTTCTCTGCCACCTGGGAAAGCGTGTTTGAAGGCGTTACTGACCAGTTCGTTAAGGATCAAACCACAATGCACGGACAAATCGACCGGCGTCATTAGCGGTGCCATAGACAAGCTGAGACGAACCTTCTCGGCTGCCGTATCATGAGCGCACCAGAGATTCTGCAGTAAGCTATCGGCATATTCGGCAAAATCCAATCGTGCCAGATCGTCCGCCTGATATAGTTTCTCATGTACCAGCCCCATCGCCTGTACCCGGTTTCGCACATCACTGAGCACCCCTTGCAACTGCTCGTCGGCATGGCTGTCGGCCTGCAGACTGATCAGGCTGGAAATAACCTGGAGGTTGTTCTTGACCCGGTGATGAACCTCTTTTAACAGCACTTCCTTTTCGGCCAGCGATGCCTTGAGATTCTCCTCGGCATGCTTAAGCTGGCTGATATCAAGATTGATGCCGGCCCAACTGATGATCTCACCTTGCTCGTTCTTGACCGGCACACCTCGCGCCAGTACGTGGTGCCATTGGCCGTCCATGCCTTGAAACCGGTGTTCGATGTCCCATGTGCCACCCGTGCGGACACACTCCTTCCATGCCGCGATAGTGCGTTCAGCATCGTCCGGGTGCAGCAGGTCCCCCCAGCCGAAGTCCGAGCACTGTTCCTGCGTGATACCCACCATGTTAAGGAAACTCTCGCTGGCATATGTGTTCCGCCCATCTGGTGTGCAAATCCACACGCCGTAGTCAATAGACTCTCCGATACTGCGGTATAACGCTTCGCTTTCGCGCAGCGCCTGTTCGATGCGTTTTAGTTCGCTGACATCCGTGTTGGTCCCAAACCACTGCAGTACGCGACCGGCAGAGTCCTTCATCGGAATTATTCGTGTAAGGAATGGGCGAAAGACGCCATCGGCACCACGCAGCGGGAATGTCATGTCGAAGATTTCACCCGTCGCGATGGAAGCTTGCCATCGCTCCAGCACCTTCGGCAGTTCGCTTGGGTCGTGGACGCACTGCCAGCCCCAACCCTCCAACTGTTCGGGGGTCATGCCCGTGTAGTCATACCAGCGCTGGTTGTACCAAAAGATGTGGCCGTCGGCTCTGGCTATCCACGCCAGTTGGGGCATCGCGTTGGCCATCGTTCGAAAGCGCAATTCGCTCTCCCGTAATTTATCCTCGGCTTGCTTGCGTTCGGTGATGTCTATAAAAGCCACAACCCCCGCTACAATCTTCCCATTGTCATCTATGATCGGTGAGGCCTTGGCCAGGACAATCCGATCGTCGTCGGTGGTCCTCCGTATGATAAATTCCCTGCTGCATGTTTCGCCGAACATAATCGCGCGGGCCAGGGGCACTTCGTCAGATTTCAGGGGTCTGCCATCAAAATCCATAAGCTGCCAACTGGCCACATACTGATCAATACCAATCCCGTTGACAATGCTCTGTCGGTCACCACCGCGAATGAGCAGTCCCGCATCGTTCACATACCGCAGAGCCCCGCTGGGTGCGTCGGCAATGGCGATGCCCGCCTGGTTATTATCCATAGCGGCTTTCAAAATTGCTTGCGTTTCCCGCAATGCCTCTTCGATCCGCTTGCGCTCGGTGATGTCCTGGACGATACCAACGGAACAGGCGGGATTGCCTGCGTCGTCGTACTCGGTCCGGCATATCTCGCTAACCCATTTGATGCGCCCATCCTTCATCAGCAACCGATGCTCGATCTCGTAAAGCTCTTTGTTCTCGACTGATTTGTTGTAGGTTCGGTCAACCAGGGCGCGATCCTCGGGATGAACAAAGTCCAGAAATGCCTCATAGGAGGCGGCAAAAGTCTCACGACTGACCTCGAACAAGGCGAAGATCCCGTCCGACCATAAGAGGAGGCCGGTTGACAGGTTAAGATTCCACCGGCCCACACGGGCGATTTTCTGAGTCTCCCGAATATTCGCTTCACTCTCTCGCAGCGCCGCCTCCGCCAGCTTGCTATCGGTGATGTCGCTCATCACGACTCGGTACAGTAAGGTGCCGTCGGAGTGCTGCACGACGGCCCCTTCCAGCCGCGCCCAGAAGGCTGGTCCATCCTGGCGTAATATTCGCAACTCGCATCCCTTGGGTTCACCGGTCTCAAAGAGTTGTTTGCGGTGCAGGTAGTAGATGTCTTGGTCTTCCTTGTGAATAAATAGGGAGAAGGGCTGCTTGACCAGCGCGTCCCGGGCCACACCCATCAGTTTGGCGGCGGTGAGGTTGGTCTCCAGGATCAGCCCCTTTTCGCTGATGGTGCAATAGCCCACCGGGGCCAGGTCATAGAGGTTGAAATAGCGTTCCCGCGAGGCATCCAGTTCTATCTGCGCCCGACGCAACTCCTCGTTCTGCATCTCCAGTTCAATCTGATGCACGCGCAGTTCGTGAAGCATCTGCCTGGTTTCTTCGGGCGACATGGGTTCCTGATCTTCAGGCATCTTAGCGGCTTTTTCCTGCGCTTGTTGAAGCAAATCGTTCGCCTCTTTTTCACCCATTTTCTTGATCCTTTTATTTACCTCTCATCTGGGCTTGTGTAAAACATACTAAGGAAAATAACCGACTTTTTATGGAATGTTAAATACCATGAAATATATATTTCATTGCAGATTTACCCTTAATGTTTAACTGAACCTATTTTTTATTTTAAGATGATGTGATGCTATTATAGGCCAGCTACCCAATGTGGCTCCAAGGCCTACTTGAAGAAGTCTTGCTTAAATCTCCATCAGCTCTTAATAGGAAAATGACGTTTCCCGTTCTATCTGGAACAAACCAAGAGTTGTTGCAGCCCATGTTTACCGTAAATCTGACAGATGATACTCCCCCTGCGGCAAGACTTCTCGGCGTAATATTAACATTGACATTACCGCCCCAGCCTGGCCAGTCATAGGTTTCTACAATACTTAAAGAAATATTTCCGATTGCATATCCATCATACAGAAAATTGATGCCGAACTTTATTCCCATCTTTCTGCTGTCGCTCGTTCCAAACCACACTGCTGCATAATGGGTCGCCTCGGTTATTGTAGTGTTTGGATGGGCCGTTCTATATGCAGCGACATCATTCCCTCCGCCAGGCAGCAGTACGCCTTCCATTTCATCGAATGAATAAGCAACATCACCTGATACCTGATTTACAGCATCGCTGGCAACCACATATCCCGCAGCACCCAGAGCAATCCATTCTGCGGCCCCCAGACCTGAGAAAATAGCGGGTAGAACACACTGCGCAATATTCCCTTCTTTTTTTTGAACAGATGCGGAATATGATCGTACCTGCGTCCGCTCGGTCCGTGCCATTTGAAGGGCTTCCCCCCCCATCACATCCGCTTCCTGCTCCAGATTCTCATCATCATTTACAGACACGCCCTTTATTTGAGTAATGGGATTAACGCGCCCCTGCGCCTGTTGAACCGCATGCCAGCCTTCGTGAGGGAGATGTTTTTCCTGACCCTGCCCCACATAAATATCCTGTCCCTGCGTGTATGCCAGGGCATTGAGCTGAGCGGGTTTCGATGAGTTATAGTGAACTCGCACACCTGATAAATTTGTTCCTGAAAGCGCTTCCAGACCTGATTTCAAATGTACCGGCAAACCATCATTCCCCTGTGATGAGTCTTGTTCCATCTGAGCGGTATCGTTTAATCCCGATTGAAGCCGCTTTGCCTGAATCAGCCGAACCACTTGCTGGTTGCCTATTGTTTTTTGCAGAAAGTGAACAGGATGCAAGTCACGTTGAAACGAACGGGCTATCGATAGATCAGGTTCAGAGTTTACGACTCGCTGTGTTGTCTTTTCAGGTGATTCTGCCAATTGTTTATATGCCATGGACGGTAACCTCCTAAGTAAGGTGTTGTTGGGATCTAATGCATAGAATTATATCCACCGCTCCATGTTCGAAAGAGAATCAATTACTGCACATAATGCCTTCATGAAAAAAATACCAGCATAGAAATCGAAAAGGAATGGTAGATACGTTGTTCTGAACATGGACTTTTTAGTTCTTACCAACATACAGGAGGATTGTAAAGTGCGGACAAAAAAAAGCAGCCGTTTTTCGGCTGCCTTTTTTTGTTTTAAAACGTGCGGAGAGATTAAAATCAGGCTCCGGCGAGTTTTGCCTTCAGATCATCCTGAACGGGTTTCTGACCGAGCCATATTCCGAAAAGGGCTTTTCTGAACTGAGCACCCTGAATGGTTTTTGAGAGTTTACCATTTTTATAGATGTTTGTGCCTTTACCTGGTTCGTAAACCATATCATACACGTCATTTTCTTTAATTTCTGCGCTGAAAACACTGATCATGTCGTCGATTTCTTTCTTGATAGGAGCCATGTTACCGTTGGTTGATTTTTCGAATCCTTCCATAACGGCGTCAGACATCTTCTTGCTTGTGATCAGCCCTGATGTAATATGAAGTTTAATGGCGACTTTCCCATCGCTGTTTAAAAGAGCTGTCATATCTTTGGTTTTTTGTGCGACATACAGACCTGCTGTGTAAAGCTTCATAAACATTTTTGTTCTGACGCCCGATCCGTTGAGAACCAGATCAGAGTCTCCTGCTTTCATTTTAGATGCAAGTTTCACACCGTCTGCTGCAAAAGCCGTAGACGCCATCATTGCAATAGCCATAACCACTACCATAAAACGTTTCATCATTGTTACCCCTGTGTGTTTAGATATTGATAAAAGGTATTCCGCCCAATACCGCAAAGAACAACGATCCTTTGGAGGATTTCGAAAGGAATACACCCCTACATAAATACTGCTTAAAATACTGTTTAAAAATCAGTGATTGTCGATATGAACTCTATTCGGGAAATAATACACCTGTTTTTTGGTTAACCATTGATATTCCGGGTCGACGCCGTTGTCAACTATTTTATTCATCCGATTTGTTCTTTTTACGGTATAAAAAAAAGACCTACACGATCAACGAACCCCTGAGGTCCTTAATGCTGCTGATATTGTTCTCCTTTAGATACCGTGTCATCCCCTCGACAATTTCAAGAGTCGCACTGGGGTTCACAAAGTTTGCTGTCCCAATCTGAACGGCTGTTGCACCAGCCACAATGAACTCCAGCGCATCTTCTGCATTCATTATTCCACCCATCCCCACAACAGGAACACTGACGGCATTTGCAACCTGCCAGACCATACGCAGAGCAACGGGTTTAATGGCCGGCCCGGAAAGGCCACCCACTTTGTTAGCCAGTTTGGGTTTTCTTGTTTTGAGATCAATGGCCATACCTGTGATGGTATTGATCAGAGACAGACTGTCTGCTCCGGCGTCCACAACACTCTTCGCCACCACGGTGATATCCGTGACATTGGGTGTCAGTTTCACCATCAGAGGCTTCCGGGTAACAGAACGAACAGCCTTGACAACGCTTGCCGCTGAACAGGGGTCCACACCAAATGCCAACCCGCCCTGACTGACGTTGGGACAGGATATGTTGATTTCCATACCCGCAATAGCCGGGACTTCGTCAGCGATCTCAGCCACTCTTACATAGTCCCCTTCTGTTTTTCCGTAAACATTTATGAACACAGGGGTCTGAAGCTTGGAGAGTTCGGGAATCTTGTCTTTTACAAACGCCCGTATCCCAATATTTTCAAGACCAATGGCATTGAGCATTCCGCAGGCTGTTTCAACAATGCGCGGTGGGGGATTTCCTTTGGACGGCTCAATGGAAAGTCCTTTAACAACAATGCCACCCAGCTTGTTCAGATCCACATAATCTTTAAATTCAATGCCGTAGCCAAAGGTTCCCGAAGCGGTCATGACGGGGTTTTTAAGGACAACGCCCCCCACATCCACAGAAAGATCCACGTTATGATCCATTGGTTAATTCCTTAATATGATTGGTTTTTTTCGATAAGAAACTGCTTTTCATTCCACGATTGAACAGGCCATTTAAATAATAATAGCCGTCGTATTCATTCACGTTGCCCCATTTTTATGGCAACATCGGATCGTAAACAAGTTTTTTCTTATGATTTTTTGGAAGGCTGGCCAAAGACGAACTCCGTCATAAACAGAATTTCATCCGTTATGCAGATAACACTCGGATTATAAAAATTCACAGGGCTGGAGTATGTCTGACTTCTTCGGCTCTGTTTTTGTTTGCCCAGTCAGCGGCAAGTCGTCTGGCTTCCGCAACCTGACCGGGTGTCATGTGTTTCTCAATTTCATCACGCATTTCAACGGCCTGATTGAGCCCTGATACAGCGGATAAACTGAACCATTTGTAAGCTTCGACATAATCACGGGATACGCCTTTGCCATGGGAATATAATGCGCCGATATTATACTGGGCTTTGCTGAAATTCTGTTCAGCGGCTTTCTTATACCAGATCAGGGCTTTTGCATTGTCCGTGGCCACGCCTTTCCCAAGTTCATGCATGACTCCCAGATAGTAGCACGCTTTCCCCACACCATTTTCAGCTGCTCTGGCGTACCATTCCGCCGCAAGTGAGGGGCTTTTTGGAACGCCTTTACCCAGCTCACACAACAGACCATAGCTGTACTGAGCATCAGGCTCACCAAGCCTCGCTGCCAGCAGATACCATTTAGCCGCTTCAACGGAATTGGCAGTGACTCCTTCACCGTATTCATACATGGTGCCAAGCCTGTAACGTGATTTGGCATAACCCTGTTTCGCCGCAAGCTGAAACCAGGCTATTGCTTTTCGAAAATCTTTATCAACATTTTTTCCCATATAGTAAAAAAGCCCTATCTGATGCTGAGCCGGGGCATAACCCTGTGCCGCCGATTTTTCGAACCAATCCATGGCTTTACGATCATGCTGCTCCACCCCTTTTCCGCTTTCATACATTGTCCCAAGGCGATACTGGGCCATCATATTGCCCTGGGCTGCCGAGCGTTTGTACCACTTGAAAGCTGTTTCAGAGTGCTGGGCCACGCCTTGGCCAAAAAAATACAATTCGCCAAGACAGTGCTGGGCCTGAGCGTCCTCTTCATTCGCTCTTGATAAATACCAGATTCTAACCTCATCATCAAAGATCAGGAATTCCTCATCGCTGACACCCTGGCTGAGGTATATCTCCTGAAGGTTGGCCAAGGCTCCATGATGCCCTCTGTGAGCCGATTTCCTGTACCATTTGACGGCCAGAGGAATATCCATGGCAATCCCAAGACCTTTATGGTGCATCAGACCAAGGGAATACTGGGCGGCCATGTCTCCTTGAGCCGCAATGTTCAAAAGCAGAGGATAGGCTTTGCTGTATTCCCCGTTGATAAATAAGGAAAGTCCGTTGGATTCGTTTGAATAACAGATAGTTGTATTTGCGAACAAAATAAGAGCCAAAACGAAAAGGATTTTTTTCACCATATCCCCCACGACCCAAGTTAAATTTTCAATCGATGCTGAATTGTTTGTTATTCTATGGATTTGAACATTGTTTTTTCATTTTACACATTAAGCCATATATCATCCAGTTATTTATTTCTGTCAAGCACATTGTTCATAATTCGATACACCGACTATATTTTTCAACGTTTTTTCAATGAATCATCCTTTTGAATTCACTCAGCCAATGTCCCTGTGGCCCTGTTCAGTCGTGCCCTTGCGATCAGATACCCATAAATCGACTTGTGATAATCGCTTTCGGCTCTGGAAAGAAAAGTCTGGGCTTCAAGTACTTCTGTTGCTGTTGTCACGTTCTGGAGATATCTGCTTCTTGTAATCCGAAAGTTTTCCTGGGCCTGGCCAAGGGCTTCTTCTGCTGTCTTAATGTTCTTTTCACGGACCTTTACGGCCAGATACTCCTGCTTGGTTTCAAGACTAATCTGATCCGAAACGGCTTTAATTTTTTCATTGAACGCTTGTTTTTCGTATCGGACTTCCTGAATGTCCGCACGTTTTTTCCCCCATTCGAAAAACGTCCATTTTGCCTGGACAGAAACGCTGGTGTTATGATCATTGGAATAGTCGTTTTCACTGGCTGCCGTGTCATGCCCGTTCTGTTCGTAACGTCCCACAAGGGAAATCTCCGGGTAACATGTGCTTCGGGCAAGGGTGATATTGGCCTCATACGCATCAAGGTTCTTTTCCATGATCTTCATCTCCGGCCTGTTTTTAAGCGCAGCATCCATCAGACTTGACAGGTCTCCCGGATCGGAAACAACTGTTTCAACCGGTACAAGGCTGAAATCCGAATTAACGGCCCCGCCCATGGCAATACTCAATCGTGACAAGGCCAACTGGGAATCGGATCGTGCTTTTTCAAGCTCCTGAACAGCTGACGCCTTGGCAATCTTGGATTTCAATAAATCGTTTTTTGGAATGACCCCGTGATCATAAAAACCCTGCGCGTCCCGCTCCTGAGCTTCGAGGGTCCGCACCTGTTCTTCAGCCACTTTTTCAATATTTTGAGCAAGAAGAGCCTCGTAATATGCTGTTTTCACATCTCTTACCAGGTCTTTGGCTGTCTGTTCCAGCTTGAGCGAACCTATTTCCGATTCAGATCTGGCCACTTTATACTTTGAAAGAATTCCAAAGCCCTTAAACAGAGGTTGAACCAGAGTCACGTCCCAATGGACAGCGTCCGTGTCTCCCACCTGCCGTTGCATTCCACCCACCACCTGGTATGGTGCGTCGTCAAGATGACTGAAGCTGTAGTTCGCCGTAGCCTTAGGAAAAAAGTCCGCCCTGCTGCTTTTCAGATTTTCCTGGGAGCTTTTTTCATGGTTCTGGGCTTCTTTGATAGCGGGGCTGTTTAGAAGGGCTGTTTGAACGGCCTGTTCAACAGTGAGGGTTTCGGAGGCTGTGGCGGTCAGGCTGAACAGCAGGATAATAATAAATGGTGTAAATTTGAAATTAGGGTGAATCATATTTGAAGCTCCTTCTTTAAAACAGGCTGTATGGTGGACTTAGTCCACTGTCCACAACATTATTTTTCAACTCAACGTCTTCCTGAACCTCTTAGCCGCAAGAAAAATAAAAACAACGGCCAGCAAAATCTGCCACAAAACAAGTGGCCACAATGTTTCAAGCCCCACCCCTTTCATCACGATACCCCTCAGAATCTGGAGATACCAACGTATGGGGTTCACATGGGTCAGCAACTGAATGATGTCCGGCATGTTTTTGATGGGGAACATGAACCCGCTGAGCATTGTACCAGGCATGATACAGAGAAAACTCGTCAACAAAGCCTGCTGCTGGGTTTCGGCACTGGCGCTGATCACCAGGGCAATGCCCATATTCCCGCACAGATAAATCCCTGTGAGAAGGTATAGAAGCACATAATCCCCTTTGACAACCACCCCGAAAATAACCCGGGCAATGATCAGCATAAGGGTCATGGTAAAATAACCGGTGAACATGTACGGCAATGTTTTACCAAAAATAAACTCCATTTTCCTGATCGGCGTCACCATC
Organism: Desulfobacteraceae bacterium; assembly: GCA_041660385.1. Classification (GTDB taxonomy): domain Bacteria; phylum Desulfobacterota; class Desulfobacteria; order Desulfobacterales; family Desulfolunaceae; genus DYJE01. The sequence continues at coordinate 25,744 of JBAZWJ010000015.1, read as the reverse complement.
ACCTGCTCGATGGTCCCGATTTCCTTTTCTTTAACAATACCAATGCTGGTAAGCATGATGCTGAAAATAAAAAGCATGACCGAGATAAGCGCGGGGACATAGTAATACTTGCTTTCCTGATTGGTGTTGAACCAGGCCCTTGATGTGGTTTCAACAAGAATCTGGGACGAAGACACCCCTTTTGCATTGGCCCGCTTCGCACTCAATGCCCCGGCGAACTCACGTATGATCCGCTCGGAATATCCGTTCACAATGGCGCTGGTATTGCTGTCCGTCCCATCGGTGATCATCTGGACCCTGGCTTTATTCCCGCCTTGAACATCTTCTTCAAAACCCTGGGGAACATAGAGAACAGCCCTGACAGTTCCCTGATCCAGATAATCCTGGAGTTCTTTGAAATTATAGGCTTCATGGATAATTCTAAAATATCCTCCAGCAGTAAAAGCCTGAATCACGGCTCTTGATTCGGATGTTCTATCCATATCCATAACAGCTGTCTTGATGTTCATGACATCGGTGTTCAGAGCAAAGGCCATGACCATCATCTGAATCACAGGAAAGCCGAACACCACCATCCTCATCCTGGGGTCCCGGAACATCTGGAGGAATTCTTTGATCAACATCTGTCGTAATCGGTTAAACATCTCTTACTCCAGTTTGAATTTAAATTTCCGGTTGGCGAGAAACATGGTAAGCCCCGCGTAAATCACAAGAAAAAAAGCATCCATATAAAGGATTTCAAGCCCTATTCCCTTCATGTAAATCCCCCGCATGATGGATATGAAATACTTGGCCGGAACAACGGTGGTGATGCCCCGGATCACAATGGGCATGTTATCAATGGCAAAAACAAAGCCGCTCAGAACAAGGGTGGGAAGAAACCCTGAAACAATGGCGATCTGGTTGGCAAGAACCTGGGATTTCAAAACCACACTTAATGTCATGCCAAAGAAAAGTGCTCCGGTGAGAAAAAGGGACGACATGGCAAAAAGAAGCCCTGCGTTTCCCACAATATTCACCTGGAACAGCACTTTGCCCATGACCACGGCAATAACCACGTCGGTCATGCCGATGATGAAATAAGGAACCACTTTTCCGAAAATCAGCTCCGGCCCGCGTAACGGCGTGCTGATCAGCTGCTCCATGGTTCCTGTTTCCCATTCCCTGGCCACGGTGACGCTGGTGAGCATGGCTGCAATGACGATCATCACGATGGCGATAATCCCGGGGATAATCACATTCTGGCTCCGAAGCCCCGGATTGTAAAACGACCGGCTCACCAGTTCCACAGGGTTCCCCTGTGAGCTGCCTGGAATGAATCTGGCCTGTTCCGCCTGGATTTTCATGCTGTAAATCATGCCCACGCTTTCTGCATAACCCATGGCCAACCGGGACGTGTTGGCATCACTGCCGTCCACAATAATCTGAATGGCGACATTTTCGCCCCCATGGATTTTTTCAGCAAAATCGCCGGGAATGACCATGGCAATCATGGCCTCTCCGCTGTCCAGATATGCCTGAAGTTTATCGTAAGAATCCTCATATCCAATGATAGAAAAATAAGGGGACCCCTTGTAATAACTTAAAAGATCCCGGCTTTCCGCTGTCCGGGACTGATCCCATACCACGGTTGGGACTTTTTTCAGATCCATGGTCAGGGCATAACCAAATAAAAGAATAAGAATGATGGGGATGGCAATGGCGAGAAACAGACTCCGCCAATCCCTCAACACATGGATAAATTCCTTGCGTGCCACGGCAAACAGACGTTCTGGTTTCATCATGGATGGCCTCCGTTCTTCGCGGCTTTTCTGTCCACGTCCTCAATCAGGGAGATAAACACATCTTCCATGGTGGGGCTGACCTGCTCCAGCCGCTGATAGGACGTACCCAGAGATTCCAGCTTACTTCGAACCGCTTCTTCGCCTTTTTCCGCATCTTCCACAACAATATGAAGCCCTGCTCCGAAAAGTGCCGCATCACGGACTTCATCAAGACTTGCGATGCTATCCACAATATCCTGAGGTCTAACGCAGGACAGGGATAAAATCTTTTCTTTCATATGACGTGTTTTCAATTCCTGGGGCGTTCCCATGGCGATCATGTTGCCTCCGTAAATCAGGGCAACCCTGTCGCAGTACTCGGCTTCCTCCATATAATGGGTAGTGACGAACACCGTAACGCCTCTGCCTGCCATGCTGTAAATCAGATCCCAGAATCGCCGTCTGCTGTTGGGATCCACGCCGCTTGTGGGCTCATCTAAAAAAATAATCGGTGGTTCATGAAGCATGGCGCAGGCCAGAGCCAATCGCTGTTTCACGCCGCCACTCAATATGGATGTAAGGCTTTTTTGATGACCACGAAGTCCTGCCATGTCCATGGCCCAGGCTTTCTTGCTTTGCAGAAGATTTCCGCTGATTCCGTAGATACCACCGTAAAAATTCAGGTTTTCACTCACGGTCAGATCTTCATACAATGAGAATTTCTGGCTCATGTACCCGATTTGCTGTTTGATGGCTTCCGGCTCTTTTCTGATATCAAATCCGGCCACGGTTCCATGGCCTTCGGAGGGTTCAAGCAGACCGCAGAGCATTCGGATGGTGGTACTTTTACCGGCTCCGTTGGGTCCAAGAAATCCGAAAATCTCCCCTTTGGGAACATCAAAAGACACGGAGTTCACCGCAACAAATGACCCGAATCGCCGTGTCAGGTCTTTGACAACCACAGCTTTTTCACGGTTCTGCAAGGATTCTGTTTCTCTGGTTTCAGGCTTGTCCGGTTCTTCACCCTGCTGGATTTCAATCGGTACAACATTCTTGTTTTCACCCGTCTCGGAAAGAACACTGACAAACACGTCTTCCAGAGTGGGTTGAATCAAACCGACATTTTCAAACGTCAAACCTGCCGAACGGATCAGTTCCGTGGCCTGCCCCACCATGTTTTCTGACTGATCGCACACCACATGAACCGTATCCCCGAAAACGTTAACGCTGGTACAGGCGATATGTTTCCGAATCAAACGGGTGATTTCCCAGGAGTGTTCGTTGCTCCGTATAGCCACCACATCGCCCTTCATCAGCTGTTTTATTTCCGTTGGTGTACCTGTGGCAAGAAGCTTCCCATGATCGAGAAGCCCAACCCTGTTGCATCGTTCCGCTTCATCCAGATAGGCCGTGGTCACAAGAATGGCCACGTCTTTTTTTAGAAGCTGATAGAGAATCCGCCAGAAGTCCCTGCGGCTTACCGGGTCCACGCCGTTGGTGGGTTCGTCAAGAAGAAGAACTTTGGGCGTATGAATCAGAGCGCAGACCAGCTGGAGTTTCTGCTTCATGCCACCTGAAAGTGCCCCGGCCCTTCTCCCCTTGAACGGGATCATATGACTGAAGTTCAGAAGTTCGTCGATCCTCTCCTTTCTGCCTTTCCGAGGCACACCGTAAAGATCGGCATAAAAGGAGATGTTTTCCATCACCGTCAAATCCTGGTACAGACTGAAACGCTGGCTCATATACGCCATATGGTCCTTGACGTCTGCGGCTTCCGTGGTCACGTCATAACCCGCAATGCGGGCCGAACCCGAACTGGGGTCCATGATGCTCGACAGCATGCGGAGCGTTGTTGTCTTCCCTGCCCCGTCCGGCCCCACCAGCCCGAAGATCTCGCCGGGATAAACATCAAGGCTCACGCCGGCCACAGCCTCAAGACCGTTAAATGACTTGGTGAGAAGCGTGGCGGATATGGCTGGTTTTTGGTTGTTCATGGTTGTATTCCGTAAATTTAAAATTTTTAACATCGAACATCGAACACTGAACATCGAATAAACCATCGTAGGTCGGGTAGAGGAACGAAACCCGACAAATGCCCCCATCCTTATTCATTTTCTTACCACTCCATCCGCAGGCATGCCCGGTTTCAACTCGCCATCCGGATTTTCAAGCTCGATTTTAACCCGGTACATCAGTTTCACCCGTTCCTCGAATGTCTGAACCGACTTTGGGGTAAACTCGGCCTGGCTGCTGATGAAAACCACCCGGCCTTTGTATGTTTTGTCCTTAAAGGCATCTGTTTTCACATCGACGTTATCACCCAGTTTCAACCGGCCAAGATCCTTTTCGTTGATATATGCCCTGAGCCAGGGATGGGCCAGATCACCAAGAACAATGACCGTGGTTCCCGGATTCACAAATTCACCGTTTTCCGCCGCTTTGCTCAGAACAATGCCGTCCATTGGGGCTTTGATTTCGGTATAAGAAAGTTGCAGCCGCGACTGTTCAAGGGAAGCCTCCGCCGATTTAAGCTGGGCTTTGGCCTGATCCAACGTTTCCTGTCTCGGCCCTTTTCTGACAAGAGTATAATCTGCCTCAGCCTGTTTCAAAGCCTCTGCGGCTCTTTTGATTTCTTCGGAACGCGGTCCTTCTTTTGAAAGACTCAATACTTCACGGGCCGTGGCAACCCTGCCCTGGGCTTCCTGTTTCTGGCTTTCCGCCGTATCGTATTTTGTTTTGTACATCTCGTTTTCCCGCTTGCTGATTCCGGCATCCTTGTACAATGCCTCAAATCGCTCCATGTCCGACCGGGCTTGAGCCAGCTGAGACTCAGCACTTGAAAGACCCGCCTCTGCTCTTGATAGTTCGGCCCTGGCTTTCTTGATATCCTGAGAGCGTGATCCTTTCTTCAATTCTTCAAGAGCGTATCTGGCCTGCTGGGCACGGGCCTTCGCCTTTTCAACATCTTCGGGCCTGCTGCCGTTTGTCAGTTCCCGGACCACAGACTGGCTGTACGCCACATTGGCTTCGGCCTTGGCAAGGGCTGCTTTTTGATCCGATGCATCAAGCACAGCCAGCACATCGCCTTTCTTCACCCTGTCACCTTCGTCCACACGGCGATCTTCAACCCGCCCCTGAACGCGAAAACCAAGACGGGCTTCTGTGGCTTCAATGTTTCCTGAAACACGGATCAGGCCATTCTGTTTTCCGTTTCTGATCTTCACAACGCCCGTAACAATCAGACCTATGATAATCACCGCCGGAATCACGATGCGTAAGCGTTTCTTTATTCCCTCATTCATCTTATAAGGCCTCCTTACATTCCTGTTTTATCCGTTCAAGCCCACCCAGAGAAAACCGGTGAACGTGGCCAACAATCTCATCAATATTTTTTTCCACCGGCAGGTATTCTGAGGCGATCCTGGCGATGATATGGTTGCCTGCCGCATAATAGATACATTGCCCCAGAATACTCACCACACAGAGCAGAATCCGTTCAACCGGAATTTCTTCACCCACGATTTCCCTCAAAATCCCAACCAGAACTTCCTTGTGGGGTCGGATATACTTGTCCACCACCTTGTCAAAAGCCGCTGTGGGTTCAAGCATTTCCTTGACGATCAATCGTCCAGACCCGGTAATTCCTCCCCAGCCGTCCGGGCTGAACAGTCTGTATATTGTCCCCCGGATAAACATCAGCAACCGTTCTTCAGCAGATACCCCGGCTTCGCTTCCAGGCTGAACAGATGGATACCGGTTGAACCCTTTGGAAAAGAGGGTTTCAATAACCTCCGTGTAAAGCCCTTCCTTGTCTCCGAAATAATAGTTGATCGACGCCACATTCACCCCGGCTTCATTGGCGATCATCCGTATGGTGGTGGCCTTGAAGCCGTTTTTTCCGAAAATATCGGTTGCGGTTTCGACGATTCTTTCCCTGGTGGGAAGTTGAACAGGTTCCATAATTCCCTCGATTCAAGTTAAACATTTGTTTTAAACAAATGAATAAAACATTTGTTTAACCCAGTCAAGACTTTTTTCTCGACGACTTTTTTATGGTTCAGGTTCCACCCGGCGAATATGCCAAAATTTACGTTACTCAATATTATTGCTAACTCAAATCAACCCTTGTGAATGTGTAAGAAAATTGTAAAACTTCTTCTGAAATTTAAAGCCAACGTCAATGGCTAACGGAAACTTGGTGTTCGCTCTGTTTTCTACTTCTGAAAGCCTTACGGGCTTTCGCAGGGCCAATCGGGAGATTGGCGTGCCCAGGGTGACCAGCGAAATTGGTCTCAGCTTTTGTGCCAGGAATCAGGAAAATATAGCTTGACCGTTCATATTCTGCATCTATAATTATCACAATGCAGTTCTTGATTGTTTACATGACAAAGGAGAAACGATGCTGCCATCGGAGAAAACAAACTCCAGAAAACAGAAAGTTCTTTTGAATTCCAAGTCCTGTATCAAGCCTCATCTGATCAACCTTTCAGGAAGCGGCTCAGCCTTGAAAGGCTGCATAGTGGAACGGAATCTCGAATGTTCTTCAGTTGAGTTGAATTCGTCCTATACCCCGTCGCCAGACCATGTCATTGTCATCCATGACGGTAATCCTTCAACCCTGGAATGGACAGCAGGAGGCCGAAAAAATGAGGCCCGTTTTTCTCAGGGTGATGCATTAATCAATCCGACAGGCTTTTTCACTTCTCCGCGATGGAATTCCGATGTGGAAATTCTGGTTCTGGCAATCAATTCCGATTTTATGAATAAAACAGCCGAAGGAATGGGGCTGGTTCATAAGGTGGAACTGGCTCCGCGTTATCATTTCAGAGATGATCTTCTGAAACAACTTGCCACTAGTCTGATTGCTGAATTTGAACAGAACGAAACAGCGGACCGGATATATGCCGAAACGTTAAACCACACCCTTATCGCTCATGTTTTAAAAAAATATTCGGTACAGGGAATAGAACCCCTGCCCCAGACTTTGAAACTTCAGCCCTGGAAACTGAACCGCATTATCGATTACATCAACGATAACCTGGATGAAGATATATCCCTTGAAACCATTGCCCGTGTTGTTGATTTAAGTCCGACGTATTTTGCGGCTTTGTTCAAGAAAAGCACAGGCCTTGCCCCTCATCAATATGTGATGACCCGGCGACTTGAAAAAGCAAAAGATCTTCTACATCACACCAAAAAAACAATCGCGGATATTGCGATTCAGACAGGTTTTTCCGATCAAAGCCATCTGACACGGCTCCTCCGCCGCCATACCGGATTGACACCCAAAGAAATCCGAAACCGCATACATTCCTTCAAATAAATCATAAGATTATTCAAAACGTCATATTATTGTTCAAGATTCCCGAACTCTGTCTGTTTTATAGTCCATCCAAACAATCACACGTTCAACAACAAACGTTTAAACAAAGGAAAAGACAATGACACAGCAGAATCTAAAAGAAAAAGTGGCAGTTATAACCGGCGCGTCGAGGAATATGGGGCGTGCGTTTGCGGAAAGCCTGGGATCGGAAGGTGCCGCCGTTGCAGTCCATTACCACAGCACCAGCGCAAAAGTTGAAGCGGAAGAAACGGCGTCTGCTGTTAATTCGGCTGGCGGAAAAGCCTTTATCATTCAAGCCGATCTGACAAAGGTCAATGAAATTGAAACACTATTTGATCAAGTAACGGAACGATTCGGACGCCTTGATATCCTCATTAACAATGCGGGGATGGTTATCAAAAAGCCATTTCTTGCGATCAGTGAAGATGATTATGATAAGATCTTCGCCATCAATTCAAAAGCGGCGTTTTTCTGCATGCGGGAAGCAGCTGCACGCATGGAGGAAAATGGCCGGATTATCAATATTGGAACCAGTCTTCTGGGTGCGACCACCGGTTATTACTCTATCTATGCCGGAAGCAAAGCACCTCTTGAAGATTTTACCCGCGCCCTTGCAAAAGAAGTGGGTGCCAGAGGCATTACTGTAAACACCATTGCGCCCGGCCCATTGAATACCTCTTTTTTCTATCCCGCAGAAACGCCGGAAGCTATAGAATGGTTGAAACATCAAAGTATCAATGGCCAGCTTGGAGAAGTGAAAGATATCGCGCCCCTTGTCAAATTCCTTGCGTCACCTGAAGCGCGATGGATTACAGCACAGACCATATTCATCAATGGTGGTTTTCTATCAAGATGACAATGATGATGCACCCATAAACGACGCCGAAATAAGCGCCATATCTTTGACGATGGATTCTGCCTCGTCAAGGGAAAGACCAAACCGTCCGGGCAGGCTCAAGGCGTTTTTCAATGTTGCCTGACGCCCGGCCTGACCGACGGACATGGCCAGGCTGAATTCACTGCTGACTCCGGTACGTGTGGGAGAAGGATGACTCTGGAAATCCCTATCTCATTTCCCAAATACGGAAAAACAGAGAATCGAGATAATCGAGGATCAGACCTTGATTTATGATTTTCAAGCATACAAGGAAAACGCAGGTTCGCTTCTTATCCTTGGATTTTCATATCCAGCTCCAACTTTCTTTGAACGCAATGGCTGACGAAAATTTGGTGTTCGTGCTGTTTAATGAAAGATATTCGATCTTCCAATAGAATTTAAAATACATTATAATGCAAAGTTATTTTCCTGATTCCCTGCGTGTATGGCGTTAGCTTTAAGTCCAGCATCATTAAATCTCGTTGCATAATACTGGAGACATAACATCTTGGAAGAATTCTGCAATTACATCCTGCTTGAAAAAATCAGTGAAACCAGGCATTCCGTGATCTGGCGTGGCCTGAAAAAAAACGAGAATCAGAGCCTGATCATCAAGGTGCTTAAAACAAAATATCCCGCTCCTTCGGAAATCGCCCGGTTCAGACAAGGCTATCATCGTGTAAAAAATCTGGATACGGACGGCATCGTCAAGACATACGATCTGGTTGAATATGATAACCGATTCGCCATAATTGAAGAGAATTTCGACGGAATATCCCTGAAAAAGCAGATCGCAACAAACATAATCAGCCTGGAATTTTTTTTACACTTCGCAAAAAAATTATCTGAAACCCTCGGGTTGATTCATACGAACAATATCATCCATCTGGCCATAACACCTGAGAATATCCTGGTAAACGAGCGTAAGAACACGGTGAAAATCACCAACTTCGGTATCTCCGCCGCATTAACCCACGCGAATGACGAAATTTACAATCCTCAAGTTATCGAAAAGGTTCTGTCGTACATGTCGCCGGAACAGACGGGCAGAATGAACAGGGCTGTGGATTACCGTTCTGACATGTATTCCCTGGGAATTACATTTTATGAGATGCTCACCGGCGAGGTTCCTTTTAAATCATATGATCCGATGGAACTGATCCATTCCCACATAGCAAGACAACCGGTTCCGCCCCATGAGATAAACCCTTCAATTCCAAAGGTTATCTCACATATCATCATGAAGCTTTTAATGAAAACGCCGGAAATGAGATATCAGAACTGCTTTGGTCTCTTTTCGGATCTTGACGAATGTCTGAATCAGCTCAATAACAGCCATGTGGTCCGCGAATTCCCCCTGGCATCAAGGGACATCTCCATAAAATTCAATATTCCGCAGGTTCTTGTGGGCCGTGAGGAAGAGCTGAAGATTTTGATGTCAACCTTTGAAAGTTCCAGTATGGGCTTAAGTACCATGATGCTTGTGCTGGGCCAACCGGGTATTGGCAAGTCCGCCCTGATCAATGAACTGCAAAGACCGATTGTTGCGAAAAAAGGATATTTCATCTCCGGCAAATTTGACCAATTCAGGAAAGACGTGCCTTTCAGCTCAATCATACAGGCTTTTCAGGAACTCATTAAACAACTGCTTTCAGAAAGCGATGACCGGATCAGAAGCTGGCGGGAGAAACTTCTGACAACGCTCGGCCCTAACGGCAAGGTCATAACGGACGTTATTCCCAACCTGGAATTCATCATCGGCAAACAGCCTGATGTGGAATCCCTGGGGCCTGAAGAATCCAAGAACCGATTCAATAGTGTATTCCAGAATTTTATCAGCGTTTTCACTTCAGCGGATCACCCGATGACACTGTTCCTTGATGACCTTCAGTGGGCGGACGTGGCGAGCCTGAAATTCATAAACACCGTGATGACAAGTTCGGCCATTCAATTTCTTTACCTGATCGGTGCATACCGTGACAATGAAGTCAGCCCCCATCATCCCCTTTCAATCACACTGGGTGAAATTCGAAAGAAAGGAATAAATATCAGAAATATATATCTTAATTCATTGAGTATTTCTGATGTGAACACCATGATCATGACCGTACTCCGGTGCAGCGAGAAAGAATCGTTTAACTTATCGGAATTGATCCATAATAAAACCGGGGGCAATCCGTTTTTTACAAACCAGTTTTTAAAAAATCTTTACGATGAGCGAATTATTGAGCTTGATCCCAAAACCGGCTGGATATGGGACATGGACAAAATTCAAGGTATGAGTTTTACAGATAATGTGGTGGAGTTCATGGCCGGAAAAATTTCAGATCTTCCGGTAGACACCCTCGAAATATTTAAAGTTTGTGCATGTATCGGAAACAGGTTTGATCTTGAAACCCTGGCAATTGTCCTTGAAGAACCCATCGAGACCATTCTTGAAAATATGACGACGGCCATTCAGGAGGGATTGGTTAGCCTCGATGGGACGATGTACAAATTTCACCATGACAGAATTCAGGAGGCGGCTTATTCCCTCATCCCCGGAAATGAAAAAGTGAGATTGCACTACCGTATTGGTAAAAATGTGCTTGAAAATACAAAAGAGCAAGAACTGGACGATAAAATATTTTATATCGTTGATCAGTTGAACAGAAGTATTACTCTTGTTTCGGAAAGCGTTGAAAGAGTGCAACTGGCGGGATTAAACCTGAATGCGGCAAAAAAAGCTAAAAATTCAACCGCATATACCTCGGCTCTGAGTTACTCTCGTATAGGAATAGGTCTTCTTCCAGAGAACTCCTGGGAAAAATGCTATTCGCTGACTTATGATTTGTACAATGAAATTCTTGAGAACGATTATCTTACCGGTGAATATGATCATGCCGAGAAAACATTCAATTTAATCGTTAAGAATGCGAAGACCAATCTGGAAAAAGCCAATGTTCATTCACAGATGATCATTCTTAAAAATAGCACGGGGGATTACGAATCGGCCCTTGAAATCGGGTTTGCCGGAATGAATATGATTGGCATGAAGCTGCCCAGGAACGTCAGTGATCTCAGGCTGGGCATTGAACTGGTGAAACTGAGACTCCGTTTCGGGCGAAGACGGATTGAAGATCTGGTCGATCTGCCCCTTACGCTGGATAATGAACATCTGGCTTATGCATACCTCTGCGTTCACACAGGAATAGTAGCCTATTTCATTAACGTAAACCTGTTCTCTCTTATCGTTACAAGAGGGATAAAATTATTCATCAGCTTCGGGAACTTTGAATTATCACCTGTCGCCTACAATGCAATGGGCTCCATCCTGGGGGGAGGCCTGGGGCTATACAACCAGGGTTACCGTTTTGGTCAGATCTCCATAAGGCTTTATAATAAAATGGGCGGAATAAAGAGCAGGAGTATAATTTTCCATGTTTTCGTCTTTATTATCCTTCACTGGAAAGAGCACGCAAAAAAAGGTCCCGATTATTTACGGGAGGCTTACAAGGCAGGTCTTCAGGCCGGTGATCTTTTGTATTGCGGTTATAATATCAACGTCCTCGCCATGCATCGGATCATCCTGGGCGATAATCTTGACGAGATCCTGGAGGAATATGTTCCGTTCAAAGAATTCCAGATGAATGCAAAGGACCCTTTCACTCCTCGCAACTATAAAGAGAATACACAGATGATCCTTTGCCTGAAAGGACAGGCCCTGGCAACGGGCAAACTGAATGGAAACGGTTACGATGAAGATGAACATATCGCATTTTATATCGCAAATGGCAACATGCTCGGTCACGTATATACGCTTACGGCAATGCTCAGGCTCCGCTATCTTTTCGGGCTGTACAAGGACTGCACAGATATCTGTTTGAAGCTCCATAAACTGATCAAGAAGAAAGCCGCCATTGGAACCCTGCATGTGCCTGAGTTCTATTTCTATGATTCCCTTCTTATGACGGCCGTTTATGACAGTGTGGACTTCAGCCAAAAGTTCAAAACCAGGATACACCTCAGGCTCAACCAGATGAAAATGAAGACATGGGCAAAAAACTGCCCCGAAAATTTCGAGCATAAATACCTTCTGGTTGAAGCGGAAATTGCGAGAATCAAAGGCCATCATAAAAAAGCCGTTGATCTCTTTAATGCGGCCATAAAATCCGCCCGGGATAACAAATACACCCAGAATGAGGCGATAGCCAATGAGCTGGCAGCACGTCTGATGATGAGACTCAACGATCGTGAAGCCGCTGGTCAATACATGAAAGAGGCGCATTACGGATACATACGATGGGGGGCAACCGGCAAGGTCAAAGATCTTGAAGAAAAATATCCGGAGCTTATCAACGACATGTTCCAAAAGTCTTCGGTCGGAACGCCAGGCGAAACAGCTATGACGTTCAGCAATGATTCTGGTATTCAAACCCTTGACATCTCAACGGTTATCAAAACGTCCCAGTCTCTTTCCAGTGAAATTGATCTTGGACGGCTGCTCGCAGAAATGATGAGGCTCTCCATAGAAAACGCCGGTGCGCAAAAAGGATTTTTGATTCTGGAAAATGAATCCGACCAGAAACTGTACGTCGAAGCAGAAGGTGGAGCGGATCAGAACATTCAGGTTCTCAAAGGCCAGCCGCTTGATGATCACGGTGGCATATCCATTTCCATGGTCAATTTTGTGGTTCGAACAAAAGAGATACTCCTTCTGAACAATGCCACCACGGAAGGGCCCTATACTCTTGATCCTTATGTGGTTGAAAATAAACCTAAATCCATTTTGTGTATGCCGGTCATCCGGCAATCAAAGCTGGTGGGCGTCCTTTATCTTGAAAATAATATTGCCACAGGTGCGTTCACTCCTGAGCGGGTTAAGGTGTTAGACCTTCTCGCATCCCAGGCAGCCATCTCCATCGAAAATGCCAGGTTATATGAAAACGTCAGGCAGGCCCGGCAAAAGGTTCTGAACCTCCTTGAAACTGCTAATGAAGGATTCTGGCAGATCGACAATAAGGGAGTCACGATGGATGTCAATTCCGAAATGTGCACCATTCTTGGGCGTTCGCGGGATGAGATTGTCGGTCATAGTGTTTTTGAGTTTGGGGATGAAGAAAATTCGAACATTGCCCGAAGTCAGCAAGGCATATTGAAACACCAAAAAAAATGCACGTACGAAGTAGTGGTCATTCGTCCAGATGGGACGCGGGTGGACTGCCTGATTAAAGCCACCATACTCCACGACGATGAGAATGCGGGATCGTTTTCCATGGTCACAGATATCACGGAAAGGAAACGGGCCGAAGAAAAGGTTCGAACATTAAATTCTGAACTGGAACAGCGTGTCCTGGACCGTACTCGTGAGTTGAATCTGACCCTTGAGGACGTAAAAAAAGCCAATTCCCATATCATGGAGAGCATCCGCTATGCAAAAATGATTCAGCAATCCATGTTGCCCAATCAGACTCAGTTGACGTCATGGCTTCCTGATAGCTTTATTATCTGGGAACCCAGGGATATTATCGGGGGTGATTTTTTCTTCTCCGATGTTTTTGATGACGGGTTTATTATGACCGTGGTGGATTGTACAGGCCATGGGGTCCCAGGGGCCTTGATGACCATGATTGCAGTTTCAGGATTAAAAAAAATAATCCGTGACGAGGGATTTAGAGCTCCTGCCCAGATCCTGAAACAGCTCAATGCATTCGTCAAAACATCCCTTCAACAAGACACGGAGCACGCTCTTTCAGATGATGGCCTGGATGCGTGTATGTGCTATGTGGATGCCAACTCAAAAACACTGACATTCGCCGGAGCTAAATTACCCCTGATATATGTCGATAAAGGTGAATTAACGGTTATAAAAGGAGACAAACAAAGCATCGGATATTCAAAATCGAATGTGGATTACACCTATACCGAACACCTTATCCCCCTGGATAATAGTCCTCAGTTTTACATGGCGTCAGATGGATATACGGACCAGTTGGGCGGAGACCAGAAAATGCGCTTTGGAAGTAAACGATTTCAACAACTCATACTGGATAACAGTCTAAAATCATTTGAAAAGCAACGTCATATTCTTCTTGATACATTCAACGACCACAAAGGTGAATACAATCGACAGGACGATGTCACGGTGGTGGGGTTTAAATGTGATCGCTTTGTGGGGTTTCGGTGAAGCAAAACAACCCGGATATACTTAAAGGGGTATTCTTTATAATCAACTATTTTGTATCATCTCTCATGTCCGAAACCCGACGCATGCCGCCCACAACGAACAATGGGATATTCTCCAGGACAGGTTTGATCATCCGCGCGGTCTATATGTTATAGCCTTCCTCAAAAGAGTCGCACATTGAAAAGCCCTCTAATAATTCCATGCCTTTTACGACAGGACAAACGGCCAGCCCCGATATGGAGGAGCTATCTCCTGCAATTGTCAAGATAGCCGCTTTTCCAGAAAATCGATTACTTACTCACGATGCGGTCTGTAAAATCGGCAATGGCGTTTTCCATTTGCTTCAACCCCGGTTCCTCAATGGGATAATGACTGGCATTGTCCAGCATCACCAAGTCAAATTTTACCTGAGTCAGTTTTGCGATAAAATTCTGACTTAATTCAAGGGGCGTCCAGTGATCTTTGGCCGGTTGGGTCAGCAGCACAGGGCACTGTGTGAAGTTTTCGGGTTCGACGGCCGGTTTGTAGTTCATGTAATCGGAAAGAAAGCGCATGGACATCCAGTTCCCGGCTGAGGTTCCGTCGGCAAGGAAAACGTTCAGGGCCTCTTTATCATTGACCAGGGCGTACATTTTCGAGGCCAGCTGCATGGAAACTTTCGCATCCCGGAGAAGGGGAATATGTGAGCAGACTCCGGCACAGGGCACGGCCACACGGCTCATAAACAGGTTGCGGGCCGTTTTGTCCCGAACCTTTTTATCCCGCTGATCCAAAAAGGTCATACCCACAATGCCCGCCACATGGCTGTTCATCGCGGCCACATGATAGGTCTCCATGCCGCCTGCACTCAGTCCGTAAAGAATGATGGGCCTGTTGTCCATGCCGGATTCCTTGTCCACAAAATCACTGGCGATCTGAACCCAGTCCGTATAGGTTACGGGACGGTCGGGGCTCACCTCGGTCATGCCGTATCCGGGCATGTCCAGGGCAATACATTCATAGCCTCTCTTCCACAGGGGGCCGCCGACGATTAAAGACATCTGTCGTCCGTTGGTACCCACCCCGTGAAGAAGAATCAGTTTTGCTTTGGATGTATCGTTTCTGAAGCGGTCCACATGGATTTTATGGCCGTTCCATTCGTAGATTTCTTCCTGGGGCCGGTATGTATCGGTAAAATGCATGTCTTCCGGTAAAAACGCTTGCTGTTTCAGCCACATAGGATTTGAGTTATAGTCAGCTGCAAAAACATCAACCGCCATGACGGCCATCAGACAACAAAGAACATGCAGGGTTTTTTTCCCTTTATGAGACATCGAATGGTTTCTCCTTAACGCCGTTATAAATAGTGATGCAATTATAAAAAAGCGAAAAAATAAATTTTAACAGATGGTAAATCATGGAGGAATGTTTAGTCAAGTTTTTCCTGGAGAAAAGTGTCATTGCATATTCAGGCATCCTCGATACACAGTTGAACGGCATCGTTTACTTTTTCAGAGGATATATAAAACCGAACCGTAAAATCCTTACTGATGTGAGCGAGATCAAGGCACGCCGGGACACGCAAGGCGCTCTCGCCGGTTTCCGCAGTCCTTGTCACAACTCGCCGTATTGTGCATGCTTTGCAGTGAATCGTCTGTCCGCATCCGCCAGGTTCCTTGGAGTGCTTGCATTCGAACACTTCGCCTGCAAGTTTCCCTTTGATCGCATCAATGTCTTTGTTAACATGCTGCAACCCCTTTGTATTTGAGGCTATGACACGGCACTCGGCATCTACGATAAAAAGAGCTCCCGGAAGGGTGTCCAGAAAATCATTAATCGGCTGCCCCATCCCCTTCAGGAATTTGGGAAGGCATGCAGAGCAGATACCGTGGCTGATGGGTTTGGGCTTCTCAGAGTGCGTTTCTATACTCCCCAGTAAACAACCGCAATATATGCACACTTGTTTCATCTCCATAGTATTACCTCAAATCGTAGGGGTTTGATTGATGGTGTTTACTTGATAATGATAGATGTATTCTATATTTGCTTCTATCTTTGCTTTGCTTTTTTAAGAAAAAGTCCGGCAAGACCACCCGTTTGTAAAGGGACTGAGGATGTTGATCTTTCTTCCCCAGTGGCAGGAAAGGGTTGTTTGCCAACCGGCTGTTTATTCGCGCATTGAAAGATAAGAGAGAGCATGTCCGTATTAACGTTATCTTCCTTCAGAGGGCAAATATTATACACTTCGACGTCCACGGTCCCCCATGAAAGAATCCTGATCGCGGCTTTCAGGCCGGTTGTATTGTTGCTTATTGCATTGAGGAGGACTCCCGATTTTACAAAGAGTATCCCTTCAATTTCTTCTTTGATGTTAATGATTCGCAAGGTGTAGTCATTGCATCCCTGCCCCAAAATCTGAATAAGGCTCATACAGCTTACTTCCCGTAAATTCCCCTGATAAAAAAGAGTGTCAAGGGCGAGTACGACTTTGACGGCAAGGTCGGTAATCCGTTCAATCGGCCTAGGGATAAAACCCTTTACACAACGATAACCGGTAAACTCTTTTAAGGGAAGTGAATCATCCTGACCGGTTATTAAAATAGGCAGGGCCGGTTTATGTTCCATAATCAAAGGAACCAATCCTGTATGCAGGATGGCAAGGGAAGGCTCACATAAGATCAGGGAAAAGTCAATTGAAACTATCGCTTCGATAGCGTCTTCGACACTTTGGGCAGTCTGAACTTGAAAGTCATCACTGAAACTCGATATGTAATTATCCAGTTTCATGAGATAAATTGGATTCTGGTCAATGATTAAGCATCGGATGTTCATAATAAATTGATTCGTTGAATAAAATTATGACGTATAAAATGTTCTCCGTTCATTTATAAATGGCCCAACTCTTTTAACGTGGAAACGTCAGTATCGTGAAACAGATTAAACGTCGGAAATCCCTTGTCTTCCAGATAGGATAGAAAACCGTTTTGAAGTATTGACTTTTGTTTTTCGCTGGTGAAGGAGAATATCACCTGGATCAGGGCTTCAATAGCGGTGATGGGATCGCCCTTGATATCACGTATGGTGTTGTCACTGCCGAGGGTGAAAATAGCCGGATAACTGCCGTCAGGATGAAAAATCCTGAAAACATCCTCTATGCCTGTGCCGCCGATTTCCTTCCTGGAAACCCGTACGATTTCGTTGGAAACTTCCACCGCTGTCGAAAGATTGATCACGGCACCCCGGATGATATCAATACCGACCATGAGTTCATCCATGCTGCTGATGAAATAATCGATGAGCTCACCTTGAATAATTCCGCCATGCTGAGGTGCAATCATAAGAGGTTTTGGATCGAGATTTCGTATCCGGTTTAATGCATAGCGCAACGCTTCCCGGCTTGGAAAGTAAAGTTGATGAAACGCTTTGACACCCTCCCAGTGTTCTTTGTCCGCAAATAATTCGGATGTGGATATACCGCCGAGGAAATCACCGCTGAAAAGAATCCGGGAGTTAACATCGTAATACATGCACGCTCCGCGGAAATGGCAGAACGGGGTGGGGACGAATTGTAAGAGATAATCAAGCCGGTCGCCTGATTTGGTCGTCATGTTGGCTTTCATATCCAGGAATTTTTCAACGGCCCTAAAGTTTTCTTTTTTCAATCCATAGAATTGGACAAGCCTCCAGGTATCTTCAGTCATCAAAGTCAGGGCATTGGGGTTTAATTTCTGGATATATCTGGCATTGGGGACCACATCGGGGTCCTGATGGTTGATAAAGATAAGATTGACGTTGGAAAGGCCACCGATTACGGATGCTGTCTTCTTTTTCAAAACCGCAAGATCGCATTCAGGGCCAGGGTCGATAATCATCGCATAAATCTTGTTGTTGAGCCGGAACACTCTTAAATATATGTTGCGGCGTAAGAGTGCGTCCTCGGAAGAACCGACCCAGTAAACATCTTTTTCAATCTCAACCGGATCATCCATATTAAAATGTTGCATAAAACACGTCTCCTCCATCAAAGCCGACAGCCCTCACTTTTAAAAGGAGGTTACATTAAACCGGGGCTATCTCAGTATTTTTAATTTTTTCTATTTCTTTTATGAAACATTCAGGGCATAAGCCGTGAGAAAAATTGACATCCCAGTTTTTCTTGAAATATTCTTCAATTCGGGCCCATGTTTGTTTTTCATCTCTAATTTTGTGGCAATATGAACAAATAGGGATGATCTTCTGAAGTTCAGCTATTATGGAAATATCCTCAATTACAAACAAAACCAGTCTTTTATCATCATATTGGAACGCGGTTGCAGAAATCAGAGCATAAATCTCTGTCTTGCTTCCTCTCTTAAGTACTTCCATCTTCGTGCGGGCACGTACAACTCGATCTCCGACATAAGCACTTTTTACCGAATTCCGAATCACGCATCCATCACAAAACGGGGCATAACCGCACCCTTTCGGAGTTTCAGTTGAATGAACGCACTGAAGAATTTCGCCACCACGATGTTTCAGAATAGCATTTCCTTCTTTGGGTAAAACATCGGCTGCTGCTTGGTTAAAAGCATAAACCTTTACATCCTCATCAACGATAAAAACCATTGAAGGCAAAGCATTAAAAAGTGTTCTCAATAACTCAGGGCTGTTTATGATGTTCATTGTTTGCGCGCTTTTGTGAAAAATAATGGCTAAAAAGACCACGATTGTTGGAGTATTTTCCATATTCCCGGTCATAGCATTAAGGCCTTAGCCAAACTCGTAATATTAATATTGCAAAAAAATCATATGAAGGCTTGTAAATATGGTGTATTTATTTGTACATTCGGTTAATAAAAAAAGGACTCTCCCTGATGTATGATGAGTTACAGAGTAAAGGTATCATTTGGAATAGAACGCCGGGTATCGAAACAATAAACAAATTTTTATCAGATCCCGAAGAGGGATTCTCGGTGTTGGTTTCAGCAGAAAATTTCGATTCACCGGTGGTTCAGGACCCGATGGATAAACTATGGATTTCCGTACCTCTTGTTCCAACGCTTGTGAGTCGGCAAATTGACAGGACTCCCATCGAGACGCAAAAGCTCTCCCCCTATATGATATCAACGGCTCCTCCCGGCAGCCGGGTCAGAGCATCGCTCCAAGGTAAAGGCCTCGGGGTTCATTTATACATTGATCGTGTATCGATTTCGGAAATTGCCGACGGAATGGGGATTAGGTATAGATCCAGTACTCTTAGGCCCGTTTTCGGGGTTGTTGATTCTGTGATGGCGTCAATGATTCAAGGCGTTGTATATGAATTATACGATATAAATAAAACCGATCAATTGTGTTTATCCTGCCTGATGCGTGATGTCGCTTTTCAAATACTCGGAACACCTTCAGTCGGCGGCGTGGATTATAACGACAATCAACGGAAAGATGGGTTAAACCCGAAACAACTGAAACTCGTTTTTGAATACATTGAGGAGGAGTTGGTATCTGAGATTAAAATTCAGAAACTCTCGATCCTTGTATCCCTTGGCCGGAGCACTTTCATCAGGAGGTTTAAAAGATCCACAGGACTTTCCCCATATCAGTACGTTATCAAGGCGCGCGTTCGCCGTGCAAAGCATCTGCTTATGGATAGATGCTTCGGGTTGGCTCATATTGCTTTTGCATGTGGCTTCTCAGATCAGCCGCATTTTACCCACGTATTCAGGCGATTGGAGGGGATTACACCGATGCAATACCGCACAAGTCATTGTTAATGATTGTAATGGTTCGGGGAGTTCTGAGTAGAGTAGGAAACTGCTTTCAGAATATCATCCGGGACTTTGAATAATGAGAGGGAGTAATGGTAATGGGCAACCCCATCGAACTTAGGCATTATGGTGCTTATCTATTGTTATTTAGCTTCTTTGCGGTTAGAATAAAAAAATAAATTTTGTATTGTAAAAAATTTAAGAAGTGACTATTCGGTTCAACCCGTCCCCTATCACCGTTATATCATCAGATGATGAGTGCGTTATCCTATTATTATTGCCTGACTCGTCGATATTAATTGATAAGAACAGATGCATTGCTTTTCCAATGCATCTGTTCTCATTGAACCTATTTGATACAGGAGACATATGACCATGAAAGAATTCGGCAACTTCATCCTTCATGAAAAAATCTACGAAACCAGACATTCCGTCATTTACCGCGGCCAGAAAGATAACGTGGGTCATAGCCTTATCATCAAGGTTCTTAAAACAAAATACCCTACCCCTTCGGAAATCGCGCGGTTCAGACAGGAATATAATCGTGTCAAAAATCTGGATATGGCAGGCATTGTCAAAATATACGATCTGATTGAATATGATAATAAATTCGCGATCATAGAAGAGGATTCCGACGGAATATCCCTGAAGGAACGAATCAGGACAAAAATAATCGATTTAGAATCGTTTTTACACATCGCGAAAAAATTATCTGAAACCCTCGGATTGATCCATACGAATAACATCATCCACCTGGCCATAAAACCTGAGAATATTCTGGTACATGCAAACCATAATGCGGTGAAGATGACCAACTTCGGTATCTCCGAAACGTTAACCAACGCAAATGATGAAATTTACAACCCGTCAGTTATCGAAGGGGTTCTGTCGTACATGTCACCGGAACAGACCGGCAGAATGAACAGGGCTGTGGATTACCGTTCTGACATGTATTCCCTGGGAATTACGTTTTATGAGATGCTCACCGGCGAGGTTCCTTTTAAATCAAATGATCCGATGGAACTGATCCATTCCCACATAGCCAGACAACCGGTTCCGCCCCATCAGATAAACGATTCAATTCCGCCGGTTATTTCACAGATCATCATGAAACTTTTAATGAAAACGCCTGAAATGAGATATCAGAACTGCTTTGGACTCCTTGCGGATATTGAAGAATGTTTGAATCAGCTCAACAGCAGTCATACGATCAAGGAATTCCCGCTGGCTTCAAAGGATATCTCCATAAAATTCAACATTCCGCAGGTTCTTGTGGGCCGGGAAGAAGAGTTGACGTCATTGATGGCAGCCTTTGAAACTTCCAGCATGGGTACAAGTGAGATGATGATTGTTCTGGGCCATCCGGGTATAGGTAAATCCGCTCTGATTAATGAAATACAGAGACCGATTGTTGCGAAAAAAGGATATTTCATCTCCGGCAAATTTGACCAGTTCAGGAAGGACGTGCCTTTCAGCTCAATCATACAGGCTTTTCAGGAACTCATTAAACAACTGCTTTCAGAAAGCGATGACCGGATCAGAAGCTGGCGGGAGAAACTTTTAGCGGCACTCGGCCCTAACGGCAAGGTCATGACGGACGTTATTCCCAACCTGGAATTCATCATCGGCAAACAGCCTGATGTGGAATCTCTGGGGCCTGAAGAATCTAAGAATCGATTCAATAGTGTATTCCAAAATTTTATCAGTGTTTTCACTACAGCGGATCACCCGATGACTCTGTTCCTTGATGACCTTCAGTGGGCGGACATGGCGAGTTTGAAGTTCATACACACCGTTATGACAAGTTCAGCTATTAAATATCTTTATCTGATCGGTGCCTACCGGGACAATGAAGTAACCCCCCATCACCCCCTTTCAACCACTCTGGATGAAATTCGGAATAAAGGAATAAAAATCAGCAGCATATCTCTTAATTCATTGAATATTTCCGATGTGAACAAAATGATCATGAACGTACTCCGGTGCAGCGAAAAAGAATCGTTTAACCTATCGAAATTGATCCACAATAAAACAGGAGGTAACCCGTTTTTTACAACCCAGTTTTTAAAAAACCTTTATGATGAAAGAATTATTGAGCTTGATCCCAAAACCGGCTGGATATGGGACATGGACAAAATTCAAGGTATGAGTTTTACAGATAATGTGGTGGAATTCATGGCCGGAAAACTTTCAGATCTTCCTGTAGACACCCTCGAAATAATGAAGGTTTGTGCATGTATTGGGAACAGGTTTGACCTTGAAACCCTGGCGATTGTCCTTGAAGATACTATCGAGAACATTCTTGCAAGCATGACGACGGCCATTCAGGAGGGATTGGTAATCCTCGATGGGGCTATGTACAAATTTCACCATGACAGAATTCAAGAAGCGGCGTATTCCCTAATCTCCGGAAATGAGAAAGCGAGATTGCACTGCCGGATTGGTAAAAATGTGCTTGAAAATACAAAAGGGCAAGAACTGGACGATAAAATATTTTATATCGTTGATCAGCTGAACAGGGGTATCTATCTTGTTTCGAAAGACGCTGAAAGAATACAACTGGCGGAATTAAACCTGAAGGCAGCAAAAAAAGCTAAAAATTCAACTGCCTATGCCTCAGCTCTGAGTTACTCGCGTATAGGTATAGGTCTTCTTCCAGAGAATCCCTGGGAAAAATACTATTCGCTGGCATATGATTTGTTCAATGAAATTCTTGAGAATGATTATCTTACCGGTGAATATGATAATGCTGAAAAAACATTCAATTTAATCGTTAAGAATGCGAAGACCAACCTGGAAAAAGCCAACGTCCATTCACAGATGATCCTTCTTAAGAACAGCACGGGGGATTACGAATCGGCTCTGGAAATCGGGTTTGCCGGAATGGAAATTATTGGCATGAGGCTGCCCAGGAAGGTCAGCGGTCTCAGGTTGGGCATTGAACTGTTGAAACTGAGACTTCGTTTCGGGCGAAGACGGATTGAAGATCTGGTGGATCTTCCCGTTACGCTGGATAAGGAGCCTCTGGCTTATGCGTACCTCTGCATTCATACAGGAACCGTGGCTTATTTCATTAACGTAAACCTGTTCTCTCTTATCGTTACAAGAGGTATAAAATTATTCATCAACTTCGGGAACTTTGAATTATCACCTGTCGCATACAATGCGATGGGCTCCATTCTGGGGGGAGGCCTGGGGTTGTACAGTCAGGGTTACCGTTTTGGCCAAACCTCATTAAAGCTTTATAACAAGATGGGAAGAATAAAGAGCAGTGGTAAAATACATCTTGTTTTCGCCTTTTTAATCCTTCACTGGAAGGAGCATGCCAAAAACGGCCTCTATTATCTGCGAGAGGCTTACAAATCAGGGTTTCAGGCTGGCGATCTTGTCTATTGCGGGTATGCTATTAATGTGCTTGCTATGCATCGTATAATACTGGGCGATAATCTTGACGAGATACTGGATGAGTACGCCCCCTACAAGGAATTCCAGACGGACATCGGAAGAGACCCGTCAAGCCCCCGAAATTATATGGGAAATACCCAGATGATCCGTTGTCTTAAAGGACAGACGGCTGTGAAAGGTATCCTGAATGGAGATGGTTACGACGAAAATGAGCAATTACAGTTCTTTATCTCCAACGGAAACACGCTCGCCCAGGTATATGTACTCACGACTATGCTCAGGGTCCGCTATCTTTTCGGGTTGTACAATGATTGTGCTGATATCTGTTTGAAACTCCATAAACTGATAAGGAACAAAGCCGCCATTGGAACCCTGCATATCCCTGAATTTTATTTCTATTATTCACTCATTATGACGACCGCCTATGACAGTGCTGGCTTCGGTGAAAAGTTCAGAATCAGGATCAGACTGAAACTCAACCAGATGAAAATGAAGACATGGGCCATACACTGCCCCGAAAACTTCGAACATAAATACCTTCTGGTTGAAGCCGAAACGGCGAGAATCAAAGGCCATTACAAAAAAGCCGTAGATCTCTACAATGCGGCCATAAAATCCGCCCACGAAAACACATACACCCAGAATGAGGCGATGGCCAATGAACTGGCAGCACTTCTGATGATTAACCTCAACCATCGTGAAGCCGCCCGCTCATACATGAAAGAAGCCCACTACGGGTACATTCGATGGGGAGCCACGGCCAAGGCGGACGATCTCAAAAGAAAATACCATGAACTGATCAACGACCTGCCCCAACACCACGAAGGAACGCCGTCATATACGGAGCCAGCCATGATGTACAAAGGCGACACAGGTTTTCAATCCCTTGATCTTTCAACGGTTATCAAAACGTCCCAGTCTCTTTCCAGCGAAATTGATCTTGGAAAACTGCTCGCAGAAATGATGAGACTTTCCATAGAAAACGCTGGCGCCCAAAAAGGATTTTTAATTCTGGAAAACGAATCCGACCAGAAACTCTATGTCGAAGCCGAGGGGGGAGCTGATCAGAACATTCAGGTCCTCAAGAGTCTGCCGCTTCATGATCACAAGGGTTTGTCCATTTCCATGGTCAATTATGTGGCACGGACAACAGAGAGGCTTATTCTGAACAATGCCACCCAAGAAGGCCCCTATACTCTTGATCCGTATGTGGTTGAAAAAAAACCCAAATCCATTTTGTGTATGCCGGTCATACGGCAGTCAAAGCTGGTGGGTGTCCTCTACCTTGAAAATAATATTGCCACAGGCGCGTTCACACCTCAGCGCATCAAAGTGCTGGACCTTCTCTCGTCCCAGGCCGCCATCTCCATCGAAAATGCCAGGTTGTATGAAAACGTCAGAAAGGCACGGCAAAAAGTCCGGAACCTTCTTGATACCGCCAATGAAGGCTTCTGGCAGATCGATGTCAGGGGTATAACGGTTGATGTCAATTCCGAAATGTGCGCTATCCTCGGACGTTCACGGGACGAGATTGTCGGTCATAGTATTTTTGAATTTGGGGATGAAGAGAATTCGAACATCACCCGAGACCAGAAAGAGCTGTTGAAGAAACAAGAAAAATGCACGTTCGAAGCAGCGGTCATTCGTCCGGACGGGACAAAGGTGGACTGCCTGATTAAAGCCACCATACTCCACGACGATGAGAATGCGGGATCGTTTTCCATGGTCACGGATATCACGGAAAGGAAACGGGCCGAAGAAAAGGTTCGGATATTAAATGCTGAACTCGAACAGCGTGTCATGGACCGTACACATGAGTTGAACCTGACCCTTGAGGATGTCAAAAAAGCCAATGCCCACATCATGGAAAGCATCCGTTATGCAAAAATGATCCAGCAATCCATGCTGCCGAATCAGACACAGGTGAAATCATGGCTTCCTGACAGCTTTATCATCTGGGAGCCAAGAGATGTTATCGGCGGCGACTTTTTCTTCTCTGATGTTTTTGATGACGGGTGTATCATCGCTGTGGTGGATTGTACGGGCCATGGAGTTCCAGGGGCTTTGATGACTATGATTGCGACGTCAGGTTTAAAAAAAATCATCCGGGACGAAGGGTGCAGGGAACCCGCAAAAATCCTTTCACGGCTCAATGCTTTCGTCAAAATATCCCTTCAACAGAACACCGAACACGCTCTTTCAAATGACGGTCTGGATGCGGCTATCTGTTATGTGGATGCCCGCTCAAAAACCCTGTCCTTCGCAGGAGCCAGAATACCCCTTATCATGATGGATAACGGTGAACTGAAGGTGATAAAAGGAGACAAACAAAGCATCGGATACACAAAATCGGATCTGGATTACACCTATACCGAACACCATTTCCCCTTGGTAACCGGCCATCGGTTTTACCTGGCAACAGACGGATATGCAGACCAGATGGGCGGAAACCAGAAATCGCGTTTC